>NZ_JAEPVT010000003.1:488622-564742 GCF_027109195.1 Rhizobium sp. AG207R
CGAACGCCACGCGAAGATCGGGCCGATTACGATAGACTAAGGCCATCAAAGGTGTTGGTTCCCCATCGACTTCGGCATCGCGTAAATAACTGAAGTGAATACTGTCCAGAAGTTGCCGGACCGATTCCTCGTTTGACGCTGTGATCTGCTTGAGCTGCACAAGAGACTTAAACCGAACCACATCATAGTTGTTATCCTCAATGCCTAGCTCGGAGGGAAGGTTAGATAGCAAAGCAGAAAGTTGCTCCAACGCAATCCAATTGCCATTCTCGAAGTATTCGTCATGGCCAATTTCAAACCACCAGCCCCAGAAATCGGCGAAACCGTTTCTCGTATTAAGATCAAATGACGCTTGCAGGTCTATGCGACTTTTATGGATCAGTGACAGTATTGGTGGAATATTTGAATTTAATATCTTGGGATCGCGTAAATTTGTAAAATATAATCGCTCCAAAAATGACTTTATTTCTGATTTGTTTTTTGAGACATCTATCTTTTGTAAGGCAGCATAAGAAACATGTTGCATCTCGACCCGAAATAGCGGCGATGCGGCAAAATAGTTGGTCAATATTTCAACGTATTGCTTATCTTTCACCACCTCGAAAATCGAATTAAACTCGCGCTTCCCTTCGGTGAGCCACCAAACCCAAAAGTTCGAAAGAGACGCTTTGTCGCCAGGAAAAGAAGCACGTAGATCATCACGGTTGCGAAGTATCAACCGGAGGAGGGGAGTCAGCCCTAACTGGTTTCCTTGAAATGCACTGTCTAAGTGCTGCAGATGTAGATCAGCGGCAATTTTATTGGTCAGAATCTGCCGTATCCCCGGAAACTCTTGGCATCCATCGCGGAGCCACCAAAACACCAAGGCATCAGCGCCAGCGTCCGTATCTATGTCATAAAGCCGCTGGAAATGAGGGCCGCAAGCAATCCATGTCGAGACCAGACCTGTGGGCAAATCATAGCCAAAGGCCGACAAATAACGATACGACATCGCGAGTAAGCTGGCAGGCTCTGCGTCATTCATTCGGGCACACATTTCAATTAACCATTTGCGGAAAAATTGGCGTTCGCACAGCGCCAAATCAAGTCACTTTTTAGATTGTCCTAAATGACGAGTTATAATCGATGAGTCGTAGTTGGTATAGGCATCAAGCAGATACTCCCAGTTAAGCGCTGTAGGAATATTTGCCGGATTGTTGCGTACCAAATCTCTCTTTATATATGGATATTTTTCGGAGCGGATCAAATGATCCCAATAGTAGTGGGTAGGGTTGTAGGTGTCCGCATTCCGCTCGGGATTTTTCAGACGCTGCAAAAATTCATCAATCGCAGGCTCATCGCTATAGTGGGCTAGCTGGGCAATTACCCCGCTTCGCCGGGATTCCGCATCCTGACATGAAAAATGTGCGCCTAGTCGGAGCCCAGAGCTCTGCATCTTTTGGCTAAATCCGATCTCACCTAAGCGTACTACCCATTGTTTGCCGTTCACGTATGGATATTGCCTCCAGAATGCTCTGAAAGCCTTCGAGTCAATCGCAGACTTGTGCACTAACAAGAAGTACGACTGCAGATGATAGGTAATCTCTCGACTGTCTGTCATCGCCCAGATATCAAATACGCTAGGGTCAAAATTATTAATATATTTCGCCAATGGAAAAAGAGGGCCATAGACGCTGTCATTGGCAAGAATTAGACTTTGAACCTTGTCAAGATTACCTATCGCGCGGACGCCTTCTGAATATGCGCCGAAATCATATCCAATGTTCCGTCGAAGCAGTATTTCGCGACAGACGTTTTGAATCAAGCTCACATCGTGTTCATCAAGTCGAGGGCTATTGCTAACAAATGTCAGCCTGAAACCTAGCTGCGAAATCGCATTTAGGTGAAATTTGACGAACTCGTCAATTTTGCCGCTTTCATCGTAATGCACGTAAATTGCGTGCTTGTTACTTTGATCGTTAGGGTCTCTTCCGTGCCATCGCCGTCTGATCGTCGGCAAAAACCTCGAAATGTAACCTTTGACGCTAACGGCGCCAAGTTCTAGTCGTTTCCGGTATGCTGACAAAGACCTACCCCATGAGCGGTTCATTCGAAATTGCCCCAACGCTGTCGCACTGACTCGCGTTCGCTCAATTTTCTTTGTTGAACGCCCCCATCAGTGCCGCCCTAAATTTCGAGGTTCCGCAGTCGTCAGCTACTTTTTGGAGAGCTTCGGCCCTAACGCGGTTCCACAGCGATTCGTCGTTGTAGATGCGCAGCACGCCGGCACCGAATGCCTCGGGATCAGCACCAGATAAAATGGCGACGTCCTCTTTCCAACCCAGCTGCCGGACAATTAATGGGGTCGCTACGCAAGGAAGGCCAAACGACGCTGCAGCGTGAACTTTGTGGGGAATGCCTGCAGCAAACCGTGTTGGAGCGATAAATACTCGAGCTTGATCATAGAGAGGCCTGAGATCTTGCTGTATTCCCAAGAGATCAACGTTGCGAGAGGCAAGGGACTGCACCGAAGGCGCATCGTTTTTGCCCACAACCTTCAGTCTTATATGTGGATTGATAGCCGTAACGCGGGGAAGAATCTCAGACACAAACCATACGAGGCTATCTACGTTTGGCGAGCCTTCGCCGTCAAGTCGACCCACGAAAAGCAGGTCGTGCCTGGCGTCCCAAGGGGCGGGGGTGGGCTGTACATCGAGCAGATGCCCCAAAACTGAGACATTGCTAGATTTGTAATCGCGGAAATATGAAGCCTCCTCCTCGGAGACCGCAATAACGTGGTCTGCGAATGAGGTAAGAGACAACTCGCTTTCGAGCAGCTGCGCGGCCTCAGCCTCCGTGATATCCCCTCCAGCGATCGTTCGCCTTAGAATTTCGCGTGCGGAAAACATGGCTTCAGCGTCATAAATTAGCTTAGCCTTTCCGAACAAAGCCCTGTTCTTCGATAGCAGAGCAGCTATGATTTCCATGTTGGTGGGTCGACTGACCATGACGAAATCATACATATTCGAGCGGGAGCGCAGAAATTCTTCGATGCCGGCAACACCCAAGCCAAGCATCACTTCAACAGTTGAAGGTAACGTCGCGTAAACCTTTTCCCAATCATCATCTGGCACGAGCAACGGATAAAAACTTACCGCAAAGCCTGCTTGGTCCAAAGTTCGTATAATTTCAGCACATCGCGGGTAGCCAGCACCGTGCGACTCGTGAGGCACCATTTCATCGATGACCAATACGTTTTGTTTTTGCCCTGGTACAATACGGGCGCTTAACGCATTTGCAGGCGCTGACGGATAGTGAGTCTTCAGGCGCGGCCAGTGGCGCCTGCAGAAAATTTGCTGATTCTTAATTTGTTGCGAGAACGCCCATTCGCTCTGGCCAGCGCTACCAAACTCATAGTGATCGATGATGGCCTTAGGTTCATACACGACACGATACCCGGCATCCTGAAGCCGTAGGCACAGATCTGTTTCCTCGTAGTACGCGGGAGCAAAAACCTCGGCAAACCCCCCTAGCATGCGCCAGACATCTTTACGGACCAACAGAAACGCCCCAGAGCAATAGTCAACATCGCGCTGAAACTGAAATTCAGGATCATTTGGATTCCTGCCTCTGCCGTATCCGAGGCAAGTCCCGTCCTGCCAAACAATGGAACCTGCTTCCTGCAAATTACCGTCAAGAAGTACGATCGGCCCTCCTACAGCCCCAATCGTCGCATCCGCCTCAAGGGTAGTTACGGCAGCTTCGAGCGATCCACCCCTGATGATTGCATCATTGTTAAGAAGTAGAACATGCCTTCCGTTGGCAAACTCTACTCCCTGATTTACAGCTAGGAGAAATCCGAGGTTTTCAGAGTTCTTGATGATACGGGCGCCCCGCAGCCGGCCAAGCAGCTCATCAGTTTCATCTGTTGATGCGTTGTCAACTAGGATGAGTTCGAACGGAACTGTGATGTTTTGTTCTAGGCCGCGAAGGCAGGCATAAGTCAGTTCGGCTTGATTCCAGGTGACGACAACGATGGATACACATGCTTCTGCAACGATAGGCATTGTTATCAAGGCGTCGGAATTGAGAAACTCAGTGAGTTCATCCTTAAGCTTCCGCCGGAAAATCGTCTTATGGTCTTCCATCGTTATCCCTGCCCGCCTGCTAACTGCTTTGTTAGCGTCGACGTTTTTTCAGAAACCAGCATTTTCAATGCGTCTCGTGATCCCACCTGTACAGTGCCAGGTATTTCGTTGAAATACTTAGAGTCTGCGATTTTTACCCATTTGTACCCCGCGCATTCCACGCTGAAGTAAAAAAGGCGTTCAATGGCGTGGGCAATTGTCTCGTCTTTCTGCCCTTCTTCCGGATCAAAATCCTCAGCAGCGAGATTGAGGTCAATTAACGGCTTCAGCGCTGATGTCCGTGCCCAGAACATCGATCCGGACGGAAAATCTAGCACATGATTAGTCATGAGTTCGATACCGAGACATCGAGCGACGTCTCTCGTTATCTCATAATTTCCACTCCAACCAAGCCACTTCCGAATCGGCTCGTGGTGCTGAGGCCCAATCATTCCAATCTCAGGCGCCACCGCAAAAAGCTCCAGAATGCTTTTTATAATTTCAGGCGAGCCTAGAAGATGATGCAACAGGAAACCGCGCCACTTCTTCAAGTCTTGATGATGCGTGGAGGCTTTGGAGTGGATGCAAACTACAAAATCGTATTCTGAATTAATGGCTGAGAGCAGCGCCAGCTTCGGGGCAATATCCCGTCCGCGGTTAGGCACAACAATCACCTCAACGCGTTCAGTTTTTCGCGAAGAGAATACAGCAAGAATCTCATTTCGTTTCTGTACCGAGTCTGTTGAAATATATAGATCAAAGGGACATGGGAAGTTTTCAAAATATTGAGAAAATTCCGTAGCCATCTCTGAATAGTATAGATGGCACACGACAGCTATACGCCCAAAGGAAATATTATCTATCGGATAGTCAAAGGGTACTGAGAGGCTAAAATCGTCGACATGGGGTACCGTAAGATTACTATGCCCCTTATACTCGTCAAATGTTACGCCTCGTCGCACAAGGGGCGTGTGTAATATTGACATCTTGCTTTTCGGATACATTGCCATGTTCTGCCAGGAAGCTTAATTGCACGGTCGCTCAGAAAGATTCCGATCGACCCAACTCCATCACTAAAGAGCCGTACCAATTAATTCCAATAGCTGTTTCGTCGGGCCGGGTTGGAGGTGTAGCCGTCGCATTTTCTGCGTGAGCTGGTCTCTAGCGCCCGAGCTTATCGCAGCAGCAATGGCTTTTTGCAAGGCCGCAGTTGTTAGGGTGTGGACGTAAACCGGCAGATCACCGAATGTTTCTCTCGACCATGGATGATCGTTGAGCACCATCGGGCTTCCGGCCAATGCCGCCTCTAAAGCTGAGAAACCCGGATAGTCATCCCCGAGTTCAAGGTAAACCGCGCAGCTTTGCATGGCAGAGCGCAGGATCTCAGATGCCGGCTGCATATAAGGCAGGAAGCGAACGTTTTCGCCTGCGGCCGCGCGGCACGTTTCATAATAATGTTTGTCAGCATAACCGCCCACGAAGACGAGTGGTATGTCGATATCCGTTAGCGCAGTGATCACTTCCAATTGCCGCTTATGTTCAGCAATCTGGCCCACCCACAAGATATATTGATCAAGACCGTAGGCGGATTGGAATAGTCGCTCCTCAGCAGGTTTTCCAAAACCGGGGGCAATACCAGCAGGTACCACAGCAATCTTAGCAGCGGATACTACAAAATTTCTCTGACAAAGCTCCTTCTCAGCATTTGTCCGCAAAATAACTAGATCGGCAAGATCCAGATGACGTTGGACAACCTCGTGTGCGCTATGCTTCTCGTCAAAAAAATTAAAGTTAGGTATGAGGACAATCGGTTTGCCAGCCGCCTTTATCTCAGTCAGCAACCGTTCCCCGCCACCATGCGCCGAGAAGTGGATAACTGCATCATACGTGCTAAGACGCCGTGAATTCGGACCGTAGAGATCTGCCCGCCCGCCTACGTCATTGATGTAATCGGCTAATTGATGCAGCTCCGTCTCACCCCCTCCGGGGGCAAGGAAGGCCTGATGATAGGTGGTTAACAAGAGCCGCAAAACGCACATTCCTCTACACTATAAGGACGATTCGGAACTTACTGCTTTATTGTCGGCTGTGCTAGTACCGTGTGGCGTTGAGAAGTCGCTGCTTTATTTATGGTGAAGCAGGTAGGCCGCTGACGTTCCCTCAGATAAAAAGTACGTGCAATGGAATCGGTGTAATGGCAAAAGGCTCGCTGCGCGGCGTGAATGTCGTTGGGGCTGAAAGAAGCGTTATGGCAAACCTTGATAGAGATACTCCGAAAGGCTCAACTAGCGATTGTCATGAACCTAATTGGACATCGGTGCGCCGGGATCTCACCAGCCGACATGATCGCTTGGTGTCGATTATAATGTGTGTCTACGGACAAATAGATCTGACAGACACCTGCCTGACATCAATATTTCGGCACGAAGCAGGAGAGGATTTCGAACTCATCATCGTTGACAACGGAAACGATTCCGAAACGAGGCGACGCCTCGAGCAATGGGCTGCGCGACACACCGAGATAAAATTGATTCACAATGCTACCAACTTAAATTTTGCGCTCGGTAACAACATAGGTTTCGCCGCATCGCGTGGGTCGCGGGTCGTATTCCTTAACAACGATACTGAGGTCTGTCCCGAGTGGTTGCGGTCTCTGACACGTCCCTTGAACGATCCGAACGTGAAGGGCGTACAACCCAAGCTTATCTATCCCGATAGTTCAATTCAGGCCATCGGAATCGTGTTCTCTAATCACACTCCGATGGGCTATCCAATTTATGCGGGTAAGCCAGGAGACTACGAGCCATCACAAAAGCCAAAGCGATTCCGCGCGCTAACGGCCGCATGTGTCGCATTTCGCGCGAGCGATTTTGCATCCGTTGAGGGATTTGACCCGGTATTTATCAACGGTCAGGAAGATGTTGACCTATGTTTGCGTCTCGGAGGGGGTGAACACTTGTTTGCCTATTCACCAGAGGTCACGATAATCCACCATGAAAGCAAAACAGTCGGCCGCCGCGATCACATTGAATACAATCGCCAGATTTTCTCCGAAAGATGGAAGAACGCCAATCTAGCAGACGACGTAATGCATTATTCCGAGGATGGAATTGAAGTAGGCGAATATATCCCGGATTACGCTCCATGGACTGACACGGGGTACGCAGTCTGGCGACCACGCGAAGTGGGCGGGCGAGAAACAGTCACGAATTACGCTGAGCTTTTGCCCACGGACACAACGGTTGCCATCAAAATCGGTTGCCCAAACAGTGCTCTGAAAGATCATTGGGGAGACTACCACTTCGCAGTCGCATTGGCTGCCGCGTTCCTGCGCAAGGGTGTGCGCGGGCGGATAGATTTCCTAGACTGCTGGCATGCCAACGCAATGCCAAACGACATCAATCTCGTCTTGCGTGGTATTTCACAATTCCCGGCGGACGCCGATGCCGTCAACGTCATTTGGGTGATCAGTCATCCGGACAAAATCTCAACCGGCGAGCTTTTGCAATTCGACCGTATTTTTGCTGCTTCGAACGTTTGGGGTCCCCGTGATGATCCTTCCCGACCTGTTAAGATTGAACCCCTGCTGCAATGCACAGATACTTGCCGGTTTTACCCTCGGGAGAAGGATAGTAGCGTCGCATTCCCCCGCCTGTATGTTGCCAATTCCAGACTGGTGGAGAGAGCCGTCGTAAAACAAGCTATTGAGGGTGACATCACTCTCGACATCTTCGGTGAGATGTGGGACGGAATTGCACCCGAACGCTGGATTAAAGGGATCAAAATCGACAATGTAGATCTTCCGCGATACTATTCAAACGCCGAAATTATACTGAACGATCACTGGGATGCCATGCGAGAAGAGGGGTTTATTTCCAACCGTATATTCGATGTGTTGGCTTGTGGGGGCAACGTGGTGACCGATGACGTGGGGGGGATGCCGCCCGAACTCGCACAGTTTTGTACCATGTTTTCTTCCGCTAAGCCGATTGCGGAGGCTATCGAGGAGGCTCGCCAAAAACACCGACGACATCCGGGCAGATCTTCGGCTGCTGCGCACTATATTCGTCAAAATCACAGCTTTGACGATAGAGTTGGTACAATCCTAAACGCGATGGTTGAAATTGTGGCCGAAAAGCATGGTGCCGACCGCAACTGACGACGTCACAATCTTAAGCAACGACACGATGTTGATTTCTACCGAGGCCCCACCCGTCCCGCATATGAGTCAGATGGAACACCCGATGGAAATATCCATCAATCTCGGTTCAGGTCTCGTGCGACAGTCAAGAACATTGATGGCGTCGGCGTCACTGAAGGAGGTAGTCCGTCTTTCGGGCAACAAAAATCGTGCTACCATTGAACCCAGATCGCTCTGAAGGTGGTATGTTACAGGAGTCCATTTCCGATTCACTAGCATACTTCGAGAGCGAGTACTGCGGTTCTAGTCTCATTATCAAGCCCAAGTGGCGATCAAGATCGTCGATACCAAAACGTCGAACATGGTCACCCTGACCAAAGCGCCGCAAAGCCTCCTCTTCCGTCAATGGACCGAAATCTTCCTCGTAGTGGCCGGCGCTTAGGGGTAGACAGAAAAGGTGATATCCGTCTGGCTGAAGTGACCTCGAAAGGTGAAAGAACATGTATGCGAGCGTACAAGGTATATGCTCTGCTACATGTGAATGTATTATCAGATCGTAGTGGTTTTCGACGAGATTGGGACTGTCCGTAATAATATCGAACCTACGCACCTTCTTAGACGGGAAATTTTCGGGATTATAATCCACCGCCTCATATCCCTCAGGCGATATGCTAGAAAGATAATTCATAAGTCCAGTTTCCGGTGCCAGATGAAGTATCTTGCTTGTTGCCGAGGGTATGCGCAATTTGTCGATAATGAGCTTAATTGCGCGAGTCCTTTCTAGCGATCCGCAAGATTCGCACTTCACCGCGATGCGGCCATTCATATCGCCCCACTTAGCTGAGCCGCAAATATTACAGGTTATCGTCATGCTTTGTGGCGCCATGCAACTAAATCGCCCGTTCATCAAAATGCAAAGCTTGCGGGATGCTCCGTCGTACTCATTCACCAACTGGTCGTTAGGAGCCTAGTTAATAGCGAGCGAGTGGCCTAGCATCATGCTGTGCAATATTTCCCGATAATAGCGATCCCACGCTGGCTGCACGAGAGTGGCATGCCTATGGGGGTGGCCGGAGAGGATCAGCTTATGCAAGTCGAGCTCAGCAATTTCGGCAAGGTTTTTTGAGATGATCTGGTGCATCGCACGCTTCATGTTTTCCGTGTTGGAGATGCGACCTGATCCGGGCCTGCCAACATAGTATTCGCACAGCGTCTCCGCCACAACCATCGGCGCTGTGTCTTTTGTGTATCGGAGAACAAGATCCCAGTCGACGAGCCTCGCAAGCTTGGTATCGAAGGTACCATATCTTTCCACGCACTCCCGACGATGAACGAAGACATTCATATCAATGAAGTTTTGATATAGAATAGACTTCCTTTCGAAAGGAAAGAAGAGGGTTGCTGACGGCTGTTCGACTTCGTCAAGAAAAAGAAGCCTAGAATAAGCCGTCTTCTGCTCGCTATTGTCCGAAAATGCTTTTACGAATGTCGACGCAAAGTTGGGTCTCCACGTATTGTCGCTGTCCAGATATGCGATAAGCTCGCCAGTAGACATTTGCAGACCAACATTTCGAGCCGCACTAACGCCGGCATGCGCAGTTTTCTTGTATCGTAACTGTATCTTGTTGGTAAAGGTCGACAAAAATGCTTTGGCTACGTCTCCGGTGCCATCGGTGCTTCCATCGTCTACCAAGCATAACTCTAGCTGACCGATATCCTGCTCTACAAGTGAACTGAGCGCGCGAGTTATCACACTTGCTCGATTCCAGGCTGGCATGATTACTGATAGCAGGTGGGTCACTTCAAAGATACACGGTAATGATACTTCCTAAACGAGAACCATAATGATACGGAAGGCACGATACAAGTCGATCGGCTGCTAAAAAAATTGGCGCTTTAAGAAAATTGTGATTATGGCTGTATTGAAGCTTGTGCTGGTCAGGCACGCGGAATCGAAAGGCAACATCGCTGGCTCGCTCACTGGCACGGACGCGGATGTGCTTAGCGAGGAGGGTGAAAGACAAGCGATTGTGTTGTCGGATTCACTAAAGTCGTTTGGTGTATTCGATGCGGTTTATGTAAGTGAAACCGAGCGCACAATTCAAACGGCGCGACTCGCCGGCTTTGATGCAATGTTACTTACCAGCCTCTTGAAGGAAACGAATGGCGGAGCTTGGGGCGGACGACCACGGTCAGAATTTGACGCAGAGTTTCCCGACTTTTTCAACCCTCTCGATCTTAAAAGGGCGTATCCCGACGGAGAAAGCCATTTCGAAATGGGAAAGCGTGTGCTGAGCTTCATCAGTTCGGAAGTGATGGCCAGGCACAATCAAAAAGTATTACTTTTTACTCACCTCGGGCCTATCAATATCATATTGCACAAATTGTTCGATATTGGACTAAGCCGATTCCCAATGTTCAAATTGCGAAACTGCGCGATTGTAGAGCTCGATATTTGTTTGCTAGAGGGGAGCATGTTATTGAAAAAGGCAAGCTTCTAAGTTTTTCTATCACTCTATCTCAGCATCAAAACTAAGGCTGAAGCCGCATACTTGATATGGAGTGCGCCTTCCACTCGCAAAGCCGCATTTTCAACCAACTTCCGCCTTGCGTCAGGATTATCGACGAACCTCGCGATGGCGTCTATCCATGCATCACGCTGGTTCTCAACCAGACGGCCGTGGACACCGTCGTCTATTACCGTTTCGTAAACCGGCACTCTTGAATAAACACCCGCAATTCCGGCAGCCCCGAATTCAATAAACTTGAAGGGATTTTTACAAAGATTGAACTCGTAACTTCCCTCATCCTCCTTCCCCCCTAAGGGAACCAGGCCGATATCAAAGATGCCCTTAAAGAGCGAGCGACGATAGGTCTCGAAATCAACACTTCCAAGCCATTGCCAGTCCTGTAGTCCCAGTTCATCTGGTGGAAAATCTCCATAGTATGTGAACTCGATATCCGGATATCTATTCCTGACAGCATCGATTGCTTGGAGCCATTCTTGTTTGAAATTCACGATTTTCAAAAAATCGGCGTTGACCATGCCGATACGAAGCTTACTGTCTTCGTGCACCACGGGAGATGTCGACGCATATCTCTCGGTATATATCCCGTTCGGCAGAAGTTGAATATTTGAGCAAAGAGGCTTGTAAATTTTTAAGAGTCGGGGATTTGCAACGCTTACGATATCGCTAAGTGAAAGAAATCTGAGGATGATATCGATATTCGCCTGTGTGGGCTTTGCGCCGCTATAAGCCGGGTAGGCAAGCACATGATCATCAACATCGTATAGAATGCGAGCGCCCTGCATCTTAGCTTCAATCGCGTATTCAAGGGAATCGTTGTCAATTGCCTTATTAAAAAATACCCAGTCAGGCGTGTATCTCTTTCGTAGTTCGCTCGGAAAATCGACTAAAAAATCCGCTGCTCCTTCATCGCGCAGATAGTGCAACGGTTCCAATAGTCGGGCCGATATTGATCGAGAGACGTAGGAAGAGGCGACGTTCGAAGGACGGTTAGCGACCAAAACTCGGAGAACGCTCATAGCTATCGATCTTGCTCCATCGTTTGCGTTGAACGATCCAAATAAAAACTGCTGCTGGTAGCCGCATTTGAAGCGAACCCAGTTACACTCTTGGTAGCTGAATGGCAAGGTTCCAACTTTCCCCGCTGGCATGATATCGTCAGCCCATAGATGTTGAAAAGATTTGCAAGTTGATCTATGCGGGTTTGCTATAACTGAATTCTCTACGGCCTTGAGGCCGAAAAGTGGTTAACGTAAATGCTTCAGCCGAAATACAAAGGCATCATCCTCGCCGGCGGCAAGGGAACACGGCTTTACCCAGCGACGATCCCAATCAGCAAGCAGTTGCTGCCAGTGTATGACAAGCCGATGATCTACTATCCGCTTAGTACGCTAATGATCGCCGGAATCACGGAGGTGTTGATCATCTCAACACCAAGTGCATTGCCGCTATACCAGGAATTGCTGGGTTCCGGCGAAACGCTGGGTATGCGTTTCGAGTATGCGATACAAGCGGAGGCACGCGGTCTTGCCGAGGCTTTCATCATTGGAGAGCGCTTTATCGGCGGTGCGTGCGCTGCCCTCGCCCTTGGAGATAATATCTTCTACGGCACCGGCGTGGGCACGAGCGTGCGGCAAGCGAGCGAGCGCGATTCCGGTGCGACCGTTTTTGCCTATTCGGTAAGCGACCCGGAGCGTTACGGAATCGTCGAGTTTGCCGAAGACAAGACAACCCCAATCTCGATTGTCGAAAAGCCTAAGAATCCGAGAAGTCACTTCGCCGTTACCGGGCTTTATTTCTACGACAACGACGTCATCGAGATATCGAAAGGCATCAAACCCTCTTCCCGCGGCGAGCTTGAGATCACAACAGTCAACGACGTCTATCTGCAGAGCGGGAAGCTTTTCGTTGAGAAGCTCGGTCGCGGGAACGCATGGTTCGACACCGGGACCCATGATAGCCTTCTTGAATCAAGCCAATTCGTACACACGATCGAAAAACGCCAGGGCCAGAAGATCGCATGTATTGAGGAAATCGCCTGGCGCATGGGCTTCATCGATGACGAGCAGCTGGCACAACTGGCTCATCCACTTGTGTCGAGCGGCTATGGAAAGTACCTGCTGAGCCTAATTCCGCGATAGTTTCTATCCGCGGAATTGGACTGGTCTGCCGGCTAGTAGCGAAAATTGTGATCTACGTCAGCAAAGCGCGTGGCGGTAGCATCCTTTGGCGAAAGCAACACGGCAAGTTTGGGCCAATCTATCGCGACGTCAGGATCGTTCCAAAGGAGCGATCGCTCGGACGCGGCATCCCAGTATCCCGTCTGCCGGTAGGAAACGAGGGTATCATCCTCCAGCGCCATGAAGCCATGTGCGAAGCCCTCTGGAACGTAAAACATGTGGTTGTCTGTGCCGGCAAGCTCCGTGCCCGCCCATTTACCATAGGTGGGCGATCCCAGCCGCAGATCCACGGCAACGTCGAATATCCGCCCGTGAACACAGCGGACCAATTTTCCCACCGCGTGAGGATTGACTTGGTAGTGCAGGCCGCGGACGACTCCTTTTGAGGAGCGTGATTGATTATCCTGTACAAAATGCGGCAATCCAAGTTCCTGGAACGCGGAGGCGCGGAACGTCTCAGTAAAGGAGCCGCGATCGTCCCCGAATTCCCTATGTTCCAGAAGCAGCACATCGGGGATAGCCTGAGGAATAGCCTTGAAGTTCATTTTTTTCCTTTCCTGGAGATGGCGATCACGCTAGCAGCTTTGACGTCGATAAAGATCCGATATAGGGACACTCCCTTGAGTACAAGGTAGTGTGGAGAGCTTTCATGCGCAAAACAGCAATGGTCACTGGTGGAGCGGGCTTTATAGGATCAGCGGTCTGTCGATATCTCATTGGCGAAACAGACTACGATGTCGTCAATCTGGATCTGTTGACGTATGCCGGTGATCTTCGCTCGCTCAACTCCATCAAATCCAATCCGCGCTTCTCAACCATACAAGGTGACATTGGTAATAGCGAGCTGGTGGGTGAAATCCTGCAACGTCACCGCCCATCGGTCATTCTACATCTCGCGGCGGAGTCTCACGTCGACCGCTCTATCGATGGGGCGGCGCCGTTCATCGAGACCAATATCGTTGGCACGTTCCGGCTTCTAGAGGCCGTTCGCAGTTATTGGTCGGCACTCTCAGCGGCCGAGCAGCGGGAATTCCGTTTCCTGCATGTCTCGACAGACGAGGTGTATGGTACTTTGGGCGACGAAGGACTTTTCTCGGAAACGACGCCCTATTCGCCAAACTCGCCTTATTCTGCATCGAAGGCTGCATCGGACCATCTGGTCAATTCCTGGCATCATACCTACGGCCTGCCGATTGTCATTTCGAATTGTTCAAACAATTATGGTCCGTTCCAGTTCCCGGAAAAGCTCATCCCTCGCATGATTACGACCGCTCTGGAGCATGGGCCGTTACCGGTATACGGCGCCGGAAACAATGTCCGCGACTGGTTGCACGTGGACGATCATGCTTCCGCGCTGTGGCTTGTGGCGACGAAGGGGCGTCTTGGTGAAAAATACAATATCGGTGGGCGCAACGAGCGCCGCAACGTCGATGTCGTTCGCACCATTTGCTCCCTGTTGGACGAGTTCGGACCTCCTGCACCGCAAGGAGGGTATGAGAGCCTGATTACCTACGTAACCGACCGCCTCGGTCACGATCACCGCTATGCAATAGATGCAACCAAGATCGAGACCGAACTCGGCTGGAAAGCGCAATATGATTTCAACCACGGTCTGCATGCCACCATCTTGTGGTATCTTTCAAACGAGTGGTGGTGGCGCCCACACAAGGATGCTGCCGAGGCCCTCTATAAGGCTAAAGCCAAATGACACTCTTGATCTTGGGGAAGAATGGACAGGTTGCTACAGCCCTTGCGGAACTGGTCAAGGAACGTGGCCTCGAATGGGTTGCGTGGGGTCGGGCCGAGCTCGACCTTTCAGATCTCGACCAGACATATGCGGCGATCATGAAGTCGGGAGCGTCAGCCATCGTAAACGCTGCGGCTTATACCGCTGTGGATAAAGCGGAGAGCGACGCTGCCTTGGCGATGCGTCTCAACGCGGATGCCCCAGCGATCATCGCACAGGCCGCAAGGGAGCTAGATTTGCCCTTTGTGCATATCTCTACTGATTACGTCTTTTCAGGCGACAAAACGACACCCTACACCGAAGATGATGCGATATCGCCAATCAGCACTTATGGTCTAAGCAAGGCCGAAGGCGAGAAGCGAGTGCGTGAGATCTATTCGGCAGCCACCATCCTGCGCACCGCCTGGGTTTTTCACGAGAGCGGAAGCAACTTCGTCAAGACCATGCTTCGCCTTGGCGGGGAGCGCAAGGAACTGCGCGTGGTCGCCGATCAGCATGGCAATCCGACCTATGCGGGCGATATTGCCTTGGCCTGCTTAAAAATTGTTGAGGTAGCAAAGGCTCACTCGCGCAACGTCGCGGGGACATTCCATTTCGCCGGTCGGGGATATACGACATGGCACGGGTTTGCCGAGGCAATTTTCGCCGAAGCGGCAGCGCAGGGGTGGGCAGTGCCCGACCGTGTGACAGCAATCTCGACCGCAGAATATCCGACGCCTGCGAGACGGCCAGCCAATTCACGTTTTGATTGCAATCGGATCGCTAGCGTGCTGGAAATTGAAGCTCCGCACTGGCGCGACTCTTTAGCTCACTGCCTGCAGCGGCTGGCGGCAATCAGGAGTTAATCACTCCTGCACCAAGGCAGGAAAGCCTAGGCCTTCTTTTGCTCCCATTTGCTTATTAGTTGGAGCTTGTGGGATAGACGACGGGATGCTTTTGATCTCGAGAAGAGGATAATTAATATGTTAGTTGAGACACAGGCGACGAGCCCCTTGAATCCGTCGTGGTCTGAACCGACTGAGTCCTTGCGGATACAGAAATCGCCACCTGGAGTGTATAACAACATCAAATTGGCTTATTTTCTGGCTTGGTACGACGTCCGGCATCGCTATGCCCGATCGGTGATCGGTCCTTTTTGGATTACGTTACAGACAGCAATTTTCGCCGGCTGCATTGGCTTTGTCTTTAGCGCTATATCGAACGTCTCCGTTCCCGACTTTCTGCCGTATTTTGCAGTTAGTTTCGTCATGTGGAACTTTTTGGCCGGTGCGACCAACAATGCGACGACGACCCTGCTGGGTGCGGGTGGGTTCATCAAAGATCGTGGACTGCCTGCCTATGTCTTCTATGTCCAATGCTTTTTCCGGCATTTGCTGTTTCTTGCCCATAACATCGTCGTTCCAATCACTCTTTTCATCTTTCTCGGAGGAGCTACGTTCCTCGGTCTCCTCATGGCTCTTCCAGGGCTGATCATCTTCATGGCGGTGACGCTCTGCCTATCGCTCGTAGCAGGAACGCTTGCCACGCGCTATCGGGACGTGCAGCCGTTGGTCGAGTCATTTATGAACTTGGCCTTCCTTGCATCTCCGATCATGTGGAAACCGCATGTGGTCGCTGGTCGCGACTATCTGCTGCACTATAACCCCGTGGTGCATTTGCTCGCGATCTGGCGAGAGCCATTGTTGAATGGCGCCATGCCTTGGCATAGCTTTGTCGTGTCTCTGGGACTCCTCGCAATTCTTGCCCTCTTGAGCTGGTTTGCGCTAACCCGCCTGCGCAACGCGGCTTTTTGGATCTGAACAATGGCTACGATCACGCTTAAGAAAGTCACGCTTGACTATCCGATCTACGACCTGAACGACAAGTCTCTGAAGAGGCTTTTGCTGTCCGCCGCCGGCGGATCTACGGAGAAAACAACGGTCATCCGCGCCCTTCACGAGATCGACTTTGAAGTGAAAGCTGGGGAACGCATCGGGCTGTACGGGCCAAACGGTTCCGGCAAGACAACGCTGCTGCGTACGATCGCAGGCATTTTTCCAATATCCGGCGGCACCATCTCTGTCACCGGCCAGATGACGCCTTTGCTTGGGCTTGCGATCGGCGCTAATATGGAAATTTCTGCCGAGGACAACATCAGGCTCTTGCTCCGCGTGGATGGTATCAAACCAACGAAAGAGCTTGTCGATTCGATCTGGGAGTTTACGGACTTAGAGGACAAGATGCGCCGCATGCCCTTACGCACATTCTCTTCGGGCATGTTGATGCGCGTGCTTTTCTCAGTCTCGACGGCGTTCTCACCGGAGATCCTTCTTCTGGATGAATGGCTGAGCGTCGTTGATGAAACCTTTTCCAAGAAGGCCGAGCGGCGCATGGAGGATCTGGTTTCCCGTTCCAAGATCCTCATTATTGCATCCCACAACATGAAGATGCTTGAGCGTGTTTGCACACGCGTCGTGCGGCTGGAGCAGGGGCATATCAAATCTGATGAAGCCGTCGTGCCGGCGCAGAAGATTGACGGTCTGAAAACGCCTGCAACTACACCTAGCTGACCCATAAACTAGAGAGAATAGCGTTGAGCACAGTGCATATTCATGCCCGCGATATCGTTTTAAACGATGCTGTCGGCAGCTTCGCG
The DNA here is from genome assembly GCF_027109195.1 of Rhizobium sp. AG207R. Lineage (NCBI taxonomy): Bacteria > Pseudomonadati > Pseudomonadota > Alphaproteobacteria > Hyphomicrobiales > Rhizobiaceae > Rhizobium > Rhizobium sp. AG207R. Next base: position 505,960 of record NZ_JAEPVT010000003.1, read on the forward strand.
CGGCAGATAGCCATTCTGGCGGAGAAAGCAGGGCACCATGTTCGGCTTTGGGCTGAACATACAGACGTTCAAGAGCCTCACTCTGTTGGAAGCCGCTCGGCATTTTGGACGGCAGTCCAACCGCATGATGTCATCTTTTTCAATCATTCGATCTTCGATCCTGCGCTTGAGGATATTATCGCTCTACCGAATGCGAAGATTGTCTATTTTCACAATATCACACCACCTGATCTGATTGATCGTGCTGACGAGCGAACAATCGAAAACTGCCGCATGGGCCTTGAGCAGCGTCAACTTCTCGCTCAGTTCGACATCATCATGGTCAATTCGGAAGTGACTGCTAAGTGTCTGCTCGAGGCGTTCGATGCGGATGCTTTGGCGCATCACAAGGACCGGATCGTCATCTGCCCGCCGCTCATCGGCGCGGACCGGTGGAATGCTGTTGAGGCCGAAGATCTCCGAGATGCGGCGACTAAGCAAAATCTCCTCTATGTCGGGCGCATCGTTGCACATAAGGGCGTCCTCGACATTGTCGATATCGCCGGAGAGCTAGCGGCGCTGAAGATGCCGATTGCACTCGATATCGTCGGTGGTCCCACAAACGGACCCTATGTCGATCTTGTCAAGGCGCTCGCAAAGACGATCGAGGAAACTCAAGGCGTGCCCGTCACATTCCATCATGGGATATCGGATCATCAATTGAAGGCGCTCTATGAAATGGCGACCGCCTGCATCGCGCACTCGTCTCACGAAGGGTTCTGCGTGCCCGCCCTCGATGCGCTGGCCTTTGATAAACCGATGTTCGTTACTCCCGTCCCCGCAATATTGGAAGTGTTAGGGTCTGCGGCATTGCTAATTCCGGAAGGTGACAAGGCAGCGGCCGCCGCGACGATCGCTGCTTTTCTTATAAATGGCGACCATGCTGGCCATTCCTCCTTAAGGAAGAAACGCCTTGAGGAACTACAGAGAAAGGCTGACGGCGGGCTTATCCTGGCTGCTATCGAAGGTTTGGGAGTGGCCTAATGCGGATCGTCTATGCCACTTATCCTTGGGCATTCGAAACACCGGGCGGTGGCGAAATCCAGCTGCTGAAATATGAACAGTATCTGCTCAACGCCGGCGCGGATGTCGTGCGGTACGATCCCTGGCGTGGCGGCCTCGACAAGGCGGACATATTCCATTTTTTCTCGTGTATGGGCGGCTCCGTACATCTGTGCAACTATGCCAAGGCGCGAGGTATTCCTCTCGTCATTTCCGCCAGCCTCTGGCTGACGGAAGAAACCATGCACCTCTACCCAATCGCCGAAATCGCCGCGCAGCTTTCCTTGGCCGATGCGATCGTTACCAATGGCGATGTAGAAAGCGACCGTATCTCGACCATACTCGGTCTATCGCACGAACGCTTCCATACGGTACGCAATGCCTGCGATCCGTGGTTCGGAGAGCCGGTTGAGCCTGGTCTTTTCCGCTCCGCCTACGAGATTCACGGGCCGTTTGTGCTCAATGTCGGGAATATAGAGCCACGCAAGAATCAGTTGGCTTTGATCCGCGCAGCAAAGCAGGCCGGCAAGCCATTGATACTCCTTGGTCATATCCGAGACGCAGAATATGGTGAGGCTTGTCTCGCTGAAGCAGGTCCGAATGTTCGCCATTTGGGCGCACTTGATCACGATAGTCCGTTGCTGCGGTCTGCATATGCTGCTTGCGAGGTTTTCTGTCTGCCTTCAACGTTAGAAACGCCAGGCCTTGCTGCTTTGGAGGCATCGGCTGCAGGTGCGCGGCTCGTGATCACAGGTGAAGGCTCCACCCGCGAGTATTTTGGAGATCATGCTCTGTATGTCGACAGCGGCGATGTAGAGGGGATTGCCGCCGCACTGAGAATAGCAGGAGAAACGCCGCCATCGGAGCAACTGCGGCACTATGTAAACGAGAATTTTACCTGGAATCGCGCCGTCGAGCCATTGCTAGAACTCTATCACAGGCTTGCGGCTGCGCGTTGACAGCCGTGTCTATTTGCCGTTACCACAGCACTTTTCACGCGGAATTTCAAAGGCTGGAAGACAATGATTCTTAGCGCTCTTCGGAACGGCATTCGCGGGGCGTTGGCAACGATCATCGTCTACCCCCTCACAGAGCGCTATGAGGCTCGCGATATTCGCAGCAAAACGAGATGGATCAGAGAAGAGATAGACCGGCCGTTCTCAGAGCGACGTGCGCGTGCGGTGGCACGCCTTGCCGAAACAGTCGCCTTTGCCGGCGTCAAGGTGCCGTACTATCGTGATCTGTTCAGTTCGATCGGCTTCGATCCGGCGAAGGTGGCTGCGGACCCCCGATATATCGAGGATTTACCATACCTAACGAAGGATATCATTCGCGAACAAGGTCAAAGGCTGCTACGCGAGGACCGGGACGGCATACGGATTCACGTGGCCAAGACCGGTGGCTCGACTGGGCCGTCCGCTCATATTCATTATGATCAGGAGGCGGCCGACTGGTCTTCTGCCATCACCCAGGAAAGCCGCCGTCGCATCGGGAACACGCACTGGCGTAGCGAGCTGCATTTCGCCTCGAAATTTCCGGAAGTGTTTCCGTGGCGGGACCGCATGCGTGAGCATGTGAAGTGCTTTGCCATGAATCGTGACAATATCTTCTTCGCAACATTCGCAAGCGAAGAACTCGAACAGATATGGCGCAGAATAAAGTCGATCCGGCCACATCTGGCGCATGCCCATCCGTCTACCGCCGATCAGCTCGCCGCCCACGTCGAGACAACCCGCGGCAAAGATAAAGGGTTCCAGATCTTCGAGTCTTCCGGCGAGCTGCTCGAGGCACGTCAGCGAGAGCGCATTGAACGGGTGCTGCAATGCCAAGTGATCGATCGCTACGGCTTGGCGGAAGCCGGCGTAATCGCCTATCAAATCGATCCAAAGAGTTCCGACATGCGATTTTACGAGTTTTTCGCGTGGCCGGAGTTGCGGACCGAAGAAGAAACAGGATTGACGGATATCCCTGAAGGTGCCCGCAGTGGTGAGTTGGTGATAACTCCACTTTTCAACAGGATGATGCCGCTGTTGCGTTATCGCACCGGCGACAACGCCATCCTTGCGCACCAGCCGAACGGGATCGTCATTCCCCGTATGGTTGGTCGAGTTCACGACGTGATCATGTTGGGCGGCACGCCACTCCCCACCCACTTTATCCAGGACGTGCTTGATCGCGTCGGCGGCATTCGCGAATTCCAGATTCAGATGCTTCGTGGCAAACCGGTGTTTCGGCTTGTGCCAGAGGACACCGCTGACACCAATGCAATCCGGGAACGTATTGCCTCGTGGTGGTCCGACAATGTCGAAGTCGAGTTCATCACGCCAGCTGACCTAAAGCTGGTCGGCCTGCGCCAGAAATTCAGGCATTTCGTACCAGAAGAGGCACCGGGGCAATGATCACCGTCTTTGCAGGTAGACCCGGTGATTCCACCACCGAGATCGTCGCGGAAGCATTCCGCCGATCGGTAACCCGGGGTCTGGTAACGGTAGTATCCGACGATCCCGTGCCGGCAATTGAAGACGGAAATGTTTATGTCTTCATCTCCCCCCGGGTGGATCAAGCGCCCCTTGTCGCTGCGGCTTCTAGGTCAAACGCCAAGGTGCTTCTATTTGGTGACTTGCCCGAGAAAGTCGCGTCTCTGGCGGGACTGGCTGCACCGGGACCTCTAGCTTCCGGATGGGCCGATGCGGCGGCGTGCCCGCCGACGCCAATCTACGCGACAACGCGATCATCTGCAGTGGTCAACTGGACAAAGCATCCCCTGGCGAATACATCACCATTTTCGTCGCGGCCTTTCTTGCGGTTTGACTATGCCGACGAATGGAACAATCTAGGATACGGACGGATTACGGCCGATGGCGGACCGTGGTCTATCGCGATGGCGAGTGAAGTCCTCAGCGCAACGACGCTCGCGGTCGCTTCTGCACCTGGTATTGCGGAAGATCTGCCGTTCGTCACCTTACTTGAGAACGAGACTGCGTCCATCCTTTGGTGGAATCGTCCAGTGGGCCCGGTCGACAGCGCCGAATGGGCCGTGATCGAGGCGTTCCTCGCGGATTGGCGGCACGACGACAGGCCGTGCATTCCGGTCATAGGGGAAATTCCGCACGGATATGACGCGGCAGTGACGATGCGCCTGGATTGCGATGAAGACATTGCATCGGCGCGGCCGTTGTTCGAACTGTACCGTTCGCGCGGCCTGCCGTTCTCTCTGGCGGTCAAGACTGCTCAGGAAGACAAGGAGGAGCACGTCGCGCTAATGAAGGAGGTTCTGGATGCCGGCGGCGCCGTTCTCTCGCACTCTGTGACGCACGCACCTCGCTGGGGAGGCTCAGGAGAAGCCTGCGAGATCGAAGCGCGAACCTCCTCAGACTGGCTCGAACAGCGCCTGCCGGGCTTGACCGTGCGGTATGCGGTATCGCCCTTTCATCAAAACCCCGCCTATGTGCCGGAAGCGCTTAAGCGCGCGGGGCTGCAGGGTTTCGTTGGCGGTATCATCGCCAACGATCCGGAAATGCTTATGGCCAAGGGGGGAACGATACCGGGTGACGGATCGGGAATTGTGACGCACAGCCAACAGTGCATGTTGCATGGTGATTGTATTCTGAGTGAAGGGGATCCTTTGGCGATCAACAAGCAGGCATTCACGGTGGCGGTTACAGCCGGAAACCTGTTCGGCTATCTCGATCATCCGTTTTCGCCGCGCTATGACTACGGGTGGGGCTCTGAGGAACATCGCCTGTCGCGCCATCGTGAATTTATCGACCATATCGAATTGGAAATGGCGGGTCGTCCGATCCTTTGGCTCAATGAAGAGGATACCTTGGACTGGATTGCCGCCAAGATGCGCCTAACGATGCGAGAAACGAATAATGGCTTCGGCCTGACGGAAGGTACCGCGGTTGAAACCGCATCAGGTCGCGCATTCTCGGTCCGTTGGCGCGGCGCCACCCTGGCATTATCGGATTTTGTCAATGGGTGAAATTAGCGTGCGTCACGTCATGGTCATCGTCGGCACGCGCCCAGAGGCAGTCAAGATGGCGCCGGTTATCAAGGCTCTTCAGGCGCGTCCGGAGGCTTTTCGCTGTACGGTGGTCTCAACGGGACAACATCGTGAGATGTTGCGCCAGACATTGACCAGCTTCGGGCTTTCCGTGGATGTCGATCTGGACATCATGCAGCCCAATCAAACGCTTGCCTCGCTGACAGGGGCTGCGATCGGCGCATGCGAAAAGATCTTTCAAGCTGCAAGACCGGACATCATCCTTGTGCAGGGGGACACGACGACAGTTCTTTCGGCATCATTGGCTGCACATTACGCACAGATTCCAGTTGCTCATGTGGAAGCGGGTCTGCGGACCTATGAACGCTACAACCCATTTCCGGAGGAAATGAACCGTAAGCTCGTTACGTCGTTGGCTACCCTGCATTTTGCGCCGACAGAACGATCTGCACGACAATTGCGGAAAGAAGGCGTCCCTTCATCCAAGGTCTTCGTTACGGGCAACACAGTCGTCGATGCGCTGGAAGAGCTTCGAGGCAGAGTGACCACCGATGATATATCGCCCGCCGTCAGGGAACTGGTAGCGCGAAGCCAGGGGCGGTTCGTGCTCGTGACGTGCCACCGCCGGGAAAGCCTTGCGCATGACCTCAATGTCATTGTTGACGCGATTGCCGCGCTAGCCGACCGCTTCCCAGATCGCACATTCTTTTTTCCCGTGCACCTAAATCCAAACGTCCGCGCGCTGGTGATGCCAAGGCTCAATGGGATTGAGAATGTCGTGCTGGGGGATCCGCTGCCCTACGCAGATATTCTATTTTGTCTCTCTTCTGCGGAATTGGTGCTGACGGATTCAGGAGGTTTACAGGAAGAGGCTCCCTCATTCGGAGTGCCAGTCATCGTGTTGCGCAGGACAACTGAGAGGCCAGAGGGGGTACGCGCCGGCTTCTCTCGCCTGGTGCCGATCGCGCGGGAAAATATTGTCTCTCTGGCTAGTTCTTGGCTGCGGTCTAGCCGCAAGACAATGCTTGCTGGAAGACCCAATCCCTACGGTGGCGGCAATGCTGCAGCGCGAATCGTCGATATACTGTCGAAGGAGCTGTTGCCGTGACCGGTGGCGATAAACGAATGACATTTGTCATGTTTTCGACAGCTGATTGGGCAGCACCTTACTGGACGAACAAGCAGCATATCGCCGACCGCTTGGCCAAGCGGGGCCATCAAGTCCTCTACATCGAGTCACCCGGAATTCGTGCCCCCAGAGCCAATGCGCGTGATCTGTTACGCATATGGGACCGCCTGAAGAGAGCGTTCATTCCCCCAAAGAAAGTTGACCAAACGCTCTGGGTCTATGCGCCGCTGACAATTCCGCTCGGCCATAAGAACAGATTTGTCCGAGCGTTCAATCGGTGGCTACTTGGCAAGGCGATCCGCAAGTGGCTGAAACGCAACGGCGATAGTGATGATGTTATTGCATGGACTTATCACCCCTATATTGACGGCATCATGGATGGTTTGACGGTACGGTCCACTATTTACCACTGCGTCGACGACCTTGCCGCCATCCCTGGTGTGGACGCCGATACGTTTCGAAAAGCAGAAGTGGCGCTTCTCGAAAGAGCGGATCGTGTCTTTACGACAAGCCCTTATCTTCAGTCTCACTGTAGGGCCGTGGCCGGAGAGCGCAGTGTCTACGAGCGCAACGTCGCCGATATCGAGCATTTTGCGCAGGCGAGACATGCTGGAACCATACCAACCGAGTTGGCCGACATTAGTGGACCCAAGCTTTGCTACACAGGCGTTTTGTCCGACTACAAGCTCGATTTCTCGCTCATTGAACAGTGTGCCGTTGCTCGGCCCGGCTGGAATTGGATCTTCATCGGAGACGAGCCGGAGGGCCAAAAAAGCACGGCCGTTGGCCGCTTGAAAGAACTCCCCAACGTTTATTTTTTTGGGTACCGGTCCTATGACACTCTGCCGAGTTATTTGCGTGGGACAGATATTGCAGTTCTTCCTAACCTAACAACGGGTTACATGTCTGGCGTTTTCCCGATGAAGTTATATGAGTATATGGCGGCAGGGAAACCCATCATTTCCACGGCCATAAACGCGCTCGATGACATCAATGATCAAGTTGCGGTAGCAAGCGATTCAACGGAGTGGATTCATAGCATCGAAAAATTACTTACCTCACCACCTAAGGCTATCGGACTGCATGATCCTAGGCTTCTAAATTTTAGCTGGGAAGCGCGACTCGACCGAATGCTTGCACTGATATGAAGAAAATGTCTCTGATCCGACTGTCGCTTTCACTTCCAGGTTTCAATCGGGGAAAAGTGCTGTGTCCCTTGCACCCAGGCGACAAGGACATGCAGCGCTTTGACATCTCCGGTTGAACCCGTGATCTGAACTTTGATCTATGCTGACATACCATAAGCGGCCAAAGCGTAGCGCTGCGACGTGAGCTCGTAGCGCTGCGACGTGAGCTCACGGCATCTGCTACTACTCCGCACAAGTACCGACTTCGCGCGCTGTGTACAGCTTAGCCGAGTATCCCATCATTTACATAGGTCCTACCCTCAAAGAGGCCAAACTCCAAGTAATGCACAAGGGGGTTGATGCCGGCAGCGGCGACATCCGGATAAAGTTTTAAATATCCCGCAGTGTCAAACTTTGCGGAGGGATCTCGCCCCTCATGCCAGCCAAATTCCAAGTAATGCTGAAATGGGTTGATTCCAGCAGCCGCTACATCCTTGTACCTCGCCAAATATGCTGAGGTGTCAAAAAATGCGTCGGGATCTCGCCCCTCATGCCAGCCGTACTGGTTATAGTGCTGCTGTGGATCAAGATGGGCGGCCGCTACATCCGCGTTATTCTGGTAGTAGAATTTTCCATTAATTAGCAGATCATTCGCCGTGACAGCACGACCCTCATACATACCGAACTTCAAATAGTGCTCAAGCGGATCAATCTTTGCTGCGGCGACATCTGGATTAATACGCAGATATTCCGCCGTGTGGAAATGGTCAGAGGGGTCACGCCCTTCCTTCCATCCGAATTGATCATAATGCTGTAGCGGGTCGATTCCGGCAGCCGCAACATCATGATATTTCGCCAAATATTCGGACGTACTAAAGAAACTGTTCGGATCACGCCCTTCCTTCCAACCATGTTGATCATAGTGTTGATCCGCATCAACGCCAGCATTGAGAACATCACGATTGTGGGTGTAATAGAACATATCATCGACCAGGCTGTCGCTTTGAACAACCGCTCTATCGGAAAACTGTAGCTTCTCAATTGAAACTAAGCTTTCCACCGCTCCGCCGCCCTTGACTATCATTGCGCGGTAGCCGTAATCGACTGTCGCCTGCGCTAGCCTGAAGTCGAATACGGCCGTGTCAAAACCAGCTCCGCCGTCCAGCCAGTCGTTACCGGTGCCACCCTTTAGTGTATTGTTTGCGTCATTGCCGATAATCGTATCATTGCCGGATCCGCCAATTGCGTTTTCGATCAATGAGCGGCTATCGCCATGATACTGCAGAGCATTATAGACATTGCCGTGCGCGAAGTTGCCATCCCCGAGGTAGGCGCTTTGTGCGGCGGACATCAATGACCAGCTGCCCGGTCGCAAATCTATAGACAGATTTGTGGTGTAGTTTGAGAAATCATAGGTGTCGTTGCCACCACCATCCCAAATGGTGAGAAAAATGCGATTGTCGCCAGGCTTTCCCTGCCCGACACCATCAATGAACATTTCACCGGTCGTGGGTGAAAAGGTATAAGTCGTGTCTCCGGAATGCGTCGCGAAATTAGCACCGTACAACTTTTGGATGGCTGCGATGTCATACATCATCAGCGACTGCGCATAACCAAAATCTTCGTTTGTATAACCAAAGCTCGGCAATGCTGCAAAATAGGACCGGTAGCTCATGACAGTGAATTCCATGCTGTCATGCCAGATACTCACCCTCGGAAAGCCCTCGAAGGAATGCTTGAGACCCAGTGCATGTCCGATCTCATGTAGAGTAGAGATCCATGCATAATTGCCCCTGATCGGATCAGTCATCGCGCTTGTGCCGGTCTGCGTGCCAAACCAAACGTCGCCACCAAGATCAGAATTCGATGGAAAATACGTATAGGCGGTATCTTGCGCCTCATCCGACATGCCAAACCGAATTGTGGCACTTCCCGCATCAGCTTTTTCGTTGAAGGAAAGATTCGAGACGGAGGCATACTGCGCCAACGCAGAATTCACCGCAGCCTGCATGGTGACGTTGAGTGGCTGAAACGTCAGCTGCTCTCCGGTGCTATAGCTTCCATACTGCGCGCCACTCGTCGGGAACGAAAAATCCAGTGAAGTTTGCGCCCAATACTGTCCATAGATCAAGGCGTCGGCATCGTCTCCAAACACCGAGACCGGATAGGTGATCGTTAGCATTCAATACGTCTCCGAGATCGTGACGCCCTAGTGGCCGTTTCACTGCGATGAATAAACGAGGAAAGGAAAATCTGCAAGCATGGGTGGCATCAGCTTTGGCACAATCCTTGATTTCAGAGCGCCATCCATTTCCACATCGTTACTGTTCTTTAAACGCACGAACCACCTGATCGGACAACGGTTTTGTCAAATAGGCTAACATCGTTCGCTGATCCGTCTGGACGAATGCCTCCACCGGCATGCCTGCTATTGGTACCATATTACCCAATCGAGCCCATTCGGCCGAAGGTATAGCAACTCTGATATCATAATAGCTTTGCCCAGTACGCTGATCCGTTGTCAGGTCGGCCCCGATACTTGTTATTCGGCCTGCCAATCCCGGCGTGGTCCGTTGATTGAAAGCCGAAAACCGAACCATCACCTCCTGCCCTACAGCCACTTGGTCGATATCCCGTGGTGATAGTTTGAGTTCCGGCGTCAATGCATCCTTGTCGGGCACAATCTGCATGATCGCCTCACCAGGCGTGACAACCGTTCCGGCAGCATGAACGACAAGCTGATGAACGATCCCTTCCTGAGGTGCGCGAATATCAACATGTTTTAGCTCATCTTCGGCAGCAACAAGCCGCTCAGAATATTCGCCGATATCACTTTCGGCCTGACGCAATTGGTCCGATATCTCCGTTCTCTGATCGTCATCGACTTGAATAATCTGTAACCGGGTTTCGGCAATTTTTCCGTTGGTTTGAGCGGCAGAGGCGACCAGGCTGCCAAGCTGGCCGGTGAGATCAGCAGCATCACGCCGTAAGCTATAGACTCGCGTCGCGGGAATGATACCCTGCTCGAGCAGTGGCTGAAGACTGGCGAGTTCGGTATTTATGATATCGATCGCCTGTCGTTTACCTTCCTGCTGAGCACCCAGCCCATCCGCCTCCTTCGAAAGCTGACGAACCCGTTCAGCCAATTGCGCCTTGCGCCCCATTTTGGATGAGCGCCGGTCTTCAAACAGCCGCCGTTCTCCATCAAGTATCGCCGCTACTTCGGCTATATCTTGTTCGTTTAGAAGGTCCTTTGGAAAGGTGATTGTTTCTTTCGCATCTCGCTCTGCCGAGAGCCGAGCTACACGCGCCGAAAGTTCCTTCAGACGCTTTAAGATGATGGCACGATTGGCACGGGCCTGCGTATCGTCAAGATGCACGAGTATTTGGCCAGCTGCAACGAGATCGCCGTTTTTGACGAACACCTGACCAACAGTACCGCCCTTTTGGTGCTGGACGGGCTTGACATAGCTGTCAACAACCAGCGTCCCAGTGGCGATAACGGCACCCTGAAGACGAATGGTGGCAGCCAATCCTCCAAGGACGCCGACAAGAAGGATAACGGCGGCGAGCGCAACCAGCGTGAGCCGGCGCACGGCGCGTTCGGCAAGCGGCGTAAGAGCGCCGTTCATTGTGCCATCTCCTCACCGCCGACAATCAGGCGGACGGGTTGAGGCCCCGGGGGTCCGGGTTGCGTCGTCCTCCTGAGAACCTCATCCTTTGGCCCGAAAGCCTGTATTTGGCCATTCGTCAACACGAGAACCTTGTCGACCGCAGCAAGCGCGCTGGGACGATGCGCAACGACGACGACAATGCCTCCACGGGCCTTGACGCTCAGTATAGCTCGCGATAGCGCCAACTCTCCATCAGCGTCGAGATTCGAATTCGGCTCGTCGAGAATGATCAGGAACGGCTCGCCATAGAGCGCGCGGGCCAGCGCAATGCGCTGCCGCTGTCCGCCCGACAGCGACGACCCTTGCTCCCCAATCTTCGTTTCAAAGCCGTTAGGAAATTGCAGGATCATGTCGTACACGCCCGCCGTCTTCGCAGCAGCAATGATCTTGTCCGAGGTCGCATCCGGATCAAACCGGGCAATGTTTTCGGCGATAGATCCGCTAAACAGTGCGACATCCTGCGGCAGGTATCCGATATGTTTGCCAAGCGCATGCGGATCCCATTGCGACAGTGCTGCTCCGTCCAAGCGAACCGCTCCTGCAACCGGTGGCCAAAGGCCGACGAGCCCCCGCGCGAGTGTGGATTTGCCGGATGCGCTGGGGCCGATCACACCAACAGCATCCCCCGCCTGGAGCTCCATGAATATATTTCGTACGATCGAGTTCTTGGACCCCGGCGCCGCAAGATGCAAATTTTCCACTTTCAACGCTTTCACCGGCTTGGGCAAAGCGACCTCGCGCCCATCGACAGACATCAGGTCGGCGAGCTTTACGAGGCGCGACCAACTATCTCTGGCGGCAACAAAGCCCTTCCACTGGCTAATTGCCAATTCCACCGGAGCCAATGCTCGGCTGAGGAGAATGGAGCTCGCAATCATGATGCCACCCGAAGCCTCCTGGCGAATGACGAGCATCGCACCCACGGCAAGGACGGCTGATTGCAGCATCATTCGCAAGATCTTCGAAATTGTCCCGAGGGTAATGGTTAGGTTTGAGAAGCGTAAATGATTGCCTAGATAGCGGCTATTGATCTCATCCCACTTCGTGCCAAGCATATGACCGAAGCCCATTGCAAGCACAGCTTCAGAGTTTCTGCGTGTTTCTTCGGCCAGCGCCATGCGCTCCGAGATTATCTTGGCTGCCTCTTTTGCCGGTTCGCGAGACATCCGTTCGGTCAGGATCGTAAGTCCGACAAGTATCAACGCGCCGGCAAGCGCCGTGACTCCGATCCAGACATGAAAAAGGAAACACAAACCGAGATAAAAAGGCATCCACGGAATATCAAATAGAGCGGTCGGTCCCGGCCCGGAAAGAAAAGAACGTACGACGTCAAGATCGCGTACGGGCTGGAGACCATCTCCTTGCATCTGCATGCGCGCGGGAAACAGGACAAGAGAATCGTAGACTGTTGTTCCAAAGCGCTCATCGACTGACAGTCCTAAACGAACCAAGAGCATTGAGCGGACCACCTCTAGAAATCCTTGGAAGGCGTAGAGGGTCGCTGCAATGATACCGAGGCCGACGAGAGTCGGCAGACTACGCGCCGGGATCACCCGGTCGTAGACCTGCAACATGAAAAACGAGCCGGTTAATGCAAGGATATTGACAAGCGCGCTGGTCGCTCCGATCCCCAGGAATGCCATTTTTAGTGATGATAGCACCGCCATCAGAAATGATCGGGGCGGCTTAATTGCGTTATCGAACACGTCTAAATTCCCCGCGCGCTGTTGCGGGCAGACCGTGAGCCACCGGACCGAGAAATTGCTGCAGCCAAACGGTCGAATAAAAACGAACTATTCGCGTCCTTGAACATAAAGGATACGTGCCCTCTCCGGTCACTGATTTATTTCAGCCCCGCTCCAACTTACTTCAACAATTGACGTGCGGAGCGTCGGGCAGCCAATCGGCTCAGAGCAAAACGAGCCACTGCGGTAATCGATGAACGTGTTATAAAACGTCGTACCGGCTGCTTCGTGCTGCATTACGGCTGATCGTTATCCTACAACAGAATCCAGTTTTCACCACTCTGTCCGATTTAGCACCAAAACTTTAAAGATTGTTGATTGCTCTAAGGGCTACCCCTAAGGTTGGCGTCGAGGATTGACTCGTTCTCAGGTATTGAGCGTGTTGGTTGTCCTGGTCAAGTTCTTTCGCGTCCGCCTCGTCGTTTCGGGCTAATTCGCTGTGATGTTCTTAGAAAAAGCTGTCCTTCCGGTTTCAAGGAAATGGCGGTGACGGGCGAAACGACCCAGCAACGCGATGGTCATCCTAACATCACCAACGATTTCATGGCGTCTGTTTCCTCGATCGTCTATTGCGTTGAGTGCGAGTGCGCAGAATTTCGATCTGGCCCTCGGTCAATCCGATCTGCCGCTGTTGTCCTTTCACTAGATGCCGGCTTTGAACCAGGCCACGTACCAAGTATTTGAAGATGGTCTGCGGCGTAATGCCAAAAGCTGCAGCAGCTTCCTAGATGGAATAGGTTTCGCCTGGCCATTGGAGGATTGGGCCGGTACCGTTGGTTGTAACCCTTGGAAATACCCCAGCGCCTACGTGGAGCCTAATATTGTTGCAACCGTTTCTGACCGAGAGCCTCCAGATAACAAAGCGAAAGATACTCTTCGCTCGAGCGCCTTAGTCGATGGGGCATGCCAAGTGCCACACAGGTTTTTCCGAGTGCCGGTAGCCCGTCATGATCTGCCTCGCTCAGGGCCAAGGGCTCGTCGGGACCGCCACCGCTCATAGTCCCGCTCAATTGTCCCGACTGCACGCAGCTTCTCTTGCCATCCGCATTCCAGCGAATGGCCAGCAACCGCTTCTCAGGCTCGACTGCATCATATTTCCGTTGTGCCCTTTCCGCCTCGTCGCACTCTCGTCCGCGCTGCGCAACCCAATGACGCTCTGGTTGACGGGCTTCCTCTTGCATCTGGCGCAATGCGGCTACAGCAATAGCGAACTCATCCGGCGTCAGCGCCTCGAATAGAATGGTTCGACGCGTGCATCTACCGCCAGAGCACGTACCTCCAGGAAATCTTTCGTAGCGCAACTCGCCTCGCGCATCGGCAAATCCATTTCTCGGCGAAGACACAGTCGGTGTTCCGCGGGTGTCAATACTTAGACATCATACCGTTCGTACTTGTTGCGAAATGGAGCCTCAAGGTCGTCTTCTATAGGGGTACGGTAGCGGCTTATAAGGGCCCACTTTGCATAGGAGAAAACTGGGCGAAAGACGGAGAGTGGCAGCGATAAGAGGGGACGCAATCGCATGAAGGCCTTCACAAAAACACGCCTTACAGGACCCGGCCTCGAATCGTCACCTAAAAGGAGGATCGACAAGATCGATGCAGCCACTAAGACGATGGCCGAAATAAGAAGGATCATTTCAATCTATCCTTGTTGTTTAATAGGCGCTTCCCGCGGCGACTGCGTTTCGAAATGCGCCTATATAAGGGCGATTGCAGACCATTTTGTAGTTCAAGTTAGTTGCGAGAGCAACTTCAACCGAAACTCACAAAAGATTTGATTAACGGTCGACGGTCACCTCTATGCCACCTGGTGACCTCCAAGGGCTCGGCGCGGACGACCATCATCAACAAGGTCGGCCAAAGATTGCGCCCGGCAACTATAGAATTACTCAAAGCTGCAACCCATCTATCCCAATTTGGCAGACTGATCATTTTTGGAGATCAGAGCCAGAATACAGCGACAATCAGGACTATACACGTAAGCACCACAGCGACGACTGCCAAGGCGCTTTTCCATTCCTGTTCGATATATGGAAGATCCTCGTCCATGGCGTCCATCTACACCTGAGCGCTGATAGGCAGTATGCCCGCAAATTCGCGCGAGTCGAGTAAATAATTCGCCTAAAACAGCCGGAAGAATAGAGAATAAGCTAGCTGCAACTTCGCTCGGTCAGGCAGAGCATTTAAAACGCCACTCCATATTTCGGCTTGGGATAGTCATCCCATCCATGTTCATAGCTGTGGCAAGGCGTTTCGCCCACGCCGATATCGTATCCGAAGCAACCCCACATCTCTTTCAGCCTGGATGCTCGAACCAGTGATCGATGTGGACGGTATCCATCAGATGTATAAGCTCTTCGGGCACCAAGTTCAGATCCCTTCCTGTGGCACCATCAAGTGAGGCCGCCATATTCTCCGTGAAGTTCCGCAATGTCTTCGTAGCGTAGATAAAGCGCGTCGCTCGCGGCGCACCGGCTGCTTCAATCACAGCCTGGAGATCGAACGCGATACTGCCCAGCAAGTTTCGGGTGAAACCTCCATGTTGCACGTTCTTGATGCTAGGTTACCGAGCAAATGGACTACCGTCAGGTCGTGTGTCACGCAGCGACCATCTAGCTCGGCTACTCGCTTTCTAAGCGTTGTTTGATACAACCGCTAGCTCCGATGTTGGCGCGGGAGCCGATCGCTATCACAGGCATAAGGCAATCATTGATGCCAATCTCCGAGACGAATGGCGAATCACTAAATTAAGGAGATTTAGAGAAATTTGGCTGGGAAACCTGGATTCGAACCAAGATTAACGGAGTCAGAGTCCGCTGTTCTACCATTGAACTATTTCCCAACAGCCGCCGGGCCGTAGAGTGCCCCTGCGGGGAAAGCAGGGCCTCTATAATCGAATTTGCCGCGGATGCAAACACTTTAACGCAGGAAAATGCGATTTTTTGACAGTCACCCTGGACCGCAATGATAGGTCACGAATTCGCCTGCTGCCAGCAGATTTTCCAAGCCGCGCTGTCCCAATGGGCCAAAGCTGCTGCCGGACGAGGGATCTCACCAGTTTCGATATCACGCGTTCGATCGCTTCACCAACGCAGCAAGCGCCTGCCGAGGAAATATCCGACAGCGGTCACTATGGCGATCGCGATAGGGTACCAGAGCAGGACGAAAAGCGGGCTGTCGTCCGTGCAGTTGGAAGCATAGAAGGTTGCGGCGATGCCACTGGCGGCAAGGCCAGCGACGGCGCCGGCGGCACCCGGCTTTTCCGGCGCCCCATGGCGTAGCGCGAAAAGGAAGCAGGCAAGCGGCCCGATCGACAGCAGAGGGATGAGCGTCAGGCAGAAGCGGGCGTTGTGGCCGATCATCCGCGCGCTCCAGCTGTCGGCCGGCATGACGGCCATTTCGAGGGCAGCAGCGGCAAGCAGCAAAATAGGCGCCAAGAGCAGCGTCCAACCCCACAGGCGCAGCGAAGCGCCCGGCCGTCCGATACGGAAGACGACGGCGCAGGCTGTTGCGGCAAGCGCGATGGTCACGACGAACTTGAACAGGAAACGGACGGTCTCCATGGCTGTATCGATATCGGCTCGAAAGCCGATCATGGCGAAGAAGATACCGCCGCTGATCAGGATGCCCGCGACGACCGCCAGGGTCAGGACTTTGCCGATCCGTATGCGGACCGGCGCGTCCTGCGCCAGAAGATTGATGAGGTCATCGGTTTTCACTGGTCTCACTCCGATACAAAGCCGCAAGCATCTTCAACGCGCGGTGCAGCGTCACGCGCACCGCCCCTTCCGTCATCTTCAGCCGGTCCGCCGTTTCCCGGACGCTGCTTCCCTCAACGGAAATCGAGCGCACGATGGTCTTCTGCGGGTCTTTCAGCCGCTCCAACATACGATCGACATCAAACCGGTCCGAGGCATCGGTATGCTCTTCCGCCTCCAGGAAATCGATCACATCATCGATCGGTACGCTCATATGCCGCCCGCGCCGTCTCAGGCTGTCGATCAACTTGTTGCGCACGATCGTCGACAGCCAGGGTCCGATCGGGCGGGATGAATCCCATGTGCCGCGCTTCAGATGGATGGCGAGCAGCACTTCCTGCACCACATCCTCGGCCTCGCTTACCGGCGCACCCAGCTGATCGCAGCGCCGGCGTGCCATGGCGCGCAGATGCGGCGCGACCGAGGTGAGGAAACGGTGATAGGCCTGCGCATCGCCGCTGATGGCCGCGCGCATCCAGACTGCCCATTCCTCTTCGCGCGCCGAATGATTCATCCGACATCTCCTCTACGCGGGACCGCAGGCTTTCGTTACCGGCAACGGCAACTATTTTTCAAGCCTTTTCGTCTCAACGGCGGGTTCTTCGCCAAATGCGCTTCTACCCACGCACTTGCCGGCCTTGCCCCACATCTGCCCGGCTATTTTCTACCGCGGCAGATAGCCGGCATACTATAAGTGACGGATCTCGAAAAAAATTCTGACGCGGCTGTAACATCCGCTCGAGGCGCTCCGTAGACCTCGATGCAAGCCAATGACGGCTCGCATCCATCTAGGAGACAGATCCATGAAGAACAGCATCCTCACCCTGGCCATTGCCGGCTCGATCGCATCGGCACTTGCATCCGTCGCCGTTCCGGCTTCGGCGGCCGATTCCAAGGAAAAATGCTATGGTGTCGCCCTCAAGGGTCAGAACGATTGCGCCGCCGGCAAGCACGATTGCGCCGGCAAGTCGACCATGAGCTACGACAAGATGTCCTTCAAGCTCGTTCCCACCGGGACCTGCACCTCGATGAAGACTCCGAAGGGCCACGGCTCGTTGACCCCGGCCTGATCCGAAAACCGGATTGATCGTCAATCATCGCTCGTAAGGAGTTTATCATGACCAAGATGTCCGCACTCGCCCTGGCCGCATCGGTCGCAACGGCGGTGACGCTGGTTGCCGGCGCAACGACAGGATCCGCCGCCGATGCAAAGGAAAAATGCTACGGTGTCGCCCTCAAGGGCCAGAACGATTGCGCAGCCGGCCCCGGCACGACTTGCGCCGGCACGTCGAAAGTCGACTATCAGCGCAACTCGTGGAAGTTGGTTCCCGCCGGAACCTGCGAGACGATCAAGACGCCGAACGGCCATGGTACCCTGATGCAGGGTCCGGCCCCGGTCTGACCCCGATCTGGCTAAACAGCGCAAACGCGTGGGCGGCGCATCCTTTACCGGCGCCGCCTGCCTCCCAAACGGAATGATTGATTACTTTGTTCTTGCGCAATTTCGGACGCGATGCCGCTGCGCAATTTTGCTGGAACTGCTCAATCCGGAGGCCCGCAATGAAACCGTCAGAACTCCCCCGTCGCGCCGGCGTCGGCTTCAAGCCGGAGCATTTCGCCGCGATCAATGACGCCACGCAGTCGATTGGCTTCTTCGAAGTCCATGCGGAAAACTATATGGGTGCTGGTGGTCCGCCACGTGCTCAACTCGGCAGGCTGCGCCAGGATTATGCCTTGTCCATCCACGGCGTCGGCCTCTCCATCGGCTCGATGCAGCCTTTGGACAGCGAGCATCTCGCTCGCCTGAAGATCGTCTGCGATTGCTACGAGCCGGAGAGCTTTTCGGAACATCTCGCCTGGTCGACCCACGACACGACCTTTCTCAACGATCTTCTGCCCCTGCCCTATACCGAAGCAACGCTGGCGCAGGTCTGCACCCATATCGATCAGGTGCAGACATCGCTCGGCCGTCAGATGCTGCTCGAGAATCCGGCTACCTACCTTCTGTTTGAAGAGAGCACGATCGAGGAAACGGAATTTCTAGCCGAGGTCGCCAGACGTACCGGCTGCGGCTTGCTGCTCGACGTCAACAATGTCTTCGTCGCCGCCACCAATCACCACATGGACGCGCGCGCCTATCTCAAGCGCTTCCCGGTGCAATGGGTGCGCGAGATCCATCTGAGCGGCCATTCGGAAACCGTCGACGATGCCGGTGCCCCGCTTTTGATCGACAGTCACGATACACCCGTGAAAGATCCCGTCTGGGCGCTCTATGAAGAGCTCATCGGCCGGATCGGTCCAGTAGCCAGCCTAGTCGAATGGGATAATGACGTGCCGGAATGGCCGGTTCTAAGGGCTGAGGCCGAAGCGGCCGATGCCATCCTCAAGCGTGCCGCGGCACGCAGAGCAGCCTGAGGAGGGATCGATGTCTCTCGCCACGCAAAGCGAATTCGCCGCAGCGCTCGTCGATCCCGCTCTCGCGGTGCCTAATGGATTGACGGCCTGGAACGGCCAACAGCCAGCACGACGTTTCAGCGTCTATCGCAACAATGTCGCCATCGGTCTGATCGGCGCGCTGGCCTCGCGCTTTCCGGCTGCCGAAAGAATCGTCGGCGGGGAATTCTTCGCCGCCATGGCGCATGAATTCATCAGGCTGCATCCGCCGCGCTCGCCGCTGTTGCTCGCCTATGGCGATGATTTCCCCGACTTCGCCGAGAGTTTCGAACCGGCGCAGGAAATCCCCTATCTGCCCGATGTCATGCGACTGGAGGCGCTTCGGGGGCGGGCTTATCATGCGGCCGATGCCGTGCCGCTCGATGCGGCGCTCGTGGCGACCATCGAGCCGGCAGGTCTGGCGGAACTGGCTTTCGTGCCGCATCCTTCCGCCTCGGTCACACGTTCCGCCTATCCAACCGTCACCATCTGGGCGATGAACACCGGCGAGATCGAACTCGAAGATATTAGCGATTGGACGGGCGAGGATGCCCTCGTCATTCGCCCGCAGATGATCGTCGAGGTGCATCGCCTGCCGCCGGGTGGCGCAACCTTTCTGGAAGAGCTGTTTTCCGGCGCCGCTCTTGGCCGGGCTTATGAGACGGCTCTCGCTGAAGCCGCCAATTTCGATCTTTCCGCCAACCTCGCCGGCGCGTTCACGGCAGGCGCCTTCATGGCCATTCGCTGAACGCCAGGGAGAACCAAAATGCAGAACCAGATGATGACGGCCGCTCCGGCCGAACGAGAAACCGCGGCCCAAAGGCTCTATGGCGCCCTAAAGCTTCTCGACCATATCCCGCACGACCTGATCGCACTTATCGCGCGGCTATCTATCGCCGCCGTCTTCTGGCAATCCGGTCAGACTAAGGTGGATGGCTGGCACGTGACCGACAATGCCGTCTATCTCTTCCAGACGGAATACAAGCTACCGCTGGTCGACCCCTGGATCGCCGCCCATATTGCCGCTTTCAGTGAGCATTTCTTCCCATTTCTGCTCGTCATCGGATTTGCGAGCCGGCTCTCGGCGCTGGCGCTGCTTGGCATGACGCTGGTCATCGAGATCTTCGTCTATCCCGATGCCTGGCCGACGCATGGCACATGGGCAACCTGCTTTCTGGTGATCATCGCAGGTGGGCCTGGGCGTATCGCGCTCGACCACCTGATTGTCAGGCGGTTCACGCGCTGAGCCTGAGATCGGTAGACGGGAGCGCCAGTACGAGCGGCGCTCCATGATGCCTGCTAAATGCGCGTTTTATTCCGCGCATGTCGTTGTCTGAAAACCAATGCATACTTCTGCGCGAGATGCCTTAACGCAGGACGGGTTCTCCGTGGAAGCGGCGACGCGACGGTTTCGAGACCCCGAAGCCCACCTCCATCATCAGCCGCGGCTTTTGCGTCGGAACGGTGCCCATATGGAAACCGAAGGGATCTTCGACAAAGCCGAAGCCAGCTTTGCCAGTCAGCGTCAGCGCATTCGCCTCGCCATAATACTCGAGCACCTCGTTAGCCGGATGCCCAACAAGCAAGGTCAGCTGATGGCGGACCCGGCGGCGGCGATGACTTCCCTTGACGAAGACATGCGGGCCGGTGCCCTCATCAACATCGACGAGATTGAAGAAGAATTTCAGCATCCGCCAATCGTCGAGATCGAAGTGGTATTTGTCGAGCGAAGCGAGGCTCCGGTCGGCTTCGGAAGCCTGGGTCGGGAAGCTCCACCAGATGCGGGTGGTGATCACCTTGGCCTGACCGCCGAGATATTGGCGGGCGACGTCGATCAGCAGCGGATCGCGCTGGACCGCCATGACCGCTTCGCAATCGAGCGAGCGCTCGAAGAAGTGTCCGCTCAGAATCGGCCGCCCAAAACGAGCCTCCGCTTCCTTATGTTCGCCTGCGACGAATTCAAGCTTCCTGTCGAAATTGCCAAAGCAGGCGGTGTTGGAAGCGAATTCTGCGATTTCTCGATGAATATGATCCGGCAGCATCAGGCTCGGATAGATGCCATCGGTCCGCAGAGCGTTGACGACGGCGCTGCGCTCAGTGCCGGCAAACATCGAAGTGCCGGAAACCGGAAGTCTGACGGGCTGCTTGGTGGCCAGCCAATGGATGCGCCGAAACGGCAGGGTCCTGGCTAGCAGGAACATGGGCAACCAGGCCGGATTTTCTTTGAGATCGGTCAGGTAAGTCGGTATCCTGACAGCCATACGCTTGAAACGGCCGCCCTGCCGGGCGACGGACTCCAAGTCATTTGCCGGGGAATTGTGCATAGTTATCCTTTCTGCACATGTGCAAAACCCGTGGCAACAGGCCCAACTCCCGTTGATGTAATCATTTGAAACTTCGATATTTATTCGCGATCGCGAATATCTGCTGCATCGCCGCAAATAGAGGTGGGACGATCTTGGTCAAGAGGCCGAGAAGCCAAAACCTGAATGAAGCGGTGGAAATTCTCGCAGAAACACGTGAGGCTTTTGAAAACATTTGCGAAATCGCCCGGAACGGTTGTTTTTGAGGGCCCCGGTCGGGTCCGGCGCAGCGGATCGCAAGGAAGGCCGTCGCATTTGCCGTTGCTTAGGATAATGGCGCTAGAAATTTGTAGGATCGATTGGAAGAGTAAAATTGCAGACGGAAGATGGCGGCATGTATCTGTCGCTATATTCCCTGTCTTCTAACAGTCATATTCCTGTTCGCATTATTGGCTAAATGAGCGAGAAAACGTCAAAGAAGGCCCCTTAGATGACAGAAACGAAGACCTTTGAGCCGGCGGAAGGCATCGTCGATTTCGACGCGGGTGAGGGCGAAAGCCCAACCGTGGTGGAGATGGACGATTATACCAAAAGCCTTGCCCAGGCGAAGGCCAAGTCCGTCAAGCTGGTCGACGCCATCACCGGCCAGGTGCTCAAGAAAAAAGATGCCGTGCATGTCGATGACCTCCGCCCGTCGCTCGCGGATTTCATGCGGCTGAAACATCCGGAGCTTCGTGCCGACGATTATATCAGCCGCAAGGTCATGGACGATTATCGCGCTCAATATATCGCCGAGCTGCTGACGGTGGAGCGCGGCGAGCTTTCCAACCTCGAGGACGAGGTCGTCGAAAGCCTGAAGACACATGACACGCTGGCGGAAAACATCGAAGAGGACTATGAGGACCACCGCTCGATCGGCGACCGCATGGCCGATGGCGTCGCGTCCTTCGGCGGCAGTTGGACCTTCATCATCTCCTTCTGTCTGTTTCTCGCCGTCTGGATGGGCATCAATCTAGCCATGGGCGAAAAGCAGGCCTTCGATGCCTATCCGTTTATCCTGCTGAACCTCGTTCTGTCGACCATCGCGGCACTCCAGGCGCCGATCATCATGATGAGCCAGCGCCGCCAGGAAGAAAAGGACCGCCTGCGTGCCCTCAACGACTACAAGGTCAACCTAAAAGCCGAACTGGAAATCCGTCACCTGCATGAAAAGGTCGACCACCTCCTCAATCGCCAGTGGGAGCGCTTGACCGAAATCCAGCAGATCCAGATCGAGATGATGCTGGAACAGGCCAAGGCGGCGACGCGGGCGATCAAGGCCAATAAGGCAGCGAAGGTGAAGACCAGTGCGCTGAAGAGCCTCTTTACCAAGGTCAAGGATTCCGATCCGGACGATTCCGTCAACTGACATGGGCAAGCGGCTGCCATTACCGGCGTGCCTGCATAGACACGCCTGCATAGACAGGATTGTTCCCTTGCCAATTCACTTAGCTCGCCAGTGTGCCGCTCACCGCGGCTCCCCTTGCCGGTCCTTTTGTCGATCTGCCCGCTGGCGGTTTGCGAAGAGAACCGGCACGTATAGGAGATAGAGCGAAGCACCAAGTACCCAGACCAGTCCGGGAAAGACATGCCTCGAGGCGAAGTAGATCTCGCTGATCGCCAGAGGCGCGATCATCGATGCGAGGCTGGTCAGGCTGGTCAGCACACCTTGCAAACGCCCCTGTTCGTCCGGACCCACGCGCTTGGTCATCAACGACAGCAGCGCCGGCTGGCCGACCCCGCCGAGGCAGAAGAGCGGAAACAGAGAAAAGACGAGAAATCCCCGCGTGACGAAAGCGATGGCGACATAAGCCGCGCCGTCGCAGACAATCGCGACCATCAGCGCGCAGCGTTCGCCCCAGCGCTCACTCAAGGGACCGGCGACAAAAGCCTGGGCGAGCGCATGGAACAGGCCGAAACCAGCGAGAGACAGGCCGACGGTCGCCGTATCCCAGCCGAACTTGTCCTGACCATAAAGCACCCAGACGGTGCCGCCGACCTCGCCGACAACGGCAATGAGGAGGGACGTGAAGAGCAGCGGCACTAGCGCTGGAAACGCACCGATCCAGCGCAGCGCCGCCAGCGGATGAAAGGCCGCCGGATCAATCCGCTCGGGCTTTGCCGTTCTTGTCTCGGGCAGCACGACAAGCGCAACGACGAAATTCATCATCACCAGAATCGCGGCCGCGACGAAAGGAGCACGTAACGAAATCGTCCCGAGTAATCCTCCGATGACAGGCCCCAGGATGAAGCCGATGCCGAAACAGGCACTGAGAAGCCCGAAAGCGCGCGTCCGGCGCTGCTCCGGCGTGATGTCGGCGAGGCAGGCACTCGCAACCGCGGCATTCGCTGCGGTCAGGCCGGCGATGGCACGGCCAAGGAACAGCCACCAGAAGCCTGGCGCCCATGCCATGAAGGCGTAGTCGATCATGCCACCCGCCAACGAAGCGAGTAGCACGGGTCGACGGCCGTAACGATCGCTCAGCGTCCCGAGAATCGGAGAGGCGAGGAACTGCAATGCCGCATAGAGCGACAGGAAAGCGCCGTAGCGCCAACCGAGTTCGGGCGAATGCGCCACGCTCAGCAGAAGCTCCGGCAGGATTGGCATAACAAGGCCGGTGCCGGCGGCATCGAGAACGACGACCGCCAAGATAGTCAAAAGCATCTTGTTCATAGCGAAAACTTATCATTGATAAGGAACTTTATCGCCGATAAATTATACGAGAGAGACTGTCAATCGGAGAGACGATGAAAATCGATCGAAGCCAGATCGTCGATGCGGCGCTGACCATTCTGAACGAAGTCGGCATCGACGGCCTGTCGACGCGGCTGATCGCCCAGCGCCTCGGCGTGCAGCAGCCTGCGCTCTATTGGCATTTCAAGGGCAAGCAGGCCCTTCTTGCGGCTATGAATGCCGAGATGCTGAGGCGAAATCACTCCCGAAACATGCCCCTTGCCGGAGAGACCTGGCAGGAATTCCTGCGCGCCAATGCCCGCAGCTTTC
Source organism: Rhizobium sp. AG207R (assembly GCF_027109195.1). Classification (NCBI taxonomy): domain Bacteria; kingdom Pseudomonadati; phylum Pseudomonadota; class Alphaproteobacteria; order Hyphomicrobiales; family Rhizobiaceae; genus Rhizobium; species Rhizobium sp. AG207R. The sequence continues at coordinate 530,219 of NZ_JAEPVT010000003.1, forward strand.
GCTCGGCCCTGCTGGCTTGGCGCGACGGCGCTCGCGTTCATGCGGGAACCGAGGTCGATGCTCCGCACCTCGATGCAATCGAAGCGCAGCTCGAATGCCTGTATGCCGCCGGTTTTGATCCCGAGAAGGCTCTGGGGCTACAGATCGCGATCAGTCGCTACGTGGTGGGGTGCGTGCTTGAGGAGCAGGCGGACGAAGCCACCTCCAGGGATGGGTCGGCAATTGATGCCGTCGCCGAAAGCCATCCGAACCTTGCCAAAGCTTTGGCGGTCTATCGTGCCAAAGGCCATGAAGCCTTGTTCGAAACCGGTCTCGACCTGCTGATCGGCGGGGCCGATGCGGGCAAATAGATACCCGCTCGCCCCGGGGCCGTTCCGGCCGAAAATGGGTCATCTCTCGGCCTGAAAGTGCAGCCGAGATCCGGCCCCATGCCGAAATACTGTCGAAACACGTAAAACAGCGGGTTTCATCTGCTGGTGTCGATATGATGGGTGCAGGCGAGACGATATGCGCGTTCGGCGGCCTTACCCGCTCTTGAATGGAGCTAACATCCAGTCAGCCGAAGCTACGTCACCTACCTTGCTACAAGTACTGAATTGTTTCAGGCATGCTTCGATGCGTGGGGGCAACGACCTGCGATCACGATCGATCGTCGCGATGTGCGAACCGGCCTTGCAGCAGTTCTTCGCAACACGCTGCTTGCCTTGAGGTCCGTTCTCGACAATGGTTCTTGCGGAAATGAGTAAGGAACGCCACCAGGTTCCTTACTGGGGGCAGCTTGCGCATCGAAAACATGAAGCTGACATTACGCGAAGTCAACAACGATGGAATTAAGTTTTTCTCCGGCCTCTCAATCAGAAGACGCTGACGATTTAGCCAGAGAATGCCAGCGTCGCTTGCAGCCCATCATCAGCGAAGTCGTTCGAACTGCGGTTACAGCTGGATGGAGCGAGAGCGCTGTTCTTCTGGCGACGGTTGACGTTGCCTGGGCCCTCTATGAAGGATGCCGAAGCGAATCCGATAGTCATTGATAGCGGAGCAAAGTGCGCGACAGCGCTGCCGCCATCGCTGTGCCAACGGGTGCCGCGGAAGCTGTGGAAGAGAGGCCTGGCTACAAGGATGTTGATTTTTCCCATGTCTGGGAGGAATGGCAGGCCCTTCGCCGGCAGTTCGATCAATCTAAGCCGTGACGAGCCAAAGCGTACGATTTCGCCCCAGCCATCAATTGGAACACCAATCCCGATTTTTGGCACGCGCCCATATCTACCGGCGATTCATCGGGATGATCCGTCTCAATTATCGTGACGGCAATGCCACCGGCACGATCATGACGCCGAAGACGGCGACATGATCGACCTCCCGAGGCGGCTGAGTAACGCCAGCTGTTGCAGGCCGCAGCTTCTCCCCACTGCGGCAGGGGCCTTCTGTGAACTTTAGTTCACATTTAGTTTGCCTTTCTTTGGCGCGTGAATTATAGTTCACAGATGATCGAAGTCCGCCAAACCACCGTTTTTTCAGAATGGCTCAAGGCTCTCCGAGACAGAAATGCCGCTTCGCGCATTGCCGTCAGAATCCGGCGTCTTGAGCTCGGCAATCCCGGCGATATCAAAGCAGTGGGTGATGGTGTGAGTGAAATGCGGATCGATTACGGACCAGGATATCGTTTGTATTTGACTTATACGGGCCGCACCTTGGTCATTCTTTTATGTGGCGGCGACAAGTCCTCGCAGACGCGCGATATTGCCCAGGCGAAGAAAATGGCGAAGGAGATCTGACATGGTGCTAGAAACGACCCGCTTTGATGTTCTGGATTACCTGAAAACGCCGGAGGAACGCTTCGCTTATATCGAAGCTGCTTTTGAGGATGGCGACCCCTCGCTGATTGCTCATGCGCTTGGCGATGTTGCTCGTTCCATCGGCATGAGTGCTGTTGCCAAGGAAGCAGGTGTAACGCGGGAAGCGCTCTATAAAGCCCTGAGTGAGCACGGTGATCCGAAGCTTTCGACGCTGATCGGTGTCGCCAGAGCGCTCGGCGTGAAACTCTCCGTGTCGCCCACCTCGTCGGACGAGCCCTCGAAGGCGGCTTGATTACGAGGTGGCGTGAAGATTTCCTTCGTCGCTGTCTCATAAGGCTGAAGCCGCATCCTATGCCGAGACTTGGGCCATCGGCGCGGCTTGCCTCCCCTCCCTCATCCGCCTTGCCGTTTCCACGGCGGACGAGGGCAAGGGGCGTTTGCTGGCTGCCGAGGCAGATGAGGACAGCGATTACCATGCAAGGAACATGATCAATGTCCCCGAGGCAGCTGAGTAATCAGCCGTCGACAGTCGTAGTGTCTCCCCGCTGCGGCCGCTTGCTTTCTTCGTATCTTGCCCGTTGTTCAGCCCGTGGAGCGCGGTCTCCTGTTCGTTGCTGGGCGGATCTTCTTCCAATCCAAACCAGCCAGAAGTGCCATGAGCTGAGCATGGTCGAGGCGGATACGCGCCGTCGCTGCCGGCCGGCAAAAGCCCTTCTCCTCGAGAATTTTCGAATAAAGGCAGACCCCGCTGCCATCCCACCAAACGATCCGAACACGGTCCGCAGTTTCGACAGGAAGACATAAAGCGCGCCGTTGAACGGGTCGAGGCCACCATCTCTGACCAGAGCCATCAATGATGTCGCACCTTTGCGGAAGTCGACAGGCTGGCACGACACATAAACAATAACACCAGACGCGATCATGCCTGACGAACCGCCCGCAAAATCTTCACCAGACGTTCAGTCGCAAGATCGCCGCCTACGCGCACTACAGCATCACCGATGACAATCTCAACCGCAGAACCGGCGACCGCCTCGACCTGTGCAAACCGAACCTGTGTATCAACTGACTTCGAGAGAGGAGCAATCGATCCCGAGGCGATTGCTTTGCGACGCCAATCGTAAAGCTGAGAGGATCCAGACCCGCTCCACGGGCAATCGCTGATACAGTCGCCCCCGGCTCCAGAGTTGCGGCAACCAAACGGGCCTTCTCATCACCCGGCCAGTCTCTCGGCTTGCGGCGCGTCACGATTGGTGTCGCCGTCAAAACCTCGAAGGCTCGGGTCTGATTCACCGTATCACTCATAGGGCTCTCCGCATGACTCATGCAGAAAATGAGCGTTCTGTCCCTCCAGCGCTACGTGGGATGGCCTAGCCGCTTACGAACAATTGGTAATTGGCGCCACATCACTCAGGAAAGCTGGACACGTTGCGCCGAGATTCTGTCTACAGCCGTAGCTTGTTGGGCTGGATTTCGCCGTTCCCGATCACACGACCCTGAGCCGTCGGACGAGATTGAAAATCCGCCAAGTGTAGCAGGACAGGGTCACGTCATATATGTCGCATTAGGATCAAGCTTTTCGAACGCGCCATTTCCGAGTGGCTGGGAGCCAGCCCTATCATTCGCCGGAAATCGCACCTCAAATGACAAGCGACGTATACCTGTCCATAAAACGGATTTCAGAATCTGACCTTCAGATCGGCCCGCAATCCATGCTCTCGCGCGTTGCGAGCCAGTGAGCCGGAATATGAGAGCCCCAACATCGCCCCGTTAGTAAGATTGAGATCAAGACCGGTCTCGATGACGGCCACGTCCTCAGCAATAGGCACGCCAGCTACCGTATATGGATTGCCCCCCGCAAATGCGAGTGACGCGGTCGGCACTTTGTCGCCAAAGGCGTGACGCCAACCAACCATGGCGCGTGCCGTAGCTTCGGCATCCCCGAGCGCAAATCGGGTGTTCGCCCTCAGGCCTAGCGTCGAATAGGTGACGTCCTCTCCGCCGCGTGATCCGTTTAGAGCCGCATCTCCGCCCTTCTCTGTAAAGTTGTTGCTATTGTAATTTACATGAGCGAGACCAGCAAACGGCTCCAACGAGAGCGCCTCCCCTTCGAGCCGATATCCAGCCTCGCCGAAAATCTGGGCGGTGGCTGAGTGATAGCTACCTCTTTCCGTTTCGGAAAAGCCCGGAAAAGCGACAGACCGGGTCGTATCGACATTGTGCCAGGAATAAGCGGTTCCGAAACGCAAACCCAAGCGGCCAATCTCGGACCCGCCATAGGCACCGATATGATATGTGTCGACGCCAGCGTTGGAGGCGCGGCTTGCGAGATCATTGGAGGCATGGTCGTAGCCGGTGACAAAGCCGAAGCGCCAATCATCGTTAACGCTCGCGTCAGCGCCGAGCAGAAACCCACCAATCGAACGATCGAACGATTCTGCATTGCCATTACCGTCCCATCGCCCCCAGGAGCCGAAGCCACGCGCCCAGGCGGTAATGGCAGTTCCTCTCACCGCGGCCGTGTCCGGCCCGGATGGCCGCGCACCTACCGTGTCGGTGTCCAAAAAGGCAGCGCGCGATCGATCAATCGCCGCCTCGCGAATGAAGCGGCTGTCCTCCAATATCGCCCCCTGGAGCGAAGCATGAATTTCACCTGATAACGCGTCCAGTGCCCGCTGTGCGTCGCTCACGTCGGGAATCGCCGCCAAGGCCTGATCGGCCAAATTGCCTTGCCCGCTGCTCTCTAATCCATTGGCCGCCACGCACTGATTGGATGTGCGGACGACATCACAGTACCTGACCGCGTTGCGCGTGACGTCGACAAAAACCTTATCAGGATCGTAGGAGAGCGACAAATTCACAAAAGGCATATTCTGCTTCAGCTGCTCAAAGGTGCCCGTCACGCCGTCACCAGCCGACAGGATGACCCAGCGACTGCCCGGAGTGAAAGTGCCAGCGGACTTCACCACATCAACCGTGCCACCATGAATAGTTGCCGCACCCGTCACTCCGATCAAGTCCCCGGCCAAGCTCGGGGTGATGTCCACAGCATAGGTCGAGCCTTCATCAAATGTGATATCGCCATTGACATGGAGGGTTCCCGGCGAATGACCGGGAGAGATGGTGCCCCCTTGAGCGATTGTCGTTGTTCCGACGGTGCCGATACCGCCAAGTTTACCGCCGGAAGCGATGTTGAGCGTTCCGCCGAGCTTACCATCGACGAAGAGCGTGCCGGCCGAGATCGTTGTTGTACCGGTAAAGGCGCTCGAGTCGGCCGAAAGGTTGATGCTGCCAGAGCCAAGCTGCCGTATGTTGCCGCCGCCACTGATCCTACCGGCAAAGACAAGATCGTCGGAACGGTCGAAAGCGAGCGTTGCATTGTCAACGACGTCGCCCACAATTGAGCCTGATGTGCCGCCAGCGCCGAGCATCAATGTTCCGTCGCTGATTACCGTATTGCCGGCATAGCTGTTGGTTCCCGTCAGTGTGAGCGTGCCGGCCCCCGCTTTAACAAGTTCCCCCACACCGGTGATAACTCCGTCCACCCGAAGATCCGCATCCGTCTGAAGCGTGCCGCCGCCGGTATCCAAGCTAATTGACCGCAAGGTTACGATTTCGGATGTACTTCTAAGGCTGCCGCCATCGAGGGTTAGTCCACCGGCTTCGGTGCCAAGATTAGAGTCCGAAGAAATTAGGAGTGTTCCGTCTCTGATCGTCGTGCCGCCGGCATAGGTGTTGGCGCCCGTCAGCGTCAGTGTGCCGCTGCCGGTCTTGACGAGCGCGCCACCGCCGCTGATGACACCACTCGCAGTAAGGTCGGAGTCTGTTTGAAGCGTGCCGCCAACGCCATTGAGCGTCATGTTGCGGGCGGTGCCAAACGCTGCGGTTGTTTGAAGCACGCCTGCGTCAAACGTGAGCGCGCCCGCCGTCAGCCCCAGATTGGCGTCGGAGGAAACCCGCACGGCGCCGCCCAGAATGCTCGTTCCTCCGGCATAGGTGTTTACTCCTGATAAGATGAGTGTCCCGGCATCCGTCTTCACCAACCCGCCGCTTCCAGAAATTTGGGCGTTTATAGTCGCCACCACGCCCGGGTCGGTCCTGATCGTGGTCGCCGCGTCGCTGGCGGTTAGGGTATCTCCGTCGATCACATAGCCATCGCTCATGAACTGAATGCCCTTGAAACCAACGGCACCAGCGGAATTATCAACGGTGACAGTACCGGAGGTACCCCCAAATACGGCGAAATCCTGCCGCCAGATGCCATTGATCGCGCCATTCGCATCGGTCCAATTGCGGTTTGAGGCGTCCCACCTTCCGCTACCGCCGGTTATGGTGCCGTTATCGTGGCGAGCGACATCGCCGCCGTCCCAAAAGCCGAGTGTGGCGCCGACGCTGGAGATGAGATTTATCTGACCTGCAATATTGGTTTGGACATAGAGATCGCTCGAACTGACGCCGCTGGGTAGAGCGCCCAGGGCCAGGCCGTTATCCGTCAGTCCCCCGCCATAGTTAATCAACCGATAGACACCAGCGCTGAAGCCGCCGACGTCCATGACGTTCAACGTGCCATCCAGGGTAAGGTTGCCAGTGACCTCGATCAAATCGTTGACACCGCCGCCGATTACGCCCGGGCGACCGAGCTGATAATTGAGAATGGAACCGCCATTAAATGAAAGCGAACCCACCGTCAGGGTGCCGGGGCTCGACCCCGGCGCGATGATGCCGCCATCCGCCACGGTGACGGATCCGGCGATCGAGCCGAAACCGCCGAGTGTGGCACCGCTAGCCACGGTCACAGCGGTATTGGCAAGCGAGCCTTCGACACTAAGCATGCCATCCGCGACTGTCGTCGCGCCGATATAGGTGCTAGAGCCCGACAATGTCAGTTTGCCGCCACCCGTTTTCGTGAGCGGCCCGGAACCGCTGATAACCCCGCTCAGTTCGAAATCGGCATCGGTCTGAAGCGTTCCATTGTTGTCTAGGAAAATATCGCGTGCGGTGGTAAAGGAACTTGTCGCCTGTAGCGTGCCCATGTCGAATGTCAAGGCACCTGAAAGCGCGCCGAGGTTGTTGTCAGACGAGACTGACAGGGTCCCACCGCTGATCGTCGTGCCGCCCAGATAGGTGTTCACCCCAGTAAGGATCAATCGTCCACTGCGGGATTTTATTACGCTACCGGCTCCCGAGATGGTGCTCGCGTCGACAAAATCGGCCGCGCTGGTGTCGAAGCCGATCGTCGACATACCGTCTTGCAGGTCAATTGAATTGTTTAGAATTAGCCCGCTGCGCAGTGGCGAGATAACCGCACCCGCGCCTGGCGCGATTTCGATATTGCCGATGAGGTTCGAGCCGTCCAATAGCTGAAGGACGTTTCTGGTGCCATGGAACTGTATGGCCGTGGCGCGGGTCACACCGTCGCTATTGAGCCCGCCAGCGATGGTGCCACCATTAGTAATGAAAGTATGTCCCCAGCTGATGACGCCCGCGCCCGCGGCTGCGCCATTTCCCGCTCCGCCCGTGATTGTGCCAATGTTCTGCAGAAAGCTGCCGAAGCCGCCAAGATTGACACCCGCGCCACTCGCCCCGGCACTACCGGTTCCGCCCAGAGAACCCATTCCGGGGCTGCCTCCCATGCCGCCGGTGATGGAGCCGATGTTGGTAACGTCCGTCGCGTCACCAAAGACGAGCAAGCCGTCACCGCCACCGCCGCCACCGGCGCCAAAGCCGCCGCTGCCGCCGTCTCCTCCATTCCCTCCGACGATGGTGCCTTCATTGGAAACCGTGGCCCCGACAAAAGCCGATACTATACCTGCGCCACCACCACCACCGCCGGCGCCATTGCCCACAGCAGTGCTTGCCGTGCCACCCCGACCACCCACCCCCCCAGACACGGTGACGCCGCTGACGATGAAGACGTCTGAACCGGAAAAAACGGCGGCTCCGCCACCGCCTCCGCCGCTTGCAAAATTAAAACCGTCCGGCCCAGCGGTCCCATTAACGCCGGCCAAGTCAGCGCCAATCACGACGGAAGCACCGAAGACAAATGAGGCTCCTGTTGCGCCGCCCTGCCCTCCGGAAACATCCCCGGCAGCACCATCTCCACCCGCACCGTTCGTGCTTGCGTTGCCGGAAATAATATCGGTGATGCCCGTGCTCGCGTTGAAAACACTTGCATCACCACCGTCGCCATTGCCAGCGCCGCCATTTCCCGTGCGATTTGGTATCCCAGCGCCACCTTCGGCGCTGCATGTCGCCGTGGCAGTCGGGCCGCACGCAGCCCAGGCCGATGTAAGATAACCATCCGTCAGAGTAAAAAAGGCCGCCATCGCCAAAGCCGATGCGCTCATCAGTGGTGTCGGCCAGGCCCGAGGGGTTAGGAAAAGAAAGGAACGCCGTCGCTCAACGAAAGGCACAGCAAATTTTTTCGTTTGCATCCCATCCCCAACACGCCTTCGCAGACTGGCTGCCCCACGCCCCAATGTCAGCACCGTGCTTGCGCTTTCTCGTCAAACGCGGAAGTGCCTTTCGATTCCCTCTATCATAAGGAGCATTTTACAGCCAGAGAACAACATGAAAATTGCGCAACATGCATCTTCGGCGCGCATTTCGCGACTATGTTACGGCACCCAGCCGCTCGCGGTTGAGCAATTGCTGCTCCAAACATCCGTTATTGAGGCCGGACTTCACACGATAGGTAATTGGAAAAGTAAGCGGTCATGGCCATGTTCAAAGGCCATATTTTTGAACGACCCTGGCAGGGGCCGCTACACGCCGCCGAAGCGCGCCGGTACCAATAGCGATATGAGGTTGCGCGACGCCGACGACATAGAGCAGGAGCGGCGTCGCCAGGATCGAGCCTCCGCCACCGAGCAGGCCAAACATGAAGCCAACGATTCCACCGGAGCCAACGGCCGGCAAAATGGAGAAGCTCATGTCCTTCTGCTCCAAACCCGGTCGTGGAATGTCATGCCGATCAGCATGGCGACCACGAATAGCACCGTCTGCGGGATACCAATCGACAGGGAGGCGACGGCAGGGCCGGGACAGAAGCCGCCAATCCCCCAGCCGAGGCCGAACAAAGCCGAACCGACGACGAGCGGCGAGTCAATCTTCCGGTTCCCAGGTACCTGGAAGCTGTCGTCGAACGCGGGATGTCTTAACCGCTTCATGACCTGCACGCCGATGAAGGCGACGATGACTGCGCCGCCAAGGACGAAGGCAAGACTTGGATCCCAGTTACCGAAGACGTCGAGAAAACCCTGGACGCGTATGGGGTTCAGTATGCCGGAAAGCGACAGGCCGAAGCCGAAGGCTATGCCTGACAAGAGCGCGGCGAGGAACTGGTAGATGTTTCTGTTCATAGTCCGAGCCCTCGAAGAACCGTGACCGCGATCATGCCGGTTGACAGGAAGGTGGCGACGGCCACCATCGATCGCGGCGACAAGCGCGCAAGCCCGACCACACCGTGGCCACTGGTGCATCCGGATCCCATGCGCGAGCCGAAGCCAACGAGTAGGCCGGCGACGATAGTCAGCGGCAAGTTCGCGGTAATCTCGACAGTTGGCCACCCGCCGAATGCCAGTAGGTAGGCCAACGGGCCAAGCAGCAGCCCGAGCACGAAGGCGAGATTGCTAGCCAGCCCGACGCCTTGGGCCAGACGCCCGATCATGCCGCTGATCCCCGCGATTCGGCCGTTCAGAAGAAGGAGCATGGCGGCTGAAGCGCCGATCAGCATGCCTCCAGCCAGAGATTGAAAACTGGTGCTCATGTCTCTTCTTTCACGCAGAAGATGTTATGGAGGGCGCAGATCAGTCGCGCGGCCTTCTCCTCGGTCAGGCGGTAGAATATCTGCTTTCCCTCCCGCCGTGTTTCGACAATTCCCGAGCTGCGCAGTACGGTCAGATGCTGGGAAAGATGCGGCTGGTGGATGTCGAGTTTTTCCTCGAGCTCGCTGACGGAGAACTCTCCCTCAACGAGCGAGCAGACAATCATCAGACGCGCCTGGTGCGACAAGGTCTTTAGGAGATCGGCGACCTCTCCGGCCCGGCCGGCCATCTCCACGGGGGAGAGCCCCGCCTTCATCACTGCCTTCGATTCGGTCCTCATTCCCATGCGGCTCCCTGCAACGCATCGAGGGGAAATTTGAGGTAGCGCTTGCCATTGGCCTCCGGCTTTGGAAGGCGCCCGCCGCGGATGTTAACCTGCAAGGCATGCAGGATGAGCTTCGGCATGGGCAGCGTCCTGTCCCGCTTGGTCCGGAGCGCCACGAACTGCTCTTCCGTCATACCGGCAAGATGCTGGTTGGTCTTCTTCTGCTCGGCCACCGTGCTTTCCCAGCGCGGGGCACGACCGTATGGCTGGTAGTCGTGTCCGGTAAAGATGCGTGTTTCTTCCGGAAGGGCGAGAATGCCCTGAATTGATTTCCAAAGGACGAGGGCGTCGCCTCCAGGGAAGTCCGCGCGCGCCGTGCCGCTGTCGGGCATGAACAGCGTGTCGTGAACAAACGCCGCATCGCCGATTACATAGGTGATTGAGGCAAGTGTATGGCCTGGCGAGAACAGAACCTTCCCATCGATGGAGCCTATCTTGAAGATCTCTGCGTTGGCGAACAGCCGGTCCCATTGCGAACCGTCGGTGGCAAGGTCCGGCCAATTGTAGATGCCCTTCCACAACTTCTGAACATCGACGACGCGTTCACCGATCGCCGTCCGGGCGCCGGTCTTCTCCTTAAGATAATGGGCTGCGGAGAAATGGTCGGCATGCGGATGAGTGTCGAGGATCCACTCGACGGTTAGACCGCTGTCGTGCACATAGTCGAGGATCGCATCAGCATTGATGGTTGCGGTGGCTCCGGACTTCTCATCGAAATCGAGCACTGGATCGATGATGGCGCACTTGGACGTCTCGGGATCGGACACGACATACTGCACACTCCAGGTGCGCTTGTCGAAGAAACCCTTCACCTGCGGCCGACGCGTGGCATTCTGCTTGAGCCAGGCGGCAGCGGCACTGGTGTCGAAGCCGCTGGCGCGTCCAAACTCGGCAACGTCTTCCGCGGCCATTCGCCCGTCGAGGACCTCGCCGATCAGATTGAGGCTGATTGACCTCGTGCCCGACTTGCAGTGCGCCAAGACCGGGCCTTCGGAGGCGTCGAGCGCCTTCTGGAATGCACGCACGTCGGCTTCAGTGATCGTAGCGAGGGTGATCGGGATGTACGCGTAGGACAGGCCGCATTGCTCGGCCTCCCGGCTTTCGACGTCCGTGCCGGGCTGGGCGGCGTCCTCGCCGTCCGGGCGGTTGTTGATCAGCGTCGTGAATCCCCGGCCACGCAGTGATCTGATATCATCGACAGTCGGCTGCGGCGAGACCGATAACCTCTCAGAAACCTTGATGACAGACATGACTGGCTCCGTAGTCCATAACAATATACATTATAATATATTATATAATATGATAATCTCAAGCCTCTTGAGGAGCTTTATTATCGCGGCAGACTACAGAGCGAAGAGGCAGCACGCAGACCTAGAAAAATGGCTTGCGGCGGCGCCTCTCCACAGCCGGCCGGCCGAAGCTGGCATCGCCGAAATGATGGCGGGCCTCTACCGCCACCCGCTTGATCCTATAACCGAGGCGCGGCTATTCGAATGGCAGCGAATGATCATGATGGCGCCTGGATATCGCAGCTATCGGCAGCCATCGCCGTCATGACGAACCGATGCAGATCGTCTCAGGTACTTTGGGGCGCCGGCGCATGCACTTCGAAGCACCTCCATCCAATCGTCTGGCAGCGGAGATGGACAGACTTCTCGAATGGTTCGAACAAACCTCACCCGAAGGACCCAAACCGCTTGCCGCCCTCACCCGTGCCGGCATTGCCCGTCTGTGATTTAGGAGCATCCATCCTTTTGAGGACGGCAGGTCAGCCGTATCGGCCGGGCGATCGCCGAAAGCGTGCTTGCACGAGCGATCTCCACGCGACCTTCAGCGCATTGTCGATATCGTTGCTCAAGCATCGCCAAGGACTATTACCCAGTGCTGGAGGCGGCGAGCACCACGCTCACCATAGATGACTGGCTTTCGTGGTTCGCGGATCGGGCGCTTACGGAGATAGTCCCCGTGCCAAAGAAGATAACGTTGCGCGGCGCTTGATAACCGTTCTTGGGATTGGCCCGATCATCGCAACGGCTCCGACAGCACTGGCGGCAGAGCCGAGACGTTCAAACGCTGGAGGATTTTGCCGCGCGGCTCGGGCTCACGACAAGCAACGGCTTGGCAAGACTTCGAAGATGGGATCCAAACGCCAGGTCGTCCCCTCATTATTGAAGCTAGTGTCGTTGTGCGATGGGCGGCACGAAAGGGAGCCGTTGCGGGCGCCAAGGACCATGAAGCCTTGTAGCAGGGCTAGAGCTGATGATCGGCGGGGCCGATGTCGGCAAGTTGATACCTGCTCGCCCGGGCTTATTTCGGCCGAAAAGGCTTTGTTGGCAAGATACGGCTAATCGCCCAAACAGCGCTGAAGACCCTCCAGCGCGACTTTTTAATGAGTCAAATGATGTCATAATCAGGGCGAAATCATCTTCTGAGAAATAACTACGCCAACCCTCCGGTCGATACCGTTGGAGAGAGCGTCGGCAGCGCCCTTAACTTCACTTTCCTCGACTTCGTTCAAAACTCTCTTCAAAACTTCTTGGATGCCGCGACTTTCGCGCCGACGGATTTCTGCCCGTCGCCTTCGATGTTGAACAGCAGGCTTGTGTCGAACATCCAGAAGCTTGCGGTCTCCAGGCTCATGCCGGCGGTCACAGCTCCGAATGCACCCGAACCGTCAAGCCCGGAAAAGCCGCCAGTGACACCGAGCTTAGGCGTGAGCTTCGTGCCGTTCTCCATCGTGAACGAGCGGGCGATCTCGGCACCCAGGCTAACGCGGAACTGGTCCTCGTTGAACCCGTCAATGGTAATGGCATTGCCTGAACTGTTCTTGACTGTGTAGTCGTCGACCTTTTCGGAGAAGTAGACGGCCCTGAGCTTGGGCGAGATCGTCGTGGCCTCGTCGAGGTCCCATTGCCCCTCGATCGAAGTGTCGGCCATCCAGCGTGTCGTCTTGAAGCCGCCGTCCCAGAACTGGGTGTTGATGGTATTGCTCGATCCGCCATAGCGCAGGCTACCGTTCCAGAACACACCCTTGCCCAGCTCCAGCGAAGCATAGGGACCGGCCAGCCAGCCATTGCCGGTCAGCTTGGCATCCTGATCGGTCGGATCGGTCATACGGTCGTAATGGAAGGATACGCCGACCAGGGCCTTTTCCGACAGCAGATAGTCGACGCCCATGTTGACCATGCCGAAGCTGCCCCACTTGCTGGTGCTATCCTTCTTGCTCTTGTCGTCATGCATCAGGAACGCGCCTCCGATCCAGACGTTGAACGGCGCGGAGCCGGCATCGTTGTCACCACGGGCGGCCCGCATCTGCGCCAGGCTGGTGGAGAAGCCGAGCTTCATGCCCTGCTCGGAGGGTGACGCGAGCGCGGTGATCGGATCGGTCGCCTTCTGCATCTGCCGGCGTTGCAGGAGACCGGGCACCTCGATCGTGTTGGCGATCATGTTCTGCCTGGATTGGACGAAGCCACGGACGAGGCCGTCGATGTCCTCGGCGACCTTTGCGGCGTCATAGCGGACATTGTAGGTGATGGTGCCGACATTGGAAGTTCCAAGCGCGCTGACGAGCTTGAAGCCGACGCGGACCTGGCCGGAATAGGCCGGGTCTGGCGTATAGTGCAGGTACCAACCGACCGGGGCTGTTGCCGGCCCCGCTTGCGCCAGCTGACCCTGGATGATCGTCACGGTGCCCGCATTCGGCGGCGTTAAAAACGCCAGATCCGCGGATGTGAACGGCCCACCTGTGGCGCCACGGTTCAGATAGACATCCGGCGGTGTCGACCCTTCCGGCACGTTGATGACCTGATCCGTCGCACTGACGGCGCGTTGGATGACCTTGAGCGTGAACGCCACCGTCGCCGTCGAGCCATTGCTGTCCCTGGCCTGGATGGAGAAGCTGTAGTCCCCTTGCGTGCCGGCAGCGAGCGGTCCGGTGAGCTGCCCGGTGGAGATATTGAGGATCAGACCGTTCGGCAGTGTGCCGGAAGCCAGGCTGTAGATCGTGGTTCCGACCCCGCCGGTGGCGGTGATCTGCTGGCTGTAGGCCTCGCCGGCCATGGCCTGCGGCAGCGCGCCGCCCGACGGCGAGAAGGTCAAGGTAGCTGCCGGCGGTGCAACCGCGATCGTATATCCGGCCGAGCTTGTGGCATTGTTGGCGTCAGTGGCGCTGATGGAGAAGCTGTAGTTCCCCGCCGCCGTCGGCGTGCCGGTTATGGCGCCTGTGGCATGGTTGAGCGAAAGACCCGCGGGCAGCGTACCGACGACAGCGTAGCCATAGGGGCTGGTGCCGCCCGATGCCGTGACCGTCTGGCTGTAGGCTACGTTGACGACACCGGCCAGCAAGGTGCTGCCTGGCGGCGAGAAGGTCAGTGTCGGCGCCGAGATCGTCACGCTGACGGTTGCAGGCGCGGAGGTGCCGGTGGCATTGGTGGCAGTATAGGTGAAACTATCCGATCCGCTGTAGCCTGATGTCGGCGTATAGGTGATCGCGGTGCCCGAGGCCGTGGCGGTGCCATGGGCCGGCGCCGTTGCCACGGCAACCGCTGTGGCGGTGCCGCCGGACAAAACAAGCGTGACGGGGTTCGCGCTACTGTTGGCCGCAACGGTCAGGCTGACCGCCCCCGCCGTCGGCGCGGCCACGGGCGTCACTGAACTGGACGAGGCCGAGGCGGCACCGGTGCCGGAGGCATTGGTCGCCGTTACCGTGAAGGTATAGCTGGTGCCGTTCGTGAGATCCGTTACCGTGAGCGGCGAGTCGCTACCGCTGGCAGTCAAGCCGGCGGGATTGGATGTCACGGTATAGCTGGTGATCGCGGCGCCGCCATTCGATGCCGGTGGCGTGAATGCGACCGTCGCCTGGCCATTGCCGGCCGTCACCGAACTGATCGTCGGCGCGCCCGGCACCGTCGAGGGCGTTACCGCGCTCGATGCCGAGGAGGCGGCACCTGTCCCGATGGCATTGGTCGCCGTCACCGTGAAGGTGTAGGCGGTGCCGTTCGTCAGTCCGGTCACCACAATCGGCGAAGTGCCGCCAGTTCCTGTCAAACCGCCGGGACTTGAAGTGACGGTATAGCTTGTGATCGCAGCGCCGCCGTTCGAAGCGGGCGGCGTGAATGCGACCGTCGCCTGACCGTTGCCAGCAGTCACCGACCCGATCGTCGGGGCGCCCGGAAGCGTGGCGGGCGTCACCGCGCTCGACGCTAGGGAGGCACTGCCGGTGCCGGAGGCATTGGTCGCCGTCACCGTGAAGGTATAACTGGTACCGTTGGAGAGGCCCGTCACCGTCAGCGGCGAGCCGGTGCCGGTGGCCGTGAAGCCACCAGGATTGGAGGTCACGGTATAGCTGGTAATCGCGGCGCCGCCGTTCGATGCCGGTGGCGTGAATGCGACTGTCGCCTGGCCATTGCCCGCCGTCACCGAACTGATCGTCGGCGCGCCCGGCATTGTCAAGGGTGTCACCGCACTGGATGTCGAGGACGCGCTGCCGGTGCCGACGCTATTGGTTGCGGTCACCGTGAAGGTATAGGCGGTGCCGTTCGTCAGTCCGGCCACCACGATCGGCGAAGCGCTGCCAGTTCCTGTCAAACCGCCAGGACTTGAAGTGACGGTATAGCTGGTGATTGCGGCGCCGCCATTCGAGGCGGGGGCAGAGAAGGCGATCAGCGCCTGGCCGTTGCCCGCCGTGACCGATCCGATCGTCGGCGCGCCCGGCACGGTCGCGGGCGTCACCGCATTGGATGCCGAAGACGCTGCGCCGGCGCCGTTCACGTTCGTCGCGGTCACCGTGAAAGTGTACGATGTCCCGTTCGTAAGACCCGTTACGGTGATCGGTGAACCCGTACTGGTGGCGGTAAAGCCACCGGGGCTGGAGGTCACGGTATAACCGGTGATCGCAGCGCCGCCATCCGAGGCAGGTGCGGAGAAGCCGACCGTCGCCTGGCCGTTGCGGGCGGTCGCCGATCCGATTGTCGGCGCGCCCGGCACGGTCGAGGGCGTTACCGCGCTGGATGCCGGGGAGGCGCTGCCGGTACCAACCGAATTCGTTGCTTTCACCGTGAAGGTATAGGAAGTGCCGTTCGTGAGGCCCGTCAAGGTGATCGGCGAGCCTGTTCCGCTGGCGGTGAAGCCTCCGGGGCTGGAGGTCACGGTATAGCCGGTGATCGCGGCACCGCCATTCGAGGCCGGCGCCGCGAAGCTGACCGTTGCCTGGCCATTGCCGGTGGTCACCGACCCGATCGTCGGCGCGCCTGGGACGACCGCGTTGACCGTCAGCGAGATCGTGCTGCTGGTGAACGTGGCAGGACCGGTGCCGGTCGAGCTATCGGTTCCAGTCACCGTGAAGGTGAAATGACCAGCTGCCGTTGGTGTGCCCGAGATCGTGCCGCTGCTGCTAAGGGTCAGGCCGGGCGGCAGGGCGCCCGAGGCGAGTGTCGTGCTGAACGTATAGGGCGGATGGCCGCCGCTCGCCGTCAGCGACTGGCTGTATGAAGAGCCATAGGTCGCGGTGGTAAGGGTCGTCGGCGTGACCGTGATGGTCGGATTGCCGACCGTGACCGTAACCGTCGCCGGCGACGAGGTGCCGCCGCTGTTGGTCGCGACGTAGGTGAAGCTGTCGTTGCCCCGAAAGCCTATGGGCGGGGTGTAGCTGACGCTGCCCGAGCTGTTGATCGAGACCGAGCCGCCCTGTGCCGTGGTCGCCGAACCGACCGCATAGCTGGACGGGCTGTTGGTGACATGGCCGCTGACGTCGATGCTCGTCGCAGACGCGCTACCGGAATTGTAGGGAACCGTCGTGCCGTAGCTGAACGAGCTCGCAGTGGGTGGGGTGACGTAGGTATAGAGCGAGTTGGCGCTATTGCTGGCGCCGGAGGTGGTGACGATCACGCTCGCGGCTCCAGCTGTGCCAGCCGGCGTGACGGCCGTGAGCGAGGTCGGGCTGGCGACCGACACGCTGGTCGCCGCGTTGCCGCCGATGGTCACGGTGGTCGATCCCGCGACGAAGCCCGTACCGGTTATCGTTACCGCCGTACCGCCGCCAGTCGAGCCATGGTTCGGGCTGATCGCCGATACAGTCGGCCCGGCGACGTTCGGAATGGTGAAACTGAACGTGACGGTCGTATCGGGAGCGCTGCTGATGTCGCTGCCGCTGGCGGCATACAGGGTTATGCTGTCCGGGCCGTTCGCCGTCTGGGTGCCGAGATAGATGGTGTAGCCGTCATTCCCGTCGCCCTGCAGATCGTTCCAGCGAAAATAAAAGGTATTGCCCTGGGTCGAGGTGACGGCCTCAAAGCCGCTAAAGCCGACCGGGGTGGCCGATCCGTTCCAATCGGCGGACGAACTCCGGAAGAGACCCGCTCTCTGCCCATCGCAACCGGTGCCGTTGTTGTAGGTCTGTATAGTCTGAGCAGCACCCGCGCCGGTCGTCGTAAAAGTCAGGTTGTAGGGGCAGGCGATGTTGGCGAGCGCGGGCGTCGAGTCCAGCAGGATTAGGAGCCCAAACAAGCCGACAAGCGAGGCGAAACTGACCCCGACGGCGCGCAACGCCCAGTTACACAAAAATGACAACCGCAGGGCACGAAAACGCGCCCAAGCCCAACGCACAGAAATCCCCGCCATGCCCGCGACCCGCCATACTGCCGACAGACCGCTTGTCTCAAGCGACCTGTACGTTATCCGCCCGTAACTTCTCTAGATCAAGTAAAGGGATCCGATCTTAAAATAGAGATATTCTGCTTCAGTCTCGGATTCATCGACTATTGTCAACGACGACTAGGCGACCAAAGAAGTATTCGCCCCATTTATTCGATGGTGTTGCGAAATTCACTCTGTGTGGCAGCTTGGCGATCTGCGGGACACATGGAGGATCAGGGAAATGATTAAGATCTCGGTCTCGAAGGGATTGAACCTCTCGGCCATAAGTTGAATTTTCTCAAGCCCTAGCAATATCTTGAGATCTGGACGTCACTTCTGATGCACACGAAACCGTTCTCAATTTTCGCAAGCGCTGCGTTTGCCTCGCGAACGTGCTCGTAATCGAGGCATGTCTTTTGGCAAGTGAGCGTCCACGGAATTTCATTGATTGTCATTCAAAGATCGGCCACTCTCATGGCGGGTGTTTTTCAGGATTGGCATGGCTAGCCTTGTGGGAACGACAGACATTCACTTCGGTGCATCCGTCGAAAAGCTCCGGTGGCGATAGAGGAGCTCTAAAAATTGCGAGAGCGGAGATGAGGACCTGGAACACATTTAATCATGTTAAGGCGCTAGCGGACGATGGCATTACTGTCCGCATCCTTAGCGTTGGCGACGAGCTACGAGCATCAATCGATTTTCCAACGTTCCAGCATCCAGATGGAAAATTCTACAAAGCCAACCCAAATCATCATTCCCCGGTATCTGTTGCACTTTCGCAAGCGCAATCAATTCTGCCTCAAACGCCATTTACCCATGTAGCGGTTATTATAGATGACGTTTCCATGTGGCGATCAGAATGGGGCACGCTGGTGGCATAGCCTAAACGCGGTGACATGCACGATTGGAGACGTTGCGCGCCCCTTAAAGATCTAATGCCGGCCATCGCACACTCTTTGTTCGAATTCTAGCGATCGCGGGAAGCAATCTGCAATTGTGTCCGGCTATCGTGGCGTCATGAGCAAGTTCACATTCCTCGTCATCGGCAGTTCGACCGCTATCTTCCTCGCCTCGGGCGGGTACACGCTGGTGCCACGTGAACTCTATGATCCGGCCTGCACCATCAAGGGCAACATCTCCTACAACGGCGGACAGAAGATCTATCATATGCCGGGTCAAGAGTATTACGCCGAGACCGTGATTACCTACAGCAAAGGCGAGCGGTGGTTCTGCTCCGAAGCCGATGCCAAGGCCGCCGGATGGCGGAAAGCCGGAAGGTAGGCGCCCGAGAATTTAAAGCGGCTTGGGTCAACTGAGGTGGATGAGGGTTCGCATCCCAGGGAGCCCTGCCACCACCGTTAGGCAGGCGGCAGCAGGGCACGTCGCCGACACAAGGGCATGTGCGCCGGCGACTGGGCATAAAAACCATAGCAGACAATCCACACGCCGAACTATCTTTTTCTTGCCGTCACGTGTCGGGCGTTCGCACTTCGGATTGCTGATTGGCGAGGATACCGACGATCACGACGATACGGTTCCGAAGCCGGGGGAAAGCCGCAGCATGGCCGCGATCAGCTCACGCCCCTCCGTGGTCGCGATGTAGGCAAGACGCTCGTCGAGCTCGGCAGCCGCGGCGTGGACATCTTTGGCGCCGGGTTCCGGCAGACCGTCAAAAAACCGTGCCGGTGAAACCTGGACGGAGCGTGCGATCTCATAGAGCATCGAGGCATTGACGCGATTCTTGCCGGTCTCGTATTTCTGCATTCGCTGATAGCTGATGCCGATCCTGTTGCCCAAATCCCCTTGCGACAGATTGCACTGAATGCGCAGAAGCCGGATCTGGCGCCCGACGTGACAATCGACGGGGTGGACATCAGCATCCGGCAGCACAACGATCCGTCGTGGACTGGCCCTCATCTTCATGACCTCCGGGTTGCAAAGAGGCGATGCTAGCGTGACTCGGCTGTTGGGACTTTCAAAATCCGGGCGTTTTGTCAGAATCCTGTCCTTTTCGTGAGGTCTCGCATTCTTTTGATCGAGGACCTCTCTGCAACCAATTGGTGATCTTTCCCGCGCATGCTACTGTCCTCCTGCATGCATAGCGAGGGCGCGCCTGATGCCGAAATACAAAAGGTTGGCGGATGTTGATCTATTGCTGGCGATCGACCGGACTCGGGTCGAGATCGAGGGGCAGAAGCAGATCGTTGCCAAACTTGTTGCCGCAGCCATCGGGTCCCCGGATGAGACCGGCCACCGGCGGCTGGTCGACATGCACATCCTGATGCGCGCCATGCTGGAATCGGATCTCACGAAAATGGAGGCCGAATGGCAGCGCCGAAAGTAAGGCGTTTTACTCGGCCGGAAGGCGCTTCATGTCCATGTCGGTCTGGTCGGACAACGATCGCGGGAACTGAATGGCGCCTGCCCTGATCAGACTAAGAGGAGGGCAAAAGGGGTCAGCTAATGCTTGCTGCATTGAGCGGAGAACAGGTTTTTCCGCCTTCTGACGCCAGCAAACCGGAGGCCGAATGCAGAGGAACTCAAATCCATTTTCGGTCGCTCGGCTGTACAGCCGCGCCGATGACAGCGAGACCGCGTACCGAACTGATTAAGCGTTCACAAGGCGAATTTCGTAAAATCGTTTCAGGGAGAGATATCCGGCATGGGGCTCTTCATGAGGTCACGGATATTCTATTCTGAAAATATGCGCCGATACTCGTCCCTCATTCGCTTACCAAGCAACTTTACCACAGGGTTTGGTAAACGCTCACCGGGAGACAGATGCTCGATAAACGAAACTGATATCAACTCGCTCAATGGATCATTTTGGCTCGAAAAATTCTCTTCCAAATATGCGAGAAAGCTTTTGATCCAATGGCTTTCAGGAGTTTTCTCAACAAGACGGCAATAATCCGCCATCAACAAATGGGGTAAAATTTCACCACTGTTGTCGCGCAAATGCTCTGACAATATGCCTTCGAGTGGTTTAAATGTAAAAGCCAGTCCAGCCGTAAAGGCAACACATATAGCTGAGGTCATCATCTGCCCTTTAACGCATTTTGAAGATCTCCGATTATGTCTAGCGCGATTTCCCGATCAACCGCGAGAGCATTAGGAGTATTTTTGATCCAATTCTCGAGACCCTTAATCGTTTCTTGAGCTTTAATTACATGCGACCGCCCGTGAACTTGCTCGCCTGACGCAAGTTCATAGCGAACGGCGTCACCCAATGTGCCATCGCCAACTCTGTTCGGGTTTGTGACTCCCTTATAAACATTATCAACCAAATTCTCGAGTTTAGGATCGACCACTTGCGGTTTAGTTGCCGCCGTCTTTGGGACACTGGTGCCAATAGTTGCGGCCCTCTGCGCTGCCGCCACATCATTGTAGATAGCTCCGTTCGGCCCCGCAATAACGACATTGCCTGCATCATCGATGACGCGAACATATCCCGTCGGTAGGCCACCAACGTCATTTGCTGCTGCGCCGGCGGAGGCTAGCGGTCTGTATCCAGCAGGTACGACGACGCTGGTGCCATCGGATGCGATAATCGTCCGCGTACCCGCTGTACGTGCCGCAGCAGTTGCCGATTGCTCCAGTTCGCCAGCGACCTTCGTTGCGGCACCAAGAGAAAGAACACCTCCAGCCGTGCTCGTGCAAGCCACGGTAACGGTGCAATCCAGCAGTTCAGTAACGGCATTGGCGCATGCGGCGCTATTAGCCGCGCAATATGCGTAAACCTCCGGGCCAATGGTTACGCCAGCCGCGACAAGCACCGACAAGGCAGCCACACCATTTACTATTGCCTGGTGTGTGGCCAGCGCTTTCTGATACTGGGCGCTGATCTGATCAGCGGCGCCACGGCCAGCCGCCACATCACTGAGTACGCCAAGCAGCAGGGCATCAGGCGTGTTGATGGTGCTCGTGCCCAGCACACGAGCCTGAAGCCCATATTCCTGATCGACAGCGTTCTGCAAGTCCTGACGACCCGAGACGCAGGCCGCGCTTGTGAAGGATGCGGCGCAGGCGCTTACAAGTGCCGCATTATTTTCATCCGAAAGCTGCCTGTAATAGGCCGTGCTGACGTTCAGATTACTCTCAAGTTGCGCCAGGTCTTGGCCTGAGCAGCCTTCACCAAGTGATGCTTTGCAATCGTCAATCTTTTTGAGGAGTTCGCCGCGCTCTTTATTGGCTTCGTCAAGCTGCTCGTGCGTCAGATAATTATACTGATACTGCGCCGAGCCGTAGGACCCTCCTTCGCCGCCACCAACGGCGCCACCGACTACCGAACTGAGACTCGTCCCGATCGCTGCGGCAAGCGCTTGTTTGTCCTGATCCGATAAGGTGCTGTCCTTCAACATGCCCTTGACGAGACTTGCTATGGCAGGCGTCAGCAAGGCCGAGGTCGCAGCGCCGGCGGCTCCCTTCAGCGCTCCCTCCCAGCCATTGACGCCACCCAGGATACCTGAACCGATGGTATGGAGGAGTACTCGACCGGCGCCACCCTCCTTCCAGTAGTCCATTCCCGCCTGATCTCGGCTGAGAGCAGCTTGCTTGTAGAATTCGCTCGCAATATCCCCGACCAATCCCGCCATAGTGGCCTGCGCTGCCTGCAGATCTGCCTGGGTCTTGTACTGGTCACGCAGGATATGCTCGAGGTCCGGCAGACCGGGCAGCGAGGTGTTGGTGTTGTTGGTATCACGGCGGATCGTGCCGATGTCCTGCGCCTGGTGCGTGGGATCGGCGATCGTGATGCCGATATTGCCGCCGATGGCGGAATAGGCTTTGCCGGTCTCCTTCTCGCCAGCCTTGACGGGCGGAGCGATGGTGAGCCCGCTGGTGCCGATGCCACCGCCAAAGGTTTCGGCCTTCCAAGTCGAATGCGTGTCGATATCGGCGACCGTTAGCGTGCCGGTGGAGAAGGAGTTCTTGTCCGCCGTCGCCTGGCTGGTAATCAGCCCGCCGACAAGCGAGGTTTGACCGCTGACATCGATGTCGAGGCCACCCGTTCCGGCGTGAATGCCCGATTGCTCGGAGACAACAACCGCATCGCCCTTGGCCTTCTGCACAGTGCCGGAGACGCCGGTGTTGCCAAAGCCGATCTGGCCGGAGACATTGAACTGATCGGCTTTGGCCTTCTGCGTATCCAGCTGGCTTTCGATCGTTAGCAAGCGGGCATCGATGCCGACCGAATTGCCAGTTACCGTCGCCCCCTTCAGCGCGAGATCGTTCGTAACGATGGTGACATCGCCGGTGCCGTTCACATGCGTGTTCGTGTGGCTGGTGCCGGAGGTTTCCGAACCGCCCTTGCCATAGGAAGCGTTGACCCCGACACCGGTCTGCGCGCAGCCATTTTTTGTAGTGCAGCCGAAGTTGACGCCGACGCCGACACTCCAGGATTTGTTCGAGCTGGTCGAATCCGACGTGCCCGTGGCAGCATTGAGGTTGATGTCGCCATTCGCTGCCGACAGGAAGATATCGCCGGTCAGCGGATCTCCCGATATCGTCGGGATGCCGTTCCTGTCGTAACCGGCCAGGATCTGCGCACCATCGCTAGTGATGGAGCCCTTCTCGGCCTCTATGGTGATCGAGCGACCGGCACGGATGTCCGTCACGACTGGGGTGGAGGACGAGGATGACCAGGTGCTCTCCTGATGATTGATGCCGGCATTGATGCCGATACTGAAGGAAAGACCCTTGCCTGCATCAAAATTTTTCGACGCGGCCGTTAGGTCCTTATAGGCCTGATAGAAGCCGAGGCCGGCAATGGCCGTGTTGGTCACCGCATTGACGCCACCACTATCCGAAAGGCGCTCGGCCGAGTTCATGATGCTCTCAGCCGCCTTGCCGACCTGGCTCGTAACCGAGATGGTTACGCCGGCGAAGGTCTTTTCATGCACCTCCTGGTAATTGGTGAAGTCGTTGGCCGAGAGCAGATTGATATCGTTCTTGGCAAAGAGATTGACGTCCCGCTCGGCCGAAGCGCTGGTCGCCTGCAGGTTAACATTGTTGCCCGCCGAGATGTTGAGATCGCGACCGGCCGAAAGATTAGAGACCGCATTGGTATCGGACTGCTGCGCCTTGCTGTCCTTCGTCGACTGCGCGCCGATACCGATCGAGAAACCGCCATTGCCGGCGGAAAGGGCCAGGCCGAAGCCGGATTTCTTCTGCTGTTCTGATTGCGAGGAGCTTTCCGCGCCGGGAGTCACATTGACGTCTCGGGCCGCTGACAGATTGATGTCGCGATCCGCGCTGACCGACGAGCCCATGATGTTGAGATCGGTCGTCCTTGCCGTCAGGTTGACGTCCTTCCCGGCCGTAAGCTCTGATCCAACATTATCCGTGGAAGATTGTTGACCCTGCTTTTCGTTCTTGCCGTAGAGCGAAATGAAGCCGCCGCCGGAGCCGACGAAGAGGCCTGAATCCTTGCGCTTGCTGTCGGACTGGTGGTTTTCCTGTGCGCCGATAATGCTGACGCTCTCACCGGAAATATTCAGCGAGCCATCGGCATTGACCTTTGAACCGACGATGGCGGCGGCCTTGCCGGCATCGAGAGTGACATTGCCGGAGGCCGAGAGCTGCGAGCCGACAGTCGTCTCGTTATAGCCGTCAAAGCTCGAGCTGCCGCTGCGCAGGAAACCCTTGCGCTTGGCGCTGTCGTGCTCGGTCTCGGTGTCCTTGCCGGCCGTGACGATCAGATTGCCACCAGTCTGGACATTGAGATCAGCGGTATGAGTGTCATCACCTGCCGTCACCTTCGAGGCGGAGACCGTAGTGTCGCCGCCGGATTTGATCGTCACGCCGTCCTTGCCGGATAGTGACGAGCCAACCGCGGTCGTGGTCTCCAGATGTCCGGAAGCATTCTCCTTGGTCGAGCCGAGGAAACCGCTCTTCTTGCTGGAGCTCTTGACATCGAGGGTGGCGCTATCGGTCGCCTCGGCGATGGTAATGTTCTTACCGGCCTGCAAGCCCAGCTTGCCATCGGCATCCATCTTAGAACCGATGACGTTGATGTCGCTGTTCGACTTCGCGACCAGATCGCCGCCGGCCGTAATGCTCGAGCCGTTATGCGTCACCTCGGACGAGGAGTTTTTGCCGAAGGTCGAGTTGGACTGGTTCTGCGAGGTGGTGATGTTGATGTCGCCATTGGACGTCAGACCGACATCACCCTTGGCCGACAGATCCGAGCCGGAGATCAGAACACCGGTATTGGCATTGACCTGCAGGTTGCCGCCGGCGGAGAGCTGCGAGGCCTGCTGATCGGTACCCGTCGTCTTGGTGTAACCATCGTTCGTCTTGCGGGCGACATCGGTCGAGACGATGTTGATCGCTCCATCCACGGCCTTAAGTTTGAGATCACCACCGGCCTTGGCGGAGGAGCCCATGACATTGATGTCGTTGTTGGCCGCAATGGTGAGATTACCACCGGCGTTGACACGGGCGCCCGCCGCATTCTGCTGACCGCCATTGTCGACCTTGACAGTGGTAAGATTCACATTGGCGCCGGAAAGTTGGGCATCGCCACCTGCGGCGATCTTGGTGCCCTCTAAGCTCAGGGTACCGCCAGCGGCAATCTGCAGGTTTCCGCCAGCCGACACGCCAGCATTGGTGTTGACGACATTCTGACCGCCGAGGGTCATCGTCTGGGCGGCGAGCGTGATGCCATTGGTGGCATTGAGGTTCATGTTGCCGCCGGCCAGGAAGGTGCCGCTATTGGCCTTGATCTCGGTCGCATTGATGGTCATGCCATCTGCAGCAGCAATCGCACCGGAATTGCTGACGGAGCCGGCGTCGATGCTGACGCTATTGCCGGCGATGACGGCACCGCCTGCGTTGACCTTCGCCTTGTCAGCGGCAGAGAGATAGACGACAGGCACCAGCACCTGTGCGCCGTCGACAATCTGCGTCTGGTAGATCACCATCGACTGGGTCAGCGATGCAGCCTGCTCCGGCGTCAGAGCTTGCCCGAGAGCAAGCCCGTTCGCCTCGGCATAAGCGACGCCATTGTCGAGCAGCGTCTTCATCTGGTCGGTGGCATTGTTGCCAGGGATGAAGGATCCCGCGCCGAGGCCATCGCCCACCAGCTGCCGCATCTGCTCGTCTACGAGCTGATTGTCGAAATAAGCGTCGCCGAGGAAGGGAACCTTGGTCTCCGGCGTATAGCCAACCCGGTCGATGAAATAACTTGAGCCGTAGAACTTCGAAATGTCGAGGAAGGCCGCCCGTGTCTCGAAGAGGAAGACCTGACCTGGGACCGTCCCACCGACCCCGCCGGACTGCGGCTTCGCAAGCGAGGCAAGTTTCGCGCCATTGACCTCCAGGACCTGAGCGAGGTTTCCGCTGTTGCCGAGAGCAGCGGTGAGCTTGCCCATCAGGCTGTTAGGATTGATCGCAGCACTACCAGCTATCAGGGTACCCGAGCTGATCGAAGGGCTGCTTACGAGCGTCACGCCGTTGCTGCCCACCGACGCACCGACGGCTGCCGTCAGGTTGCCGCCATTGACGGTCGGGCCGCCGGCGATTGTTGTACCAGTACCTGTCAATGATGGACCACTAGCGACATTTGCGCCACCATTTGAGGTGAAACTGCCTAGCGCGGCATTGACATTGAAGAGGGCGCCGCCGGCCGTCATGCCGTTCAGGGCCGACAGAGGATCGTTCGGTGTCGAAGGTGCGCTAACGGCCGCGCCGCCGCCCGTCGAACCGAGCGACGTATTGTTGACCGTGCCGAAATTGAGGCTCAGGGCGCGGGCCGCCTTGAGCGTGCCAGCTGCGCCGCCGATAACCTGCGATCCCGACACGATTGACGTGCCGTTGGCGATATTGCGGGAAGGATCGGCGGTGCCATCGGCGTTGTAGGCCGAGCAGGCGCTCTGAGCGCTACAGGTCAGCGTCGTGGTGCGATTGAGAACGACACCTTCATTGATGAGCGTCGAACCGGTGAGCGACGCATTGCCGCCGGCTTCGATCCGGCTGTAGGAGTTTGTGAGGTTGGTCGCATCGACTGTGAGATTGCCGCCGGCGTGGATCACGGCCTCAGGACTGAGCGCACTGGTGAAGCGGTCTTCATAAACCGACTGCGATATGTTGGAGGTTGGATCCCATGTGTAGGTCGTGCTCGTATCCGAGCCATTGCGAACGACCTCATCAACAATGAAGTAACGCGAGGGATTGTTGGGATCGAGGATCGGATTGCCGTTGGCATCCTTAGGGACGCGAGCCTTGATCCAGTCGAAGATCGGCCGAACTTCGGTCGGCCCACTGCCGCTGACCCAGGTCCAGGCGTGATAGGAGGTGCCGTCAGCAAGGGTTGCGACCGAATACAGCAGCGGCTGGTAATCGGAAAACTGCCCCGGATCGACCCCTGCATAAAGCTGGAACATATTCTGATCGGTCGATTCCAGATAGGCGAAAGGTTGACCTGCGACTGCTGGATTGAGCACAAAGGTCCCGACAACGGCACCGGAGGAGACCAACTGACCCGTCACCCAGGTCGGCGTCGTCGATCGCCGGTTGGTAAGATTGCTGGTGAGCATCGACATGTCACCACCGGCTTGAATGAGGCCGGACACGTTGGTGACTGCCGCATTGCGCTGGCCGGTGGTCGCTCCCTGGATAGTCATCCCGCCATCTGCGAGGATAGCGCCCTGGTCATTGGTGAGCATGCCGCCGACGAAGAGGTTTGCGTTGTTGCCGGCAAAGACGAGACCGGACGGGCTGTTGTAGAAATCGCCAGCGACGTTGAAGGTCAGATTGTTGCCGGCCGCCAATTGGCCAGTATTACCAAGCGATGGCAGGTTCAGGGTCAGGTCATGGGCGGCGAGCAGCGAAGTACCGGCGGTGGTGGCAAGGCCAGCGGCCGAGATGGCGATGTCACCGGAACCGCCAGCATTAGTAACGGTGCTGACTTGCGCGTTGGAAAGATCGGCACCACCCGACAAATTGAGCGACAGGCCTCCGAAGACGAGATTGCTTCCCGAGAGATTGGCGGATGAGGCGTTGACGATCAACGTGCCGCCCGTGGCAATCCGGCTGCCCCTGCTACCCGAGAGATCGAGCGCCCCGGTATTGAGCGTCAGATTGCCTCCGACGCGGGTGGTGCTGGTATAAGCAATTGCGCCAGGGCCTGTAAGCGCGGCATTCCCCAGGCTCTGCAGGCTGTTGTAACCGATGTTCTGCGTCGCCGTAGCGGCAAGATTGCCGCCCGAAAGCAGCGAATTGGCGCTGATACTACCGCTCGAGGCCGACAGCGTCATCGCGCCCGTACGCTGCAGCATCAGGCTACCGCCAGCCGCAGCATGGGTGGCGGCAAAGTCGACGCCGGAGACCAGTGTATCGATCGTCATCGATCGAGCGGACAGATTGGCGTTACGGCTTGCAAGCGATTGGCCGGTGAGCGTAATCGCGCTACCCGCTGTGAGCGACAGATCACCATGGGCGACGGCGTTGGCGCTAATATTGTTCGCAGCGTTGGCCGTGATCGCCCCGGCAGCAAGCAGGCTGTTGAAAGAGATGTCGCCTGCCGTGGCTGTGAGCGTTAGATTGCCGCCCTGACCCAGAATGACATTACCGGCGCCCGATTGGTCCATCGCCGCGAAATCGACCCCGGCCGCGATAACGTTGCCGCTGACGGCAGATCCGGTCATCGAGACGTTGCCGGCGCCCAGGAGTTGGCCGTTGATCCTCACTGTGCCGGGACCGGTAGAAGAGCCGATCGCGACCGCACCGTGGCCCGTAATGTTGCCGCCCGTAAACGCGCTCGCGCCCACATTGAGATTGCCTGCGACGATCAGCATGCTGGCTGACGCACTTCCGGCGTTAATGGTCAGATCGCCGCTTGATCCGAGAGCGATGGCGCCGTTTGACGATCGCGCGGTGGCAGCGAAATCAACACCGGTAACTGCCTGGCCGAGTTGGACGGTCGAAGCGGAGAGCAAGACGGCGCCGGCACCGAGGAGCTGGCCCGAGACATTGACGCTGTCATTGGCAGTGAGGGTGATGTCGCCATGCCCGGTCACAGCGTTGGCCGTAATTGTGGTACCGCTGGCATTGATAACGCCGGCCGACAGCATGTTCTGCGCCGTGATGCCCGCAGACGCGGTCAGATTCATATCGCCGGCAGTTCCGAGGACTATATCGCCGCCACGAGCATTGGTGGCAGCGAAATCGACACCCGAAATCAAGACGGGCGCACTGATGCTGCCGCCGCTTATTGTGAGATTGCCCGAGGAAATCACCTGATTGGTGGCTGCGAGATTGCCGAAAATATCGACTTTGCCATGACTGGTGATGTTGGCAGCCGTTAGATTTGTGGCTGTTGCCGCGAAATCTCCGGCAGAAAGGATCGTTCCGGCCGTGATGTTGCCGGAGGCTGTCAGATTCATGGCTCCAGACGACGCCAGTACAATGTTGCCACCGGCGGCATTGGTGGCGGCAAAGTCGATGCCCGAGATCAGGGTTGGCGCACTGATGCTGCCACCATTGATGGTGAGGTCGCCTGCGGCCAGAATCTGGCTGCCGACATCGACATTGCCGGTGATGCCAACATTGCCGTGGCTTGTAACGCTACTCGCCTGGAGATTGGCCGTCCTTACCGTGATATCATCCGCCGACAGGACGGTTCTTGCCGTGGCATTGCCGGAGACGGTGAGGTCCGTCTTACCGGCCCCGCCAAGCACGATGTTTCCGCCGTTGGCCGCGGTCGCCGCAAAATCCACGCCGGAGACCAGAAGTCCGGCGTTGAGGCCAGCACCATCGATCGAGAGATTGCCGGCCGATAGGACCTGGCCACTGACGTCGACACGACCGCTGGTCGCCAGATCGATTGCCCCGTGGCTTGTGATGCTATTCGCGCTCAGATCGCCCGCCTGCGCGGTCAAATTGCCTGCCGACGATAGCGTGCCGATTGTGAGATTACCGCTAGAAACCAGGGATACACCGCCACTCGAATTCTGAACGATATTGCCGTTGGCAGCAGCCGTGCCCCTAAAATCTACACCGGAGACGATCGCGCCTGCAGCGATGCTCGGGCCTGAGATGCTGATGTTTTCGCCACCAAGGATTTGGCCATGGACGGTGGTTGCGCCGGCAAGTGTAATATCCTCGTGGCCGGTGACGGTATCGGCCGCCACGATCGCGGCATTGACGTCAATGGCGCCCGCGGCCTGTATCGTCGATGCAGAGAATCCGCCATTGAGCCGGGCGGTAAGATCCCCTGCGCGACTGCCTGCAATCGTCGCGGCTGGGCCAAGAACGATATTGCCGCCTGCTCTGTTGGTCGCGTCGAAGTCGATACCGGCGACGACAGATTGGGCTGAAAGGCTCTGGCCAGTGATCAGGATGTTGCCGGCGCCGAGAACTTGCCCAGCAATGCTGGTGACGCCATTAAGCGTGATATCGCCGTGCGCTGTGACAGCATCCGCGGTCACAGTCGCACCGCTGGCGGAAAAAGTACCGGCTGAGAGCAATGTGCCGGTCTTGATCGCACCGGTCGAAGCGAGCATCAGATTGCCGCTGGTCGTCTGGACGATGTTCCCATTGGCGGCTGCCGTCGCAGTGAAATCGACGCCTGACACAATGGCGCCGGCTTTGATGTTCGAGCCGGAGATACCGATGTTGCCGCCGCCCAGAATCTGCTGATTGACGGTCGTTGCCCCGGAAAGGATGATGTCATGATGACCGGTGATGGTATCGGCCGTCACAGTCGCGGCGTTGACGTTAATGGCACCGGCGGCTTGCATCGTCGATGCCGAGAACCCGCCACTCAACCGAGCCGTCAGGTCCCCGAACTGTCCAACAACGATATTGCCGCCGCCGGCGTTAGTTGCACCGAAGTCGATGCCCGCAACGACGGTCCGCGCTGACAGACTTTGGCCAGTGATCAGCACGTTTCCGGCGCCTAGGATCTGGCCGGTAACGCTAGTGGCACCCCCAAGTGTCACATCGCCATGCGCCGTGACGGTGCCGGCTGTGATGGTAGACCCGGCCGCATTAAGGCTGCCTGCCGAGAGCAGTGTGCCAGTATCGATGTTGCCGGCAGAGGCGAGCGTCAGATTGCCGCTTGTTGTCTGGACGATGTTGCCACTGGCCGCTGCAGTTGCCGAGAAATCGATACCCGAGACGACAGTCCCTGCCTTAATGCTCGCGCCGGAGATGCCAACGTTACCCCCGCCAAGCACTTGGTTCGCGACATTCACACCTCCGACTGCCGTGCCTGAAAGGCTGATATCCTGATGACCAGTGATTGAAGCTGCGGCGACGGATGCACCGCTGATGTCGATGGCACCCGCAGCCTGTATGGTCGATGCCGCAACGGCGCCATTGACGTTCACCGTCAAATCCCCGGTCTGGCCAAGGACGATATTGCCGCCGGCTGCATTGGTGGCATTGAAGTCAATGCCGGCGACAAGCGTCTGCGCCGATAGGCTCTGGCCTGAGATCAGCACGTTGCCGGCGCCGAGAATCTGGCCACTGACGCTGACGACGCCGCCAAGCGTCATGTCGTGATGCGCGGAGATATTGCCGGCGGACATCGATGAGCCGTTCGCGATGAGATCACCCGCAGACAACAGCGTTCCGGCGCTGATCGCGCCTGCGGTCGTCAGTGTCAGATTGCCAGCTCCCGTGGCCGTTGGACCAAGGGTGATGCGCCCACCCGCCGCATTGGTGGCGGCGATATCGACGCCGGAGACGATGGCATCGGCCGCGATGCTCGAGCCAGTAATGCCGACATTGCCGCCGCCGAGGACCTGACCAGTAATCTTGACGCTGCCGCTTCCGGCGGTCGGACTGGTGGCGCCGGTCAGCGTGATGTTCTTGCCGCCGGTGATCGCATCAGCAGTGATGGTCTGACCGGTGGCGTTGATCGCGCCTGCCGCCAGCACAGTTCCTGCCTGAACGGCGCCAGCGCTGTCGTTGATCGTCAGATCGCCGTTACCCGCCAGCACGATATTGCCGCCGGCGGCCTTGGTCGCGGCAAAATTGACCCCAGACGCAAGCAGACCGGCGCTGACACCATTGGCGTTGCCATTGATGGTGATATCGCTGGCTCCGAGCAACTGGTTGGTGACGCGCATGCCGCCGTCGATACCGACGTTGCCGTGGCTGGTGAGGTTGTTAGACTGCAGCAAGGAAGCCTGGGCCGTCAGGTTGCCGGCCGATAGCAACGTGCCGACAGTGATGGTGCCGGCGACAGCTTTTAGATCGAGTGCGCCGGCCGAACCTAGGACGATGTTGCCACCAGCGGCGTTGGTCGAGGCAAAGTCGACGCCGGACGCGATAGCGGTCGCCTGAATGCCAGCCCCGGAGATCAGGATATCGCCCGCTCCGAGAATCTGACCACTTGCGTTTATCGCAGCGTTAACGGTGAGCCCGCCATGCGAGGTAACATTGGCGGCCGTGAGCGAAGTCGCGGTCGCGGTAAGATTGCCGGCTGATTGAATATTCCCCGCCGTGATATTACCGGTCGCACTGGTGTTGAGGCTTCCAGCCGACTGCAGATTGCCAGTGGCAATCGTGCCGCCGGTTGCCGTCAGGCTTAAGTTGCCTGCCGAGCCCGCGACAATCGCGGGCGATTGCGCTGAGAGAACGACATTCCCGCCAGGATCGGCACTGGTGGCAGCAATATTGATGCCGGAAACAACCATGCCGGTGGAGATTGACTGCGCAGTGGCGCTGACATTGCCTTGCGCCAGGACATTGCCGGAAACGGCAAGTCTATTACCAGCGGTAAGAACGAGATTGTTGTAGCTCAATAGCGAGGCGGCCGAGATCGAGCCGGCCGAAGCGGTCAGAGTGAGGTCGCCGGTGCTATTGGCAGCACCAGCGATCGCGATATCGCCGGAAGTGGCGACAAGCGTCGCTGCGCCGTTGCCAGCGGTGACGCTACCGGCTGCAATGCCGCCGCCCGAACTCATCAGCGCGGTCGTCCCGCTGTTCACGTCGCCGGAGACGCTGAGCAGGCCGGCACCGTTCGCGAGCACAATATCGCTATCGGCGGCGACCAATTGCAGGGTAATGCCCTGGTCGGCCTGAACCTTGACCTTCTGTCTCGACGTGACCTTGGCGGCTGTGACCTTCTGCTTCGAGGTGATGGTCACGCCGTCGCGGGCGGAGGCATTGCCGATCGAGATCTTGCCGTCGGCGGACAGCGACAGTTCGCCGGCATTGGCGGCCATATCGCCGCTCATTTTGACGCCGGCGCCCTTTTCCGTCACGACGACCTTGATGCGGTCGGCCTGCATCGCGCCGAGCGCCGTGCCGTCGATCGCATATTCCGGCGTGCCTGATGTGGCGGTCAGCGCCGTCGCCTCGCCCGTGGCATAGTCATACTTGCTCGCCCCGCCCGTCAGGCGCACGGTCTTGCCATAGATCGGCGCGTTGACATGAATCTGGCGCGAGACGACATCGAACAGATCGACCGAGCCGGGTGCAGCCGCGAAATTGCCGCCTGCCCCTTCGAAGGTGACATCACCGCCATTGACGGTGAATCCTGTCAGGCTGCCGTCGGCGCCGATGTTGGGCACGCCGGTCGTCAACATCGCATGCGGCGTGTTGATGAAGCCGCAGCCCGCGCAGGTGATGCCGTTAGGATTCGCGATGATGACGTCAGCTCTGCCACCGAATACTTCCGTCGGGCCATTCAGAGCTGAGCGGTTGCCGCTGGTAACCTCGTTGAGGATGACCGAGGCCGGGTTCGAGGCATTGAGGTTTGGATTGCCTGGTGTCACCCCGCCGAGGTTCGAGATGCCTTGCTCACCTTTGAAGTTATTGAGGATCAGACCCTGTGTGCCGACATTGAAATTGTCGTATTTGTTGTGCGACAACCCGCTGGCGTTCGGTGTGACGATATCGATCAGCGGCACACTATTCGGGGCAGTACCGACGTGAGGCTGGTTGACTGCGGGTGCCGATCCGGCCGCAGAAACGGATTGCGCATTCGCCAGCATTGGCTGGAAGGTAAGCAGGCAGCTTAGAAGTGTCGCAGATAGTTGACGCAGGGCAGTGCCCAGGCGCCCGACACTTGCCTTGCCATTTTCGCCACTTGAAATACCTGCTGACGTCCTGGTCATCGCCCTTCCCCGTTAAACGCTTTCTGCCCGCTTCGGATTTCCGATCGACTACTTCCGTGGCGTCAGCCACGTCTTCACCTGCTTCATGAAGGTTTCGGCTAGTTGGGTCGCCACTGCGGTCTGATTGGGGGTGACGGCCGCGTTGATGACCATCGCGGGAATGAGTGCTAACCCATCCCCGCGGACCGTCATGTCGTTGGCGCGGATCTCCTGGGCCTGCGCGATCAGTTTTCCTGTGCGCATGTCCTCGAGGCGGACGGTTCCATCGATAAAGCTGTTGTTGCCTGCGATAATTCTGCCGGGAGCCGACGCCACATCCAGATCATGAAGGGTGACAATCAACCGCGCGGGAACATTACCCCCTGGATAGCCCTTCAGATCCTTTGCAAGTCTTTGCTGCAGGACACGCGACACAAGCGCGACCTGAGATTCCCGCGTGTCACCGTTCAATAGAGGTGATCCCATCCGCAGATCGGGCGCCGATTCTATGCGGACATCAGCGATACTGGCTGTGCTAAGTGCTGCGGTGAGGCGCGGATCTTGTGTCGTGCATCCGGCCACGACGGTCGAACTCACAAGCACAGCGGCAAACAGAACTCTGGTCACGCCGCGATGCCATTTTTTGCTATTTTCCTTCATCTGCTCACCCATTTCACCACCTCACTGAAGTACTTACGAACAGAAGCCCTGAGTCGCGGCGGTCGACCGTGCCGCCAAAGACATTCGAGTAACCCATATCGAAATTGAGATTGCCGCCGGCGAGCTTGGCCCCGACCGTCCAGCCGAGCATGTCGCCACCGGCGATCTGGTAGCGGGCCTGGCGTGCGATCCGCCCGTAATCGAGGCCGACATAGGGCCTCAACTCTCCGAGTATC
>NZ_JAEPVT010000004.1:0-523078 GCF_027109195.1 Rhizobium sp. AG207R
CCGGGTTCTGCATCCAGCCATTGGCAATCAGGATCCACAGCGCCGAGAAGTTCGATCCCAGCGCCACCGCCCAGGTCGCGACCAGGTGGCCAACCTTCGACAGCTTGTCCCAGCCGAAAAAGAACAGGCCAACGAAAGTCGCCTCCAGGAAGAAGGCCATCAACCCTTCGATCGCCAGCGGCGCACCGAAGATGTCGCCGACATAATAGCTGTAGTAGCTCCAGTTCATGCCGAACTGGAATTCCATCACGATGCCCGTTGCAACGCCGAGCACGAAGTTGATGCCGAAGAGCGTCCCCCAGAACTTCGTCATTTGCCGCCAGATCTGGCGGCCGGTCATAACATAGGTCGTCTCCATGATGGCAAGCAGCACGGAAAGGCCGAGCGTCAACGGCACGAACAGAAAGTGATACAGCGCCGTCATGGCGAACTGCAGGCGCGACAGCGCCACGATATCGAGTTCCATAGTCTTTCTCCCACCCCCTACGGTGTGTCTGACAGGAATGCGGCGTCATTCGACACGCCGCGGGCATGTTGGTTGCCCCTCAGTCCGGCCGCAGCCGATCGAGAAGCATTTCGAATTCCGGCGTGCCGCGCACAGCCATGGCGACGATGCGGCCGTCGTTCAGAGCGACGATCCGATCTGCCAAGGCAGCCTCACGACGAATATGTGTAGCAATGACGAGACTGCGCCCATCGGCCACCGAGGCCAGCCGAGCAAGCACGGCACGGGCCGTTGCGGCATCGAGGCCTTCCGTCGGCTCATCGAGAAGCCAGAGCGGCGTATCGCGCAACAGGAGCCTTGCGAGCGCCAGCCGGCGAAGCTGGCCGCCGGAGAGGCCGCTGCCGCCTTCGCCGAGGTGCGTGGAAAGGCCATGAGGGAGTGCATCGATGTCGTCGACCAAGCCGGCGGTTGCGAGAGCATCGCGCAGCCGTTCGTCGTTCGCATGAGGCGCTGCCAGCTTCAGGTTGCCTCGCACCGTGTCTCGAAACACGTCGCTGCGCTGCGTTAGCGTCGCAGCAGCTTGACAAGCCACCGCGCCGCTCGTCGCAGCGATCTCGCCTGCCAGCAGGGCCAGCAATGTCGACTTGCCGACGCCGCTTTCACCCACGACCGCCAGCCGCTCGCCGACCGGCAGCGACAGAGACAGATCGTTCAGGACCGGGCTAAGAGCTCCCCCGTGTCCGGCGGCGGCGGCGCTGAGCTGAAAGGCGTAGCCGGCAACCGGTTCAACCCGCGGCATGGAAGCGGCGGCCGAGTTCAATCGAGGTGCAATGCGCCTTGCAGCCAGCAGGGTTCGTCCGAGTTCGAGCGCCCCTCGTCTAAGAGCCGCAAAAGGTTCCGTGGCAGCGAAGGCGATGAGCAGCGCGAAGGCTGCGGCAGGCGCACCAATCGCGCCCTGCTTGGCAAAGAGGGCAACCACAAGCAGTGTCATCGTCAACAGGAATGTCGAGCCAAGTGAAAAGCCGGCTGCGACGCCACTGTCGATCCTATTCAAGGCGCTGTCAGCCTTCGCCAATCGCTGATCCGCTTCGACGATCGCCGCCTGTTGTGCCTGCAGCTGTGCAGCCATCGCCAGATCGGTCTGACCGGCGACAAGATCGACAACCCGAGCACGCAACGCTTCCATCGCGTGGGCGCGGCGACGTCCTGGCTTCAGCGCCAGACGCGCCGCGACAATAGAAAGACCAAGACAGAGCGCGACAAGCCAAAGCCCCGCCATGGCGCCGAACGATGGACCGATGAAACAGAGCGCTATCGTTACCGCAATAGCGGCAAGAATGGCGACAACGGCCGGCACAAGCACGCGCAGATAGAGGGAATCGAGCGCATCGACATCATTCGTCAGGCGGAACAACAGCTTTGCCGGCCGGCGGATCATGACCGCAGCCGCGGAAGGCTCCGCCCAGCCGCGAAACAACCTCTCGCGCAAGGCGGCAAGAACCCTGAGGGTCGCATCATGCGTGACAAGCCGCTCGCCGTATCGGGCAGCCGTCCGGCCGATGGCGAGCAGGCGTATGCCGGCTGACGGCATAAACACGTCGAAAACCGCGGCACTCGCGACCGTCATGCCTGCAAAGGCCGAGGCGGTGATGAACCAGCCGGACAACCCCAGCAACCCACCGCCGGCAAGCATGGCCAGCGCGGACAAGCCTGCGCCGAGAGCGAGGCGCGCGCCACGCTCGACCCAGAACAGCTTGACCAACGGCAGGAGGATCTTGAGGGACGTCCTCATGCCGTTACCCTCCGCGCCCGCTCATCGAGCCGGACGATGCGATCCATTCGCGCGGCAAGCACGGGATCGTGCGTGGCGACGATCAGGATGCGGCTCTTGGCGAGCGCGAGCAGGGTATCCGTGACTGCGGCCGCAGTCCGCGCGTCAAGATGGGCTGTTGGCTCGTCCGCCAGGATGATATCGGCTCGCTCATCAACCATCATCCGCGCAAGCATCAGCCTCAGCGCCTCGCCGCCGGAAAGACCGAGCCCTCCCTCGCCGACCGCAGCTATCCGCTCCGAGGTAAAGACCCGATCGAGAGCCGCACCTTCCAGAGCCGAAGCAACGGCGGGAGCATCGATACCACCGCGCCCCAAGGCAATATTGCGCATGACGCTGCCCGCAAAGATATGAGGCGATTGCCCGATCCACGCCATTCGATGCCGCAATGCATCTGCGGTATCGTCACGCAGCGGGATGCCGCCGATCCTGATGACGCCGCCCTCGTGTCGCGCAAGGCCAGCAATCAGCGACAGAAGTGTGGTCTTGCCCGAGCCGCTGGCACCCCAGAGTGCCACATGCTCCCCGGCCCCGATGGAGAGATCGAAATGATCGATTGCGGCGTCTCGTCCCGGCGTATGGCGGAAGACCAGCGCTTCGATCTCGACGGAGGCTTGGCTTGTCGGCGTGGACGATTGCAATTCGGCGCCGCCGAGAATGGTTTGGCGCGATGGTGCCAGCTCTTTCAATGCCGAAAGTGCTGCCTCGCCATCGGCGCGATCGTGCCAAACGGCTGACAGCTCCCGCAACGGCTCGAAGAACGCAGGCGCGAGCAGCAGAATGAAGAGGCCCTGTGTCAATGTGAGACGACCATCCCAGGTCCCGATTTCAATCGAGCCCAAAAGGCTGAAGCCGACATAAACGGCCGTCGCAGCAACGCCGAGCGCGGCGAAGAATTCGAGCACCGCCGAAGACAGAAATGCGATCCTCAACACAGCCATGGTACGCAGCCGCAATGAGTCCGCATCGGCGCGCAGGCGCCCGGCCGTGAGGTCGACGGCATCGAGCGCGCGAATGGTCGCGAGGCCGCGAAGACGATCGAGCAGGAAGGCATTGATGCCGCCGGTTTCGGCGAGCTGCCTCTCGCTGGCGGCCTTGGCGCGCCAGCCGATCAACGCCATGAAAATCGGAATGAGCGGCGCGCAAAGCGTGAGGATCAGCGCCGCCAGCCAGGAAATCGGCAGGATACAGAGGAGCATGACCAGCGGCACCAGGCTTGCTCTCATGCGGATCGGACGGAAGCGCGCGAGATAAGGAACGACCGCTTCCGCCTGCTCGCCCAGCACACTTGCCGCCAAACCGGAGGCCGGCCTGCCGCTGTCGAGGGGGGAACATGCCGCAAGAGCTGCAGTTGCCGCCGCACGCTGCGCGCTCAGTTCCCGGCGCGCAGCGACAAATGCGAGGCGCCCGCCCACCGCATCCAGGAATGCCCGCAGGACGCCGATACCCGCAACTACGGCGGCCGGAACCGCGACCTCGCCGACACCGCCACCATCGCTGATCGCGCCGACACCTACAGCAAGCATCGCCGCCTGACCGATCCATCCGAGAGAAGACAGGCAGAGCAG
Organism: Rhizobium sp. AG207R; assembly: GCF_027109195.1. Taxonomy (NCBI): domain Bacteria; kingdom Pseudomonadati; phylum Pseudomonadota; class Alphaproteobacteria; order Hyphomicrobiales; family Rhizobiaceae; genus Rhizobium; species Rhizobium sp. AG207R. The sequence continues at coordinate 3,845 of NZ_JAEPVT010000004.1, forward strand.
CACCGATGCAAGGCGGAGGCCAGGACACTTTGCGGCCATCGGCTCACTCGCCGCCTTGTCGTTAATCGAACTCTGCGACGCAGGGTTCGCAACCTTGCGTCTTTCCAACATTCCATCGGTGGCGGAGGAGGCTGTCACGTGAGCCCGTCCTTTCCAGTCAGTGTCATCGAGGAGGGTTCGCGGACCAATAAAGATCGAATGAACTGCATTGCAGACCATCAATCTTTCGTCGAACCCAGAACGCACTTGCCGCAATCGACGATATCGGAGCCCCAATATGACTGGCTTTCTGCCTCTTGTCAGCGACAAGAATAGCAGCACCCGTCTCGCCGATGGGTTGATCTCATGGCAAGCTGTTCGCGACATGGTTCTAAGATAATTTGTGCACTGCGCAAAAGCGTGCAGGATGTCGCAGGGCTTCGCCACAGCCATGTCAGATTGACGCAGAAGCCCATGATATTTCTAGATTGTTGCGATAGCGGCACTCCATCGTCCGGCGGCTAAACTGTTTGCAATGCAGCAATTTTCCCGATTCTGACGTCTATTTCGGGAAGCGCGAATCCACGGCCGCTCGCTATGCGATCGGAGATGAAAACCGCGACCATTTGACCTCTATTGCGCTAAACTTCACGCCAGGCTGGCGAATCACCTGCTCGAAAGGACTGCGCCGACTGCGAGACGAGCAGTCATCGGCCGAGGGCCCACAGATATGTATGGTTTGCATCATGCCGGCAACGAGACTTGACGGATGCTCTCATTATCGATGTGCTGGGTACGCGTTTGCTTGTCCGGGCAAGTTTAACCGGAAAGATTGCAAGCGAGGCCGAAGAACTGCTTCCGGCCGGGACGTTTTGGGAGAATGCAATGTACGACAAGATCATTTGCGCAATTGGGCTGGGCTCGCGCGAGCGCGCCGAACGCCTGTTGCGGACGTCTCAGGCACTTTTATCTCCAGGCGGCGAATTGACCGTCGCGCATGTTATCGAGCGTTTTCCCTCCGGACGCGAAAGCCCGGACGATTGGGCTGTTTCGGTGATCACGGAGGCTGAGGAAAAGCTCGATGCTCTGTGCAGGCGTCTCGGCATTACCGCCTCCGTCGACGTACGCATGGGCACGGCATCGAAGACGCTGCTGACCGTCGCCAAGGAGAAGAAGGCCGACCTGATCATTCTTGCGACGCATACCTCCGATATTATCGATCGCATCTTCGGTTCGACGGTCGAATATGTCATCCGCCATGCGGAATGTTCCGTCCTTGTCGAGCGAGCTGACAAATCGCATGACGATATAGCAAGGAAGGCATAGCGCTCTCTTAGAGCGGTCCATCATGCCGGATTCTATCGAAACATGGCGTGGTTACGGTTTGCGCGGCTCGGCAGGGATGCTACATAGCCGCTCCGACCTCAAATCCAAGACGAGCTGAATGACCGAATCCGCCATAACCTGGAGCATCGCCGGCCTGACGGCCCTCGGTGTTGTCACACGCCCATTCCGATGGCCGGAAGCGATCTGGGCGGTGCTCGGCGCAGCACTTCTCGTTACGCTGCGGCTCATCGGCCCAAGCGATGTATGGACAGGCATTTCCAAAGGGTTTGATGTCTATCTCTTCCTGATCGGCATGATGCTGTTGTCGGAGCTCGCACGGCGCGAAGGGCTCTTCGATTGGGTGGCGGCGATCGCCACTTCGCATGCCAGGGGCTCTCCCCGCCGGCTGTTCGTGCTCGTCTATGTCGTCGGCGTGGTCGTGACGGTATTCCTGTCGAACGACGCAACCGCCGTTGTGCTTACGCCGGCCGTTTACGCAGCCTGCCGTGCGGCGCGTGTGAAGGACCCCATGCCATATCTGCTGGTCTGCGCCTTCATCGCCAATGCCGCGAGCTTCGTGCTGCCGATCTCCAATCCGGCCAATCTGGTCATCTTCGCCGGCGGGGAGATGCCACCCCTGTCGCGCTGGATGCAGACCTTCCTGCTGCCATCAATCGTCTCGATCATCGTCACCTTCGCCTGCCTCTATTGGACGCAGCGGCATGCATTGGCGGAAGACACGATCGCCCGCGATGTCGGACAACCCGCCCTTTCCCACAGCGCCAAGCTGGCAGGATGGGGTCTCGTGGTCACCGCCCTCATTCTGATCGCGGCGTCGGCGATGAATTTCGATCTCGGCATCCCGACATTTGTCGCGGGCCTGCTTACGACCGTCATCGTTCTCGCCCTCACCCGGCAAAATCCGCTGGAAACGGTTCGTGGCATAAGCTGGAGCGTGATACCTCTGGTTGCGGGCCTTTTCGTGATCGTCGAGGCAGTTAATCACACGGGCCTCACCGCTCTTCTCTCTGAAAAGCTGGCACTTCTGGCGGCTCAGTCGCAGACACAGGCGGTCGGGGCTGCCGGGCTTTCCGTTGCCATCGTCTCCAACCTCGTCAACAATCTGCCGGCCGGTCTTTTCGCCGGTAGCGCCGTGCAGGCCGCCCATGTTCCTGATTCCATTGCCGGCGCGGTGCTGATCGGCGTCGATCTTGGACCCAACCTCTCCGTCACCGGGTCGCTCGCCACCATCCTCTGGCTTGCCGCTCTTCGCCGCGAAGGGCTCCACATGGGAGCACTGGCTTTCCTGAGGATCGGCGCTCTCGTGATGTTTCCGGCTTTGATCCTCTCGCTTGCGGCCCTCGCACTGATCTGACCGCGAACAACATCGGGTTTATAGACGACCGGTCGATTATTTGTTACGGACCGCTCATGATGACGAAGAAGAAATCAGAGCTGACTCGGAGCCATATTCTCGCAATCGGGCGGGAACTGGTGCTGCGCAAGGGTTTCGGAGGCGTAGGCCTGAAGGAGCTGCTCGAACAGAGCGCCGTGCCGAAAGGCTCATTCTATTATTATTTCGCATCCAAGGAGGCCTTCGGCTGCGCCCTGCTAAAGCAATATTGCTCCGATTATGCCGAGCGGCTCGACGCGCTCTTCGGCTGGAAGGGCAATGGCCGCCAACGCCTGATGCACTATTGGGATGCCTGGCTTTCCGATGGCAATACCAGCCTCGCCGATCGGTGCCTGGTGGTAAAGCTTGCTGCCGAGATCTCCGATCTCTCAGACAACATGCGCGTGATCCTGCTCGGCGGTGTCGAGGATCTCATTCGCCGCCTCACCAAAACAATCACCGAGGGGCGCGAGGACGGTTCGATTTCACCATCCTGCATCCCGGAAAAGACGGCTCGTTCGCTCTATAGCCTTTGGCTCGGGGCAGCGATCCTCGCCAAGCTCGGAAAAGACAGGACACCGCTCGACCAGGCCATGCTTGCCACCGAACAAGCCCTTTCGGCCCCCGGCAGCCTTTGATCCAAAGCAGGACCAGCATGTCAACACGCAAGGAAAATACAATGCGCAGTGCCATCCACGATGTCTTCGGCGATCCGGCTGCGGTCCTTTATCTGGCCGACATGCCCATGCCGGAGCCCGCCGCAGGAGACGTGCGCATTCGCACCATTCTCTCCCCCATCCACAATCACGACCTCTGGACCGTGCGCGGCGCCTATGGCTACAAGCCGGTTTTGCCTGCCATCGGCGGCAGCGAAGCGGTTGGCTTCGTCGATGCCGTGGGAGCAGGTGTCGACAAGACACTGATCGGCAAACGGGTCGTTGCAGCCGGCGTCCATGGCACCTGGGCAGAGCAATTCACGGCACCTGCGGCAAGCCTCGTTCCGGTACCGGACGTGATCTCCGACGAAGCCGCAGCACAACTGATCGCCATGCCGTTCAGCGCCATTTCGCTTCTGGAATCCCTCAATGTCGAGCGCGGCGACTGGATCATCCAGAATGCAGCGAATGGTGCTGTCGGCAAGACCCTGGCCATGCTGGCACACAGCCGCGGCATACACATGATCAATCTCGTTCGGCGCGACGGCGGTATCGATGAACTATCTGCATTCGGCATCGGCAATGCCGTCTCGACCGCCGCGCCAGATTGGAAGGCGAAGGTGCGCGCCATGGTCGGCGATGCACCGATCCGCGCGGCAGTCGATTCCGTCGGTGGTGTTGCGAGCAATGACCTGGCAGACCTGCTGGGCGAAAACGGCCTGTTGGTTTCCTTCGGCACCGCTGCCGGCAAGCCGATGCAGATCGCTTCTAGGGCCGTCATCTTCAAGCAGCTCACGATCAAGGGCTTCTGGGGCATCAAGGTCAGCGCCGCCATGCCGGCGGAAGAGCGGCGGCGGCTGATCAGCGAATTGATCACACGCGTCGCCTCAGGCGAGGTCAAGCTGCCGGTGGAAGCAGCCTATGACATCGCGGAGATCGCGGAAGCTGTGAAATCCTCGCTGGCGCCCGGCAAGACCGGCAAGGTCCTGCTGAAACTACTATAGGTCTCCCTGCGCCATGCCGTAAGCAGCCGCCGCAGGGAGCTGGGCGGCTTCACGGTATATGACTAGACCGATTGCAGCGCCTGCGAATGATTGCGCAAAAATTCGCAGAATTGCTCTTGTCCCTCTAGTTGCTAGAGGATGTACCGATGGTTCCAGCAGAAAATCTGGAACCGAAACATGACGTCGACAACACAACACAGCCGCTATCGCGTAGAGGGCATGGATTGCGCTTCATGCGCTGCGAAAATCGACACGGCCGTTCGCCGGTTGCAGGGTGTCGAGGATGTTTCCGTCTCGGTCACCGCAGGTATCATGACGGTCAAGCATCAGAACGATCCGGACTTGCTGCCCAACATCGCAAAGCGGGTCACGGGACTGGGCTACAAAGTTTTCCCGCTGCCGCAAAGCAATGTCGCCGCACCAAAGGCCGAAGAGAGCGACCATGCCTGCGGCTGCGGGCACGATCATCATACGCACACGTCCGATCGCCACGACCATGCGGGGCATGATCATGACCACGATCACGGCAAACATGATCATGGCGCCGCCGGGCATCGACTTGATCACGCCGATCACAGCCGCGCTTCGGATGAGCACGATGCCTCGGTCGCCGGTCTTCACGGTCACGATCATGGATCGACCACGGGGCCATGGTGGAAATCCGCCAAGGGTCGCCTGACGATCGCAAGCGGCGTGGCACTCGCCGCCGCCTGGGGTGCCGGCAAGCTGATACCGGCCTGGGATATGTGGATCTTCACTGCCGCCATGCTTGTCGGCTTAGTACCGATCGCTCGGCGCGCCTTCATGGCCGCAAGGATGGGAACACCGTTCTCGATCGAGATGCTGATGACGATCGCGGCCATCGGCGCCGTCATCATCGGTGCCAGCGAAGAAGCCGCTGCCGTCGTCTTCCTCTTCCTGATCGGTGAATTGCTGGAAGGTGTCGCTGCCGGCAAGGCGCGCGCCAGCATTCAGTCTCTGACCGATCTGGTGCCTAAGACCGCTCTCCTTGAAGAGAATGGCAAAGCCCGCGAAGTGCAAGCCGAAAGCCTTGCCGTCGGTGCCATCATCCTGGTTCGCCCGGGCGACCGTATTCCGGCCGACGGCGTAATTCTTTCCGGCGAAAGCGCTATCGATGAGGCGCCGGTCACAGGCGAAAGCACGCCTGTGCGCAAGGGCGTGGATGCAACCGTCTTTGCGGGCACGGTCAACGGCGATGCAGCGCTGCGTGTTCGGGTAACGGCGGCAGCATCGGACAATACCATCGCCCGCGTCGTCAAACTTGTTGAGGAAGCGCAGGAGTCGAAGGCTCCGACGGAGCGTTTCATCGATCGCTTCTCTCGCTACTACACGCCTGGGGTCGTCGTTGTCGGCGCGCTCGTCGCAATTCTTCCGCCGTTACTTCTGGGCGGCAGCTGGAGCGAGTGGGTCTATAAGGGCCTTGCGATCCTGCTGATCGGCTGCCCCTGCGCCCTCGTCATTTCAACGCCGGCGGCAATTGCCGCTTCGCTCTCCTCCGGTGCCCGCCGCGGCCTGCTTCTGAAGGGCGGTGCCGTGCTTGAGAACATCGGCAAGGTCACCGCTATTGCCTTCGACAAGACCGGCACGCTGACTGAAGGCAAACCCAAGGTCACCGATATCGTCGGCCTCGGCATGAGCGATACGGACGTGCTGCGGCTGGCAGCCGCGCTCGAAACCGGCTCCAGCCACCCGCTCGCCCGCGCCATCCTCGACCGCGCGGCTGAAGCCGGAACGGATATCCCTCAGGTCATCGACGCCAGGGCGATCGGCGGCAAGGGTGTCAGCGGCACGGTCGATGGTTTGGACGTGTTCCTCGGATCGCCGCAGGCGGCCGCTGACCGCGCTTCATTGACCTCGGAGCACTCTGCCCGGATCGCCGCACTCAACGATGAAGGAAAGACGGTTTCCATCATCGTTGCCAAGGGTGCGGCAGCCGGCCTGCTCGCCATGCGCGACGAACCGCGCGCCGATACGGCAGCAGGCCTCAAGGCTCTCGCCGATGCGGGCATCAAGACGATCATGCTGACGGGCGACAATCAGCGCACGGCTGAGGCGATCGGCAAGACGCTCGGCATAGAGGTTCGCGCGCAATTGCTGCCCGAAGACAAGCAGCGGATCGTCGGCGATCTGAAGCGGCAAGGCTTTCACGTCGCTAAAGTTGGCGACGGCATCAACGACGCGCCTGCACTCGCAGCAGCCGATGTCGGGATTGCCATGGGTGGCGGCACCGACGTTGCGCTGGAGACGGCGGATGCCGCCGTGCTGCATGGCCGCGTCGGAGATGTCATCGAGATGATCGATCTTTCCAAGCGGACGATGAGCAATATCGGCCAGAACATCACCATCGCGCTCGGCCTGAAGGGCGTGTTCCTGGTCACCACGATCGTCGGCATCACCGGACTTTGGCCGGCGATCCTCGCCGATACCGGCGCAACCGTACTGGTGACCATGAATGCGCTGCGCCTGCTCGCCCTCCGGCCTCGCCGGATAGCCGCGTAGGCCATCTATGGGCGCCGATCGACAGGTCGGCGCCTTTTCCTGTTGTCGTTCAAGCGCGAATCAAGTTTTCCGGACGGAGAGGTAACGACGCGGCGATAGGCCGAATGCCCTTCTGAACATGGCGATGAAACTGCTGGCGCTCGCATATCCCAGGCTGTCCGCCACCTCGGCGATCGGCTTGCCCGCACTCAGATATTCAAGCGCAAGCAGCAAGCGCGCCTGCTGCCGCCAATTGGCAAACGACATGCCAGTTTCGGCATTGAACAGCCGCCTGGCCGATCGCTCGGATACTCCCACCCGCAGCGCCAGCGCATGAAGGGTCTCCTCGCTGGCCGGTTCCCGCAGTACGGCTTCCGCGATGCGCAAAGCGCGCCGGTCCGCCGGCATAGGCAAATGCAGGCTTTCGCGCGGTGCGGCCCGAACCTCGTCCAGCAAAACGGCTGCCAGACGACGCTGCTGCGGCGAGAGCTTTTCCTCCCAGTGCCATGTCGCCGCGCGACGCACCAATGCCCGCAAAACCTCACTCACGCTCAGGACGCAGGGTGTCGATGGCAATCCGGCGCTGGCGTCCGGTGTCAGCAGGATACCCCAGCCGCTCAGCACGCCGTTGATCCCCGCTTTGTGCATGACACCTGGCGGAATCCAGCCCGCACGCTGCGGCGGCAATAGCCAGGAACCACCAGGTGTATCGACACGGACAAGCCCGCTTTCGATGCAGAAAAGCTGCCCGCGGCCATGCGCGTGCCAATCATATTCCTGAGTGCCTAAGCGGAACGCGCTGCCCGGTTCATCCGATCCCCAGAAGGCGATGAGCGGTGGCCCGTCGAGACGCTCGCCAATATCTTCGATGCCCATGTTCCGTTTGGCCGCTTTGCAACATTTAAAGACCGAATGTCGTTACCACGTCCCGGTCGTGGCACGCTATTCTTCCCTGACAAAATCGAAGTCGAATAGTGAACGGAATAGAAGGCCTATGCAGGACTTTCATGTCGTCATCATCGGCGCAGGCCTTGGAGGCCTGTGCCTTGCCCAGGGATTGAAGCGCGCCGGCATCCGTTTTGATGTCTACGAGCGCGATCCGGCAGCTGATAGCCGCTTGCAGGGCTATCGCATCCGAATCGATCAGAATGGACAACAGGCGCTGGAAGCCTGCCTTCTAAAGACTCAATTCGACCTCTTTCGAGCGACCGCCTCGACGAGCCCTCGATCCGCGTGCTTCCTGACGCCTCAGCTTCTGCCCGTTACCGGCCGCACGCCGACGAGCTGGGATACCGGCGAAAATGATGATGACGGCGATCTGAGTGTCAATCGCCTCACCCTTCGCGAAATCCTGTTGTCGGGGATTGAGGATCACGTTCATTTCGGCCATGCCCTTACGCGGTATCGCCGCATGGATGATGGGCGTGTCGAAGTGCATTTCGAAGGTGCCGCCTCGGTTTCCTGCGGCCTACTCGTCGGTTCAGATGGTGTGAACTCGCAGGTGCGACGCCAGTTGGCACCCTATGCCGAGCCGGTGGACACGGGCTCCATTTGTGTCTACGGCAAGAGCGAAATACCGCTGAGCGATGCCGCCGATCTGCTTGGAGACGGAACGACCGTGATCTTTGCCGATGGGTGCACGGCAATCTTCGATCTCATGCGGTTCGGCGATCACTTCCCGAAGCTTGCCGCCAGTCTCGCGCCCGATTGCAAGCTTACGCCGGTCGCCGATTACCTCTACTGGGCACTGATCGGCCCCCGCCAAAGGCTGGGACTGGAAACGTACGACCATACCCAGGATCTGCCTGTCTTGCTCAGAACCGCCATGCGCGGCTGGCATCCTGAATTGAAGCGGATCATCAGCCGGAGCAAGGCCGAAGCGGTAGCAGCGCTTCCCGTCAGAAGCGGACGCCCCGACGCCCTTTGGCCGTTCGGTGCCATCACGCTTCTGGGCGATGCAATCCACGCGATGAGCCCTGCCGGTGGCCTCGGCGCCAATACGGCTCTCGAAGATGCCCGCATGCTGGCGCAGATCCTGGCCGAAGCCGGAAAGGAGATTAAGACCACCTGCACAGCCCTGCTGGACTACGAGACCGATATGCGCGAGCGAGCGGCTTACGCCATCGCCTCGTCGCAACACGGCGCCGAGATGCTGTTTGCCGCCGTGACCGATAAGATCGCCTGAGACCGATATGACAATCGATACAACCAACTTCACCTTTCACGACGTTTCCCTTTGGCCGATCGTGCGCCAATCCGCTGTGGCTATCCAGCCAGGTTATTCGAAACAATGGGAGCGGGAGATGGACGCCCTGCTCGCTCTCTCGATGCCTTTCGTCGTGATCATGGAAGGCGACGAACACACCGAAGTGCACGAGGATCGCAAGGCCCGCGGCATTTGGCTGAAGAAGAACAAGACGGCGCTTGCTGCCGTTTGCAAGGCAGTCATTGGCATTGAGGCAAGCGCAATCAAGCGCGCCGCCATGCAGCTGCAGACGAACCTTGCAACGAAGGCATTCGGCATAAGAATGGAAATCGTTGCGTCTCAGAAGGAAGCCCTGCTTCTTGCTGAGCGAATTCTCGAAGGAACGGACGCCGCGACCTCTCTCGCCTGCTGACAGAGGCTGTAGCCCAAGCTCTTCAGGACAGAAGCGAACCGGATCGGACGGGCGTAGAACCCGTCGATCCGGGCATTACGGATGTGGGGTGGCCGTAGCCCTCAGGATGCGGATCGACGCAGAAGCGCGGTCTCCTTCCAGCCAAGCTCCGGAGCGACCAGCGTCACGAAGTCATGGATGATCTGCCGATATTCCTCATCATGAAATTCGTAGGGCAGCTCCAGCCGGAACTCGCTCACATGGGGCAGGATCGGGTCCTTGCGCAGGCGCTCCAGTATCTCATCCGATGAGCCGACGACATCGCGGGCGAAAAGCGTGCGTCGTTCGCCCTGAGGCGTAAGCGTGCGCTCATAGCGGCCAGCCGCATAGTCGGTGTAGCGTTTGCGGGTAATCGCATCTGCGCTGTCGAAAGGCACAATGACCCGGCCGAGCGCCACCCGCCTCGAATCACCTCCAGACGCGCGATAGGTTTCCAGCTGGCGCGATTGCGCTACGAAGAAATCGTCTGTCTGCTCCCCCGTGGTGACATTGCCGATCAGCAGATTGAAGCCGTTGCGGCCAGCCCATTCGGCAGACCGCAATGAGCCGCCGCCATACCAGATGCGATCGATCAGACCCTTCGCATAGGGCTGAAGCCGCGGACGCTGCGGGCCGAACGGCGTCTTGATGACCGTATCCTGATTGCCGAGATAGGCGCCCCTCAGATTGTCGGCAAAGCGCAGCACCCTCTGATGGGAGAAATCGTGGCTCTCCCAATCGCCATCGAAAGCAAGCGGCCCGATCAGATCCGCATGCAGCGGCCGACCAGCGCTCAAGCCGATATTCAATCGTCCGCGCGACAGCACATCCACAGTCGCCAGATCCTCGGCAAGCCGATACGGACTTTCGTAGCCGATGGGAATGACGGCGGTGCCAAGCTCGATGTGGCGCGTGCGCTGCGTTGCAGCCGCCAGAAAGGCACTCGCTGAGGAGATACCGGGCTCCAAATGCCGCTGGCGAACCCAGGCGCTGTTGAAACCCTTCTGCTCTCCGTATTCAAGCAATTGCAGGGTCTGTTCCAGGCCGGCGAGCGGATCCTCATCCGGATAGTTTCCCGGCGTCAGAAAGCCGATATGGCTGATCGATGGGGCTTGGCGGCTCATGCTGTCTCCTCAAAATTTCGGCAGGCCCGGCGGATTGGTTTCCGACTTCGGCAAGGCTTCTTCGGCAAGGTGCCAATGGTCGAGGATTTTGGCGTAGGTGCCATCCTTGATCAGTCCATTCGTTGCGATGGTGAGTGGCGCCGCGAGACCGCTGCCCTTGCGCGTGGTGATCGCGACATCCGAGCGATCCGGCCAGCCGGCGCTCAGTGTGCCCACGCGCTTGATGTTCTTGTCGCGAGCGGCGATGTAGACCAGCTGGGCGTGCGGCTGCACGATGACATCGGCGCGCCCCGAGCGGAGGGCCAGAAGGCTCGCCGCCTCGTCGTCGTAATATTGCAGCTCGATCGGCTTCAGACCGGCTTTGACATCCTCATCGCTCCATTTCAGCAGGATGCGCTCCTGGTTCGTGCCGGCCCCGACGATGATGCGCAGCCCGGCAGCATCCTTCGGCTCCTTGATACCACTGATCTTGCTGTCGCTCTTGACGAAGAAACCGTGCAGGCCCTGTCGATAGGTGGAGAAATCGAACTTCTCCTTGCGCTGCTCGGTGACACCGACGTTGGAGATGACGGCATCATATTTGCCTGAGGTCAGCCCAAGCGGCCAGTCAATCCAGGCGACCGGGACAAGCTCGAGCTTCAGTCCGAGCGCATCGGCGACGGCATAGGCATAATCGGGATCGGCACCGACGACAGTCTTGGCATCCGTCGCGTAGGTCGCCAGCGGCGGGCCGCCTGGCGCGACCGCCACGGTGAATGTGCCTGGTGTGACGAACTTGAAATCCTTTGGGATAGCGGCAATCGCCGCTTCGTTTTTCGCCGCGTGAAGACGTCCCGGCTGTTCCGGGCTCAGATCGAAATCTTCGGCTGCCATTGCCGGAGTAAGACCGGTCAAGGTAAGCGCCATGGCGGCTGCTATCACAGTTTTGAACGTAATGCGGATAGTCACGGAACCTGTCTCTCCATTTGAGATGGATGGGAGCGGACCGGCGTGAGCCCCACTGACGCCGGTCCGCCCGACCAACATTACGAGCCGCTCTTCGGCAGGCCCGCAGGGTTGGTCTTGGATTGATCGACCGCTTCGGCAGTGAGGCTCCAGCGCTTCAGCACTTCGCCATACTTGCCGTTCTTGATCAGATCGTTGAGCGCGAGCGTGACGGCATCGGCAAGGCCAGCGCCTTTTTTCGTCGTCACGGCGATTTCGGCCGTCAGCGGCCAACCGCCGGAGACGGTGCCGACAAGCTTCCTTGTGCCGTTGATGGCGGCCTTATAGGCCTGTGTCGCATTCGGATTGAACTCGACATCGGCACGGCCGGACTGCAAAGCAAGATCGGCGGCGGCGCGATCATCGTAATACTGTACCTCGATAGGTTTCAGGCCGGCTGCCACATTCTGCCGGTCCCATTCCAGAATGATCTTCTCCTGGTTGGTACCGGCGCCGGTAATGACCTTCAGGCCAGCGACATCCTTGGGCTCCTTGATCGAGGTGATCTTGCTGTCGGCCTTCACATAGAAGCCGAGCACGTCCCTGCGATAAGTCGAGAAATCGAACTTCAGCTTGCGCTCTTCCGTGACCGTCACGTTGGAAATGACGGCATCATATTTCCCGGAGGAGACGCCGAGCGGCCAATCCTCCCAGGCGACCGGCACCAGCTCGAGCTGCAGGCCGAGGGAGTCTGCAAGCAGTTGCGCGATATCCGGATCAGCGCCTACGACGGTCTTGGCGTCAGTCGCATAGGTGGCGATCGGCGGATCCCATGGGTTGATCGCGACCGTGAACTTGCCGGGATTGACGAACTTGAAGCCCGGCGCAATCGCCTTGATTGCTGCCTCGTCCTTCTGGGCGCGAACGCGATTGGAGGTATCCGGGCTCAGGTTGAACTTTTCGGCCGCAATCGTCGGCGTCCCACTCATCGCTGCCACCGTCAGCACGCCGGCAACGATATATTTTGCTCTCTCAATGAATGCCATTTCCCTTCTCCTTTTTCAATTCTAAGTTGTTATTGTTGTTACAATGATCAGGACGCCCGTTGCGTCAGAGCGTCAAATGCCTACCTGCGACTGCTAGAGAACCTTGGCGAGAAAAGCGCGCGTACGCGGATGTCTCGCATCGTTGAGGATCTGCGTTGGCGAGCCGGCTTCGATAACGTGGCCGCCCTCCATAAAGACGATGCTATCGGCGACCTCGCGGGCAAAGCCAATCTCGTGGGTGACGATGACGAGCGTCGTGCCGGTGCGGGCAAGCTCCTTGATCACATCGAGCACTTCGCCGACGAGCTCAGGATCGAGTGCGGAGGTTGGCTCATCGAAGAGAAGAACCTTCGGCCGCAGTGCCAGCGCGCGAGCGATGGCGACACGCTGCTGCTGGCCACCGGAGAGCTGGCGGGGATAGGCGTCGATCTTGTCGCTGAGACCCACGCGGGCGAGAAGCTCCTGCGCAAAGACAGTCGCTTCGTCGCGACTCACCCCGCGCACCTGGATCGGTGCCTCGATAATGTTTTCTAAAACAGTGAGATGCGGGAACAAGTTAAAGTTTTGAAAGACCATACCGATGTCGGTCCGGCGCTTCAGAATGTCCTTTTCCTTGAGCTCATAGAGCACCTCGCCCTTCTGTGTGTAACCGACAAGCTCGCCGTCGACGGAAATGAAGCCGCTGTCGACGCGTTCCAGATGATTGATGGCGCGCAGCAGCGTCGATTTTCCCGAGCCCGACGGGCCGATAATGGCTGTGACGCTGCCGGCCGGCAGGTTGAGCTCGATATCGTCCAGGACCTTCAGCGTGCCGAAGCTCTTCGAAATGCCGTGGATGCGCACAGCACCACCCTTAGCACGAAGATCCGTCACGCTCCGAAAAGCGGCGAGTGTCGCGGTGTCCGATCTGGTGTCTGCCGCGGCGGCAGGCAGTGGCCGCTGGAAGCGGCGGAAGAATGCCTGGAATGGCAAGGGCGTCGGATTGCGCACCGCACCCTTGGAGAAATAGCGCTCGATATAATGCTGCGCGATCGACAGCACCGTCATGATGACGAGATACCAGACGGTCGCCACCATCAGGAGCGGAATGACTTCCAGATTGCGGCGATAGATGACCTGCACCGTGTAGAAGAGTTCCGGCAGGGCGAGCACATAGACCATGGAGGTGCTCTTCGCGAGGCCGATGATCTCGTTGAAACCAGTGGGCAGGATGGAGCGCATCGCCTGCGGCAGGACGATGCGGAACGCCTGGCGGCGACGAGACAGGCCGAGGGATGCAGCCGCTTCCAACTGGCCTTGATCGACCGACAGAATGCCGCCACGCACGATTTCAGCAAAGAAAGCAGATTGGTTCAGCGTCAGTCCGAGAAAGGCCGCGGCAAACGGCGTCAGCAGCTGTGTGGTCGGATAATCGAACAGAACCTTGTCGGTGAACGGAACGCCGATGCTAATGGTTTCATAGAGATAGCCGAGATTGTTGAGAACCAGCAGCAGCACGATCATCGGGATCGAACGCAACAGCCAGATATAGCCCCAGGAGAGGCTTGCAAGCAGCGGCGACTTCGATACGCGCGCCAACGCCAAGGCCGTTCCCAGAATGGACCCCGACACCGCCGCAAGCGCCGTCAGCAGCAACGTCCTGCCAAGACCAACCAGCACCGGCTCCGCAAAGAACCACTCGGCGAATACACCCCAGCCCCAGCGCGGATTGGTGAAGGTGGAATAAAGGACGACCGCTATGACGAGTGCGGCAAATATCGTGCCCGCCGTACGTCCAGGGTGCCTCGCGGGCACGATGCGGTAACGCGAATAGTCAGTCTTCGTCTCGGCGGCTCCAGTATCTCGATCGACACCCGCAAAATCCGTCGTCAGCGCCATGATGCTTACCCCTTATGATTGTCGTTGATCCGCCATGCGTTACCGGCCGGCGGCCGCCAAGCGTTGCTGCGAGCCCGAGGTTTCGGCGATATAGGCCAGAGCCAAATGGCTGATATCCTTCTCGAAAGGCAGGCTCTTGTAGACTTCCGGATCGACGGAGGTATCGAACAGGGCTGTGTAGCCGTTGTTGAGATAAAGACCGACCGCCTCGGGTTGGCGAAAGCCTGTCGTCAGGTAGATGCGACGATAGCCCTGTCGCGCCGCCTGGGCCTCCAGTTCGACCAGAAGCCTACGCGCCAATCCCTGACGACGAAGATCGCGCCGCGTCCAAATCCGTTTGAATTCGGCGGTTTGGTCGTCATAGTGCTTGAAAGCGCCACCGCCGATCGTCTCCCCGTTTCGGAGCAAGAGCAGAAAATTGCCCTGCGGCGGCGCGAAGGCCTCCGGCGGATAGCGGTTGAGTTCGGCAATCGCCCCTTCAGCATTGAAATAGTTGCCGTACCGGCTGTCGTACTCATGGATCAGCTCGTCGATCAGCGGCTTGGCGCGCGGGTCCAATGTGGTCGTATAAAGAAACGTGTCGCTCATGTCGTTCGTCACCCGTTGTCATTCGCGAGGAAAGCTTCGGCGAGCCGCACCCAGTAGCGGGCTGCCGGCGCGATGATGGCGTCGTTGAAATCGTAGCGGGCGCTATGCAGCGGTGCGCTGTCGCCATTGCCGACAAAGAGGTAGCTCCCGGGCTTGGCCTGCAGCAGGAAAGCAAAGTCTTCGCTCGCCGTCCGCGGCCGGAAATCCGCCTCGACGGCAGCACTTCCAAGCGCCTGCATGGC
The DNA here is from genome assembly GCF_027109195.1 of Rhizobium sp. AG207R. NCBI lineage: Bacteria > Pseudomonadati > Pseudomonadota > Alphaproteobacteria > Hyphomicrobiales > Rhizobiaceae > Rhizobium > Rhizobium sp. AG207R. Next base: position 19,140 of record NZ_JAEPVT010000004.1, read on the forward strand.
AACATTGCGGGCGAATTCTGTCTCTTCGGCATGATTGACGAGTGCAGGAAAACCGAGACGGTAATCGACTTCAGCCACAGCGCCGAAGCTCTCCGCCTGCGCGCGCGCCAGTGCGGGAATTCGCTCCTGCAATCTGGCTCGGACGGTCTCATTGTAGGCGCGCATGGTCAGCTTCATCTCCACGCTTTCCGGGATGACGTTCGAAGCCGAACCGGCATGAATGGAGCCGACCGTTGCGACCGCCATTTCCTGAGGATCGATATTGCGCGAGACGACGCTTTGCAGAGCAGTAATGAATGAAGCCGAAGCCAACACCGGATCGACGGCACGATGCGGCTCGGCACCATGTCCGCCCTTTCCGACGATGTTGATGACCGCCTTGTCGACGGAAGCCATCGCCGGGCCGGCAACAAAACCGAACTGCCCCGTCGGCACGCCGGGCCAATTGTGCAGTCCGAAGACCGCATCGACCGGAAACCGATCGAAAAGTCCTTCCGAGAGCATCTTGCGCGCGCCGGCGCCAATTTCCTCGGCCGGCTGGAAGATCAACCGCAGCGTGCCGCTGAAATTGGCGCTTTCTGCAAGGTAACGAGCAGCAGCGAGCAGGATCGATGTATGTCCGTCGTGGCCGCAGGCGTGCATGACGCCGGGATTGCTGCTGGCATAGTCAAGCCCGGTTGCTTCTTCAATGGGCAGCGCATCCATATCGGCACGGATGCCCAGGCTGCGCTGCCCATCGCCCCGCTTAAGGGTTGCGACGACGCCGGTCCCGGCTATGCCCGTTGCTACCTCGTAACCCCAGTCGGCAAGCAACGAAGCGACCTTCTTGGATGTGCGGTGCTCCTGAAAGGCGAGTTCGGGATATTGATGCAGGTCATGTCTCAGCGCGATGATCTCGTCGAGGTAGGCGGCAATCCCTGTTTCGATTTGATCGGTGACCAAAGCGGGCTTGATGATAGCGTTCATGATGATCGTCCTGGCTCAGGCGCCGACGGCCTTTGCGGGTGTAATGTTCGAAGCCTCTGTCGCGTAACGGCTCTCGCGATACGGCAAGCCCAGATGATCTCGCAGCGTCTCCCCCTTCAACGCCGGGTCGAAATAGCCGCGCTCGGTCAGGATCGGCAGGACATGCCTGGAGAAGTCGTCGAAGCCTTCACCGATCACCGGGAAACCGAGGATGAAGCCATCCGCGCCTTCTTCATCCACCCAGCGGATGATCTCATTGGCGATGTGCTCGGCCGTGCCGATGAAGGAGGTTCGCGGCGTGGCAGCATCGAGCGCCACCTCACGCAAGGTGAGCCCCTTCTCCCGCGCGGTCTTCTTGATGCGGTCGGTCGTGGCACGGAAGTTGTTGCGGCCGATATCGCCGAGATCGGGGAACGGCTCATCCAGAGGATGGGCGCTGAAATCGTGGTGATCGAAGAAGCGGCCGAGATAGGCCAGTGCCTCCTCGATGGTGACGAGATTGCGGATCGCCTGGTACTTGGCCTCCGCCTCCTCCTGCGTCGCGCCGACGATCGGCCCGATGCCCGGGAAGATGCCGACATCCGCGGCACTGCGGCCATGTGCGATCGCGCTCTGCTTCACCTGCTTATAGAAGGTCTTCGCGTCTTCCAGCGGTCCGCCATTGGTGAAGACGGCATCGGCGTGCTTGCCCGCTAGCCGGATACCGGAATCGGAGGCACCGGCCTGGAACACCACCGGCTGCCCCTGCTTGGAGCGGCCGATATTGAGAGGGCCTTCGATGCGGAAGAACCGGCCTTTGTGATTCAGGCGGTGTAGCTTGGATTTGTCGGCATAAACACCGCTTTCACGGTCGCGCACGAAGGCATCGTCATCCCAGGAATCCCATAACCCCTTGATCGCATCGAGATACTCGTCGGCAATCTCGTATCGCAGCTCGTGCTCGGGATGTTCGCGGCTATAGTTGCGGCCAGAGCCTTCGAGCGGAGACGTCACGGCATTCCAGCCGGCGCGGCCCCCGCTGATGAGATCGAGCGAGGCAAACTGTCGGGCGATGGTAAAGGGATCGCTGTAAGAGGTCGAAACCGTGCCAACGAGGCCTAGCTTCGTTGTAAAAGCGGCAAGTGCCGACAGGATGGTCAGCGGCTCGAAGCGATTGAGGAAATGTGGGATCGATTGCTCGTTGATATAGAGTCCGTCCGCGACGAAAGCGAAGGCGATACCGGCCTCTTCGGCCTTGCGGGCCGTCTTGACGAAGAAGTTCAGATTGGTGCTTGCATCGGCCGGAACGCTCGGATGCTTCCAGGCATTCATGTGGCCGCCGGGGCCCTGCAGCATGATACCGAAGGTAACGTGTTTTTGAGCCATGATGATCCTCCTGGGACAGGCCGTTCAGGCAACGAGGGAAAGGCGCTCTTTGGCGAGCAATTCTATGGAGTTGAGGCGTTCGGCCGCCGTCAGCGCCGGCGTGTCGAGCACGAACTCCTCGACGCCGTAGCGGCGATGGAGTGCGTCAAGCTCGTCGCGGATCTGCGTCGCAGTGCCATGCAACACGCTCGGCACCTTCTCTTCGGTCCGGAACTCCGAAAAGCCGGCCTGCCGCGCAAATTCCGCCGCCTGCTCCTGCGTGCCGACATTGACGCTCTGGCCGTTGGGCAGGAAGAGCTTGACGATGCGCAGTTGCCCAACGCGCTCACGGGCATGGGCTTCGCTTTCGGCAGCAAAGGCTGCGAGCGCCAGGATCGGCACCTTGCCGCCCGTCGCATTCCCGTAGGCCTCGAAGGTATCGCGCAGATTTTCCGGATCGCCGTTCAGATGGCCGGCAAACACCAGCCGCCAGCCCTTCTCCGCGGCGAGCTTCGCGCTCTCCACGCTGGCGCCAAGGAGGAAGCGCTCCGGCGCACGCGGCGGAAAAGGCGTCGCCAGCGCGCCAACGGAATGAGGGTCGGCCGCGAGATAGGTGTTGATGTCGGAAAGCTGCTCGGCGAAGTCCGGCTTCTTCTCAGGATCGAAGGCACGCTGCAATGCGCGGGTGGAGAGCGGGAAACCGCCCGGCGCCTTGCCTACACCCAGATCGACGCGTCCCGGCGCCAGCGACGCCAGGAGATTGAAAGTTTCTGCGACCTTATAGGCGCTGTAATGCTGCAGCATGACGCCGCCGGAACCGACACGGATCCTCGAAGTCCGGGCAAGAAGATGAGCGATCAGGACTTCCGGAGCCGAACTTGCGAGATTCGCCATATTGTGATGCTCGGCAACCCAGAAGCGATGATAGCCGAGTTCCTCGGCCCGGATGGCCAAGCGAGCCGTGGCGCCGAGCGCATCGGTGGCGCTAAGCCCCTGTTCGATCAAGCTCTTGTCAAGAAGACTGAGAAGATAAGTCATGCCGTTCATCCATGTTTGCGCCCGATGCCGACCATGGAGCGCTATAGTATATAAAAAACATAGATTTTAAGTTATTTAAGAAACAGCTTTCTTTTTCTTTCCCCGGATGCGGAAAAAATCAGCAGCGACCCAAAGCGGCATCGATGGGTGCAGCTGCAGGTTCCAATGATGAGATCGAACGCCTGTTGAGACTACGCCTGCTCAGAGGAGGGCACAGTGTCGAGCCGCTAAAACCCGCGGATCACCGATCATTTTGACCGGCTGTTACGCCTCTCACGACGCAAAGAGGGCGCAATCGAGAGCGATTGAACGCAATAGATTGCCAAAACCCGCAAATCAGTTCACCTTTCATCTATGCCCAATATCGCACGACCATTCGTGACCGATGATGATCCCGACCGGGACATCCGCTGCCAGGACGCGCTGCAAGCCGCTTTTCGAGAGTTGCTGAGTGCCGCGACCCTGGCGGGATGGTCGGAGCGTGAAGTCGCCTTGGCGATTGCTGAGCTCGCGGACAAGCATTTGCTCTCACTTGAGACCCATGACAACACAGACGCCCTCATCGCATTGTTGCGGCGAATGACCTAATGAGCCAACCGTCCACCTGCGGGAGGATCGATCGTTACAGTACTCAATGCATGCCGCCGCCGCCCTCCTTGAGATCGACATTGCTCAGGATCAGCGCAAGCGGAATGGCGCAGAGCACGACCAGCATCAGCACATGGAATACATCGATATAGGCGAGGAAGCTCGCCTGGGTCTGCACCTGCTGCCCTATCCAGGCCGTCGCCTGCGCCTGGGCATCCGCCATGGTTGCACCTTTCTCGGAAAAATAACGCGTCATGGTTCGCAGTGTCTCCTGATAGGCCGGTGAGGGAGGCGTGACATGCTCCACCAGGCGGCTCTGGTGCCACTGCTCCCGATGCGCCAGGACATTTGACGCGATACAAACGCCGATGGAGCCGCCGATGTTGCGCGCAGCATTGATCATGGCCGACGCCTGATTGGTCTGTTCAGGCCTCAAACCGTAGTAGGAGGCAGAGGTGATGGGGATGAAGATCAGCGGCAGGCCAAACCCGATATAGAGACGAGACCAGACGAAGAAGCCGAAGTTCAGACCGGGATAGAGCCGCGTCAGCTGCCACATGGACATCGCAATGATCGCCGCACCTATGGCGATCAGATACTTCGGCTGAACCAAGGAATTCACCCGGCCGGCAACGAACATCATGACCATGGTCACAAGCCCGCCCGGCGAAAGTGCGAGCCCAGCCCAGGTCGCCGTATATCCGTAGTTCTGCTGCACGACCTCAGGGATGAACTGCGTCGTCGCAATCAGGATTGCGCCGGTTGCCATCATCACGATGAAACAGGAACCGAATTGCCGGGTGCCGAGCAGCCATCCGTCGATGATCGGGTTAGCCTTGGTCAGAACCCACGGTATGGCCGCCAGGAAGGCGAGAATGCATATGACTACCATGACGATGATGAAGTCGGAGCCGAACCAGTCATCGGTCTGCCCCCGATCCAGGATGAGTTCCAGAGAGCCGAGAAAGGTTGCCACCAGCAGAAAGCCGATGAGATCGAAACGCACGCCCTTCCGGCGGAATTCCTCGCGCATATTCCTCGTTTTCGGAGTCTCCTTCAACAGCACATAGACGAGCACGAAGGCGAATATGCCGACGGGACCATTGATGAGGAAGCACCAGTGCCAGGAGAGGTTGTCGGAGAGATAACCGCCCAAGGTCGGTCCGATGACCGGCGCGACGACCACGGCGACACCGAAGAGCGCAAAAGCCTGACCACGTTTTGCCGGCGGGAAGGCATCGGCAAGGATCGCCTGCGAGGTCGGCACCATGCCGCCGCCGGCAAAACCCTGTATAACGCGGAAAATCAACAGCGCCTGGAGATTCCACGATAGACCGCACAGAACGGAAGCGATCGTGAATGTCACCAGGCATAGGAGATAGAACCGACGGCGTCCGAACCGTTCGGCGAAATAGCTGCTGGCAACCAGCACGATGGCGTTGGAAACGAGATAGGTCGTGACCACCCAGGAGGCTTCGTCGGAGCTGACGGCAAGGCCGCCTGAAATGTAGCGCAGCGCCACGTTGGCAATCGTGGTGTCGAGCACTTCCATGAAGGTTGCCAGCGACACCACCATGGCAATCAGCCAGGGATTCGTGACTTGCGCGGATGATGCTTCTCTTCCACCCGCCGCTGCGCTTGCACCGCTCATCTCGCTCAGCTCCTCGGGTGTACCGTCACTGTTGGCACCACGGACATACCGGGGCCGATTGCAACATCATCGGGCCATCGGTCGACGATGATCTTGACCGGCACGCGCTGCGTGACCTTGACGTAATTGCCGGTCGCGTTTTCTGCTGGCAACAGCGAAAAGGCAGTGCCAGAGCCCGGCTGAACCGAGGCCACCTTTCCGTGGAGCGTGTGATTGGGATAGGCATCGATCGTGATGTCCACCGGCTGGCCCGGCCGCATGTCGGTGAGCTGCGTCTCCTTGAAGTTCGCCGTGATCCAGACCTCGTCGGGAACGAATGTCGAGATTGCCTGCCCTGCCTCCACATACTGCCCCTTGGCGCCGGCAAGGCGTACGATGCGCCCCGGCTGCGCCGCCGTGATCGTTGTGTAACTAAGGTTCTGCTGCGCTTCTTCGGCCTGTGCCTGCGCCTGCTTGAGGCTTGCGAGCGCACTGGATTTCTGCGCTTCGGCAACGGCTTTGTTCTTCAGCGCCGAGGTAATATTCGCCTGCATCTGGGCAAGGCTTGCCTGATCCTGCTGCAGGGTTGCCGTAGCCTGTTGCACGGCCTGCACGCTGCCGGAGCCAGTCTTGACCAGTTGCTGCTGGCGGTTGGATTCCTGCTGTGCAAATTGTAGAGCGGCGGTGGCGGAATTCTGTTGCGCCCTGGCGACGTCGACGGCGGCGCTCGCCGCCTCGATCTGCGCGCCGGCGCTGTCGACCGAGGCCTTTGCCACCTCTACCTGCCCGTTCGCCTGATCGAGCGCGATCTGATAGTCACGCGGATCGATCCTCAAGATGACATCGCCGGCTTTGACGGACTGGTTATCGGTCACCGGAACCTCGGCAACATAGCCGGATACTTTGGCAGCAACCGAAAAGCTGCGCGCATCGACAAAGGCATCATCCGTCGACTCATAGGGATAGAAATAGATCTTCCAGACGAACCATGCGGCTGCGATCAGTGCAAGCAACACGACGATGCCGAGCAGAATGGAGAGGGGATGACGGCGAATGAAGGATGCGCGCTTTTCAGCCGGTGCATCATTTTCGCGGCCGGCATCATCAACAGGCTGCTGTTTCAGCCGATCCGGCTTGGTTTCCGCAATATTGGGTTGATTGTCAGCCATAACATGACCTTTGCTTGCTGTTCTGCGGGTTGTGTCTGGAGAAAATCGTCAGTGCCGCACAAAACTCCGGATCTTTTTGAGATCCCGAATGAAGGTGAGCTTGTTCTTTTCCCTCTCGTCCGCCTCCCTGATCCGCAGGAGCGCCGAGGGATGAATGGTCACCAGGACATCGAGTTTTCCCGACGGATGCAGGATCTGGCCGCGGTCGCGCATGACCCTGACTTTCGAGCCGAGCAGCGAGGATACAGCCGTCGCCCCAAGTGCGACGACCAGCTTCGGCTTTAGCAATTCGAGTTCTGCTCCCAGCCACCAGGCACAGCGCTGCACCTCGCCGGCATTGGGCCTGGCATGCAGTCGTTTCTTGCCGCGCATCTGATATTTGAAATGCTTCACGGCGTTGGTGACATAACAACGGTCCCGATCCACGCCCGCTTCCTCAAGGCATTCATCAAGAAGCCGGCCGGCCGGTCCGACAAAAGGCCGGCCGGCCACATCCTCCTTGTCGCCCGGCTGTTCACCGACCAGCACGATGTCGGCCTGGGCCGGCCCTTCGCCGAACACGAGATGAGTGGCGTTGCGATAGAGATCGCAGCGTGTGCAGGATCGAGCATCCTCATGCAGCTCATCAAGTGTCTCTGCATCGGCATGCTCATAGCTGAGCGATGGGCCTGCGCCGGCCGAAGGAAATCTCTCGAGCATTGGGGGCTCGCTGTGGTTCCAGATTCTATGACGATCAACTAATCGTCCTTCTGTTTGTTCCATGCGGGATGCGCATCACATGGGAACCCCCTCCCCTGGTGCTCGTTAAGACAATGAGACCACGAGAACGGAGAACCCGCCATGAATAGCGAACGTAAAACCGGCTCCTTTGCATTGACCGCATTCTTCGACGACGAATATGACGCGGAAGCTGCAGCCCAGGCGTTGATGGAAGCCGGTATCCCGAAGGACGCGATCACCATGACACCGGGCAACCGGCCAGATACCTCACCGACCGATCACATGGGCTTTCTGGATGCGTTGACGGGCATCTTCTTTCACGAGGAGCAACGTGCCGCCTATGCAGCCGCCCTCGAACGGGGAGGAACGCTCGTCACGGTGCAGGAAATGAATGAGGCGCAGCATAATATCGCCCTGCCGATCCTGGCGGAAAAAGGCCAGATCGATCTCAACGAGCGCGAAAGCACCAGTTAGGCCGGCAGGCTTTCGCTTTGCTATGGGAATGACCGCTCTCGAGCCGAGTTCAGGATTTTGACGCGTTCCTGAGCGTCGATATCCATGTCGGCTTCGCTCCGGCGGAAAGATGCTAACCTTGTCGTCTTCGTCCATTTAGACAAACAATTCCTATTATAGTCTATAAAAATAGTTTGCTATTTCTATCGATCCTGCCCCCGATTTGGCTAGGCTCTGTGCATTCCATTCAGGGAGCCGCCGGAAAATCTGATCCGGCCAAGGGGACTAGTCATGAAATTCAACACACTGATCGCTGCGGCCGTCTTGGGTCTCGCTAGCATTTCCATGGCGGCCGGCGCAGCCGCTGCCGACAAGAAGGTCGTCGTCGCCTATCAGACGGATGCCCTTCCCTCCTCTGTCGCGATCGCCAATGGCGATTTCGCAAAGGAGACCGGCTATGAGATCGACTTCCGCAAGTTCAATTCGGGAGCAGAGATCTTCGCTGCCATCGCATCCGGCGATGTCCAGATCGGTTATGTCGGCTCAAGCCCGTTTGCCGCTGCTGCTTCACGCGGACTCGAGGTGAAGGCCTTTTACCTCTCGTCCATCTCGGGCGTCGATGAAGCTCTGGTGGTGCGCAATGGCTCGGGCATCAACACACTCGCCGATCTGAAGGGCAAGAAACTCGCGGCGGCACCCGTTTCCACTGACCACTATCAGCTGCTCGCCCTCATCAAGTCCCTTGGCCTGAGCGAAAAGGACGTACAGGTCTTTGCTGTCCCGCAGCCTGAAATCGTCGCAAGCTACAATCGCGGCGATATCGACGGCGGCTTCGTCTGGGACCCGGCACTCACCGAGCTGAAGAAGAACGGCAAGGTGCTAGTGACGTCCAAGGACGTCGCCGACAAGGGCGCTCCGACATTTTCCGCCTGGGTCGCAACCTCGAAATTCGCAGCAGACAATCCGCAATTCCTGAAGGCCTATGCCTCCGTGATCAACAAGTATTACGCCTCGTTCGCCGCCGACAAGGCCGTCTGGGGGCCGGATAGCGAGAATGCCAAGGCGCTCGCCAAGCTGCTCGGCGGCACGGCAGACCAGCAGGCGGCAGCGCTCAAGAACCTCACTCTGCTGACGCCCGACGTGCAGGCATCGGCCGCCTGGCTCGGTGGCGGCGATCAATCCGGCGCGGCAAAAATCCTCAAGGACACGGCAGCCTTCCTGAAGAGCCAGGGAAAAGTCTCCGAAGTCCTGCCGAATTACGGCGCATTCGTCACCGCCGACGCGCTCGTCAGCGCAAGCAACTGATCCTCCCTGGCGTCGGCGCGCTTGTCGCGCCGGCGTCGCAATATCGAGAGAGCCCATGCTTCAAGTCGACCATGCAAGCGTCTTCTTTGCAGCGCGTGACGGCAGAACCGTTCATGCGCTTGACCGCGTTTCCTTCGACATTCCCGAACGCGGCATCGTGGTTGCACTCGGCGCATCCGGTTGCGGCAAATCCACCCTGCTCAATGCGATCGCCGGTTTCCTGCCGCTTTCAGAGGGAAAGATCACGCTCGACGGCAGGCCTGTTTCCGGTCCCGGCGCCGATCGCGGCGTCGTCTTCCAGAAGGATTCGCTGCTGCCATGGAAGTCCGTCATCGACAATGTGGCTCTCGGCCTGCAATTTGCCGGACTGGGCAAACGGGAACGCCGGGATCGCGCATCGGAACTGCTACGGCTTGTCGGTTTGACCGACTTTGCCAATGCCCTGCCTTACGAACTGTCGGGCGGCATGCGCCAGCGGGTCGGCATTGCCCGGGCACTCGCCACCGATCCGGATATCTTGCTGATGGACGAACCATTCGGCGCTCTCGACAGCCTGACGCGCGAGCAGATGCAGGAGCTGCTGGTTTCCATCTGGGCCAGAACCGACAAGCGCATCTTCTTCATTACCCACTCGATCGAGGAGGCGCTTTTTCTCGGAACGGAGGTTCTCGTCATGTCTCCGAGGCCCGGGCGTGTCGTTGCGCGTTTCGAACTCGATTTCGTACATCGCTTTGCCGCCAGCGGCGATACGAAGGCGATCGTCTCGTCGCCTGAATTCAGCAGCCTTCGGGAAGAAATTCGCGCTATTCTCCACAGCGCCGACAACATCAGGAGCGTGGCATGAGTGACATCATCGAAACGCGCCCGATTACCGTTCCTCAAAGGGAAGCGCAACCGAAGCTGGTTCGCGTCCCGAGTTTCGGCGTCGGCGAGAAACCCACCATCGCCATCAGCATCGCGACTGCGATCGTCTGCCTCGCATTGTGGTGGCTCGTCGCAAAGCTCGGTCTGGTGTCGCACCTCTTCCTGCCTCGCCCCGATGAAGTGCTGACGCAAATCGGCGTCGTCTACCGCGATGGTTATGCCGGCGCTTCACTTTCCGAACATGTATTGGCAAGCCTGTTCCGCATCGTCGTCGCCGCAGCCATCGCGATCGGGGTCGGCATTCCTGTCGGTCTGCTGATGGGGCTCAACCGCTGGGCAAAGGGAATTCTCGATACGCCGATCGAATTCTATTGGCCGCTGCCGCCCCTTTCCTATCTGCCGCTGATGATCATATGGCTTGGGATCGGCGAGACCTCGAAGATCACCCTTCTCGTGCTCGCCATGTTCGCGCCGATCTGCCTGTCCGCCCAAGCCGGCGTGCGTTCGCTGCCCCTGGAGCGGGTCAATGCCGCACGGTCCCTCGGCGCGAACCGGCTGCAGCTTTTCTTCAACGTCGTCCTGCCTTCGGCGCTGCCGGAAATCCTGACGGGCATCCGGATCGCCCTCGGCATTGGCTGGGGAACGCTGGTGGCGGCCGAACTCATCGCTTCGACCCGCGGCATTGGCTTCATGATCATGTCGGCGTCGCAGTTCCTTGCCACCGACGTCGTCTTCGTCGGCATCGGCATCATTGCGGTCTGCGCCTTTGCCTTCTCGACCGCCGTCCGCATTCTTGAAGCCGTGCTCGTCCCGTGGAAGGGCAAGCTTTAGACTCAAGGGGATGAGCCGAGGATTCACCACGGCTCTCCTCGCTGCAAATCCCGTATCAATCAATTCAGAGAGACCGACAGGCGCAGGCATGAGCGATAACAGCGAATTTCTCTGGTACATCCCGAACGACGTCAAGCCGGGTCACCGCGGCGACTCCGCCGTCGAGAACCACAACAGCCTGGAAACGCTCACGAGCCATGCCAAGGCATTGGAGGATCACGGCTGGAAGGGCGCATTGATCGGCACCGGCTGGGGCCGACCCGACACCTTTACCGTCGCGGCCGCACTTGCGGCGCGCACTACCAGCTTCGAGCCGCTCATTGCAATCCGCCCCGGCTACTGGCCCCCAGCGCACTTCGCTTCCGCTGCTGCCACGCTGGATCAGCTGAGCGGCGGCCGGGTGCGCATCAACATCGTTTCCGGCAAGGACAATCTTGCCGCCTATGGCGACAGCGAGGGCGATCAAGCGCACCGCTATGGCCGCACCAAGGAATTCATGCGGCTCACCCGCAGGCTCTGGACCGAAGAGAATGTCACCTATGAGGGAGAACACTTTCGCGTCAGCGAATCCACGGCTGCGCCGCGCATTGAGCCGCGCGGTGAACGTCTGCATCCCAGGCTCTATTTCGGCGGCGCTTCGGATGCTGCAGAACGCGTTTCCGCTACGGAGGCAGATGTTCAGCTTTTCTGGGGCGAGCCACTCGCCGACATTGCTGAGCGAATAAGCCGGCTTAAGGCATTAAGCAGAGACCTTGATCGCGATCTGCCGCCACTGGAATTCGGGCTGCGCATTACGACGCTGGTGCGCGACACGACGGAGCAGGCCTGGACCGACGCCGAGGCGAAAGTCGCGGAGATGGCTGAGAATAAGGGTGTCGGCTGGAATGATCACCGGCAATCGATCGCAGTGGGCCAGAAACGGCTGTTCGATCTCGCCGCGCGCGGTGACGTGCTTGACGACAATCTCTATACCGCGCCGGGCAAGTTCGGCGGCGGTGGCGCCGGCACTACCTGGCTGGTCGGCTCGCCAGAGGATGTCGCCCGCTCCCTGCGCAAGTATCGCGACCTCGGCATTACGCATTTCGTTCTTTCGGACACACCATACCTCTCGGAAATAAAGCGGCAAGGTGAGCAACTGCTGCCGCTGTTGCGCGCCTGAAGGCGTGGCGCGACGAGCCAATTGAGACACGGGAATTTCGATTTCACGGCTGGCCGGGATCGGCCGACGGGGTTTCATAACGTCTTTGAATTATTTATAGTCGAGGCTAAACATCATTACACGACTCTTAATCAAGAGGGAGATGAGCCGCGTTGACGAAATTGCCCGCCGCCCCGGAAAGCCGTCTTTCTTCGACCGAGATCGAGACGCATGCCGAGGCTTTTCAGAAAAGCCGCGACGATCGACGTACGGAATTGATGGAGGATTACGTCGAGCTCATCGCCGATCTCATAGAGCATGCTGGCGAAGCGCGCCAGACCGATATTGCGCAAAGACTGGGAGTAACGCAGCCGACGGTTGCAAAAATGCTCAAGCGGCTCGCCGAGGAAAACCTGATCACGCAGCGCCCCTATCGTGGCGTGTTCCTGACTGAAGAAGGGCACCGCTTGGCGGTGGCAACCCGCCGGCGCCATGAGATCGTCGAGGCCGTTCTTTGCCGCCTCGGCGTCGATCCTGATACGGCAAGGAATGATGCCGAGGGCATCGAACACCATGTCAGCGAAAAGACCCTCGAAGCCTTCGAGCGTTTTTTGAAGACATGACTGCCCCCAATACATCGGATCAATCCGATAGCAATCGCGCCAGAGAGCCATTTGGGGCACAGTTTTGACAAGAATGAGTTGAAAAGAAGCGGACAGTGATTGTCCGGCTTGACCCGCTACCTGATATCAACACAAGGTTTACCAATGCTCGCTAAGCAGAACTTGGCGAACTGCCGGCCTTTTATTTCGCATACCGACTTTTACTGCCGGCGCAGGGAATCATGATGAACGCCCAGGACTTCAGCAGCACCGTTTTCGACCTTGCCCCCGTCGCCATGTGGCTGGAGGATTTCAGCGGCGTCAAGGAGCAGTTCGAGGTCTGGCGTGCGGAGGGCGTGACGGACCTGCGTTCCTATCTGTTGGCCGACGTGCAGCGCGTCGCATCCTGCTCGCAAAGGATCAAGCTTCTTGCCGTCAATACCAGGACGCTGGAGCTCTTCGAGGCGCCATCCTTCGAGACGCTCGTCGAAAGCCTTCCGCGGGTCTTTCGCGACGAGATGCTGCAAAGCCATGTGAATGAGCTGGTGGCGCTCTGGGAAGGCAAGACCGAGTTTTCCGGCACCGCAATCAACTATTCCCTCGGCGGCAAAAGGCTCGACATCCAGCTACGCGGCGTCATCCTGCCGGGCCACGAGACCTCGTGGAGCCGGCTGCTGCTGACGACGGAAGACGTGACGGCTCGCGAGGAGGCGAGACGGCAGGAAGAGCGGCAGCGCCGCTATGCCGAGGGCATGTTCGAGCATTCGCCGGTTTCCCTGTGGGTCGAGGATTTTAGCCGCATCAAGATCCTGCTCGATGATATCCGCCACCGAGGCATCGTCGACTTTCAGGTATTTCTCGACGTGCATCCGGAGTTCGTCCAGCAATGCATGAGTGAGATCAGCGTGCTCGACGTCAATCAGGCAACGCTCGATCTATTCTGCGCACCGGACCGCCAGACCCTGCATCAGCGGATCGGCGAAGTGTTCCGCGATGATATGGAGAAGCATTTTCGCGGGCAATTGGTGGAGTTGTGGAACGGTCGCCTCTTCCATCAGCGTGAAGTGCTGAACTATGCGCTCGACGGATCGGAGCGTCACGTCCTCCTGCAGTTTTCGGTTTTTCCCGGTTACGAGGAAGACTGGTCGCTGGTGCAGGTGGCACTCACCGACATTACCGCGCGCAAGAAGGCGGAAGCCTATCTCGAATATCTCGGCAAGCACGATGTGCTCACCCGGCTTTTCAACCGCGCCTTCTATATGGAGGAGCTCAACAGGCTGGAGCGCAAATCGCTTCGGCCAGTATCGGCCATCATTCTCGATCTGAACGGACTCAAGGAGTCCAATGATGAGAGCGGCCACGATGCTGGCGATGCTCTGCTGCGCCGTATGGGCGAGGTGCTGAACAGCGTCGTCTCCCTGCCGAACCACGCCGCCCGCATCGGCGGCGACGAATTTGCAGTTCTCATGCCAGGCGCCGATGAAATCGCGGCTGCCGCGATGGTCGAGACGATCAACGAACTGCTGAAGATCAACAATCAGTTCTATTCCAGCGCGCCGCTCAGCGTCTCCATCGGCATTGCCACGAGCCTGCCCGGCGAAACCATGGAAGCCATGATCAAGCGCGCGGATCTCGGCATGTACGAGCAGAAGAAGGCTCACTACGCCGCAGCTGCCACCATTGGTCCGCATCAGGCAAAGCACGGCGCCTGACGCTCCCGCATGGAGACCGACCCGCATAATCCATTGAAACCGTTGGGTTTCATGCGCCCGATTGCCAGGAACAAAAAACGCGACTTCTCATTTGGCTCTCTGGGAAAGATGGAGTTTTGACATGGACGATCAAACGACCAATATCGTCGTCGCCACTCGCACGGCACTCGACCAGGCCTCGGCGCTCGCGGTTCAATATGGATTTTCGCTACTCGGCGCGATCATTCTTCTGATCGGTGGCTGGCTTCTTGCGGGCATTATCAGCCGCTCGGCCTACCGCGTCGTCTCGCGTATTCGCGGCATAGACGAAACGCTCGCGAGCTTCTTCCAGAATGTCCTGCACTACAGCTTGCTCATCCTTGTCTTCATCACCGTCCTTGGCCAGTTCGGCGTTCAGACCGCCTCCATCATTGCCGCTCTCGGTGCTGCCGGCCTGGCGATCGGCCTGGCATTGCAAGGCACGCTTCAAAATATCGCCGCCGGCATCATGCTGCTGATCCTGCGGCCATTCCGGGTCGGCGAATATATCGAGGCGACGAACGTCAAAGGCTACATCAAGGAAATCGGGCTCTTCGCCACGGAGATGAGGACGGCGGACGGCCTCTATCTGATGGCACCGAACTCGACGCTCTGGAACACGCCCATTATCAACCACAGCCGCGAGCCGGACCGCCGCCAGCAATTGTCCGTTGCCATGGGTGAGAAAATTGACATCAATCTTGCCCGCAAAACGATCCTCGACATCCTGAAAGCGGATCAACGCATCAAGACCACACCGGCACCGAAGGTTTTTCTCGATGAACTGGCCGTCGATCAAGCCGTGCTCAACATCGAATATTGGGCGATCACCACGTCGTGGTCCGATGTCCGGCACGATGTGGTCTCGAAGCTCAAGGCCAGGCTTGCCGAGCCCGACATAACGATCAAATCACCAACGGAGGCGACAGGGCCTGCCGACTGAGGTCACTGCTCGAACGCTAAGCCTGCCGCCGGCAGGGAGTCGAACCAGCGGCAGGCTTCGCGAGGTCATGACACCTCGAGCAAGATCGATGTCCTGCCCGTTCTAAACTTCCGCGAGAGACATTTGTTCCCTGCCGCGATAGGAAAGGGCCGAATTAGAAACCCGTGAATCTACCATTTGATACGGTAGTCCAGCCGCACATTACCAGCCGGCGTCAAAGTCTGCGCATCGGCGAAGGAGGCCGAGAAATTGAGGTTCGGCGCCAAAGGCTGCCGAAACGAGACCGTGCTGGAAAAGACGCTGCCGACGTCCTTCAGATTGCCGATCGCAGATAGAGACGTCCCCGTCCACGGAACCGCAACAGTCACGGCTTGTGTCGCGGTAATGGAGTTTGCCGCATTCCGCGTGCCCGCATAATTTACGTTCAGCGACCTCGAAGTGCTCATGTCCAGGTTTTCCGACACCGTCCAGCTCCGCGAGCGTTCGAGGCAAAGCGTTCCGGTGCTGTTGAGCGCGTCGACCCTCAATGACACCTCTCGGCGCCATGTGGTCGAAAAGCGCTTGTGATCGTCGATTGCCGTACCCCATAGGGTTGCCAGGCTGCTGCTGCGCAGGATGGCGCCGGTGGCCGCGCTGCCAAGTCCGAGATCCATGCCAGCGCTGACATCCCAGGCCATCGGCAGCCGGAAACCGAGAGTGGTCTTGTATGTTCTGGGTGCGACCTTGACCGGCGACCAGATCATCAGATCGCTGGCTTTAGTGACCTGCGGCAAGCTGACACTCGCAAGAAGACCAAGAACGCCGCGAAGGACGCGTTTTGACTTGAAGCCCATGTTAAAGCCCGCATTCTCTATGCCCCCGACCTCGTAATTTTCAGGGCGCACCAAGGCAACAGCCGGGCACGGAAACACCCGCATTCCGGCTTCAGATTGATTTTGTTCGGTTAAGCGCCGGCAAAATTGCGGCACATCGGAGCCAAGACTAGCGGCATCCGGTTGAAGGGAATGACGCCACTTCCAATCAAGCAGCACCCTTCGTCTAAAAGAATCCCATCCAGGGCCACGCTTGTAAACCCCTTGACGTCACGTTTTTTGCTGCGTTGCACACATGTCGCACCTGCAACGCCGCAGCATGAAAGCGACATCACCGCAAACGGCCTGGAAAATCAGCCCTTGCCGGATAGCCAAGTCATCATTGAAGGATGATCACATTCTTGCGAGCGGCCGCGGCGCGAAGCATCGAACCGGTGGTTCACCCCGCCCGGAGCCCAGCCTTCGCCAGAATCGGAAGCACCCGATCGCAGAAATAGGGCAGTTCCTGCGTATAGTTGACGAAGGACAAGGCTATACCGGCATAGCCTTGCTCGGCAATGGCGATCATCTCTTCGGCAATGCGCTGCGGCGTGCCGATCAGCGGATAGCTGCCTGCTCCACCGGCAAAGCGCTGGCGGTAGCGGTCATAGGACTCGCGATCATGGGACTGCGAGAACTCCTTCTTGCCGGCCATGTGTTGATCGACGGCAGCCTGATCGGCCATAGTCACGGCATAACGGGTGTAATAGTCGTCTGCCTCCGTCTGTGTCTCGCGGCAGACGACGTGACAAACCGTATAAACGCCGACCTGCCTGCCTTTACCTTCCGCCCGTGCAGCGATATCAGTCACATGCTTTCCGGCGTCACCGATATCGGTGAAGGTGGTGAAGAGATAGTCGCAATGCGCCGCGGCAAAGTCTCGGCCGGGGCCGCCGAAGGCCGCATTCATCGTCACCGGCCGTGGCGCCTGCAGGCTAGCAGGGCGGCTGACAGCTTCTTTCAGATTGTAATAGGTGCCGGCATAATCGATGGGCTCATCAGTGGCATAGAGCCTTTCGACAATTTCGAGCCATTCAGCGGCCTGGTCGTAGCCCTTTTCGACCAGCGGCACGCCGAACATGCCGAATTCTTTCGGGTTCCAGCCGCAGACAATGTTCAGCCCCGCGCGCCCTTGGCTGATATGATCGACGGTCGCAAGCGACTTGGCAGCATAAAGGGGATGGACGAGCGGCACGTGCACCGTCATGAAAAGGCCGATCTGCTCGGTCGCGGCCGAGAGCGCAGCAGCCCAGGTGAAGGTCTCGAACGACCATTCACGCACGCGGTTCTTGCCGCCGAAACCGCGCCAGCGGGCAATCGGCAGAAAGAATTCGAGCCCCGCCCGATCGGCGATCTGTGCTGCGGTCAGATTATCCTGCCAGCCTGCCGTCCAGCGCTCCGGCACGTCGGTGATGGCAAGCCCACCATCCGCGTTGGTCGAGAAAACACCGAGCTTCAGCCGGTTCGGCCCCTTCAGCGGATGGGTCTTCATGGTGGCTTCCTCCCGAGTTCACCTCGCGTCTATCCTGCAAAATCCGCAGCGACCCGATAGGAATGTGTTAGCGTTGCCATGAAGAATTTCAAGCTTAAAATTTTTGGATCAGGCATAACAATCAACCGCGCGGCATAAGGCTCTCGCGTCTTGCCTGTTGCGACGCGATGCGCTTGTCACCTGCGAAAAACGGGCCGCCATGCCGATCCAGTTCGCTACGTGTGAGACCGCACAATGCCTCCACCTCTCCGGCTGAAGCACGCCCGAAGACATCGTCGAACCTATCGGCCAGGTCCCGATCCATCTCTCGAAGCAGGCGGGGAATCCATTTGCCCCTGCCCGACCATCTTCCTCGTCCCCGCAGCATAAGGTCGGCCAAAGGCTGATAGAGTTGCGCGGTAATCGCGCCTACCTCCGGAGCCGCCCGCTCCCCACGCAGATCATCGAGAAGGTCGGTGATTTGATATTTCAAAGCATTCAGCTTCTCACCTTCCAGCTTCGGTGGGCCGTTATGGAGGATGCCGGTAGCATAGTCCTTCCAGACCTGTCCCTTGTCAGGATTTGGCCCGAGAATCTGGCCTGTCGCAACCATATGAATGATAACGGGATAGCCACGCGCAATATCGCTCTCGAAAAACCAGCTGAGCGTCTCCGGGTCGTGAACAAACACTTCGAACGGAAAGTCGCCCTCGACAAAGGTCTCGCGCCAAGCGGTTTCGAGCTGATCAAAGACCACGACCAGATCGATGTCGGAGCCCTTTCTTCCCTCGCCTCGTATGATCGACCCTGAGACAAAGGCAAAGGAATAGCCCGGAAAACGGCTGGCGAGAACCGGGCGTGTCGCCTGCATCGCCGTTTCGAATATGCTCATTTCGCTCTCCAAACATCAATTATCTTGCGGGTTCGATATGCCCGCCAGGGTGCGAGCAGACAGGAACCGGCTAGGCACGCTGAACGGCACTTCGCCGCCGCCATAATTGGCCGACAGTTGGCTGCAATGCTACGAGGCCAAAGGCAATTCAAAGCTTCGCTTCAGCGTTTCCATTGGCACATCGGTCTTGACGTTCAATACGCTCGGGATGCGCGTCAAGTGGTCAGCCTGAAACCGCCAATAGCTGTGCAGATCAGTCGTGACGATGCGCAGGACGGCATCGCATTCGCCCGTCGTCAGATAACATTCCATGACTTCAGGAAACCGCCTGACCGCCTCCGCAAATTGGAGGGTGACTTGCGCATCCTGCGTCTTGAACCAGACGCGGGCGAACACGGTGAGGCCCGCACCCACCTTTGCCGGGTCGAGAACGGCCACATAGCGATCGATGATGCCTGCATCCTCCAGCAATCGCACGCGGCGAAGACAGGGTGACGGCGAGAGCCCCACTTCCCTCGCGAGGTCCACATTGGAAATGCGTCCGTCGCGCTGCAGCACCCTGAGGATACGCCGGTCGATCTCGTCCAAAGTCGTTGACACAACATAGCTCCTACTGCCGATTGAGTGGCATAATATGCCAAACTCTCTCGTATTATTGAACTCTTCGCAAGCTCATTGCGCGAGGATTGGCCTATCGTTCCAGCCGTCAACATGGAGACGGAAGCAGATGTCGAAAAAGCTCAAGAAAGTCGTGCTCGCCTATTCGGGAGGACTGGACACATCCATCATCCTGAAATGGCTGCAGCAAACCTACGGCTGCGAAGTCGTGACCTTTACCGCCAACCTTGGCCAGGGCGAGGAGCTTGAGCCCGCCCGCCGAAAGGCCGAGCAATTGGGCGCGACAGATATCAGGATCGAGGATGTCCGCGAGGAATTCGTTCGGGATTTCGTTTTCCCGATGTTCCGGGCAAACGCGCTTTATGAGGGGCAATATCTCCTCGGCTCCTCCATCGCCCGCCCCCTGATCGCCAAGCATCTCATCAATATCGCACGCGAGGTGGGTGCCGATGCCATTGCCCACGGCTCCACAGGCAAGGGCAATGATCAGGTGCGTTTCGAACTGGCGGCCAATGCGCTCGATCCATCGATCAAGATCATCGCGCCATGGCGCGAGTGGGCCTTCCAATCGCGCACTCAGCTGATCGAATATGCCGAAGCGCATCAAATTCCCGTGCCGAAGGATAAGCGCGGCGAGGCTCCTTTTTCGACCGACGCGAATCTCCTGCACACCTCCACCGAAGGCAAGGTCCTGGAAGACCCGGCTGAAATCGCGCCATCCTATATCTATCAGCGCACCGTCGATCCTCTGGAGGCACCAAACGAGCCGGAAATCGTCGTCATCGGCTTTGAAAAGGGCGATGCGGTCTCCGTGAACGGCGAAGCAATGGCACCAGCGGCACTGCTGACAAAGCTCAATGAATTGGGCGGCAGGCATGGGATCGGCAGGATCGATCTCGTCGAAAACCGTTTCGTCGGGATGAAATCGCGTGGCGTTTACGAAACTCCGGGTGGCACGATCCTGCTCGCCGCCCATCGCGGGATCGAATCCATCACGCTCGACCGCGCCGCTGCACATTTGAAGGACGAGATCATGCCCCGCTACGCCGCGCTGATCTACAACGGCTTTTGGTATTCGCCCGAGCGGGAAATGTTGCAGGCATTGATCGATCGGAGCCAAATCCATGTCAGCGGCGAAGTGACACTCAGGCTCTACAAGGGTTCAGCCAGCGTGATCGCGCGCATCTCGCCAGCCTCGCTCTATTCGACCGACCTCGTCACCTTCGAGGAAAGCTCCGGAGCGTACGACCACCATGACGCCGAGGGCTTCATCAAACTCAATGGCCTGCGCCTCAAGAGCTGGGCAATGCGAAACGCCAGGATGGCCACATCTGCTATTGACCTCGACTGCGCTTGAGGTTGCAGAGTGGCTGTCTTAACGAGATCCATCCGCAATGAAGATATTGAAAGACGAGGATTTATGCCCTGCCGCAGTCATGCGTGGGGCAATCGATGCCCTGGAAGCAGCCTTCCGGGCCAAGGCCGCCGGCAAGCTGGTGTCCCCACCCCGCCATCACGTCTCCTTTCCCGATCGTGGAGACATCGTGTTTACCGTCGGCGGCATCGATGGCGAGCGGCCGCTTGCCGGCTTTCGCGCCTACGAGACCTTTGCCGGCGAACAGCATTCACAAATCGTCGCTGTTTGGCGTGCTGACACCGCCGAACTGCAGGGGATCATCCTGGGCGAACGGCTCGGCGAGATCAGGACAGGGGCAATAGGAGGCATAGCTATCCGTCACCTCAGCGCTGTGACCGCCCGCACGGTCGGCATCATTGGCAGCGGTGCGCAGGCGCGAACGCAGCTCATTGCCGCTGCCGCCGTTCGCGACATAGGCTCTGCCCGCGTCTTTAGCCGAAACCCAAGAAACTGCGCCGCCTTCGCTGAGGAGATGCAATTGCAACTCGGCATTGCCGTTGAACCGGT
Source organism: Rhizobium sp. AG207R (assembly GCF_027109195.1). Lineage (NCBI taxonomy): Bacteria > Pseudomonadati > Pseudomonadota > Alphaproteobacteria > Hyphomicrobiales > Rhizobiaceae > Rhizobium > Rhizobium sp. AG207R. Next base: position 40,217 of record NZ_JAEPVT010000004.1, read on the forward strand.
TTCAAGTGCCGCAGAAGCGGTGGCCGATGCCGATATCGTGTTATGCGCAACAAGCAGCGACATGCCGGTGATCGATGCTTCGGATTTAAAAGCCGGCGTCCACATCAATACGATCGGCCCAAAGACGCTCAAGGGACATGAACTCGGCCTGGACGTCGCGAACATGGCCAGCATCATCGCCACGGATTCTCCTGAGCAAACGCGCGCCTATGCGTCCCCATTTTTCCTTTCCGAAACCATACACGACGAGCGAATGCTCGACCTTGCAGCCATAGTCGCCGGCCATGCTGCCGGCAGAACATCTCCTCTCGACACCACGCTCTTCTGTTCGGTCGGCCTCGCGGGCACGGAAGTCGTCGTAGCATCGGCCATATTCGACATGATCTGACATCGGCTCGGAAATCGCGCGGCTGAGCCTCGAAACGCCTCAGCCGTCCCAGCCAACAATCGTCAACCTCGGCCAGACTGCAATCCAGCGATTGACTTTCTGCTCGTAGATCGCCTGCGTGATCTGCTTCTTATTGGGGCGCACGACGCCATTCAGCAGATCGGAAAGACCGAACGGAGCACAATAATCCAGACGACCGTGACTATTGGAGCGCAATCCCACGGCGGTTGCCGTAGTCGGAAAAGTGGTGATGGCGTCCAGGGTCGATTTGTAAGGCGGGATCCGGTATCCGAACTTCGCTTCGTACCAGCAATGAACCCGGGCTTCGTTCTTCACATCGATCCAGACCGGCAAATCGGGAAACATCGCGCGGACCCGTGCGGCATGACTGGCCTCCGCTTGTTCAGAGAGATCATCGGCATCGAAATAAACGATGTCGAGGTCATTGATCCCATGAGACAGGGGCAGCCCGAAGGCATGATTCCAAACGGTCTGGGCAATGGCTCCCGCCACCAGCCAGCAATCTGGCAGCGCAATCTCATCCCAGCGCCGGAGAAGCGAGATGAGCAATGGACTTCTGAAGACTATATCCTCTAGTTCCGTCTGTTCGCTTGTCGTCATTGCCCCCACCCGACCGGAAACGACCTTGCGGCCATGGTGTATGGCCTTGCCTCCCTGTATTTAAGCACGATTCTCGGCCTCGAATGTAGACAAGGCTAGCGTATCAGCGCTGTCTGCATGCGCTGTCATTTGCAAGCCGTAGCAGGTGGCCCGGTTCGCCATGCGAACTCAAAAGAGCGATAGGCACTTGTGGTCCATGCAGATTAATTTCGGAGGATCATTGCGGCGTCACCTCGCTCAACAGCCAGTCCTGGAACAATGTCGCCGTCTCGTTCGTCTGCTTCTTTTCCGGCATGACCACGTAATAGCTGTTCTCGGTCGGCATCGGCAGATTAAACAGCGGCAGAAGCGTGCCGGCCTTGAGCTCGTCCTCGATCAGATAGGTCGGCAGGAGCGCCACACCCAGCCCGGCAATAGCGGCTGCGATGATCATGGAAAACTGGTCAAAGCGCGCACCGGGATAGGCATTCTCCGTCGGCAGCTCCTGCAGGTCGAACCACTGCGCCCAGAGCTTCGGACGCGTCGTCAGGTGCAGCAGTGGCGCTCCTGCCAACTCGTCCGGCGAGATCAGACCCAGCCGACCGGCAAGCTCGCGGCTGGCAACGGGCAGCACGGTCTCATTGCAAAGAAAAGTCGCGACGGCTCCCGCCCATGCCGGCAGGCCGTAGTGAATGGCAAGATCGAAATTATCCTCCTCAAAATTGAAGGGCTTGGAGCGCGATTCCACTGTGACGGCGACATCGCGATGTTTATCAAGAAATCGGCCGAGGCGCGGCACGAGCCAGCGTGTGCCGAAGGTCGGCAAGGTCGCGACCTTCAGAGATAATTTCATCTGGCCGGCGGCGACGGCGCCGATCATCAGCCGCTCCGAACGCAGGAGCAGATCCTTCACCTCCGGCAACAGCCGAAGTCCGGCCTCGGACAGCACGACGCGTTGGCGGACACGCTCGAACAGCTTCAGGCCCGTCTGCTGCTCGAGATCGCTGATCTGGCGACTGACGGCGCTTTGCGTCAGATTGAGTTCTTCGGCGGCACGCGAGAAATTCTGATGGCGCGCCGCGCATTCAAATGCCTGAAGATTGACGATGTCAGGGATGAGGCGTCGGCGCATAGTCATTCCATTTTCGCATCAAGTTAGAATTCACTCTCACAACACCGGCCGCTGAACAAGAGATATTCTGCTGGATAGGAATGACATAGCCTTTCAGGAAGAGATCGCACATGAAGCCTGATCACATCTCGACCAGCGATATTCGCAGCGCTTTTTCGGCCGCCATGTCGGCAATGTATCGCGAAGAGGTTCCCGCCTACGGCACGCTCATGGAGCTGGTCGCTCGCGTCAACGACGAAACGTTGGCGACACAGCCCAAGCTGAAGGAGCGGCTGGAGGCGACGGATTATCTCGATCGCATCTCCGAGGAACGTCACGGCGCCATCCGGCTCGGCACCGCAGCCGAGCTTGCGATGATGGCGCGCGTCTTTGCCGTCATGGGCATGTATCCGGTCGGCTATTACGATCTGTCGACCGCCGGCGTGCCGGTTCATTCGACCGCCTTCCGGCCGATCGGCGACGCCGAATTGAAGCGCAATCCCTTCCGCGTCTTCACCTCACTGCTGCGGCTCGATCTCATCGCCGATGAGGATCTTCGCAAGGCGGCCGCAGACATTCTCGCGAAGCGCCGTATCTTCACGGAAGGCGCCATCGCGCTCACCGAAAAGGCCGAGCGCGAAGGTGGCCTGAACAAGGAGGACGCCCGGCGCTTCGTCGACGAGGTTTTGGAGACCTTCCGCTGGCATGACGAGGCCAATGTCGATGCCGGCATGTATCATCGGCTTCATGACGCCCATCGTCTGATTGCCGATGTCGTGTCGTTCAAAGGCCCGCACATCAATCATCTGACCCCCCGCACGCTGGATATCGACCGGGTGCAGGCGCTGATGCCCGACTATGACATTGCACCGAAAGCCGTTGTCGAGGGACCACCGACGCGCATCTGCCCGATCCTGCTGCGCCAGACCTCGTTCAAGGCGCTCGAGGAACCTGTCTCATTCCGCAATGCCGACGGCATCTGGGAAGCAGGCTCGCACACCGCCCGCTTCGGAGAGATCGAGCAACGCGGCATTGCGCTGACGCCGAAGGGCCGCGCGCTTTACGACAAGCTGTTAGACGACTCCCGCAAGATCGTACGTCCGGCAGCCGATGGATCGAACGCCCGCGATTATGAAGCCGCACTTGCCGAGAGCTTTGCCGAATTCCCGGATGACTGGGCGGCAATCCGCGCCGAAGGCCTCGGCTATTTCACCTATTCGCTGACGGCCAAGGGCAAGACCGCCGCAACGAGCCACGGGGATATCGAAGCACTGATCGACCAGGGCTTCGTGCAGTTTGATCCGATCGTCTATGAGGATTTTCTTCCCGTCAGCGCCGCCGGCATCTTCCAGTCCAATCTCGGCGATGGCGCGCGGCAGGACTTCGTTGCCAGCCCGAACCAGCAACGCTTCGAAGCCGATCTCGGCATGAAGGTGCTGAACGAATTCGACCATTACGCCGGCATCGAACAGGCATCGATCGATGCTTGCCTACGAGCCCTTTCCAAACAAGACGCCGCCGAGTGAAGTGATGCGGCGATATCGCCGCGCGCCACCCGGATCAAGACAAGTGGAGTTTCACAAGATGAATATCGCAGCCAAGACCCCTTCCGTTGCAGCCGAAGCTGCCGCCATTCTCGAAAAGCTCGGCGTCGACAAGGCGCTTTATACTGAGGGCGACATGCCCTCCTACTCCCCGGTCACCGGCGAGAAGATCGGCAGCCTCAAGACCGTTTCGGCCGAGGAAGCGGCGAAGAAAATCGAGAAGGCGCATGCCGCATTCCGCGCCTGGCGCCTTGTTCCGGCACCGAAGCGCGGCGAACTGGTGCGTCTGCTCGGCGAAGAGCTGCGCGCCGCCAAGGACGATCTCGGTCGTCTGGTTTCCATCGAAGCCGGCAAGATCCGCTCCGAAGGCCTCGGCGAAGTGCAGGAAATGATCGACATCTGCGACTTCGCCGTCGGCCTTTCCCGCCAGCTGTACGGCCTGACGATTGCGACGGAACGTCCGGGCCATCGCATGATGGAAACCTGGCATCCGCTTGGCGTCGTCGGCATCATCTCCGCCTTCAACTTCCCGGTCGCGGTCTGGTCGTGGAACGCGGCGCTGGCACTGATCTGCGGCGACGCCGTCGTCTGGAAACCCTCGGAAAAGACGCCGCTGACCGCTCTTGCCTCGCAGGCGATCCTTGATCACGCGCTCGCCCGCTTCGGCGACGCGCCGGAAGGCTTGTCGCAAGTGCTGATCGGCGATCGCGCGATCGGCGAAGTCCTCGTCGATCATCCGAAGGTGCCGCTCGTTTCCGCAACCGGCTCGACCCGCATGGGCCGTGAAGTCGGGCCGCGGCTTGCCAAGCGCTTTGCCCGCGCCATTCTCGAACTCGGCGGCAACAATGCCGGCATCGTCTGCCCGTCGGCCGATCTCGACATGGCACTGCGCGCCATCGCTTTCGGCGCCATGGGCACGGCCGGCCAGCGCTGCACGACCCTGCGCCGTCTCTTCGTCCACAAAAGCGTCTACGATCAGCTCGTTCCGCGGTTGAAGAAGGCCTATCAGAGTGTCTCGGTCGGCGATCCTCTACACTCCTCCGCTCTCGTCGGCCCGCTGATCGACAAGGCCGCATTCGACAACATGCAGAAGGCGATTGCCGAGGCGAAGGCTCATGGCGGCTCCGTCACTGGTGGCGAGCGCGTCGATGTCGGCCATGCCGATGGCTACTACGCAAAGCCGGCGCTGGTGGAAATGCCGAAGCAGGCAGGCCCGGTCATGGAAGAAACCTTCGCACCCATCCTCTATGTCATGCCCTATGACGATTTCGACGCTGTCATCGATGAGCACAATGCCGTTGCTGCCGGTCTGTCGTCGTCGATCTTCACGCGCGACATGCAGGAATCCGAGCGCTTCCTCGCAGCTGACGGCTCCGATTGCGGCATCGCCAACGTCAATATCGGCACCTCTGGCGCTGAAATCGGCGGCGCATTCGGCGGCGAGAAGGAAACCGGCGGCGGCCGCGAATCCGGCTCGGACGCCTGGAAGGCCTATATGCGCCGGGCGACCAACACGGTGAACTACTCCAAGGCCCTGCCGCTGGCGCAGGGTGTCTCCTTCGACATCGAGTAGTTCCATGACGATCGCCACGAAAATCGAAGAGGCGGGCTTCAAGCCCGCTTCGAGGATCGCCTCCATCGGCGTTTCCACCATTCTTCAGATCGGTGCGCGCGCCAATGCGATGAAGCGGGAAGGCTTGCCTGTCATCATTCTCGGTGCAGGCGAACCGGATTTCGACACGCCCGACAATGTCAAGGAAGCCGCCAAGGCCGCCATCGATCGTGGCGAAACGAAATATACCGCGCTCGACGGCACGCCGGAGCTGAAGAAGGCGATTGCCGGGAAGTTTCAGCGTGAGAACGGCATCGACTACGCACTCGATGAAATTACCGTGGCGACGGGTGCCAAGCAGATCCTGTTCAACGCCTTCATGACGTCGATCAATCCGGGCGATGAAGTCATCATCCCGACGCCCTATTGGACCTCCTATTCCGATATCGTCGAGATCTGCGGCGGCGTGCCGGTTCTGATCCCCTGCGATGCCAAGGCCGGTTTTCGCCTGAGGGCCGATCAGCTCGAACAAGCGATCACGCCCAAGACGCGCTGGCTGCTGCTCAACTCGCCGTCCAATCCATCAGGTGCGGCTTATTCCGAGGGCGATTATCGGCCGCTGATCGAGGTGCTGCAGCGCCATCCGCATGTCTGGCTGATGGTCGACGATATGTATGAGCATATCGTCTATGAGGGCTTTCATTTCACCACGCCTGTCGCCCTCGAGCCGAGCCTCAAAAGCCGGACGTTGACGGTCAACGGCGTTTCCAAAGCCTATGCCATGACCGGCTGGCGCATCGGCTATGCCGGTGGTCCGAGGGACCTCATCAAGGCCATGGCCGTTATCCAGAGCCAGGCGACCTCCTGCCCTTCCTCCGTCAGCCAGGCGGCGGCCGTTGCCGCGCTCAATGGCCCGCAGGATTTTCTCGAGGGCCGCAAGGCAAGCTTCCAGCGACGGCGCGATCTGGTGGTCAACAGGCTGAACGCCATCGATGGCCTGGATTGCCTTAAGCCGGAAGGTGCCTTCTACACATTCTCGGGCTGCGCCGGCGTGCTTGGAACGACGACACCGTCCGGAAAGAAGATCGAGACGGATGCGGATTTTTGCGCCTATCTCCTCGACGAAGCGCATGTCGCCGTCGTGCCCGGCTCAGCCTTCGGATTGTCGCCCTATTTCCGCATTTCCTATGCGACATCGGAAGCCGATCTCATCGAAGCCCTTGATCGCATCGAAAGGGCCTGCGCGGCGCTCCGGCGCTAGAGCAACTGCGGCCGACGCACAAAACGGCTATCCATCCGGAACTGCGTGAAAACAAAGAGATAGAGCATTCCCGTAATTCTGTTTAAAAGCGGGAGTGCTCCAATCACCGCGTAAAACGCCGGAAGTCTTCGCATCATGATACCACGCCTAGTTTCGGCGAAAGACAGTTCGCTACATCAGACCGGCGCCTTCACCCGTCGGCTGTCAGCACTCGGCTTTGGCGGCGACGTGGAGATGGACGACGGTGCCAGGACGGTCGCCTCGACCGACAATTCCATCTATCAGGTCAAGCCGACGGCAATCCTCTATCCGCGCGGCGCGGATGATCTGAAAATCATCGCCAAAGCCATATCCGAACCTGCCTTTTCCGATCTTGTCATCGCCCCGCGCGGCGGTGGCACCGGAACGAACGGTCAATCGCTAACCTCTGGGGTCGTCGTCGACTGCTCCAGGCACATGAACCGAATCCTGGAGATCGATCCGGTTCGAAAGATCGCCCGTGTCGAAGCTGGTCTCGTCAAGGATCAATTGAACAAGGCGCTGAAAACATACGGGTTGTTCTTCGCGCCTGAGCTTTCCACCTCCAACCGCGCCACTATCGGCGGCATGATCTCCACTGATGCCTGCGGCCAGGGCTCGTGTCTTTACGGCAAGACCAGCAACCACGTTCTCGGCCTTCGCGTGGTGCTTTCCGATGGCAGCGACTGGTGGTCGCGTCCGCTTGGCAATAGCGAGCTGGACGAGATCAAGGCGCGTGACGATCGGATCGGTGAGATTCATCGTGTCGTTGATGCGATCGCCCGGGACAAAAGCGAGCTGATCGCGGCGACCTTCCCCAAGCTCAACCGTTACATGACCGGCTACGATCTCGCCCATATCTGGCGCGATGACGGCCGCTTCGATCTCAATGCGGTGCTGTGCGGTTCTGAAGGCACGCTGGCCATGATCGCCGAGGCCGAACTCAACGTGCTGCCGATCCCGGCGCGATCGGCCCTCATCAACATCCGCTACGATGATTTCAACACGGCGCTCGAAGATGCCAGGCGGCTAGTGGCATTGAAGGTGGCCTCGGTCGAAACGGTCGACGAGAAGGTGCTGGGTCTCGCCAAGGGCGATATCGTCTGGAGCGGCATCGCCTGCTTCTTCCCCGAGGATGCATCTGGCGCCGCCAACGGCATCAATATCGTCGAGGTGCTGGCCGACGATAGCGACGAGTTGGAACGCAAGCTGGCGGACGTGACCGCCGCCCTTGATGACGGCTCCTCAGCTCGCCATAAGGGCTATACGATCGCTCGCAAAAAGGCAGAGGTCGAGGCGATCTGGTCGATGCGCAAGCGCGCCGTCGGCCTGCTGGGCAATGTCGAGGGGCCGGTGCGGCCGGTGCCCTTTGTCGAGGACACCGCCGTTCCACCCGAACATCTGGCCGCCTATATAAGGGAATTCCGTGCCCTTCTCGATGCCGAGGGGCTGGATTACGGCATGTTCGGCCATGTCGATGCCGGCGTGCTGCATGTCCGCCCGGCGCTTGATCTTACCCGCACCGACCATCAGCCGCTCGTCCGCAAGATCAGCGACGGCGTCGTTGCCCTCACCCGCAAATATGGCGGGGTGCTCTGGGGCGAACATGGCAAGGGCGTTCGCTCGGAATATGTCCCTGAATATTTTGGCGAGCTTTATCCGAGCCTGCAGGACATTAAGCGCGCATTCGACCCCGGCGATCGCCTCAATCCCGGCAAGATCGCATCCGGCTCATCCCGCCCGTTGCTGAAGATCGACGAAGTGTCACTGCGCGGCGACTTCGATCGTATCATCGGCAATGATATCCGCGCCGCCTTCGACAATGCAGCCTATTGCAACGGTAACGGCGCCTGTTTCGATTTCGACGCGACAAGCCCGATGTGCCCCTCCTTCAAGGCGACGGGTGACCGGCGCTATTCGCCGAAGGGCCGCGCGGCGCTGATGCGCGAATGGCTGCGCCTGCTGGCGGAGCGGCAGGTCGATCCGCGACGTGAGGCGCAAGAGCTGCGCCGCGCCAATCCTTTCGGCAATCTCTTGCGGCGAGCGGTCAACTCGCTCAATCCGGCCAATCGCGACGACTTTTCCCATGAGGTGCGGGCGGCAATGGACACCTGCCTCGCCTGCAAGGCCTGCGCCGGCCAATGTCCCGTCAAGGTCAGCGTCCCAGCCTTCCGTTCGAAATTCCTGGAGCTCTATTACGGTCGATACCTTAGGCCGCTAAAGGACCCAATCGTCGCTGCTATCGAGACGACTCTGCCGCTGATGGCGCGCTTCAAGCCAGGCTACAATCTGCTCACCGGATCGGCCGCCGGCCAAGCCTTGATGCGGTTCGCTGGTCTCACCGCGCTTCCCGCCATGCCTGCAGTATCGCTCGAACGGGAAGCCGCTCGTCTCCGCGTGCAGGTTGCTACTCCGGAACTGTTGGGAAAGCTCTCCGCAGAGGAGCGAGTCCAGGCGGTCGTCATCGTTGCTGATGTCTTCTCCACCTATTTCGATCCAGCCGTCGTCATCGCAGCGCTCAAGCTCGCCCTGAAAATGGGTTTCAAGCCGTGGCTCGCCGGATCACAGAACAACGGCAAAGCCCTGTATGTGCATGGCTATCTCGGTCGCTTCGAGAAGGCGGCGGCGAAATCGCGAGATTATCTCGATTGCATCTCTCGGATGGGCATCCCACTTGTCGGCATCGACCCATCGATGACACTGACCTATCGCAGCGAATATGCCGCCCTGCCCTCAGCTAAGCTGCAGGCGTCGGTGCTGCTGCCTCAGGAGTGGCTCGCCGCAAACCTCGACCGATTGCCGCCGGCGCAGACTTCACTGCAAGAGCGTTTCACGCTGCTTGCCCATTGCACGGAGAAAACGAACGCTCCTGCTGCCCTCAAGCAATGGTCCGTGCTCTTCGGGAAGTTGGGAATCAAGCTCGATATGGCCGAGGTCGGCTGCTGCGGCATGGCCGGCACCTTCGGGCATGAAGTGCGCAATCGCGCCATCTCGGAAAAGCTTTACGCGATGAGTTGGCAGGACAGGATCGCCGAGAACGGCAATCGGGCCGTCGTCATGGCGACTGGATTTTCTTGTCGTTCGCAGGTCGCCAAAATTGATCATCAAGCCATCCCGCATCCCGTCGAGATCCTCGAACGACTGATCGGTTAGTCTCAGCAGCGCCGTTTCCAAGGGCCAAACGCATGTGGCGCCCGAAGGCGCCACATTTCAAAACAGCAATAGGAATAGCCGCTTAGACGGCTTCTTTCATCCTGATTTTCTCAAGGCTGTAAACCTGTCCGAAGCGATTGGCGAGGAAATCGCCGAGATCGATTTCTTCCTGGCAAACGAAGCCCTTGGAGGGCAGCTTGCCTTGAGCGAGAAGATCAAGCACGGTGGTAATGCCGGCGGCCGTGGTGATCTGGATGGCGCTCATCTTCTTGCCGGCAACAATGCCTGCATAGACCTTGTTGGCATAGGTTTCCTGCATGTAGCGGCCCTCGCGCCAACCGCAGACGGTGACGAAAACGACGACCACGTCCTGCATGGTGGCGGGCAGCGCATTTTCGAAGAGATCCTTCAGCACATCGCGACGGTTCTTGAGGTTGAGGTCGTTGAGCAGCGCCTTGATGATGGCCTGATGGCCGGGATAGCGGATGGTGCGGTAGTTCATCGTCCGCACGCGGCCAGCAAGCGTCTTGGCGAGCGTGCCGAGGCCACCTGACGTGTTGAAGGCTTCATAGGTGACACCGTCGAGCGAGAATTCCTCACGCTCTTCCATCGCCGGAACGGTGACGAGCTTGCCTTCGACGATCGCTTCGCAGGGCTCGATATATTCGTTGATGAGGCCGTCCGTGCTCCAGGTTAGATTGTAGTTCAGAGCATTGGAGGGATATTGCGGCAGCGCGCCGACGCGCATGCGCACGCTGTCGAGGCTGTCGAACCGCTTGGCGAGATCGTTGGCGACGATCGAGATGAAGCCCGGCGCAAGTCCGCATTGCGGGATGAAGGCGGTGTTTGCTCCCTGAGCCAGTTCCTCGACCTTCTTGGTCGTCGCGACGTCTTCGGTGAGGTCGAGATAATGGACGCCGGCTTCAAGTGCCGCTTCCGCGACGAAGCCGGTGAGATGGAACGGTGCTGCCGACAGGACGGCGAACTTGCCCTTCAGAATGCCGACGAGCCCGGCGCGGTCGGCAATATCGACGGCGGCGGTGGAAATCGCAGGGTGACGATCGATCTTGTCGAGCTGCTCCTGGCTGCGGTCGGCGACGACGACCTTGTAGTCGCCCGTTTCGGCCAGCATCAGAGCGATCGCCCCACCGATCTTGCCTGCACCGATGACCACTATGTCTTTCATATGACTCCCCTGCATTTCATTGATAAGATTTTTATAAGTGTAGGTAGGAGTTGAACGATTCATAGCGACGAAAAATGCATTTCGTTGTACAAAACTATACAAATTGACGAATAGAATTTACAAAATGCAGGAAACACCATGCAGGTCACCGATAAGGACCGCGAACTGATCGCCTTGCTCGGCCAGAATGCCCGAATGCCTGTTGCGACACTCGCTAAAAAGCTGTCGCTGTCGCGCACCACCGTTCAGGCGAGACTCGAGCGGCTGGAGCGGGAGGGCGTGATTGCGGGCTATGGCGTGCGGCTGTCCGAGACCTATCTGTCCGGCCTTATTCGGGCGCATGTGCTGATCACGATCGCGCCGAAGGCATTGTCAGCCGTGACCGCCTCGCTGAATGCTATCCCCGAGGTAACGACGCTCCATTCCGTCAGCGGCACATTCGATCTGATCGCCATCATCGCAGCACCCTCGATCTCCGAACTGGATCAGCTGATCGACGGCATCGGCACAATCGATGGCGTCGAACGCACATTGTCGTCCATCATCCTTTCGACGCGAATCTCGCGCTAAAAACAAGGTTCAGCCAAGCGCCGGCTCCATCTCGGGCGTGGTGGACAAGACCGCTTCCTTCAAAGCCTGCGAATAGGGATGCTGCGGATTGTCGAGAACGGCACGCGCCCCGCCCTGCTCGACGATCTCGCCCTTCTTCATGATGATGATGCGATCACTGATGTAATAGGCAGTCGCCAGATCATGGGTGATGTAGATGATCGACAGCCCTAGCTCCTTCTTCAGCTGACCGAAAAGATTGACGATCGCCATTCTCAGCGAAGCATCGACCATTGAAACCGGCTCATCGGCCACCAGCAGGCGGGGCTGCGGTATGAGCGCGCGGGCAATGGCGGTGCGCTGCAGCTGGCCGCCCGAAAGCTCATGCGGAAACCGTCCCTTCACCTCGGCAAGTGTCAGTCCGATATGGGCAAGCGCCTCATCGGCAATACGCTCGACATCGGCTCGGCTTGGCTTTGGACCCATCGGCGCGAAATTCCTTGCCGTTTCAAAAAGATATCGATCAACCCTCTTGAGTGGGTTGAACGCTTCGAACGGATTCTGAAGGACCGGCTGCACCTCCCGCATGAAGGCGCGCCGCTCGGACCGGCCATGAACGGCGACGGCTCTGCCGCGAAAATTCAGGCTGCCGGATGTCGGCGCCGTCTGGCCGAGGATCATCGACGCGATGGTGGATTTGCCAGAGCCCGACTCGCCGACGATCGAAAGGATTTCCGGCTCCTCTCCGAGGCTCAGACTGACATCGCGAACCGCCGTGATATGACGACGGCTGAGCATGCCCCCTTGGCGATAGATCTTGCTGACATGCGAGAGTGAAAGAAGATCGCTCATCGCGCCCCTCCCGTTACTGCGAAGCAGGCGACGCGCCGGTCCGGCTCGACGTTCACCATAGGCGGCACTTCGCGGCTGCAAATGTCCATGCGCTTCGGGCAGCGCGGATGAAAACGGCATCCCTCCGGCGGCATGGCCAGATTGGGCGGCCTGCCCTCGAGCGAGGGGCGCGTCGAGGCATCGCCGATCCGCGGCAGGCTTGCGACCAGATGCTGCGTATAAGGATGAAGCGGCAGGTGAAAAAGCTTCCGCGTCGGCGCCTCCTCCACCAGCCGGCCGGCATAGACGATGCCGATACGATCGGAGACAGCGGCGTGAACGCCCATATCGTGGGTCACGAACAGGAAGGACGAGCCCATCTCGCGCTGTATCTCCCGGATCATCTGCAGCACGTCGCGCTGGACGATGACATCGAGCGCGGTCGTCGGCTCATCGGCGATAATGAACTCCGGCGTCAGGATGGTCGCCAGCGCGATCGTCATGCGCTGACGCATGCCGCCCGACAATTCGTGCGGATAGGCATCAAGAAGATTCGCATCGAGCTTCAGCCGCTGAAGGTGAGCGCCAACCCGATCGAAGAAGGTGGCGCGATCGGCCTTCATATGGCGGAAGGCGAAATCCGTGAACGAATGCCGGATACGGCGCACCGGATTGAGCACATTCATCGATCCCTGCATGACATAGGAGAGATGCCGCCAGCGAAGCGATGACCGCTGCTCTGCCGTCATGGCGTAGATATCCTGCGTCCCATTGTTGAAATGGAATTTGACGGCACCGGAGACGACGCGCAGCGGCGGCCGGATGGCGCCGGCGATCGTCTTGATCAGCGTCGTCTTGCCGCTGCTCGATTCACCTGCAACGCCATAGATCTCGCCGCGGCCGATCGACAGGCTGACATCGTCAACCGCCCGCACTTCACGATCGACGCCGTAAAGAAAGGCCCGGTAATAGGCCTTGAGGTTGTTGACCTCGACGACAGCCTCCATGCCTCAGCCTCCCATCCGGTTCAAACGACTGCGGGGGTCGTTATATTCATTCATCGACATCGACAGCAGGAAGAGCGCCATGAACAGCACCACGATGGCGGCAACCGGCGCTGCAACCCACCACCATGTTCCGGCGATCAGCGCCGAATGCGCATTGGCCCAGTAGATCATCATGCCCATGGTCGGCGTCTCGATATCGGTAAAGCCGAGCACCGCAAGCGTAATCTCCATGCCGATCGACCAGATCATATTGTTCATCGTGGTGGCGAAGACGATCGGCAGTACATAGGGCAGATGCTCCTCGACGAGGATCTTGCGCATGCTCATGCCGGAATAGACGCTCTGCGTGGTGAAAGGCCGCGTCTTCAGGCTGATCGCCACCGAGCGGATCAGGCGCGCGTCGTACGACCAGCCGAGCGAGGCCATGACGATGATGAGCACCGTCCAGGTCATTTCATCCTTGAGTACGAAGTAGAACAGGATCAGCAGCGGAAACTGCGGAATGACCATGATGCTGTCATTGATCGCCATCAGCACGCGATCGACGGCACCTCCGGCATAGCCGGCCACCAGCCCCACGACAAGCGAGATGATGCGCGAGAGAATTGCGACGCCGATGCCGAAATAGAGTGTGTTGCGGAGCGCTGTCGTCAGCTGCCAGAAAACATCCTGGCCGCGCGATGTCGTGCCCAGCCAGTATTGCCCATCCGGCGGCATGTCGGGCGGCAGCAGATAAAGATCGGCCGGGCCATAGGGCGAGAAATAGGACAGGATCACCAGCCCGACGATGACGGCAAGCAGCAGAAGGCCGCAAAGGAATTCCATATTCTGGCGTGCGAGGTCGCGAACGATCGTCAGCATGGCCTACTCCACCTTGATGCGCGGGTCGATCAGCGGACCCAATATGTCGATGATGAAGACGGCCGCGGCGACGCCGACGATCGACAGTGCGCTAAGCCCGAGGACGAGACTGTAATCGCCCGCGTGCACGGCCGAAATCAGGAGATTGCCGATACCGGGATAGCCAAAGACGATTTCGGTGATGACCGTGCCGTTGAAGACGGCGCCAAGGGACATGGCAAGGCCGGTAAATTGCGGCACCATGGCATTGCGGGCGATGTAGGAGCGCAGGATCTTGCGCTTCGGCACGCCGCCGAGCTCGGCGAAAACAACATAATCCTCGGTGATGATATTGGAGACGAGCGCCCGCATGCCGATCAGCCAACCGCCTGTCCCGACAAGGATCAGCGACAGCGCCGGCAGGATGGAGTGGCGGAGAATATCGAGCACCAGCGTAAAGGACAGCTGCAGGTTGGTGTTCATCTCATAGCCGCCATTGATGGGCAGAATCGGCCAGACATAGCCGAAGAGAATGATGAGAACGAAGGCGAGGATGTAATAAGGGATCGGCTGCATGGCGATGAAAACCAGGCTGACGGCCTTCAGCACCGAGCTCTTGCGATAATATCCTGCGAGCGCGCCGATCATGTTGCCGAGAATGAAGGTGAGGATGACGGAAACCGTCATCAGACCAATCGTCCAGGGCAGCGCCCTCGCGATGATGGCGGAAACCGGCGTAGGGAATGCCGACAGCGACGGCCCGAGATCACCGGTCGCAAGACGCCCCCAGAAATGTAGATATTGCTGCCAGATAGAGCCCTCGAGGCCATAGAGCTCACGTAACGACTGACGCATCAACTCGACAGCGCGGGGATCGGATTGGCCCATCTGCTGGATGGTCCCGATGCTTTCCTCGACAGGATCGATCGGCGTCATGTGAGTGATGAAGAACGTCGCGGAAATGCCGAGGAAGACAACGAGCAGGAATTGGCCAAATCGTCTCAATACGAAAACTGGATAGGACGTCATGCCGCCGTCTTCCTCGCTGCTTGCGCTTCATCATCAATTCAAAAGATTCGCCGGACGTGCCTAGTGTCCGGCGAAAGGTGCCTGATGCGGCGATTGCCGCATCAGGGTCGGGAGAAATCAGGGCTGTGCCGGCTTCAGCTTGACCATCATCAACCGGGAGTTCGCCCAATTGGGAACGGGGTCCGTATAGGGGTCGGCAATGGTCGGATAGCCTTTCCAATAGGTGGTATCCATCGAAGTGAAGACGTTATAGGACATCAGCGGAATGGTCGGCATCTGCTGGGCGACCAGCTTCAGATAGTCCTTGCCAAGTTCGATGCCCTTCGGATCATCGGCGCTGATGCGGCGGATGTTTTCGATGATCTTGTCGAGATCCGGATTGGACCAGCGCTGCCAATTGCGCGGCGCCTGGTTCTCACCCTTCTTGGCGACAAACTGCGAATGCCAGCTGTCGAGGAAGAAGGACAGATCGGGATCGCCGCCCCAGGTCTCGACACTCCACGCAATCGCGACCTGATAGTTGCCGGGCTGCAATCCCGCCTGCCAGACGCTGGTGGATGGAGCAGCTTTGGAATCGATCCCGAAGGCTGCCCATTGCTGAGCGATGAGAGTGCCCGCACGGGTAAAGACGGAGCGAGTGTCGCCTTCGACCGTTAGACGGATCTTGAACGGCTGCCCGTCAGGCGTCATCCATTTGCCGCCGACCTTCTTGAAGCCGGCCTTTTCCAATAGCTCGCCGGCGGCCTGCGGATCGGGCTTCCACCAGCCATAGCCGAAGGCACTGCTGATCGCGGCCGGATCGGTCGGGATCTGATCCTTGTATTTCGGCTGCTTGCGCAGGATATCGGCAATCTGCTGACCGATCGTCGGATCGTATGGCTTGATCTTGCGCTTGCCGGTATCGATCTCGAAATTCTTCAGCCAATCCTGCATCGGCGCCTGATAATCCGTCATGGCGACCGCCGTCGGCGGAACGCCGAGTGCGGAGAGCGTGGCGGCGCCGCGATAGCTCGCCATATCGACGGCCTTGATATCGATGAGCAATGCAAGAGCCCAACGGACATCGGGATTCTGGAACAGCGGGTCCTGATTGTTGAAGATCACGGCGGGCAGCGTCGGATCCGGATGCGCGAAGGGGAATCCTGGGAACCAGCTTTCGACGGTCTTCGACTTTTCCTTCAGCGTGAACATGCCTTCCGGCGTATTGTCGTGAATGATATCGAGATTGTGCTCGAGCTGCGCGATCGTGCGCTTATCCGGCGGGCCTGGATCGACATAGGTGACATATTTCGGGGCCGGCTCACCGAAACGGCCAAGCGATGTGCGCTGCCAGTCGTCGCGCTTCTCCCAGGTGTACCATTTGCCCTGCGGATCGTAGGCCTTTAGCTTATAGGCGCCGAGCGAGACGGGATTGGCATTATCATAACGAACGGGATCGGCGACCTTCTCGAAGACATGCTTGGGCATGATCCACGCGCCGTTCCAGCGAACAGTGAAGATGGCGTGGAAACGCGAATTCGGCTTCTTCAGCTTGAAGACGACCGTATAGGGATCCGGCGCCTCGACGCTGGCAACCTGAACCGAGAAGGCCGCGCTCCAGTTCATGCCCGGATGGTCCATCTGGGTCTTGACGGTGTAGACAACGTCATCGGCGGTGAATTCGACGCCGTCACTCCAATAGAGGCCCTTGCGCAGTTTCACCGTCATCTGGGTGAAATCGTCATTATATTGCGGCTTGTCGGAAGCAAGCGAGTTGTCCCAGGCCGAGCCGCCCAGACCTTTCTCCGGATCGATGTACCAGAGCGTGTCCATCGTCAGCTGCTGAAGGCCAGTCGAAACACCGCCGCCACCATTGACCCAGATGTTGAACCAGCCTGGATTCTTGATCGTTCCTTCAGGGTTTTCGACGATCAAGGTCTCCTTGCGGGGCAAAGAGGTATAGTCCTGAGCCTTGGCCGCAGCGATGAGGCCGAACGTGGCCAGCGCGGCGCCGAAGGCAAGCTTCTTCCACTGCTTCATGATCTCCTCCCATTTTTATCGACTGCGCGGACGCTCAAGCGATAGTGAGCAGACCGCGATTTCACCCTTTTTCCCGGCCGGCGGCACAAAGTGGCGTGCGGCTGTCCGGGCCTGCAATGGGTCCTCAGCCGCCTCCTCGCGACCATCAGACCGTTTTCAGTGCCGGGTGCATTCGCCCCGGCCACAAGGTGTCAGACTGCCAGTCGGATCACCGTGTAGGATAGCGGCTTCAGTGTCGCGCGAAGCCGTCCATCCTCGATCTTGGCGTCGCCCGTATTGGTTGGGACGACTGCGTTCGGATGCGCTGCCGTGTTGGTCGCCTGCAAATCGCTGTGAACCATTTCATGCTGTTCGACGACACGGGCTCCGGCAAAGCCTTCGAGGCGCGTATCTAGATCGAGCGCGATGTCGGGATGGCGGTTGACGGCAAAGAGCGTAACCATCTTTCCGATCTCGTCGTGAACGGCCGACACATCGAGATAGGGCACGTCGTCGGCCTCGTCGCTGTCATAGGTCGGGCCGTCGGTGACCAGGCGCAGCGCGTAGCCGCGGCCATATTTCGAGGCGAAATAGAGCGGATAGTAAATCGTCTGCCGCCATGCCGGGCCTCCGTCCTCCGTCATAATTGGCGCGATGACGTTGACGAGCTGGGCAATACAGGCAATGCGCACGCGGTCGGAACGGCGAATGAAGGTGTTGAGAATGCCGCCGACCTGCAGCACGTCCTCGAAATTATAGACATCCTCAAGCAGATGCGGCGCATCCGGCCATTCGTCGCGCGCAAGGATCTCCTTGTCCTGCTGGTTGGAGTGATACCAGACGTTCCATTCGTCGAAGGAAATGCCGATCGTCTTCTTCGAGCGCTTCTTAGCCTTGATATAGTCGATGACGCCGCCGATGGTGACGATATAGCGATCGAGTTTCTCGGCTTTGGCGAGATAGTTCAGCGTATTCTTCTCGCGATTGGCGAAATACATGTGCAGCGAGATATGATCAGCGCTGTCGTAGCACTGCTCCAGAACCTGGGCTTCCCAATCGGGGTAAGTCTTCATGTCCGAGTTGGACGAGCCGCAGACCACCAGTTCAAGCGATTTATCGAAGCCGCGCATGGCCTTGGCGGTCTCGTCGGCCAGGCGGCCATATTCGTAGGCAGACTTGTGACCGACCTGCCAGGGACCATCCATCTCATTGCCCAGGCACCAGAGCTTCACTCCATGCGGATCAGCCCAGCCGTGCTTGCGCCGCAAGTCCGACCAGTATGTGCCGCTCGGATGATTGCAATATTCAAGGAAGTTTCGTGCCGCATCCAGCCCGCGCGAGCCGAGATTGACGGCAAGCATCGGCTTGGTATTGGCCTTCTTGCACCAATCCACGAATTCATTGACGCCGATCTGGTTGCTCTCGCGCGTCCGCCAGGCAAGATCGAGGCGCACCGGCCGCTCAGAACGGGGCCCAACGCCATCTTCCCAATTATAGGCTGAGACGAAATTACCCCCCGGATAACGGCAGTAGGGCGAGTTGAGCTCGCGCACCAGCTCAATCACATCCTTACGGAAACCGTTCTCATCGGCAGTCGGGTGGCCCGGCTCGTAGATGCCGCCATAGATCGCCCGACCCAGATGCTCCAGAAAAGAGCTGTAGAGCCGATCATCGATGTCGGCAATTCGGAAATCACGATGGACGATCACATGCGCCTTCACGGCCTTCCTCCCATATATATCAGATATTTCGTTCTTATACCTTGATCTTGATACACTTTTGAAAGGCCGTCAACGCACTCACGGAGGAAAATATCGCAGAAACCACAGGAGCGGCACGCACGGAATGACAAAACTCTCCGTGAAATCAGTGATTTATGAAAAATATGACTTATCGGAATTCAACTCCGACAATATGCTATGTATCATAAATTACGATACTATTGCGCCAAATCGATGCGCATGAGGATATCGCGGCCATAATTGCCGAAGCCGCGGCCGAAGATATTGATGCCACCGGTGTTGCGCGCATCGTCGGCGATACCGATCCGCAGACGGATCGAGGAATGCTGACTGATGGCAAGGTCATCGATCGTTACATCGGAAGAGGCGACCCCGTCGATGAACGTGCCCTTCTTGGAGATTCGCCAGGTCTTGAGCTTGCCGTATTGAGAACCTTCCAGCTTCCACCAGCTTGGCGTGAAGGCCCCGCGCTTGTCGCCGTAATCGCCGGGAGAGGTCCATGTGCCAACGGCAACGCCGTTGATCCAGACAGTGATGTCGGACGGCCAATCCGGATTGGTGCCGGGCACTTCGGATGAGAGCTCCATCGAGAATTCGATGGCGTTGACGTTTCGATTCAAGATCTTGGCATTGTTGGGGAATTTATATTCGACATGGCCGCGGCCGAACCAGAGAAGACCGGCCTGCATGCGTTGTGGGTCGAGGAAATAATCGGGAACATCGAGTAGGCCGATGACGCCCTCGGTGGAGCACAGGCCACAAGGCGCATGCGTCTCGCAGCTCGTGTAGAGACCGATTGGCATGGCAACTTCGATCACGTCCTCATCATGCTTGAAGGCCTGGTCCTCGAAGCTCAACAGGATTTCGTCGTAAAGCGCGGTGCAGATCTTTTGGTAGCCTTTTCGCGCTTTCGCAGCCTTGGTTTCGACAAGACCGGCCTCCTCCAGGATCATGATGCCCGTCGCGACAGTCGATTGCGGCAGATCCAGTTCCCGGGCGATCTCGTTGACATTCAGTGAGCCTCGGGCGCAAAGCAGCTTCAGCATGTCGACGCGCGCTGGCGCCGAAAGCGCCCTGAAGACTGCAGCGTTCTCACCCGCATAAATTGTCAGAAAGCCGCGCTTCATTGAATCCTGAATTCCCCATCAATAGATCTCATTTATATCAGGATTTTTGATTTCACAAGAGATATCAGTTCGAAAGCCCTGACTGGCGCCTTCTCCGCGGAATGAGAAGACGCCAATCCGCTTGTCCGCTACACAACCCGCTGCAACGAAATCGCCGGTAGATCCTCGGACGCCGCCGGCCTCACCGGCAAGTCTCTATTCGCTTCAACGCGGCTGTAATGCCGGAAAGAGAGTAGGAATAGCTCGTCTCAGTGCCTCGTTTCGAGGTTGCCTGCAGCTGCAGCTGCGCGCCGCCTTTCATGGCGTTGACCATGGTCGGCTCCTGCGCCTCGTTCCTTACCCAGCCGTGCCGGTCTTTCGTAAACATCGGGAATGTCTTATCGCCAACCGTCGCCGTCATCTGCGCCCCGTCTTTCAGGTCATAGCCCATTGCCGCCTCCGGAACCAGTTTGTCACCGGGAGACAGGCGCGAGACGATGAAGAAATTGTCGCCGTGGTCGACGCTGGCGGGCTGCTGCGCAACCGGTCTCGATAAAACATAGCAACTGACGCTGTCGCCGGACTTATAAGAATACGCGCCCCAATGATCGAATTGATCGATACGGACGGGCACTTCCGCATGCGCGATACCGGCGCTGAATGCGACGAGGACCAGAGCCGGGGCGAAATTTCTTGCAAACATAGTTTCCTGCCATTTCTTGTTTCAAGGACATTGAAAGCGAGAGATGCACTCACACGCGCGGCAGTTTCGGTGCGGTGCGTTATCCGATTGTTAACGTCTTCGTTAAAATTTGTTCATGTTAGGAAGCGCGTAAGAAACCATATGTGGGAAGAACGCAACCTCGTCGGCATTGACGATCAGTTCACAGTTTGCGCTGTTCCATCCGCTGCATCCATGCACATATAGCCGCCTGAACCTTCGGCTTTTGCAAGCCATGCCATGAAGACGCAAGCAAGCGGCGCCTTTGACGCGCCGGTTTCTGCATGGACATGCGTGATGCAAAAGCAGGCCGTGCTAACCGGATATAATAGGATTGTACCATGAAGAAGATCGGTTTCCTTTCATTCGGCCACTGGACGCCGTCGCCGCAATCGCAGACGCGCTCGGCAGCCGACACGCTGCTACAGTCGATTGATCTCGCCGTCGCGGCGGAACAGCTGGGAGCGGACGGCGCTTATTTTCGCGTGCATCATTTCGCTCGCCAGCTCGCATCGCCCTTCCCGCTGCTGGCGGCTGTCGGCGCCAAGACCAGCCGCATCGAAACCGGCACCGCCGTCATCGACATGCGCTATGAAAACCCGTTCTACATGGCCGAGGATGCGGGCGCTGCCGATCTTATCGCCGGCGGTCGGCTGCAGCTCGGCATCAGCCGCGGCTCGCCCGAACAGGTGATCGATGGATGGCGCCACTTCGGTTATGCGCCGATGGAGGGCGAGAGCGACGCCGACATGGGCCGCAGGCATACGGAAGTGCTGCTCGATCTGCTGCGCGGCGAGGGCTTCGCACAGCCCAATCCTCGGCCAATGTTCCCCAACCCGCCTGGCCTGCTGCGCCTCGAACCCTACTCCGAGGGTTTGCGCGAGCGGATCTGGTGGGGTGCCGGCTCTAATGCCACGGCCGTATGGGCCGCAAAGCTTGGCATGAACCTGCAGAGCTCGACGCTCAAAGACGATGAAAGCGGCCTGCCCTTCCACGTCCAGCAGGCCGATCAGATCAGGCTCTATCGCGAGGCCTGGAAAGAAGCCGGGCACAAGCGCGAGCCGCGGGTTTCGGTCAGCCGCAGCATCTTCGCGCTGGTCAACGATCTCGACCGAGCCTATTTCGGCCAGAGCGGCCAGGATGCAGACAAGATCGGCTTCATCGATGAAAAGACGCGCGCCATCTTCGGCCGCAGCTATGCCGCAGAGCCGGATGTGCTGATCGAACAGTTGGCAAAGGACGAAGCCATCGCCGCGGCAGACACGCTGCTCTTGACCGTGCCGAACCAGCTCGGGGTCGACTATAACGCCCATGTCATCGAGTCCATCCTGACCCATGTCGCGCCGGCATTAGGTTGGCGCTAGGACGGCTGCGAATGGCGAAGGTACGTCTGCCGACGGCGGGGTTGCGTGAGGCAGAAAATGGAAGAAACGAAATTGACCGCCCGCGAAAGCCAGCTTTCGCGGGCGGTCGTTTCAGATTTTACATCATGAGCGGCGCAGGGCTCCGCAGATCAAGCCAGGGCATTGTGACGCCGCAACAGATGAAGCGCTGCCAGCACCAGCAACGCCATCAGCGTGGCAAAGCCGACCAGAGGCCATGCACTATCGCCATCCAGCGCTGTGACGGCCAGAGTCCCGATGAGACTTACGATCAGACTCTGAATGCAGAAATAGAATGCCACGGCCGATCCGGCGATATCGCCGAACTCCGCCAGCGCCCCATTTGCCGTCACCGATCCCGCAAAGACGATGCCGACCGCCATGATCCACATCGGAAGCACGAAGCTTGCAAAGGACGGCATCCCATAGAGCTGACCGAGACCAAGAGCTGCCGCACCGATCAGAAGCAGTCCCATACCCCGTGCAGCACAGCCCGCAACGCCCCATCTTTCCACAAACAATCGGGCAAAGCGCGCCGTGATAATCATCACGACGGCGACCGTCGCAAATGCGATGCTGAAACCGAGCTCGGAATAACCGGCCCGGCCGATCAGCACGCGCGGAGCGGTCGAGAAGAACACGAAGAATGTGCCCATGCCCGCGCTGAAGGCCAGTGTATAGGTCCAGAACGATCGGCTTTTAAAGATCGGCCATATGGAACGGCGTGGACCGGGGGCGCCCTCGGGGCACGTTTCATGCCATTTCACAACAGCATGGATACTTGCAAGAAGCGTCAGCATCGCGAGCACCATGAAGATGGCACGCCATCCGAACCGGTCGGCGATCATCGCACCGGCTATCGGTCCAAAGGCCGGCACGAAGGACAGAATCGAGCCGAATGTGGCATAGATAATGGCCTGTTCAGGACGATTGCCGTAGACATCCCGCACGGTCGCGAAGGTCGCGACCAAGGCTGCCGACGCGCCTATGGCCTGCAGCAGGCGGCATAGCACGAAGATAGGCGCACCCCATGAAAGGGCTGCTCCGAGAGAGGCGACGGCAAATAGAACGGCACCGGAAAGCAGGACCGGGCGGCGGCCGATGCGATCCGAAAGAGGGCCGAACACGACCTGTCCGAGACCCAGCATGATCATATAGAGGCTCAACGTCAGCTGGATCACCGCAGGCGTCGTGTTGAGAATACCGGGCATCGACGGCACGACAGGAAGGTAGATATCCATGGCCAGTGAAGCGAGGATATCAAAAGGCGCCATCAGCAGCAGTGCCGCCGGCAGCGAATAAGCCCAGGACGGGCGTATGTCAGACATGAGAAAATTCCGCTCGAAAGAGAGATCGGGCGGCGCCTGCCACTGGCATCAATGGGAATGAGTTCGACAGCACGCCGCAACAACAAAAAGCTGTTGCGGCTTATCTATCTGCTGACTTGGAGTTCCCCATGCCGATGGCCTCGTGGCGAGATACGTGATGACCACAGCGTATAGCAGATGACATCGGACCGGGCAATGATGTTGGGACGGGCATGGTCGCAACCACCACATGCAATGCGGCTAGCCGCGCACCGAAAATGAGGTGAAAATCTAATGAATTTTTAACCATGACTATGCCCTAACTGCTTGTAATTTCTTTCTTGGAGCAGATTATGGTGCGCGCATCGAAAATGGACGAGTTGAACGATCGGCTCGACTTTGTTGGACTGGGACAGGATGCCAGGCAGGCTCTTTCGGAGTTGCAGCCGACTATCGAATCGGCCGTCAAAGACGCTCTCGACAGCTTTTACGAGAAGATCACCAAACATCCGGCAATGTCGAAATTCTTTTCGTCGCAGCAGCATGTGCACCACGCCAAATCCAAGCAGCAGGACCATTGGAAGACGATCGCGTCAGGCAAATACGGACCCGATTATGTCGAAGCGGTCTCGGCGGTCGGCAGGACGCATGCCCGCCTCGGTCTCGAGCCGCGCTGGTATATTGGCGGCTACGCCTTGATCCTCGAAGGGATGGTGCGATCGATCGTTGCGCAACAGCTCAATGGCTTCATGCAGCGCAAGCATGAACAAGCCTTGTCACGGCGGCTCTCGGCGATCGTCAAGGCCGCTCTGCTCGATATGGATTACGGCATCTCGGTTTACCTGCAGGTGCTCGCCGATGAGCGCGACCGCGCGGAGTCCGAGCGGGCTGCTGCACAGCGCGAGCAGGAACGCGCGCTTGATGCACTCGGCATAGCGCTGAACGGCCTTGCGAACGGCGACCTAACGGCTGATATCACAGAAGCCCTTTCGGCTGAATTCGAGGTCCTGAAGAGGAACTACAACGAGTCGCTTGCATCCCTGGGCACTGCAATGCAGCGCATCGAAGCTTCGGTAACCCGTGTTCGCGATGAAGCCGGTTCGATCTCGTCTGCTGCTGACAACATGGCAAGGCGCACGGAACAGCAGGCCTCAGCGCTTGAAGAAAGTGCCGCTGCTATCGACCAGATCACCACCATTTCGGAACAGACCGCCGAGCGGACGCGCGAGGTGCAGGCAATCGTCAAGGAATCCGCCTCGGAGGCGGAACGCTCGCGCGAGGTCGTGCAGCAGGCCGTGTCCGCCATGGGCGATATCGAAACCTCGTCGCGCAAGATGACCGACATCATCTCCGTCATCGACGACATTGCCTTCCAGACGAACCTTCTGGCGTTGAATGCCGGCGTCGAAGCCGCCAGAGCGGGCGAACAGGGCAAGGGCTTCGCCGTCGTTGCCCAGGAAGTCCGCGAACTGGCGCAACGCTCGGCAACGGCGGCAAAGGAAATCAAGGATCTGATCGACAGGTCGTCAAATGACGTGCGGCGCGGCGTAGAACTGGTCAACCGGACTGGCGAGGCGCTGGCCTTGATCGGCAATCAGGTCGCGTCCATCGACCGGAATGTCGGCGCCATTGCCCGCTCGACGCAGGAACAGGCCGTCGGCATCAGCGAGATCAACTCCGCTGTCCGCAACATGGACCAGATGACCCAGCAGAATGTCGCGCTCATGGAAGAGACGAATGCCTCGACGCGGCACCTCGCCGATATCAGCAACGAACTCGCCGGTCTGGTTGGACGGTTCAAAACGGTGCGTTCGGGAACGCGGACCGGAGCCGTCAGGCTGAAAATCGCGAGCTGACGCGGCCGACAACATCGTTAGCACTTTCAATGAGATGGCTTCGGACAATAGTTCGGGGCCGTTTTGCCGCACATTTAGCCCGGCATCTCCTCGATTTCCGCCAATAGCCATTGGCGAAACACCTTCATCGAAGCCGTTTCCGCTCGGGATTTCAAGCGCGTTAGCCAGTAGCTGCCGGTCATCGCCGTGATCTGGAACGGCTGCATGATCCTGCCGGCCTCGATGTCATGCGAAAACATCGCGACGGGCACGAGCGCGACGCCGACGCCTCGCGCAGCCGCCTCCACGAGCGTCAGCGACGAATCGAACATCCAACCGCGAAGATGCGGCGGTGGCAGACCCGCCACCCTGAACCAGAGCGACCATTCGTCCACCCGATAGGATCGTAACAGCTCGACATCGGCGAGATCGGCAGGCTTGCGCAATCGCGCGCCGATATCGGGCGTGCAAACCGGGGAGAGCGGCGCATCCATCAGATGGATCGCTTCCGTTCCATGCCAGGCGCCGTCACCGAAGCGCAGGAAGAAATCCAGTCCGTCGAGCACCATATCGGCGCGATTGTTGTTGGTCTTCAGGCGCAGATCGACATGCGGGTGCTGCGCCTTGAAGCTCGCGAGGCGCGGCAAAAGCCAGCCGATCGCGAAAGTCCCGACGACGCCGACGGTGAGGATTTCGGCAAAATTCCCCTCTTCCAGTTGACTGAGCGTGGCGCTCATCCGTCGGAAGGCGTCCGTCAGCACTGGCAGCAGTGCGTGCCCCTCATCGGTCAGGGCTAGGCCGCGCGGCAGGCGCTTGAAGAGGGTCACGCCCAGCACGTCCTCCAATGCCTTGACCTGATGGCTGATCGCCGTCTGCGTGACCCGGAGTTCAAGGCCCGCCCGCGTGAAGCTGCAGTGCCGCGCCGAGGCTTCGAACACGCGCAGCGCGTTCAATGGCAGCTGGGAGATGTCCATTTGTGTCCTAAGGCCAAGTTTTTCTCATGTCTAAGCTCAGAATTGATCGTTTGTCTAGGGCAGAAAGCAGAGCCATAGTCTGCCTCGCAAGGTGATTTGCAGGGTCCCAATGACGTCCACGAGATCCGAGACGCACCTCTTTGCTCAAACATCAATCGAAGTGGAAACGTGATGACGATCTTATTGTCGCGCCGGCAAAGCCTTGCCGGCAGCTTGCTTGCGCTGCCTGTTCTGGCGGGGCTAAGCGCGGTTGGACGTACTGCAGACGATAATACGGGCGAGGCGCAGCTTGCCGCACTCGAAAGCAAGCATCCGGGCCGCATCTGCGTCAGCATTCTCGACTTGGCAAGGGGCAAGCGCATCGAGCATCGCGCCGGCGAGCGCATCCTGATGTGCAGCACCTTCAAGGCACTGGCCGCAGCTCTGGTGCTTGCCCGGGTCGACAAGGGCGATGAAAAGCTCGACCGGCGCATTCATTACAAGAAGAGCGATCTCGTCGACTATTCTCCGGCGACCGAACCCAATGCCGGAGACAATGGCATGACGGTTGGCGAACTTTGTGCGGCCGCCGTCACGCTCAGCGACAATACCGCGGCCAACCTGCTGCTCGCGAGTTTCGGCGGGCCGGAGGCAATTACGACTTTCTGCCGCAGCATGGGCGACGAGATCACCCGTCTGGACCGCACCGAGCCAACGCTGAATTATCATGACACTCCGACCGATGAGCGTGACACGACGACAGCTTCGGCGATGCTGGAAAACCTGCGTCGGCTTCTGTTCACCGATATACTGACAGCCGCCTCGCGATCGCAACTGGCCGCCTGGCTGATCACCAACAAGACGGGAGACACCCGACTGCGCGCCGGCCTTCCGAAGGATTGGCTGGTGGGCGACAAGACCGGAACAAACGGTGACAAATACGGCAATGCCAACGACATCGCGGTGCTATGGCCATCGAAGCACGCCCCCATCATCGTAACGGCCTATTGCGAGATCCCCGCCATCGCAGCTGACGAACGCAACGCCATCATTGCTGAAATCGGCCGCATCGCCGCAGCGATCTGAGTTCATCGCGCCGGATAACAGCCGCCAATCATCGCTTCCTTTTCGACCTTGCGATCTTTCACGGTCGATCATCACACTGAGGATATCATCTTGAATATACGTGCCAATTCTTTGCAGAAGCTCGGTATCGTCGCAGGCTGCCTTTTCTATGGGGTCGGTGCCCACGCCGCCGAAGTCAATGACCCAGAGCAGCTGGAGCGAGCAGTCAACGAAATCATTCGTCCGCTCATGAAGGATAACGACGTACCGGGCATGGCGATCGCGATTACTGTCAGGGGCAAGCGCTACATCTTCAACTACGGCGTCGCCTCGAAGGAGAGCGGCCGGAAGGTGACGAACGACACGATCTTCGAGCTCGGCTCCATCAGCAAGATCTTTACGGCAGCCCTTGGCTCCTACGCCCAGATCAGCGGAAAGCTCTCCTTCTCCGACAAGGCAACGAAATATATGCCGGAACTTGCGGATACCAGTTTCGACAAGATCAGCCTCCTCGATCTCGCCACATATTCGGCCGGCGGTCTGCCTCTGCAGTTTCCCAACGGGGTAACGGATCAGGACAAGATGGTTGCCTATTATCGCAACTGGCATCCTTCCTTCGCGCCCGGCACGTATCGGCAATATTCCAATCCCAGCATCGGCCTGTTCGGTTATCTGGCAGCGCAGGCAATGGGCGAGCCGTTCGACAGGCTGATGCAGGACAAAATTCTTTCCGGTCTCAACCTCAGCCACACCTATATCCGCGTTCCACCGGCTGAGATGAGCAACTATGCCTATGGCTATTCGAAGCAGGGCAAGCCAATCCGCGTCAATGGCGGTGTCTTCGACACGCAGGCCTATGGCATCAAGACTACAGGCTCCGACATGCTTGCTTTTCTCGAGGCCAATATGGGTGAAGCAAAGCTCGACGCCACACTTCGGCAGGCAATCGATGCGACGCATGTCGGTTATTACCGCGTCGACAACACGACGCAGGCGCTCGGCTGGGAAATCTATGCCTATCCGACGACGCTTGCCCGGCTGCTTGCCGGCAATTCGTCCGACATGGCGCTTGAGCCCCACAAGATCACCCGGCTCGACCCGCCTCAACAGCCACGCAAGGATGTCCTTCTCAATAAGACAGGCTCAACGAATGGCTTTGGCGCATACGCAGCCTTCATACCGGGCCGGCAGATCGGCATCGTTCTGCTGGCAAACAGGAATTTTCCGATCCCTGCACGCGTTTCGTCGGCTTACAAGATCCTGACTGCCGTCGAAAATCTGGCGGGATCGGAGGAGGTAAAGTAGAGACCGGGCTCTAAGGCTTGGTCCGCTCCAACGAACGGCCGACCCCGGCAAAAGCTGACGGGTCGGCCAGTATCATTTCACACAGCGCCATTCGCCAAGCCGCTGACATATATTATGACGATATCCCATAGAACGCTAAGTTCAGGTCATGGAGAGGTCGCGATCGCCGGATACCGCAGCGTCAGGCGGTGGCAAGTTCGCCTGCTTCCTGCCAATTGCGCAACAAGGCAAAAAGCTCCTCGCGATCCTTCACATCGAGCTGCGGCACGCCGGGAACGCGAACAGGGCCGACCTTCAGGCCGGAAAAGGTGACGGCCTCCTTGACGACGGTGACGTTTGTTCCGTTGCGGAACTTGGTGCGCATGCGTTCGAAGGGCTCGAGCTTGTTGACGATGGCGCGGGCAGCGGCAAAATCGCCCTTCTCCAAAGCCGCATGCACAGCAAGCGACAGTTTCGGAGCAACATTGACGAGGCCCGACGTGAAGCCCTTTGCGCCGGCGGCGGCGAATGTCGGGGCCCAGCTCTCAGCAAGACCGCAGACGAACAGCGCGCCGTTCGGATCGGAAGCTGCAATCGTCCGTGAAAGCAGCATCAGATCCGTTGTCGCGAACTTGATGCCGGCAATGTTGCCGTGACCGGCCAGACGGACCATGTCGTCGACGCTGAAGCCTTCGGCACGAACATAGGCAACGAGCGGGAGCGGCGAAGCCTCCGCAAGATCGCGAAAATAGTCGATTTGCGAGCCGGGTGCAGCGAACGGATCCACCGGTTGATGCGACATGACGGCGGAGGCGCCGATCGAGGCAGCATCCTTCGCCATCTGGATCGCCTCGCGCAATGAACGGCCGATCGCCGCCGTCACCGGCGCCTTGCCGTCGACACCCTTGATCGCAGCTTCGTGGACTTGGCGGATCTCTCTCGGAGTAAGTGCATAGAATTCGCCCGTATTGCCCGCTGCGACGATGTTATGAATCCCGGCAACCGCCACCCGCTGATAGACTTGAGCGGTCACGCGCGGTTCCACTTCGCCACTCCCATCATAGGCCGTGACCGGAACACCGGAGACGCCGGTCAGCACGCGCCGCATGGTTTCAATGCTCATCTTCCTACCCTTACCCTTTATCATCCATCGGGACGCAAACGAGGAGGCGTAAAGAAGTCATCACCTCGCCTTCGCCCATCCAATTCCCTATACGCCCTGGAACATGCGGGCGCGTGCATTCAAGATATGTCGCTTCATGGCATCGTGAGCCTCAGTCTCCTGCCGCGCGAAAATCGCCTGCACGATGACGGCGTGCTCATCCTGAACACTGCGGATCTGCTCGGGCGTCCGCTTGAGGCTGAGGCTGCGGGTCACGGAATGACCGATAGCGAAATGCGGCCGGAACAATTCACGGACGGTAATATGGAACTGATTGCCAGTCGCGATCGCAATGGCGTCGTGCAGCTCCTGATCCTCTTCCGCGCCAAGCCGGCCCTCGCGAAGACATTGTTCGATCTTTTGAAGCGCTGCGGTGATCCGTTCCTTGTCGTCAGCCTGCCAGTTGCGCGCCGCAAGCTCGGCCGCCTCGGCCTCGAGCCCGGCGCGAAATTCGAAAAAGCGCTGGACATCGGCAAGCGACCCTACGGGCACCATTTTCAGGACCGAGGAATCCGGCCTTTGCCTCACATAGGAACCCGACCCCTTCCGCGACACGATCAGGCTGTCGGCACGCAGCCGCTCCAGGGCGTCGCGCACGACGGGTCGTGACGCGCCGAACATGTCCGCGAGCTTGGCTTCCGCCGGCAGCCGCTCATTCACCGGAAAGGTTCCATCCGCAATCATGGCGACGATCCTCTCATAGATGATGTCGCCGAAGCGCGTCGCGCCCGCACCGGAATCGTTGGCGACAGAGAGTTTCATCATCGTCCTTCGTGAATGCTGGCCGGCGACAGCCATAGCGCATTTCCTGCGCGACAGGGCTACTAAATCTGTAAAAATCTGTCAACTCTTGTAATTATCTGAGAACATAATATGGTCTCGACGCTGCGCCAGAGGGGTGCATGGCGACGGGACGGGAGCCTGTCGCATCGGTCGAGGCAAAGCCCGGCCGAAATCAAAACGGGAGGGATTCGATGCGCGATGAAATATTGTCCCGCGGAGTGAGCAGGCGTGCCGTCCTCGGCGGTATGGCGGGCATGGCAGCCCTGTCTCTGGCCGGTCGTGTCAACGCTGTCGATGCGGGTGGTGAGGCGCCGGCTCTGGCTGCGCTCGTCAAGGATGGCAAGCTGCCGCCGCTGGCCGACCGGCTGCCGAAAAAGCCGATGGTGGTTACCCCTTACGAAAAAGTCGGGACCTATGGCGGCACATTACGGCGCGGCCTGCGAGGCTCGTCCGACCACAACGGTATCCTGCGCATGGTGGGCAACCAGAGTCTGGTGCGCTGGAATCTCGAATTCACGCAGGTTCTGCCGAACCTCGCCGAACGTTGGGACGTCAATGCCGACGCCTCGCAGTTCACCTTCTATCTCATTCAAGGCGCACGCTGGTCCGACGGTCAGCCATTCACGGCGGATGACGTCGTTTTCGCCATCGAGGACTGCGTCAAGAATACCGATCTCTATAGCGCAACGCCGGCTCAGCTCTCCGTTGCCGGCAAGGCAGTCGATGTCACGAAGATTGACGACTATACGGTGAAATTCACCTTTGCCGCTCCGAACGCGCTTTATCTGGAAAATCTCGCAACCCCGCTCGGCCAGCATCCAACGCTGTTTCCGAAGCACTATTGCAGCCAGTTCTTGCCCAAATACAATCCGAACGTCGCGGAGGATGCGAAGAAGGCCGGCGTCAGCAGTTGGCCCGAACTCTTCCGCGCACGCTGCGGCGACATCGAAATACCCTCACGCTGGGGCAATCCGGACAAGCCGACGCTCGATCCCTGGGTCGTCAAGGAACCCTATACCGGCGGAGCAACCCGTGTCGTCATGACCCGCAACCCATACTTCTGGCAGGTCGATACCTCAGGCAACCAGCTTCCCTATGTCGACGAGATCAATTTCGGCATCTCGCAGGATGTGGAATCGCTGATGCTGAACGTCATTTCCGGCAAGATCGATATTCAGGAGCGCCATATCAGCGTGCTGGCCAACAAGCCGACGCTCTCGCAGAACATGAAGAAGGGCGATTATCGCCTTCTAACTCTTGTCCCTTCCACCTCACAGCAATGCCAGATCTACTTCAACATCACCCATAAAGATCCGGCCATGCGCAAGATGTTTGCCGACAAGTCGGTCCGGCAGGCGCTCTCGCTCGGGATCAATCGACAGGAAATCATCGACATCGTCTATTTCGGCCAAAGCGAGGGATACCAGGCCGGGCCGCGACCGGAGCATCCCTGGTACAATGAAAAATATGCCCGTCAATTTACCAACTACGATCCGGACAAGGCCGGAGCCATGCTCGATGAGGCCGGCTACGGCAAGAAGGATGCAAACGGCTTCCGCCTGAGGCCGGACGGCCAGAAAGTCTTCTTCGCCGTCGACGTCATACCGACCCTCTATCCCGATCTGGTCGATGCCCTCGAACTGGTGAAGGCGCATTGGGCACAGATCGGCGTCGACATGAAGGTCAATACGATCGAGCGCGCGCTTTACTACACCCGTGGCGACGACAATGCCCATGATGCTCAGGTCTGGCCCGGGCCTGGCGGCCTCGATCCGATGCTCGATCCGCGCGATTTCTTCGCTTTCCACCCGCAGGGTTCGCGCTACGCCATTCCATGGTCGGTCTGGTACACCTCGAATGGCAAACAGGGCGAGGAGCCGCCGGAGAGCCAGAAAAAGCGCATGAAACTTTTTGACGAGGCGCGCTCGACGGCCGATCTCGACAAGCGCGGCGCCGTCATGAAGCAGATCTTCGACATCGCCGCCGAAGAATTTGAAACCGTTGGGCTTTGCCTTGCCGTCGGCGGCTTCGGCATCATCCGCAATAACCTGCACAATGTTCCGGAAAAGCAGCCGGACAGCTGGTCCTGGCCCAATCCGGGACCGGCCATGCCGCAGCAATTCTTCTTCACCAGTTGATTGTGCCGATCAAGCGCCGCCTTGCACGGGCGGCGCTTTCCTTGATGCGGAGCTGCCCGTGGCAGCACTCACTGCGAGAAACAGCCATGCTGGTCTTCATCGGTAAACGCCTCTTGTGGATGATCCCATCCCTTTTCGCCATCAGCTTCCTGGCCTTCGTGCTGATCCAGCTGCCTCCCGGCGACTATGTGACGACCTACATCGCCACGCTCGCCTCTTCGAATGAAGTGGTCGATCAGAACACAGCTGCGCAATTGCGCGAACGCTTCGGCCTCGATCAGCCGATGCTCATCCAATATCTGAAATGGATGTGGGGCATTCTTTCGCGCGGCGATTTCGGTATTTCGTTCGAATGGCAGCAACCGGTCTCGGGCCTCATCTGGGAGCGCATGGCGCTGACGCTCATTCTGGCGCTTGCAGCGCTGATCGCGACCTGGGCGATCGCGCTGCCGATCGGCGTCTATTCCGCCGTCAAGAAATATTCGATCGGCGATTATTTCTTTACCGCCTTCACCTTTCTCGGGCTTGCCATCCCCTCCTTCCTGCTGGCGCTGGTGCTGATGTATGTCGCAGCCGTCGAGTTCGGCCAGGATGTCGGCGGTCTGTTCTCCACCGAATTCGAGACGGCACCCTGGAGCATCGCCAAGATGGTGGATCTGCTCTCGCATTTGTGGCTGCCGGTCGTCATTCTTGCCGTTTCTTCTACCGCAAGCCTCATCCGCGTCATGCGCGCCAATATGCTCGATGAGCTGCCGAAACCCTATGTGACGACGGCGCGCGCGAAAGGCCTCTCCGAATTCCGGCTGCTGGTCAAATATCCGCTGCGCATAGCGCTCAATCCGTTCATCTCCACCATCGCATGGCTGCTGCCCAATCTCATTTCGGGCTCAGTCGTCGTCGCGATCGTTCTCAATCTGCCAACGGCGGCGCCATTGCTGCTGCAGGCGCTGATGGCGCAGGACATGTATCTGGCCGGTGCCTTCGTGCTGCTGATCTGCGCGCTGACGCTGATCGGGTCACTCATCAGTGATATTCTGCTTGCCCTTGTCGATCCCCGCATCCGGTTGGAATAGGAGCAGTCCATGGCCGATATCGCCGTCACAAACCTGCGCCCCGACCGAAACGCCGTCGCCTCGCAATGGCAGCTGATCTGGTGGGCTTTCCGCCGCCACAAGCTTGCCATGGTCGCCCTCGTCGTCACCATATTGATGTATATCGTCGCGGTCGCGCCCGGCTTCTTTGCCATCAATGACCCCAATCAGCAGAATGCACGCGCAACCTTTCACCCGCCGCAGAAGGTCCACTTCTTCGATACGGACAACGGCTTTTCCTTCGGGCTGCACTACTATTCGCTAAAGCTCACACGCGATCCGGAAACGCTTGCGCCGATCTTCAAGGAAGACACGACCAAGCGCGTCTCAATCAGCCTGTTCGGTCGCGGCTACGAATATTCCGTACTCGGCCTTTTCACGAGCAACATTCACCTGCTGGCCTCCTCGGACAAGACGACACCGCTTTTGCTGTTCGGCGCAGATCGGCTCGGCCGTGACGTCTTCAGCCGCACCGTCCAAGGTGCGCAGATTTCGCTATCGATCGGCCTCGTCGGTGTGTTCTTCTCGCTCCTGCTCGGCATCGTTCTGGGGGGAATTTCAGGCTATTACGGCGGAAAGCTCGACTTCTTCATCCAGCGCCTGATCGATTTCGTGCTCTCCCTGCCGACCATTCCGATCTGGCTTGCCATGGCGGCGGCCCTGCCGCAGGGCTGGCCGGCGGCACTGCAATATATGATGATCACGATCATCCTGTCCTTGACCGGCTGGGCGCAGCTTGCCCGCGTCGTGCGCGGCCGCTTTCTGTCGCTGCGAACGGAAGAGTTTGTCGCCGCAGCCAGACTCGACGGCGCCAGCGAAGGGCGCATCATCTTCCGCCATATGCTGCCGAGCTTCGCCAGCCACATCATCGCTTCCATCACCCTTGCCGTGCCGGCGATGATCCTAGCCGAGACGTCCCTCTCCTTTCTGGGGCTCGGCCTGCAGCCGCCGACCATTTCCTGGGGCGTGCTGTTGCGCGAGGCGCAGAACATCCGCTCGATCGCAACCGCACCATGGCTCTTTCTGCCGGGTGTCGCCGTCGTTATCGCCGTCATGGCCCTGAACCTTCTCGGCGATGGCCTGCGCGACGCGGCCGATCCCTACAACAAATGAGGCGGGCATGACCGATATCGTTTCCATGAACACCTCCCGCCCTTTGCTGCAGGTCAAGAATCTCACCGTCGACTTCCCCTTGAGAAAGGGTATTTTCCGCGCGGTCGACAATCTCTCCTTTGCCATCGAGCCTGGAAAGACGCTTTGCGTCGTCGGCGAGAGCGGCTCGGGCAAATCCGTTACTGCACGCTCGATCCTGCAGATCGTCGATGCCCCCGGCCGCATCACCGGCGGCTCGATCATTCTGAACGGTGCTGGCGGCAGTTCGGTCGATCTCGTCAGGCTCAATCCGCGCGGGCGGCAGATCAGGTCGATCCGCGGGCGCGACATTGCCATGATCTTTCAGGAGCCGATGGCGTCGCTCTCGCCGGTCCACACGGTCGGCGACCAGATCATGGAGGCGCTGCGCCTTCATACGAGGATGAGCAAGGCCGAGGCGCGCGCCGAAGCGATCTCACTTTTGAAACAGGTGGAAATCCCCTCGCCCGAAAAGGCGATCGACCGCTACGCTTTTCAATATTCGGGCGGCATGCGTCAGCGTGCCATGATCGCCATGGCGCTTGCCTGCAAGCCGCAGCTTCTGATCGCCGACGAGCCGACGACGGCACTTGATGTCACGACGCAGGCCGAAATCCTCGACCTCATTGCCCGGCTGCAGAAGGCCAATGGCATGGCGGTACTGTTCATCACCCACGACATGGGCGTGGTCGCTCAGATCGCCGATGACGTGCTCGTCATGCACAATGGCGTCGTCAGGGAATACGGTCCAGTCGAGCAGATCTTCCATGCGCCGAAGGACGATTATACCCGCATGCTGATCGGCTCGGTGCTGAAGCTCGAGAGGAAGGCCGAAATCCGGCTGGCGCGACCGCCGCTCGACAAGACCGCTGCCCCGATCCTTGAACTGCGCAACGTGTCGATGGCCTTCGGCGAGGTTCGTGCTCTCAACGACGTCTCGATCTCGCTTCTGCCGCGCGAAACTCTTGGGATCGTCGGCGAGAGCGGATCGGGCAAGACGACGATGGGCCGCTCGATCATGCGCCTTATCGACCCGAGTGCAGGCGAAATTCTCTATCGCCACACTGATGGCGACGTCACCGATCTCGCAAGCGCCAAGGGGGCGGCCCTTGCGGCAGCGCGCCGCGAGCTGCGCATGGTGTTCCAGGACCCATTCGGCTCGCTCAATCCGCGCATGACGGTTTCACAGATCATCGGCGAGCCATTGCTTGTCAACGGCATTGCCAGGGGCCGGGCGCTCGACGAGCGCGTCTGCCATCTGATGGAGCAGGTCGGCCTCGATCCGAGGGCGCGCGAGCGCTATCCGCATGCCTTCTCAGGCGGCCAGCGCCAGCGCATCGGCATTGCCCGCGCCATTACCCTCAATCCCCGCGTGATCGTCGCTGACGAGGCGACCTCGGCCCTCGATGTTTCCGTCCGCTCGCAGGTGCTCGATCTCCTCATGCGCCTGCAGGACGAACTTGGCCTCGCTTATATCTTCATCAGTCATGATATCGGCGTCATCCGCTACATGTGCGACCGCGTCGGCGTCATGTACAAAGGGCGCCTGGTCGAGGTCGGCGATGCCGACAAGGTCTGCAATTCACCCGAACATGCCTATACGCAGGCGCTGATTTCGGCGATCCCGCGCCCCGACCCTCGCGACAGGGATCACTCGCGGCGCTTCCGCTATGTCGAACCCGAAACCGTGAAGAACGGGAGCGCGGCATGATGGCTTCCCTCGATACCGCCGCAACGCCCATTTTCCACGAGCCAGGCTTCGCCGCGATGCGCACAACGATTTCCCCACCTGCGGCAGCTCCCATGCCGCATTCACGTCAATCGATAGAAGGAAGATAAGATGAAGATCGAGCGCATGCGGGTATTCATGACCCGCGACAAGGATCGCCCGCGTGTCATCGTGGCGCTGGATACGGATGACGGGCTGACCGGTTGGGGCGAGTGCTACAACCACGGTCCCGACTTGGCGCTGCCGCCGATCCTCGACTATCTCTACGGTTTCCTCGCCGGCCAGGATCCAAGCCGCGTCGACTATCTCATCAACCTCTTAATCCAGCAAAGCCGTTTCCCGCCGGGCGCGCTTGGCCTTTCGGCGATTTCCGCGCTCGATCATTGCCTGTGGGATCTCTCAGCCAAAGCCCTCAATGTCCCGGTCTATAAGCTGCTCGGCGGTGCGGTGCGCGATCGCATCAAGGTCTATGCCGGCGTCTACACCGCACCGGATGCGCCGGCCGCACGCGATGAGCTCGACCGTCTGAACGCCGAATGGGGCTTCACCGCCTTCAAGCTCAGCCCATGGCGCATCGACATGCACGCCCATCGCTGGGGCAATGTCGTCAAGGCATCGGCCGACTATTTCCGTTCGCTGCGCGAGACCGTGCGCGACGACTATGAGATCGCTTTCGACGCGCATGCGAAAATCTTCGAGCCGGTCGCCGCCCGCCAGCTCGGCAATGCGCTGGCTCCTTATGATCCGCTCTTCTACGAGGAGCCGTTGCGTCCTGAGAATATCGAGATGTGGGGCGAGCTGAAACAGGGCCTCAATTGCGTGCTCGCGACCGGCGAATCCCTCTATAATCGCAACGAGTTCCTGCGCCTGCTGCAGGTCAAGGGCGCCGACCTCATCCAGCCGGATATCTGCGTGGTCGGCGGCATCAGCGAGATGCGGCGCATCGCGACGATCGCCGAGGCGCATTTCGTCGGCGTCGCTCCACACAACCCGATGGGACCGCTGGCGACCGCCGTCAACGTGCATTTCTCGGCCGCCGCGCAGAACTTTAGGATCCTCGAATACCGGCTGCCGAAGGGTCAGGCCTACGTCTATGGCGGCAACGAAGTCGAACAGCGGCAGGGCGAGACCCGCTATGTCGTCGATCCCTATCTGCCGAAGGACGGCTATCTTGAGCTCAGACCCGATCGTCCCGGCTGGGGCGTCGAGATGGATGAAAAGGCCATGGAAGAGGAAGGCTATATCCATTGGCAGCGGCGCGTGCCCAAACGTCCGGATGGTTCCTACGCCTTTGCGTAAGCTTGGTATCAGCATCTGAAAAAATTGGGGCGGCCATCGGACCGCCCTCTCATTTGGTGGATGCCTTTACAAGCATGAGCGCAATCATTTCACGCGGGCTGCGTTCGGATTGCCGAGATCTTCTCGCCGGGGTGTACGCGGCACCATGCGCCCAATCACTAGAACCAAAAGCGCCGCGATCACAAGGCAGGCGGCCAGGAAAAACATCGGTGCGATCGTGCTTCCCGTGGAATCCTTGATCCAGGGCACGACGTTCTGAGCGATGAAGCCGCCGAGATTGCCGACGGAGTTGATCGCGGCAAGGCCCGCTGCGGCCCCTGCTCCCTGTAGGAAGCGCGAGGGAAGGCTCCAAAACACCGGCTGGCCTGCGAAGATGCCGGCGGCGGCAATGGAGAGGAAAGCAAACTGCAGCGTATGGTCGGGAATAACGGCGGATAAGACCAGGCTCACGGCGCCGACCAGTGCCGGAATGACGATATAGGGCGTCTTGGACTCGGCCTTGTCCGCTGCACGCGGCACGGCATAAAGAGCGATGGCGACGAGAATCCACGGGATGATGTTCAGGAAGCCGTTCGTCGTGTTGCTGACGCCGAAATTCTTGACGATGGTCGGCAGCCAGTAGCTGAGGCCATAGGCGGCGAGCGGGAAACCGATATAGCAAAGCGCCATCAACAGCACGCGCGGATTGACGAGCGCCTTGAAGCCGTCGGCGGCGTTCTGCTCCATGCCGGAATTTTCCACCGCGAGCCGATCCTTCAGCCAGTTCTTTTCCGTATCGTCGAGGAACGTCGCTTTGGACGGCAGATCCGGCAAGTAAAACAGGGTGATGAAGCCGGCAATGATGGCTGGGATACCGGTCACCAGGAAGACCCATTGCCAGCCGGCAATACCATAAAGGCCGTTCAAGTCCAGCAGCACACCGCCAAGCGGCGCGCCGATCGCATTGGCGAAGGCGCTGAAGATCATGAAAAGCCCGACCATCGTACCGCGATAGGCCGAAGGATACCAAAGGGTCAGCAGATAGAGCACGCCTGGAAAGAAGCCGGCCTCGCAGGCGCCGAGCAGGAAGCGGAGAATATAGAACATGGTCGCGTTCTGCGTATAGGCAAGCGCGACCGTGACCGCACCCCAAGAGATCAGAATGCGCGCAAACCACCTGCTGGCTCCGAACCTGTCGAGAAGCAGGTTGCTCGGCACCTCGAAGATGAAATAGCCGATGAAGAACAACGAGGCGCCGAGACCATAGGCATATTCGCTCATGCCGAGCGCATCGACCATCTGAAGCTTCGCGTAGCTGACATTCTGGCGATCGATATAGGCGATCAGATAGAGAATGCCCAGAAAGGGCATAAGCCTCCAGGTGATCTTGGATATAAGCTGCTTTTCATCAACCACGCCTCTTCCTCCCTGAAAGATGTTTGTGATTGATATAGATAGCGCAACTAAGCGTTTATCAATGCGCTGATTGATAAAGCATATCCTGCCCACAGAATTCAAATGGCAGCACCGCAAATCCTTCTGCCAAGCGGGCGTCAGCCGTGCGGCCTTCGCCTCAAGCGACGCGTTCGAACTGCGTGCGGATATGCTCGATATAGTGCTGGCCGGGCGACGGCGCCTTCACCATGGCGATCGCCGCCTTCTGCGGAACGCCGGTGAACTGACGTTCCTCACCGTTCTTGAAGCGGATGTAAAGCCGCCCGTCATCGGGGCGGAAATAGACTGATTTGATGATTTTCGACGAAACCGGGAGCTCTTGCATGGGTCACCTTACCTCTGGCCGGCTTTGTCGCATGAAAACCGAAATATTGGGTGAAGCGACCTAGTTAATCAAAGATAGAGTTGCAGCGCTCGATTTTATCGATTGCGCCCAGCACCTTAGCGATCCTGCGGCAGGGCATCTTCGGCATAGAGAGATGCGAACTCCGGGCTTGGCGGTATCGGCTTGATGATGTCGATCAAAACACCGTTCGGATCGGACGTTATGAAATGACGTTGACCGAAATCCTCGTCGCGGATGGCAAGCAGGATCGGCAGGCCGGCCGCCTGCAAGCGCTCATGGACGGCATCGACATCGTCCACTTCGAAGTTGAGCAGCAAGCCCGCGACCTTACCGCGCCCCTGTAGCGGAATCGTCTCATGCTGCCCATTCAGAATGGCGAGATTGACAGCGCTGTCCTCAGCCGACTGCAGATGGACGTACCAATCACTGGTGAAACTCTCCCGGAAGCCGAAATGCTTCACGTAAAAGGCAGCGGTTTCCTCGACGCGCTCAGTCATGATCACCGGATAATAGCTCGTTACCTTCATGCTTCACTTCCTTCCTCAAAAGACATACAATCTGTCTGTATTATTTCGAATAACATACAGGCTGCATGCATGCAAGATCCGCGCTCCAATCGTGAGAGAACCGAAAAGACCAAGGCTGCACTCATTGCGGCCGCGCGCGCCTTGTTCGTGGAAAAGGGCTATGCCGAGACATCGACGCCGGAGATCGTCGCTGCCGCCGGCATCACGCGCGGCGCGCTCTATCACCATTTCGAGGACAAGCGCGCGCTGTTTCGCGCAGTTGTCACAGAGGAAGCTCTGGCGGTGACACGCGCCATAGAGAAGGCAACGCCTGATCATCTTGCGCCTCGCGCCGCCTTGATCGCCGGCAGCAATGCCTATCTCGATGCAATGCGGGTTGTCGGCCGCACGCGACTTCTGCTGATCGAAGGACCGACTGTGCTTGGTTTTATCGATATGAAGCAGCTGGATGAGGAAACCACCACGCTTACGCTGAAACATGGCCTGGAAGCGACGCTCAGTCGTGGCCAGGGGTCGGATATCGCCGTTGAGGCCCTCGCCGACATTCTCTCAGCGGCCTTCGATCGCGCCGCCCTCGCCATCGATGCGGGGGGTGATGTGGATCGCTATCGCGCAGCCATTGCACATATGATCGACCGTATTGCAGCTTGACATCATGCTTGCTCGCCAGACCACAAACGGTGGTCGCCCGAAAAACAATTGAATACCCGCTCGGGCTATCTAATGCTGTAAGCGACGAGTAGATTTCGAGCGCTCTCGCATATTATTTAAGCACGCCAATTGCTTGACACTTTTTTAGCCCCCTCCTATGATTTTTACCAAACGATCAAAAACCAGGGGAACTGAAAAATGACCAATGAAATCATACTGTCACGCCGCGCTGTCATCGCATCCGGCATCGCGCTCGGCGTCAGCGCTCTTGCGCCAGCCGCCCGCGCCGCAGCGCCGCTCAAGGTCGCAGGCATTCATGCCTCGCCGGTCGAAAACGCGTGGAATTCCTGTCTTCACAAGGCGCTTCAGGATGCCGCCAAGGAAGGCGTTATCGAATATGTCTTTTCCGAAGGCGTTTCGGGCACGGACTATCCGCGTGCCATGCGCGAATATGCCGAACAGGGCAACAAGCTGATCATCGGCGAGGCCTATGCTGTAGAGAAGGAAGCGCGCCAGGTTGCTGCCGACTATCCGGATACGGCTTTCGTTCTCGGGTCCAGCGGCGAGGCTGCCGGGAGCAATTTCGGCGTCTTCGGCACCTGGAACTATGACGGCGCCTATCTCGCCGGTATGCTGGCGGGCAAGATGACCAAGTCGAACGTCGTCGGCTCCGTCGGCGCCATCCCGATTCCCGAAGTCAACATGCTGATCAATGCCTTTGCCGCGGGCGTCAAAGCGGTCAACCCCGATTGCAAGCACCTCGTCTCCTTCATCGGCACCTTCTTCGACCCGCCGAAGGCGCGTGAAGCCGGTCTCGCGCAGATCGACGCCGGTGCCGACGTGCTCTTCGGTGAGCGCATCGGCACGGCTGATGCCGCCAAGGAGCGGCATATCAAATCAGTGGGATCGCTGATCGATTACACGCCGCGCTATCCCGACACCGTTTTCGCCAATGCCATGTGGTATTTCCGCCCCATTCTCAATGCCGCAATCGCCGATGTTGCCGCCGGCAAGCCGGTTGGCCGCAACTACACGGCCTACGGCCTGATGAAGGAAGGCGGCAGCGATATCGTCTATGTGAAGGGCACAGCACCAGCAGAGGCCGAAGCTGCAATGGAGAAGGTCCGCGCCGACATCAAGGCCGGCAGCTTCGAAGTGCCGAAGGTAGCGGATCAGCCGAAGTAATCCTTCGGCTCGATCATGACCAGACCGTCATTCACTGACGCCACGGAGCTGGCCGGCGCGATCAAGTCCGGCAAGCTTACCTGTGTGGATGCCATGCAGGCGGCACTTGCCGCCTGCGCCATGAAAGATGAGCTTGGCGCCATTACCTATGTCAATCCTGAAGCCGGGCTCGCGGCAGCACATGCCCTGGATCAGGAGGCATCGGCGTATCCCGAGCGCTTTGCGCAGCGCGCCTTTGCCGGCGTACCGACGGTCGCCAAAGATCTCGGCGGCCCCTTCCCGGGGCTGCCGGTGACCGCTGGCTCTCGCCTGTTCGCCCGCACGGGCAAAGGCGCGGACAGCGATTTGGCAGAGCGTTTTCGCGATGCCGGTCTCTGCGCCTTCGGCTTGACCACCAGTCCGGAATTCGGCTTCTCACTCGCATCCGAACCGGCAATCGGTCCGATCTGCCGAAACCCGTTGAATCCTGTCAGAACTGCCGGCGGCTCGTCGGGTGGAGCCGCGGCTGCAGTCGCCGCCGGTATCGTTGCGATCGCGCATGCGACGGACGCGGGCGGCTCGATCCGCGTGCCGGCTGCCTGCTGCGGCCTTGTCGGACTGAAGCCGACACGCGGCGCCGTGCCCGCCGGCCCCTCCTTCGGCAATCATCTCGGCGGCATCGCCAGCGAACTTGCGGTCACCCGCTCCGTTCGCGACACCGCACAAATCTTCGATGTTGTCCGGGGAAAGACAAGAGGGCCATACGCGGATATCGCTCAACTCCCGCCCAAAACGGGTAAGCTTCGCATTGGACTCCTTGCAGACACTGGCCAGCGTTACGCAATCGACCAGGATCGGGCCCAAGCGGTGGAAGCAGCGGCCAGTTTCCTCGAAAGCCGGGGAAACGAGCAGATATCCATCCGTTGGGACGAGATGGAAAGCGCCGTTCAGGCCAGCAGCCGCGCTTTTGGTGATATCATTTCCGTCAATATCGCCCACCTGATTGATGATCTCGAACTGGACACGCGTCTCGCCGAGACGATGACGCAAGCCTTCATCATGCGCGGGCGCGCCATGCGGGCAACCACCCTTTGGAGCTCCGTCAATGGCGCCGTGAAGGCTAGCCGCATTCTGTGGGAGATCTTCGACAGGGTCGACGTCATCGTCATGCCGATGCTCGCTTCGGCACCGCCACCCATCGGATCCTTTCCGACGGATCATTCGGACACTCAATTGCACCTCGAGCGCATGACATCCTTTGCCCCTCTTGCCGCGCTCGCCAACATTTCCGGTTTTCCGGCCATCACACTTCCCTTCGGCGAAGATGAAGCGGGATTGCCGCTGCCGGTCCAACTGATGGCCCCCATGGGTGAGGATAAGCTGTTGCTGCAGCTTGCATCCGTGCTCGAGGCCGAGCAACGTTGGCAACACCGCTTCCCGATTGCAGGCTTTCCGGCATGACCATCCTCGTCCTTTCCATCGAAGGTGTCAGCAAACGCTTCGGCAGCACGATTGCCAATGACAATATTTCGCTGTCTCTAGCAAAGGGTGAGATCGTTGCCCTGCTCGGCGAGAACGGTGCCGGCAAGACGACGCTGATGAGCATCCTCTTCGGGCACTATGTGCCCGATGCCGGTCGCATCCTGATCGATAATGTGGAATTGCCGCAGGGCAAGCCGCGCGCGGCGATCCGGGCCGGCGTCGGCATGGTGCATCAGCATTTCTCGCTCGCGCCGAACCTGACTGTGCTGGAAAACATCATGACGGGCACGGAGGGACTTTGGTCGCTCAAGTCCCAAACGGCAGCGGCCCGCAACAAGCTTCTGGCGATTGCCGAACGCTTCGGCTTGAAAGTCGATCCGGATGCGCGCCTGGGCGATCTCTCCGTTGGCGAGCAGCAGCGGGTGGAAATACTGAAGGCACTCTACAATGATGCACGCATCTTGATCCTCGACGAACCGACCGCCGTTCTGACCCAGATCGAGGCAGAAAAGCTCTTTTCGACGTTGAAACAGATGGCCGCACAAGGCCTGTCCTTGATCTTCATTTCGCACAAGCTCGATGAAGTCATGGCGACGGCCGATCGTATCGTCGTCCTGCGCGGCGGCAAGGTCGCGGCCGAAAGACAGGCATCTCAGACCAGCAAGGCCGAGCTTGCGGAGCTGATGGTCGGACATCGCGTCACACGCCCGACCCGCGAAGCGTCGACGCCGGGCGACATCGTGCTCGAAGCTCGCGATATCATCGTCAAGACCGGTGGCGTCGAACGGTTGAAAAAGATCAGCTTCCATGTCCGGGCCGGCGAGGTTCTGGGGATCATCGGCGTATCGGGCAACGGTCAGGCGACCTTGGGGCAAATTCTGTCCGGCATGTCGAACCGCACATCCGGCGAGCTTCTTCTGTTCGGCAAGCCAGTCGGCGATCTCGACGTTGCCGCGATTATCGAGGCTGGCATCGGGCGCATTCCGGAAGACCGAAACCGTGATGGTGCCATCGGCGAAATGGCGATCTGGGAGAATGCCGTGCTCGAGCGCCTGCCTTCCTATTCGAAACATGGTCTGGTCGACAAGGGTGCCGGCATGGCCTTTGCGCAGGAGATCATCGAGGCATTCGACGTGCGCGGCGGCAATGCTGCGACACGCACCCGGCTATTATCGGGCGGCAATATGCAGAAGCTGATCCTCGGTCGCAATCTCCATGAGCGACCACGAATCCTGATCGCCGCCCAGCCAGCGCGCGGGCTGGACGAAGGTGCAGTGGCCGCCATTCACGGACGCATTCTGGA
Source organism: Rhizobium sp. AG207R (assembly GCF_027109195.1). Lineage (NCBI taxonomy): Bacteria > Pseudomonadati > Pseudomonadota > Alphaproteobacteria > Hyphomicrobiales > Rhizobiaceae > Rhizobium > Rhizobium sp. AG207R. The sequence goes on from NZ_JAEPVT010000004.1 coordinate 84,919, forward strand.
AGCGCGCCGGCAAGGCACTGCCGTTCTCTTGATCTCGGAGGATCTGGACGAGGTCATTGCATTGGCCGATCGCATCCAGGCAATCGTCGGCGGACGCCTTTCGGCGCCTATCGATGCCGATAAGGCCGATGCGCGCCTGCTGGGACTGATGATGGCGGGAGAATGGAAAGAAAAGAGTGGGGCCAATCATGCGATTTGAACGGCGCGAACACCGCCCACTGTCTATGATGATCCTCGCTCCCGTGCTCTCGGTCGTCGCGGCCCTTGCGCTCGCCGGCATACTGATCGCGATTGCCGGCGCACCCGTCCTCGAAGCCTATCGGCGGATTCTGCTTGGAGCCTTCGGTTCGCGGCTTTCGGCAACGGAGACGCTCACCCGCGCGACGCCATTGATCCTAACGGGATTGGCCGCCGCAGTCGCCTTTCGCGCCCGTCTGTGGAATATCGGCGCCGAGGGACAATTTTATTTCGGCGCCATTGCCGTTGCGGCCTTCGGGTCAAAAATGCTCGCCGGCCTGCCCGGCCCGATCCTTATTCCGCTCTTGATGGTGATCGGTGCCATTGCCGGCATGGTCCTGATCCTCGTGCCACTATGGCTGCGGTTGCGCTTTTCCGTCGATGAAGTCGTCACCAGCCTTATCCTGAATTTCATCGCCGTCCTTTTCGTCTCCATGCTGATCGACGGCGTGCTGAAGGACCCGACGGCATTCGGCTGGCCGCAATCCCAGGCGCTTGGCGATCATGCCATGCTGCCGAAGCTGATTGCGCGATCGCGTCTTCATATCGGTTTTGCAATTGCGATCGTCATCGCGGCGATCGTCTATTTCGTCCAGTCGCGCACCGTCTTCGGCATGCAGTCGCGGGCAGCCGGCCTCAATCCTTCGGGCGCCGTTTTTGCAGGCGTTCGTCTCGGCTCGACCCTCGTCAAAGTTGCCTGTCTTTCGGGCGGGCTTGCCGGCCTTGCAGGCGCCATCGAAGTCATGGGTGTCAAAGGCTATGTCACAACCGATCTGTCCCCGGGCTTCGGCTATGCCGGCATCGTCGTCGCCATGCTTGCAAACCTCAACCCGCTTGGTGTCGTTCTTGCGGCGATCTTTACGGCCACGATGTTTGTCGGCGCTGACGGCATGAGCCGGAGTCTCGGCATCCCAACTTACATCGCCGACGTCACGGTCGCCCTGTCGCTGTTGACCATGCTGATCGCTTTGTTCTTCACGCAGTACAGGATCCGCCGATGAGCACGTTGATCGACATCATTGCTTCGGCCGGGCTTTGGGCTGCCGTGTTGCGGATTGCGACACCCTTGATCTTCGGCACGCTCGGCGCGCTTCTTTGCGAGCGGGCCGGCGTTCTTAATCTCGGCATCGAGGGCATCATGACCTTTGGCGCGATGATCGGTTGGCTCTCCGTCTATCACGGTGCCGATCTGTGGACCGGCCTTCTCATCGCGGCGATTGCGGGCGGCATTTTCGGGCTTTTGCATTCGGCCCTGACGGTGACGCTGGGCCTGTCGCAGCATGTTTCCGGCCTCGGCGTGACGCTTTTTGCATCCAGCTTCAGTTACTACGCCTTCCGGTTGATCGTTCCCGTCGCCGGGACGCCGCCGACCATCACGCCGTTTCAGCCGATCGCCATTCCCGGGCTTTCCACCCTGCCCTTCATCGGCCCCGCTCTCTTCACGCAGACCGTCCCGACCTATCTCGCGATCCTGGTGGCGCTGGTCATGGCCTATCTGATCTTCCGCACGCCGGTCGGGCTTGCGATCCGCATGACGGGCGAAAATCCGCATGCAGCCGAGGCACAGGGCCTCAACCCCATGAGGATCCGCTATGGCGCCATCATCGCCGGCAGCGCATTGATGGGCATGGGCGGCGCTTTCCTGACGCTTTCCGCCTTCAACAGCTTCTTTCCGACGATGGTGCAGGGACGCGGCTGGATCTGCATCGCGCTCGTCGTCTTTTCGTCCTGGAGGCCGGGCCGGGCGCTGTTCGGTGCGCTGCTCTTCGCCTTCTTCGACGCGTTCCAATTGCGCCTGCAGACCGCAGTCCAGGGTGTCCCCTATCAGCTCTTCCTGATGACACCCTATATCCTGTCCATCGTTGCCCTTGCCGTCATGAGCAGACGCGCCCGCGTGCCGCAGGCGCTGATGCAACCCTATCGCCGTGGCGAAAGATAATCCGAGGAGCCGTTCATGTTCGATCTGATCATTCGCAATGCCAATCTGCCAGATGGCCGCACAGGCATCGACATCGCCGTCAAGGATGGCAGGATCGCAGCAATCGAAGCCTCGATTACCACCGAGAGCAAGGAAGAAATAGATGCGACCGATCGGCTGGTGAGCCCGCCCTTCGTCGACCCGCATTTCCATATGGATGCCACGCTTTCGCTCGGCCTGCCGCGCATGAATATATCCGGCACGCTTCTGGAAGGCATCGCCCTCTGGGGAGAATTGCGCCCCATCGTGACGAAGGAGGAGCTTGTCGAGCGCGCGCTACGATACTGCGATCTCGCCGTCACGCAAGGACTGCTGTTCATCCGCAGCCATGTCGACACGTCCGATCCCAAGCTGGTGACGGCCGAGGCGCTTCTGGAGGTGAAGGACAGGGTCAAGCCCTATATCGATCTGCAGCTCGTCGCCTTCCCGCAGGATGGATACTATCGCGCCAAGGATGGCGTGGCTTCGCTCGCACGCGCGCTCGACATGGGCGTCGATATCGTCGGCGGCATTCCGCATTTCGAGCGCACGATGGATGAGGGCAGAGCCTCAGTAGAGGCGCTTTGCAGGATCGCCGCCGATCGCGGTCTTCCCGTCGACATGCATTGCGACGAAACCGACGACCCGATGTCGCGTCACATCGAAACGCTTGCGGCAGAGACGGTCCGCTTCGGTTTGCAGGGACGTGTTGCCGGCTCGCATCTGACCTCGATGCATTCGATGGACAATTACTACGTCTCCAAGCTCATCCCGCTGATGGCAGAGGCGAAGATCAATGTAATTTCTAACCCGCTCATCAACATCATGCTGCAAGGCCGGCACGACACCTATCCGAAGCGCCGCGGCATGACGCGCGTGCGCGAACTGATGGATGCCGGGCTCAACGTCTCCTTCGGCCATGATTGCGTGATGGACCCCTGGTATTCGATGGGCTCGGGTGACATGCTCGAAGTTGGCCACATGGCTATCCACGTCGCACAAATGGCCGGCATCGAAGACAAGAAGAAGATTTTCGATGCGCTCACCATCAACTCCGCCAAGACGCTCGGCCTGGAAGGCTACGGCCTGGAAAAGGGCTGCAATGCCGATTTTGTAGTGCTGCAGGCCGTCGACACGCTGGAAGCGCTGCGCCTGAAGCCAACTCGCCTCGCCGTCATTAGGCGCGGCAAGGTCATTGCCCGCTCCGCGCCGCGCATCGGCGAACTCTTCCTCGATGGCCGGCCTTCACAAATCGATGGCGGGCTCGACTACGTGCCTGCAAGGGGCTAACAGAGGCCGGGGCCGAGGCTCTATAAAGTCCCCAGCCATCAACTCCTACCGCCGCCAATTCGACGTCAGTGTAATCACATATAGGCGACTGATATAAACTTCGCTTTACAACTAACATGTCAGCATGCTACGCACTGATCTCACAAGATCGGGAGGATCGGATGAGTGAGAATTTTGGCCTGTCGGCCGCGCTGGCAACACCTTTCGACGCTGATGGCGAGATTGCAATCCCGGGTGTGATCGAGCAGGCAAAGCATTGCCTTGCCAATGGCTGCAAGAGCGTCACCCTGTTCGGGACCACGGGCGAAGGCGCTTCGATTGGCATGCAGGAGCGCAAGCAAGTTCTGGCCGCCATGCTCGCCGCCGGCATTGCGCCGAAGCAGATCGTCATGGGCGTGCTCGTCGATGCCGCAGAAGATGCGGCAGCGCAGGCTGGACAAGCGCTGGCGCAGGGTGTCCGCAACATTCTCCTTGCCCCGCCCTCCTACTTCAAGAACGTCAGCGACGATGGCCTCTTCAAATGGTTCGCGGCCGTTTTCACTATGCTCGGCACGCATGCCCGCGACGTGATCGTCTATAATATTCCGTCGGTAACGATGGTGCCGCTCTCCATTTCCCTCGTTGGCCGCCTGCACGCCGCATTTCCGGATGTTGTTGTCGGCGTCAAGGACTCCTCGGGCGATTGGCCCTATACCGAGGAACTGCTGAAGACGCATGGCGATCTCATCATTCTGATTGGCGACGAGCGGCATCTTGCCCGCGGCGTTCGGCTCGGCGGACAGGGAGCAATCTCCGGCATGGCAAATCTTCTTCCTCGCGAAGTGCAGGCCATGGCGGAAAAAGGTATCGCTGACGCCAATGTCGAGCGTTTCGTCGAACAGCTGCTGAACTATCCGGTCATTCCTTCGATCAAGGCTATTCTCGCCCGGTTGACGGAGGACGATAGCTGGCTTGCCGTGCGCCCGCCGCTCGTGGCATTGAACAGCCAAGATTCCGACACGCTCTTTGCTGCTTTCGGCGCACTGTTTCGCGCCAAAGCAGCCTAACCGAACAGCCCGGAGCTGCCGATGGACGGACCAGGCGAACAGACAACGTTGAGAGAGAAAGCCTATGAGAGCTTCACACGCCATCTCTTGGCGCGCGACGTTCGTCCCGGGCAATTCATCTCGCAGCGGCGGCTGGTCGAGCTGACGGGACTGACGCTCGGCGCGATCCGCGAATTGATCCCGCGTCTGGAAGCGGAAGGTCTGATCAAGACGGTTCCGCAGCGTGGATTGCAGATCGCCCATATCGATCTGGACCTGATCCGCGAAGCGTTCCAGCTTCGTCTTTTTCTGGAGAAGGAAGCCGTTGCGCTGTTTACCCATTCAGCATCGGACGAGACGATCGCCAAGCTTCTGAAGGATCATCGCGATATCGCCGATGCCATCCGCTCCGGCGACAATTCCCCGGAGCTGGAGCTTCACGCGCAATCGGTGGACTGGGGCATGCATGATGCCTTCATCGATGCGCTCGGCAATACGATCATCTCGAACGCCTATCGGGTCAATTCGATCAAGATGCGACTGATCAGTCAGGACAGGTTCCGCATCAACGGCCATGTCGGGCCGGTCATGGACGAGCATTTGAAAGTGCTTGAGGCCATCGAGCGACGATCCGCCGAAGAGGCGGTTACCGCGCTGGTCGCCCACATCGGCGGAGCCCGGGATCGCGCGTTGAAGATGTAAATAGCTTTGGATAACGGGCCGCGAATGAGGAGATTTTCGGCCAAAAGGAGGAGGAACCAATGTCATCGTCACTTTTCAATCCGACACGTCGCGGCTTCATGGCCGGCACGGCTGCACTCGGCGCAGCAAGCCTTCTCGGTGTCCGCACCGCTTCGGCAGCCGTCGACTGGAAGCGCTTTGCCGGCACGACGCTCGAAGTCAATCTGGTCAAGAGCCCGCGCAGCGAAACGATCCTCAAATACTTAAGCGAATTCGAGGCTCTGACCGGCATCAAGGTCAATGCCGAGGCGACACCCGAGCAGCAGCAGCGTCAGAAAACCACGATCGAGCTCAGCTCCGGCAAGCCCAGCTTCGACGTCGTCCATCTGAGCTACCACGTTCAGAAGCGTCAGTTCGAAAAGGGCGGCTGGCTCGCCGATATCAGCGGCTTCATGAAGGATCCGTCGCTCACCGATCCCTCGCTGACGGAAAGCGATTTCGCCGAGGCCGGACTGAAGTTCGCCAAGGATTCCGCAGGCGTCATGCGCTCCCTGCCCTTCTCGGTGGACTACTGGATCGTCTACTGGAACAAGGCCCTGTTTGAGAAGAAGGGCCTGGCCTATCCCGAAACCTTCGAAGATATGGCGAAAGCCGCCGAGGCGCTGACGGACAAATCGACCAACACTTACGGCTTCGTCGCCCGCGGCCTGAAGAATGCCAACGCGCCGGTCTGGACGACCTTCATGCTCGGCTACGGTACGACGCCGCTTTCGGCCGACGGCAAGCTGCAGACGGAATCGCAGGGCGCCGTCGACGCCGCCAAGCTTTATCAACGCCTGATGACGAAATCGGCACCTCCCGGAGTTTCCGGCTTCAACTGGGCGGAAGCGCAATCAGCCTTCCTGCAAGGCAAGATCGGCATGTGGGTCGATGGCGTCGGCTTTGCGCCGCCCATCGAAAATCCGGAGAAATCCCGCGTCGTCGGCCAGGTCGGCTACGGCGTCATGCCGAAAGGGCCGAACGCACAGGCAGCTGCCACGACCGGCGACGGCATAGGCGTGACTGCTGCCAGCCAGAAGAAGGAAGCCGCCTATCTCTTCTGCCAATGGGCGATCTCGCATGACATGGGCGCGCGTCTTCTGCAGGCCGGCGCCGGTGTTCCCTTCCGTCAATCCATTCTGGAGGATCAGAAGGTTCGCGAAGGTGTGAAAATGCCAGGCGCCTGGCTCGATGCCGTCGCCGGCTCCGCCAAGGTCTCCCAGCTGGCGCTACCCGTCATCATCCCGGTCACCGAGTTCCGCGACATCTATGGTGTCGCGCTGACAAACATGATCGGCGGCGCAGATCCGGCAGCCGAACTGAAGACGGCAACCGCCCAGTTCGAGCCTGTTCTGGCACGAAGCGAGGGATGATGGCTTCCGTGAGCATTGAAGATACCGCCGCGAAGGCAACCAAAGGAAGGAGCAAGCCGCAACGGCTTGCTACCAACTACTGGCCCTTTGTCATTCCTGCATTGATCGTCATTGCCGCTGTCATCGTCTTCCCCTGGGTCTTCACTCTCTGGATGAGCGTGAACAAGTGGACGCTCGGTCAATCGCAGAGTTTCGTCGGCTGGGACAATTATGTCCGGCTGGCGACCGACGTACGATTTTGGGAATCCCTTTGGCACACGGTTCTCTATACCGTGCTTTCCGTCGTCGGCCCCTTGTTCTTCGGAACGCTGGCCGCGCTGATCTTCGATGCCAATTTTCCGCTGCGCGGTTTCCTGCGCGGTATCTTCGTTATGCCGATGATGGCAACGCCGGTCGCCGTGGCGCTTGTGTGGACGATGATGTTCCACCCACAGCTCGGCGTGCTCAACTACCTGCTGTCGCTGGTGGGCATCGGACCGCAGGAATGGATCTACAATCAGGCGAGCGTCATCCCCTCACTTGTCCTCGTCGAGGTGTGGCAATGGACGCCGCTGGTCATGCTGATCGTGCTCGGCGGTCTCGCCTCCGTGCCGCGCGAACCCTATGAAAGTGCCGAAATCGACGGTGCGAATGCCTGGCAGAAGTTCCGCTATCTGACGCTGCCGATGATCTCACCTTTCCTGATGATCGCCGTCATCATCCGCGGTATCGACGCGATCAAGAGCTTCGACATCATCTATGCGATGACGCAGGGTGGTCCGGGAACGGCATCCGAAACAATCAACATCTACCTCTACAACACTGCCTTTTCCTATTACGACATCGGCTATGGTTCGGCCATGGCAGTGGTGTTCTTCATCCTCATCGTCGCGCTTTCCTTCATCCTCCTGATGATGCGGCAGCGGACGAAATGGATCGACGCGGAGGGACATTGAGATGAAGCGTTCGACACTCAACCGTATCGGCCTATTCTTCGTGGCCCTGGTTATCGTCTCACCCGTTATTCTGTTCTTCCTCTGGATGATCTCGCTATCGCTGAAATACGAGATCGACAACGGCGCCTATCCGCCGATCCTTATTCCCGATCGTTTCGCCTGGACGAACTACGTCAATGTCTTCCAGGAAAACAACTTCTTTCTCTATTTCTGGAACTCCATTCTTGTGACGGGCGCAGCGACCCTGCTCGCACTCGTCATCGGCGTGCCGGCCGGTTATGGCATTGCACGGCTGAAGGCTGAGAAGTCTGCCGTCATCATCATGATTGCCCGCATGACGCCCGGTCTTTCCTTCCTCATCCCGCTGTTCCTGCTGTTCCAATGGCTCAATCTGCTGGGAACGCTCTGGCCGCAGATCATTATCCACCTCGTCGTCACCGTCCCGATCGTCGTCTGGATCATGATCGGCTATTTCGAGACGACCCCGATGGAACTGGAGGAGGCAGCAAGCATCGACGGCGCGACACCGTGGCAGGTCTTCCGGCTCGTCGCTCTGCCCATCGCCCGGCCCGGTATCGTCGTCGCCTTCATTCTCTCGGTGATCTTCTCGTGGAACAATTTCGTCTTCGGCATCGTGCTTGCGAGCCGCGAGACCCGCACGCTGCCGGTGGCCGTCTATAACATGCTCTCCTTCGAGCAGGTGAGCTGGGGACCGCTTGCTGCTGCCGCCCTGATCGTGACGCTGCCGGTGCTCGTGCTGACGATGTTCGCACAACGACAGATCATCGCCGGTCTAACAGCCGGCGCCGTCAAGTGACGCAGCCTTTATCTTTTGGATAGGATCACATTCATGGCACCCGTCAATATACAGAGCATCCAGAAGCGCTACGGCCAGGTAAAGGTCATTCACGATATCAGCGTCGATATCGCCGACGGCGAATTCGTCGTCCTCGTCGGCCCTTCGGGCTGCGGCAAGTCCACGCTGCTGCGCATGATTGCCGGGCTTGAAGAGGTGAGCGGCGGCGAGATCCATATCGGTCGGCGCGAAGTCAGCCATCTGCCGGCGCGCGACCGCGACATTGCGATGGTCTTCCAGAACTACGCGCTCTATCCGCATATGACGGTCGCCGAAAACATGGGCTTTGCGCTAAAGCTGAAAAAGGCAGAGGCTTCGGAAATCGCCGCTAAAGTGCAGAAGGCGGCCGCCGTCCTTGGCCTGGAAAATTTGCTGGACCGCCTGCCTCGTCAGCTTTCCGGCGGCCAGCGCCAGCGCGTCGCCATGGGCCGCGCACTGGTCCGCGATCCTCAAGTTTTCCTGTTCGACGAACCGCTCTCCAATCTCGATGCAAAGCTGCGCGTCCAGATGCGCGGCGAGATCAAATCCATGCATCAGCGCATTGGCACGACGACGATCTACGTGACGCATGACCAGGTCGAGGCGATGACCATGGCCGACAAGATCGTCGTGCTGCATGGCGGCCTCATCGAACAGGTTGGCGCGCCGCTCGATCTCTACGATCGTCCGGCCAACCTCTTCGTCGCCGGTTTCATCGGCTCGCCCTCAATGAACTTCATCGACGGCAGGATTGAGGAGGGCGTCTTCCGCAGCGACAAAGGTCTGATCCTGCCCTTGCCGGAAGGCTTTCCGATCGCGCAGCATGGTGGGCACCCACTCGTCTACGGTGTCCGGCCCGAGCATATCCGAGCTGTGGCAAGCGGCCTGTCGGCCAAGGTCGGCATCGTCGAAGGCACAGGTTCCGAGATCTACGCCAAACTCGACTGCGGCGGAGAAGACATCTCCTGTCTGTTCCGCGAGCGGCTCAACATCCGCTTCGGCGACAAGATCGAAATCGGCATCGACCCGGCCAGCATCCATCTTTTCGACAAGGCGAGCGGAAAGCGGCTTTGAGCGCTCTGTCCATCTTCGATCCACCGGCCGGTAGGGCCAGGCACGTCCTTTGTGTCGGCGCTGCCGTTCTCGATACGCTTTTTCGCGTCCGCACCCTTCCGCAGGGTCAGGGAAAGGTTCTGCCTTACGACATGCTGCAGATCGCGGAAGGCATGGCCTCCAGCGCAGCCTATGCCATTATCCGGCTCGGCGGCAAGGCAAGCCTGTGGGGTGCCGTTGGCCGCGACGATACCGGCGAGCGCATTATCCGCGATCTGGACGCCGCCGGCATCGACGTCGGAGGCATGTCGCGCATAGAGGGCGCACGCTCTGCCGTCTCGACCATCCTGGTGGACGATGACGGCGAAAGACTGATCGTTCCCTTCTACGATCCGGAACTGCACCACACCGTCAAGGCATTCTCGGCCGACGAGATCGCCGCCTTCGATGCCGTACTCGTCGACGTCCGCTGGCCGGCGTTGGCGCTGCAAGTTCTCAAGACCGCAAGAGCCATGGGCAGGCCAGCCATTCTAGACGGCGACGTGGCTCCTGACGGCGTCATCGAGGAGCTGGCGCCGGAAGCGACCCACATCATCTTTTCGGAGCCAGCCGCACAGCGTATCGCGGGAACAAGCGATGTGCCCGAGAGGGCGCGGCGTCTGAAACAACGGTTCGACCATGCCTTCATCTGCGTAACGGCGGGTGCAGCGGGCAGTCACTGGTTCAATGATGATACCGGCAAGGTCGAGCATTGCCCGACCATATCCATCAAGACCGTCGATACGCTTGCCGCCGGAGACATCTTCCACGGCGCCTTCGCTCTTGCGATTGCCGAGGGCATGGCGGCGGAAGATGCCATCCGCTTCTCCTCTATCGCCGCGGCGATCAAATGCGAATTCTTCGGAGGGCGTACCGGTGCGCCGAGGCGTGTCGATGTGATCAAACGTTCCGGGCTGCTTCATAGGCTCTGACGGCATGAGGATGCCGTCGAAACCTGTCGCGAATTCATGACCCGCTGGAGGCATTTACCTCCAGCCGTTGTTCGTCCTAAGCGAGCGTTTTCTACATCGGTACGGCAGGCCATCTGCAACGGTCGTCACCCCTCCTTTATGGGGGTGACATGCCTGCATGCGTCGGCTATACCAAACGCGCGACCGAAACAGGAGGATCGCCAGATGAGAAATTTCGGCACCAATTAACGCTGAACGGCGATGCCGAATTCGGGCTGCCGCTCAGTCCGTTCTTGTCTCCCATATCCTCTTCAGTGCCCATGGAGGGCATTCATGCTTCGTCGTTTCGTTTCATATTACGCGCGTTACAAGACGCTGTTTTTCCTGGATTTCGGCTGCGCCGTGCTCGCCGGCCTGCTGGAACTCGGCTTCCCTCTGGCAGTCAAGCTTTTCGTTGATGAACTGCTTCCAAGCCGCGACTGGAGCCTGATCTTTACGACGGCGGTGCTGCTCCTCGTCGTCTACGCGGTGGCGACCGGCCTTTCGGCGATCGTCAACTATTGGGGCCATGCGCTTGGTATCTCGATCGAATCCGACATGCGCCGCCAGGCCTTCGATCATATCCAGAAGCTTTCCTTCCGTTATTTCGACAACAACCGCACCGGCCATCTGATTACCCACGTCACCAAGGATCTCGAGGAAGTGGGCGAGATCGCCCACCATGGCCCCGAGGACCTGTTCATCGCGATCATGACCTTCGTCGGGGCCTTCCTGCTGATGTTCAGCGTCCATTGGAAGCTGGCGCTGCTGACGACGATCATCGTGCCGTTCATGACCTGGCTCGTCAGCCGCTACGGCTCGAAAATGACGCTGAATTCGCGCAGCCTGTTCGGCAAGGTCGGCAACTTCAACACGCGCATGCAGGAAACAGTCGGCGGCATCCGTGTGGTCAAGGCTTTTGCCAATGAACGATACGAAAGCCAGCTGTTTGCCAGCGACAACGAGGATTACAAGGCGACCAAGCTCGACGGCTATGCCTATATGACGGCAAGCATCGCACTCAGCTATTTCAGCACGCGCCTCGTCCAGCTGATCGTGATGATGGCGGGTACCTGGTTCGTCATATCGGGGGAGCTGAGCTATGGCGGCTTCATCAGCTTCCTGCTGCTCATCAACGTCTTCTTCCGGCCGATCGACAAGATCACATCGGTCATCGAGACCTATCCCAAGGGTATTGCCGGCTTCAAACGCTTCCTATCATTGATCGACACGGAACCGGATCTTGCCGATCGGCCGAATGCTGTCGCGATCGATCACCTGAAAGGCGATATCGCCTACCAGGGCGTTACCTTCGGCTATTCCGATCAGGCGACGATCTTCAAGGATCTGAACCTGACTATCGCATCGGGCGAGACGGTGGCCTTCGTCGGCGCCTCCGGCACCGGCAAGACAACGATCTGCTCGTTGCTGCCGCGCTTCTACGATGTGACGGCTGGCAGCATTACCATCGACGGCACCGACATTCGCGATATGACGCAGACCTCGCTACGCAGCCAGATCGGCATCGTGCAGCAGGACGTCTTCCTGTTCGGTTCGACCATCCGCGAGAACATCGCCTATGGAAGCTCGGCGCGACGGACGACGATATCATGAAGGCGCTGCGGCGCGCCTCGCTTGACGAATTCGTCCGCTCCCTGCCCGCCGGCCTCGATACGCCGACAGGCGAGCGCGGCGTCAAGCTTTCGGGCGGACAGAAACAGCGCCTTGCGATCGCCCGCATCTTCTTGAAAGACCCGCCGATCCTCATCCTTGACGAGGCCACCTCGGCGCTCGATACGGCCACCGAATACGCCATCCAGCAGGCACTGCTCGAGCTTGCAAAGGGACGCACGACACTGGTCGTCGCTCATCGACTGTCGACCATCCGCAATGCCGACCGCATCATCGTTATGGGCGACAAGGGCATTGTCGAAGAGGGATCGCATGACGAGCTGCTCGCCGGGCGCGGCGCTTATGCGCGGCTATATGATGCACAGTTCGGGCTTTATGCCTGATTTTGGCTGAAACATCAAAAAAAACAGGAGCCGGGCTCGGCGGCCCGGCCTTCTTCTAACCAGCGATAATCAATGCCGTTACTGAAAATCGAACACACTCAGACCAGCCGCCATTTCATCGAGGCCAAGCGGGCGCGTGACCGGCGGTTCGGCTCTCGCCAGACAGCCCTGCCGTTCGCATAGGCGGCAGGCAGGACCGATCATGACCTGATTGCTACCCAGCGCCTTCCCGTAGACCACCTCGTCGCAATGGGAGATATCGCAGCCGATCAGAAGTGCGGTGCGGCGCACCCTTTCGCCGAAATCGGCCCGCGGCCCCTCGATCGTTCTCGAGATTGTCAGAAAGCCGCCCCCGTCAGGCATTTGGGCAGCGTCCACCAATATCTGGCCGGGCTGGGTGAAAGCGGCATGGATATTGAGCTTCGGACAGGCGCCACCGAAACGCGCCTGCGGAAAACCTTGGGCGCCTGCCTTGCGCAGGCGATGGCCGGCATTATCGATCTCCATCAGGAAAAACGGAATGCCGGATGCGCCGGGGCGCTGCAGGCTGGTCAGCCGCGTGGCGGCCTGCTCGTAAGAAACGCCGAAACGGCCACTCAGACGATCGATATCATAATGCAGTCGCTGTGCTGCCGAGAGATAGGCGCCATACGGCATCAGAAGCGCATGAGAAGCGTAGCGCGCCAGCTCGAAACGGGCGATGCGATTGGCCTCAGGCGTCGAAAGCGCGAGAGCATCGAGTTCGGCGGCGATCTCTTGACGCAGGGCCAAAAGGGAGACTTCAGTCGCAATCTCCCGGATCTGATCGAAGGGCGAAAGACGCTCCGACAGGAAAAGCCGCATCGAATGCCGGTCGTAGCGACGACGCAAACCAGGCATGGCGCGCACTGGCAACAGGCGCACCGCGATGCCATGCTCGGCCTTTAGCCATGCCTTCAATGCGCCCGCCAGGTCGTCGCCGGGCGACAGGCGCTCATGGAAGGTTTCCGCAGCATCTTCGATGCGGGCAAAGAAATTCGGACGCGACTGAAGGCGATCGTGAACCTCGTCGAGCGGCAGTCGCGGTCCGGCGACCTCGGCAACCCGGCCCTCGCGGCCCAGAAGCTCGGCGAGATCGGACAACCTTGCCGCCTGCTCGCGATAGGCGCGATAAAGCCGGATCATGCCGTTTGCCGCATTCGGCGCGGCCTCGGCGAGCTCGATCAGCTCCTGATCCCCAGGGATCTCGCCTGACAGCAGTGGATCGGCAAAAACTTCACGCAATTGCCCTGCACTGCCGGCCTCTCCGCCCTGCAGCTCGTCGAGGTCGACCTTATAGACCGCCGACAGCTTCAACAGCAGCTGCACGGTCAGCGGCCGTTGGTTGCGCTCGATGAGGTTGAGATAGGATGGCGAGATATCGAGCGCCTGCGCCATCGTCGTCTGTGTCAGACCGAGGCCCATGCGAATGCGCCGAACCTTCGGACCTGCAAAGATCTTGCGCTCAACCATGTGTCATACCTTTTACAAAGCTCTCATCAGCAAGATTTTTACAAGATTTACAATTTTACCGAAGACTAATGTCAACAGTAACACATCATAACCCTTTTATCTAACGGCATTTTCCAGTTTTCCTCGCCCTTACAGCATCGATATTGTAAAAATAGTCGTGCAACGGAGATCGATCGAAGGATCAAGAGGAAGTACCGGGAGAATAGCATGACAGATTTTTACAAACTGGTTCCCAGCGCACCCACTGGGCGTTTCGATGGCATCGAGCGCCCCTACAAGGCCGCGGATGTGGAGCGGCTGCGCGGATCGGTCAGCATCCGTCATTCACTGGCCGAGATGGGTGCGAACCGCCTCTGGCAGCTCATCCACGAGGAGGATTTCGTCAATGCGCTCGGCGCGCTCTCGGGCAATCAGGCCATGCAGATGGTCCGCGCCGGCCTGAAGGCGATCTATCTCTCGGGATGGCAGGTTGCCGCCGACGCCAACACGGCTTCGGCCATGTACCCCGACCAATCGCTCTATCCTGCCAATGCGGGTCCGGAATTGGCCAAGCGCATCAACCGCACCCTGCAAAGGGCCGACCAGATCGAGACCGCGGAAGGCAAAGGGCTTTCCGTCGACACGTGGTTTGCGCCGATCGTTGCCGATGCCGAAGCGGGCTTCGGTGGCCCCCTCAATGCCTTCGAGATCATGAAGGCCTATATCGAGGCGGGGGCTGCGGGCGTCCACTTCGAGGATCAGCTGGCATCGGAGAAGAAATGCGGCCATCTCGGCGGCAAGGTCCTCATCCCGACGGCGGCCCATATTCGCAATCTCAACGCAGCACGGCTTGCCGCCGACGTCATGGGCGTGCCGACCCTCGTGGTTGCGCGTACCGACGCCGAGGCCGCCAAGCTTCTGACCTCGGACATCGATGAGCGCGATCAGCCCTTCGTCGACTACGACGCCGGCCGCACGGTCGAAGGCTTCTATCAGGTCAGGAACGGCATCGAACCCTGCATCGCCCGTGCTGTCGCCTATGCGCCGCATTGCGATCTCATCTGGTGCGAGACGTCGAAGCCGGATCTGGAGCAGGCGCGTAAATTTGCCGAGGGCGTGCATCGGATCCATCCCGGCAAGCTGCTCGCTTACAATTGCTCGCCGTCCTTCAACTGGAAGAAGAACCTGGATGACGCGACGATCGCCAAGTTCCAGCGCGAACTAGGCGCCATGGGCTACAAGTTCCAGTTCATCACGCTTGCCGGCTTCCACCAGCTGAATTTCGGCATGTTCGAGCTCGCCCGCGGCTACAAGGCTCGCCAGATGGCCGCCTATTCGGAGCTACAGCAGGCGGAATTTGCAGCCGAGGCCAATGGCTATACCGCCACCAAGCATCAACGCGAAGTCGGCACCGGCTATTTCGATGCGGTTTCGCTGGCAATCACCGGCGGCCAGTCGTCCACCACCGCCATGCACGGATCGACGGAGCATGCCCAGTTCAAACCGGCAGCAGAGTGATATCAGGATCTTAGGAGGAGAATGACATGGCATCGATAGCACGCGTTCGCGAGAGAGCAGAGGAGCAATCTCTCACCATGAATGCCGATCAGCAGGCGGTCATCCGCATGCTGGCCAATGAACTGCATCGCCTCAACCAGGCGGTCATGAATGCGGTCGAAGCCGGCGTTTCCGTCGAGCTCGTCCGCTCGGCCCGCCACCATGGCGGTAACGGCAATTGGGGCGACCTCTTGATCCCCGTCGTCGTCGCCAAGGCTGCGCATCAGGCTTGACGAAGATAGATACAACGATGTTCGGGCCGCGCCGTCATTAACGGCCGGCCCGACGCTCAATCCAGCCAGTTTTCGACACGGAGATCGCGGACGCGCTTAAACTCGCCGATATTAGCTGTTACCAGGACCGCCTCCAGCGCACGAGCATGGGCAGCAATCAGCAGGTCGTTTGGGCCGATGGATTTGCCAGCAACTTCCAGCTCGGCCCTAATGGCTCCGTATTCGGCATCGGCAGGGACATCGAGCGCGAGCACCGGTATGCTTCCCAGGATGGCCTCGATCTGTGCCAGCAATTTCGGCGATCCCTTTTTAGCGCAGCCATAGCGCAACTCTGCGGCTGTAACGATGCTGACACAAATTGCATTCGGCCCGACATCTGCGATGCGCTTGGCAACGGTACCCTGCGGGTTTCGCGCAAGTTCGGATACGATATTGGTATCCAGCATGTAGAGCTTATTCAAAGCTCGATTTCCTTCGCTGGCAACAGAGTATCATCTATATCGGGAAACTGATCCTCTGGTCCGAGAGGCTCCAAACTTGCCAAAACGTCAAGCAAGCTCTTGCGGCGCACCGGCTCGATAATAAGCCGATCTCCTTCCCGGTGAATCATCACTCGATCGCCAGGAAGCTCGAAGTCAGCCGGGATGCGTACGGCCTGACTCTTGTTGTTACGAAACAGCTTGGCTTCTCGTGGCGGACTAGGTTCGTTATCTCGGAGATGGCGCATGCTAACCTCCCTCCTTGCATATCCATATGTATATGCAACGTAACGGATCTGATTTCAAGCCCGCTGAATCCAACGACACAAGATTACTTTTCCGCGAAAGCCCTTGCTTAGGACTTCACGTCTGCGAAATCAGAGAATGCCTGCTTGACGACGTCCGCAGTGGCTCCAGAGGCAACCAGGGCTGCCAGCAAAACTCTCGCCTGCCCCGGTCGCAGTGTGGAGGAGTGGATTGCACCGGCCGCCGCAAGATCATGGCCGCCACCGCCACCGCCATAGCTTGAAACGAGCAAGCCTTCCGGTACGCGGCTGGAAACCACGACGGGTACGCTGACATCGGCACAGCGCCTGACAGCCTCGACCAGACGCGGATTGGCATTGCCGGAACCGAGAGCCGCCAGAACGATGCCATGGGCGTCTGCCCTCAGGCTTGCATCCACATGCACCGAGTCACAGCCAGGATAGATTGCGACGACATCAATCCGCACATTATCGAGCGGCGCCGCAAGCCGCGGACTTGGCGGATTTTCGAGCGGCCGCGATTGACGGAACGCATCAGCACTATCCGAAGAATGCTTATAAAGCCCCCAAGCCGGCAACAACCGACCACCGAAACAGACGAGCACGCCACGCCTCGCGTTTGCAGAATCGACGGCTGCGGCAACAGCAGCAGCAAGGTTGGCCGGCCCGTCGGCCTTGGGATGGTCTGCGGTAAATTGCGCACCGGTAAACACAACGGGCTTATTCAGGCCGTGCTGAAGATGGACGAGCAGCGCCGTCTCTTCCATCGCGTCCGTGCCATGCAAAATGACGATACCGTTGATGGCATCATCTGCAAGCAATTCGCCGACCTTGTCGCTGATCCCCTGCATGTCGGCGAGCGTCAGGCTCGCCGAATCCTTTGCCATCAGCTCGACGGGCCTGAGATCGACAGGCATGTCCGGGAGCAGTGCCAACAGGCTCTCTCCCGTCAGCGACGGTATGCTGGCGCCGCTATCGGTGCGCTCGCTCGCAATGGTGCCGCCGGTGGCAATGACTGCCACCAGCGGATTGACTTGCCCAGCCGTCACGATTGGCCCCGCTCGGCTGCCAGCCGATAGATGCGGTCACGCAACAGATACCAGCCGATGACGAGAGCCGGCGCGATCAGGATCAGCGAGGCGATCGTCCACGTGCCGACCGGATAGTCGAGCGCCATCAGCACCAACACCGCAAAGAGAAAGACGAGCGTCAGGATACCGGTATAAGGGGCGCCGAACATGCGGAAATCCGGACGAGCCATCTCGCCACGCTTAGAGAGCTTCCAGAGCTTCAACTGGCATAGCACAATCACGCCCCAGGCCGAGATGATGCCGAGTGCCGAGATATTGAGGGCAATCTCGAAAGCGGCCGACGGAACGACGGCGTTCAGCGCCACGCCGATGACGGTCACGACGGCCGTCACCGCAATGCCGCCATAGGGGACGCCTGCCTTGTTCATCTTGGCCAGCGCGGCCGGTGCCGAGCCCGAAACCGCCATCGAATGCAGGATGCGGCCGGTGGAGTAGAGGCCGGCATTGAGTGAGGACAGCACGGCCGTCAGCACGACGAGGTTCATGATGATATCAGCACCTTGAATACCGATCGTCCCGAAGAAGGTGACGAACGGGCTCTCGCCTGCCTTGTAGGCCGTATAGGGCAGAAGCAGCGACAGAAGCAGGACCGAGCCGACATAGAAGACCAACAGGCGGGCGACCACCGTGCGGATCGCGCCAGGCATGACCTTGCGCGGATCTTCTGTTTCACCCGCAGTCGTGCCGATCAGCTCGATCGACGCATAGGCAAAGACCACGCCTTGTATGATGACGAAGGCGGGCAAGATGCCATTGGGGAAGAAACCGCCGCTATCGCTGATGATACTGAAGCCCGCCGAATGACCGGCAATCGGCGTGCCGGAAACGACGAAATAGATGCCGATGACGAGGAAGCTGACCAGCGCCAGAACCTTCACCAGACTGAACCAGAATTCGAGTTCGCCGAAGACCTTCACCGACAGGAGGTTCATGGCCAGCACGACCATCAGCGCGATCAGCGCGAAGACCCATTGATCGATGCCCGCAAGCCAGGGCACGTAATGCTTGAAGAAATTCATGTAGAGGGCGACGGCCGTCACATCGGCAACCGAGGTCATGGCCCAGTTCAGCCAGTACATCCAGCCGACGGCAAAGGCCATCTTCTCACCATAGAACTCGCGGGCATAGGAAACGAAAGAGCCGGAGCTCGGGCGGTGCATAATAAGTTCGCCGAGCGCGCGCAGCACCAAAAAGGCAAAGAAGCCGCAGAGCGCGTAGACGAAGATGAGCGCTGGCCCGGCTGTGGCAAGGCGTCCGCCCGCACCGAGGAAGAGACCGGTGCCGATTGCGCCACCGATCGCGATCATCTGGATCTGCCGTGGCTTCAACGCCTTGTGGTAGCCAAGATCCTCATTGACCGGCGGCCGGCGATCCGCCGGAATATTCTGAATAGGTTCGACTGACATTGCTCCTCCCTCGAGCCGTTTGTCCATGGGCGGATCCGGGGTGCTGATTTCGCACCCGACCGGATGCCGCTGCCTTAATCTGGCCGCCGATCAAGTCTAGTGATCGCCGGTCATGCTGTAATGCTGTATGACAGATTTTCTCTTAGACATAGAAAAGTCCGCAGGTCAAGCCGGGCAGCACTTATTGACGCGGCAGGAGCGAACGGATAACAGATTTCAAAATCTGTCATACAGCTTGACAGATATAGCTTGATTTCGACCATAGGAGGATAATGTGGTCAAGACGCGAAGCGAGTATGACCTGCTGGGCGAAAAGGATATTCCGGCTGAGGTTTATTGGGGGGTACATACGGCAAGAGCCGTCGAGAATTTCCAGGTCACGGGAACGCCGATCAGCCGCTATGCACATCTCATTCGAGGCCTGGCCTTCGTCAAGGAAGCAGCGGCTCTTGCCAATCACGAACTTGGCTTGCTCAGCAAGGAAAGGCTCGACGCCATCGTGCGCACCTGCCGCGAAATCCGCGCCGGCGAGCTTCACGACCAGTTCGTCGTCGATGTGATTCAAGGCGGCGCCGGCACCTCCACCAATATGAACGCCAATGAGGTCATCGCCAACCGCGCGCTCGAACTGCTCGGCCATGCCAAGGGCGACTATGCTCACCTTCATCCGAACGACCACGTCAATCTCAGCCAATCCACCAACGACGCCTATCCGACAGCCGTCAATGTCGCGCTGATCGAAGCGATCGACAATCTGGCGGCGGCAATGGAGACGCTGCAGGAGGCCTTCGAACGCAAGGCCAAGGAATTCGACGGCATTCTGAAGATCGGCCGCACGCAGCTACAGGATGCCGTGCCGATGACGCTCGGCCAGGAATTCAGGACCTTTGCCGTCATGCTCGGGGAAGATCGATCCCGCCTGATCGAATCGGCGGCCCTTTTGCATGAGGTCAATCTCGGCGCCACCGCCATCGGCACCGGCCTCAATACACCTGTCGGCTATGCCGCCCTTGCCTGTTCCCACCTCGCCCGGCTGACGGGCCGTCCGCTGGTCACCGCAAGCGACCTCATCGAAGCAACGCAGGACCCTGGCGCCTTCGTCCATCTCTCCGGTGTACTGAAGCGCGTCGCAGTCAAGCTATCCAAGACTTGCAACGACCTGCGCTTGCTCTCTTCCGGGCCTCGCGCCGGCATCGGCGAGATCACGCTGCCTGCCATGCAGGCAGGTTCGAGCATCATGCCCGGCAAGGTCAATCCGGTGATCCCGGAAATGGTCAACCAGGTGGCGTTCTCCGTCATCGGCAACGACATTACCGTGACCATGGCGGCGGAAGCGGGCCAACTGCAGCTCAATGCCTTCGAGCCGATCATTGTGCGCTCGCTATCGGAAAGCATCATGCATCTGACCGCCGCCTGCCATATCCTAGCCGAACGCTGCGTTGACGGTATCACGGCCAATCCGGCTCTGATGGCACAACGCCTGCAGGAATCGATTGGCCTTGCGACAGCGCTCAATCCTTTGATCGGCTACCAGGCGGCGACCAAAGTTGCTCGCGAGGCGCTGGCAACAGGACGCACAGTGCCGGAAATCGTGCTGGATCATGGATATCTGACCGCGGAAGAGCTTTTCGAGGCGCTACGGCCGGAACGGCTCGCCAACCTGCCGATTGCTCTCAATGAGGCTGTTGCCCCTCGCCGATGATCGTGGTCACCACGCGCTTGACCTGACCGAGATGGGCCTCCATCGCCTCGATGGCCTCCTCCTCCGAGGCCGCCGCAATCGCCTCGACGATGCGGCGGTGCTCGACATTCGACGCCACGCGGCGCTGCGCCATCATGTTGACCAACTCCGATTGGCGCATCAGTGCGTCGCGGGCGTCGGAAACGATCTTGGAAAAGACGGCATTTCCGGAGGATTCGGCAATCATGGAATGGAATTCCGAGTCCAGAGTTACCCACTTCAATGGGTCTTCTTCCCCGTCCATCTCATCACAAAGTTCAAGCAGGCGCGCCAGCTGCTGTTCCGTGCGCCGTAGCGCCGCCCAACCTGCCGCCGGGACTTCGATAAACGGACGCGCCTCGATCAGGTCGCGGGCGGAATAACCGCCATAGCGGAGTTCCGGACCGGGAGTGGAGGTCAGAACGTAGGTGCCGCTGCCGGTGCGCGTCTGGGTGAGGCCGAGCGTCTGAAGCGAGCGGAGCGCTTCGCGGATGATCGGACGGCTGACACCATAACGCGTCGCAAGCTGCGACTCGGCGGGCAGCCGTGTCCCGACCGCCAACCGTCCCGATGTTATTGCCGAACGAATATCCTCAAACACTGCCTCGGCAGCGTTTTTCCGACTGATCGGACTTGTATAAGATAACCAATCAGCCACCTCACTCATAACAGTCAAACTTCACAAACATTCTTCGCTTGTCAAGCGATCGCACCCCGAATTGGTGCATGTCTCTCCGGCTGAAAGCCCGTCGAAAGAACTGGCATTATGTGAAGAATGTCACCGACGATAACTCGTGCTTGATGTATCCCCCATGGCAATATAAAGAAATCCTTATTCCTTTATATCGGAGCTGGACGTGCCCTTACCCCTCTTCGCATTGTTTCTGGCTGCGTTTGCTTTCGGCACGACCGAGTTTGTCATTGCCGGCATCCTTCCGGACGTGGCACAGGGTCTTGATGTCTCGATCCCCTTTGCCGGCTATCTGGTTTCCGGCTATGCGCTGGGGATTGCCCTCGGCGGGCCGCTCCTGACCATGGCGACACGACAGATTTCGCGCCGAACCATTCTGATTGCTCTGACGATCGCCTTTTGCCTGGGTCAGATCGCCTGCGCGCTTGCACCTGACTTCGCCGCCATGCTCTTCTTCCGTGTTGCGACTGCCGTCGCCCACGGCGCCTATTTCGGCATCGCCATGGTGGTTGCAGTCGGCCTCGTGCCGCAAGCGTTTCGAGGGCGTGCAGTCTCCGTGATCCTCGCAGGCCTGACGGTCTCCAATATTGTCGGCGTTCCTCTGGGCGCGGCAATCGGTGGGCTTTGGGGATGGCGGATGACGTTTTGGGCGATGACCTTGGTCGGTGTCCTCGCATTGGTCGCGATATGGGTCTTGATTCCGCAAACGAAAGCAGAATCTCAGCAATCCGGCCATTTGAGCGGCGAAGTGCGCGTTCTCGGCCGTCAGCAGGTCTGGACGTCCCTTATCATGATGCTCGCATTGATGATCGGCCAGATGGTGCCGTTCACCTACATAACGCCGCTCCTGAGCGAAGTAACGGGCCTCGATGTCATGCTCATTCCCTGGGTTCTCCTGCTCAATGGCGTTGGAGCGACATTGGGTGTTGTGATCGGCGGCAGGCTGTCGGACTGGAAGCTGATGCCCTCGCTTATCGCGATGCTCGCCATCCAGTCCGCGATACTCGTCATTCTCTACCTGGTCAGCCCCTACCCCATACCGATGAGCGTGGCGATCTTCGTTTGGGGCGCGCTCAATTTTGCAATCGGCACCCCTATCCAGGCTCGCATCCTGATGTGGACCGCCGATGCGCCGGGCCTTGCCTCCTCGCTCATTCCGTCAGGGTTCAATATCGGCATTGCGATCGCAGCCAGTGTCGGTGCGGCGCTGCTCGAGAGCGGCTATGGCTATCGCAGCTTGCCGGTGCTTGGCGCGATCACGCTTGCCCTGGCCTGCGTGGTTGCCATCCTCTCCGCAGCGCGCGAAAGGCGCAGCGGCGCCGTTCCTCCCAATGCGGCTCTCACGTAATTCTATTGGAAGACGGCGGCCCTTAACCCAGGCCGCCAGCGCAAATCAGGCAATCAGCCCTTTCATGGGCAGGACATGATCGGAGCCCGGAAAGACATCGCGCGTCAACAGGGTCGGTGACGCCCCAAGCAGATCGACCGCGATCCCCTTGACCACAGCACGCAGATCCGTCGTTGCGGCAAGGTCACGGCCGTCGCGCAGTTGCGCCTGTTTAAGACCGGGCCAGTCGGCGATCACGCGGCCGCCCTTGATCGCGCCGCCGGCGAGAAAGGCCGCCGTTCCGGTGCCGTGGTCGGTGCCCTGGGTGCCATTCACCTGCGCGGTGCGGCCGAATTCGGTCGCAACAAGAATGGCGGTATCTTTCCAGGCCGGACCAAGCTCCTGCTGGAAGGCGGCAAACGAATTATCGAGCCCGACGAGCAGCTTGTTCAGCCGATCGACCTCTCCGGCATGAGTATCCCATCCTTCGAAGGCAAGCGCTGCGACGCGCGGGCCATCGTCTTGAGCCAGCAGGCGCGCGGCCCCTCTCGCCATCTGTTCCATGCCGGTGGGATCGCCGGGACCTCCCTTCGCCTTGACATCAAGGCCGGCGGCGATCTTGCCGGTCGAAATGCCCTCAGCGAGGATTTTCGCAAAGAGCGGGTCGGTGTGATTGTAGAGATCCATCAGCCGCGGCGGCAGGTCGTCGCTCACCGGCTGGAGGGTTGATGGCGACCAGCCGAGTACCGGCGCCTTGCCGCGAATAACGAGCGGTGCATTGGCTCCGACCGAGAGACCTCGGATCTCCGAAACTCCCGGTGAAACCTTGTCACCCTTTGGCAGTCCTTCGAGCATCCGGTTCAGCCATCCGGATTCGACACGGCCGGGCATTTCGTAACCGGACTCCAGCACGTCCTGACCATCGAAATGCGACCGGTCGCGATACGGCGTCGCACTGGCATGCACGACGGCCGCCTGTCCCGCGAGATAGAGCCGATTGAAATTCGGCATCGACGGATGCAGCGCAAAGAAGCTGTCGAGCGGAAGAGCCGCCTCAGGGCCGCTCGTCGTCATGGCGATCGACTGCCGCAGGGCCTGATAATCGGGATCGCCAACGGGTGGGACAGCCGTCAGACCGTCAAGCGCACCGCGCAGGATGATGGTGATGAAGCGCGGGTCCCGTCCGCCGGCGGCGTGAGCGAAGCGCGGGATGAAGGCCCAGGCAAACAAGGCGCCGGAGGCGCCAAGTACGGCACGACGGGTGGGGGTCATAAGTTCGCAGGTCATGGTCAGCGCCTTTGAAATTCGGGGGAAAGATAAGCGATCATCAGGCCCTGCTTGCGGGTTTCCGCGCGCGATACCGCCTGCAACGTTTCATTCGAAAGAAGCGGCCCCAGGCTGTCGGACACGAAACTGCGAGGATCGACCTGAGGCGGCACCGCATTGGCGATCATATTGGCGACATCCATGCGCATGCTGAGGCTCTCGCTGGAGGCCCAGACATCGACGGTATCGGCAAAACCGTTGGGGCCGGCCGGCGCCCAGAAGGGCTGCCCCATCGCGGTCAAGGCGCCGAGGATGACATTCGGCTTCGGCGTCTCGCCGCTTGCCCGCAAGAGCGCGGTCATGAATTCGATTGGCGAGCGAACTTTCGACAGGGTCGGGTTCCATGCTTCCTCGGAGTCGACGAGCGCCCGATAGACGGCGGAAAGATCGCCATCCGTCTTGCTAAAGGTCGCCGCAACGGTTTGCACAAGCCCTGGTGGTGGCGTATCGGCGACGAAATGCCGGACAAGCTTGGTGGCGATATGCTGCGCTGTTGCCGGATGGCGGGCGAGATCGCGCAGCGCTTCCCGCCCCTGCCCCACGCCATTATCGGCATAGGTGAGACCGAGCAGCGTCTGATCGCCGGGCTCGTGGGCACCGGCATTGAAGACGAAGGTGCCGGGTGTCCCGAGCTTGCCCTCGGCGCGCGCCACCGTCCAGCCTGTGATGATCTTGGCGAGCGTCGTCACGTCGGCCTGCGTGTAGCCGCCGTTGACACCAAGCGTGTGGAGCTCCAGCGTTTCCCGGGCAAGGTTTTCATTGAGACCACGTTTCTTGTTGGCATTGGCCTTGGAGTTCGGCCCGATCGATTGCTGGTTGTCGAGATAACCGAGCATAGCCGGATGGGTCTCGACAGCGAGCAGCATGTCGGCGAAGCGCCCGAAGACATGCGGCCGGATCGCCTCGCGCTCGAAGGCGCCGGCAATCATATGCACCTCCTCGCTCTTCGACACGGCGACAGCGAAATGGTTTGCCCAGAACATGGCAAGCCGCTCGCCAAAGCCGATCAATGGCTGCCGGATCGTGCCGTTGAAGCGGGCATCCACTTCGGCCAGCAGGACCTGCTGCGGAAGGTAGGGCATTGCGGGCTTTTCCAACTTCTCGACTGCCTTGCCGATGACTGCCGCCATGGCCTGGTTACTTGGCTGGACCTGATTGTTCGGCTGCCCTGCCGTGGCGCCGGAAGGCTGTAGCGGCGGCTTCTGCGGCGGCTGCGGGCCTTGCATCTGCTTGTCCTGCGGCACGGCGGCGACAGCGGCTGCGGCCTGCTGTCTGGCCTCCTTGCGCTGTTCCTGGAATGCGTAGAGAGAAACGAGAAGATCGGCCGTCGATTGCAGCTGCGGCCCGACCGGAACCGGGACGAAGCGCTCGGTGATTTCTTCCAGCAACGCGCCGCGCGGATCCGATGCGATCGACGTGGCGCCGTTGTGGTCCGCTCCTAGCCCAAAGCGGGAAAGAGCGAGCGCGGCATAAACATCATTGGACTGCTGGGCCATGGCCATGCCAACTCCTGCATCAAACTTGCTTCTTTAACGCAGGCCTGGTTTCCATCCGTCGCTCGGCAAGTATGATCATTTTGTGGCAGCGGCTTTAGGCATGCTGCGGCGGACCAGGCTTTCCGCCAGCGCCCGACGCTCGTCGTAGGAAAGCCCTGCCGCAAAATCGACGGCACGCTGCTCCAGCTTCGCCCTCAAGGCAATATCGGCATCGCGCGCCCTCGCCAGCGCGGCCGAGAGCGCCTCTTTATCCAACGCCGGCTGCCCAAGAATGGAGGCGGCGTCGACCTTGGCCTGTTGTGCCTCGAGAATGATCTGACGTTCGTCCTTGCGGGCTTCGTTGAGCGCGGCGCGCAGAGCCTTCTTCTGCGCCGAAGGCAATTGCTCGCCGGCAAGCGGCATCATCCCGGCCCGCGCCTGCGTCTTGCGTATCCAGGTCAGCCCACCGCCGGCCAATGCTCCGACCAGGAACGTATTCAGTACCAAAAGAAAAATGACCACTATTCGAAAGCTGCGTTCCGTCATTGGCTGTCCTGCTGTGCTGCACCCGCGTCCGGCCCTATATCGCCGAACATGGTCGCGGTTCCGTCGGAGACGACTGAGGTATCGGACGTCAAGCTCGGGGCCAGGACGGCGATGGCGATGCTGCCGGCAAGCGCGCCGGCTATGCCGACACCCACGAGGCCGATGCCGGCCGAGCCGAAGCGAAACCAGTTTCTTATCGTCAGGCGGCGAACGAGCTTTGCGAGAATTCGCTCTTCAAGGCCGGCATGGCGAGGCTTGACGACGTAGGTGTCGAGCAACGCATCCAGATCGGCCGCGCGCGCAAGCGTTTCGGCGGCGGCGGGGCTCTTGGCAAAATCCCGAGCGGCCGCCCGCTCAGCCTGCGGCCATCGGCCGATATCGCCGCCATACGCCGCGGTCAGCGCTTCAAAGCGATCGGCATTCATCGGACCCGCGATATTCTCAACCATCGCCCTCATCCTTCAACAAAAGCGCCTGCAAGGAGCGCCGTCCACGCGCAAGCAGGCTTTCCAGTGCGTCGACGCTGACGTCCATGATCTCAGCTGCCTCGGCATTCGACAGCGCCTGATAGTAAACCAGAATGATCGCTTCGCGCTGCCTGGGCGCGATCATCTGCATGGCCCGTTCCACGCGCCTGGACGGATCGTCCTCGCTCATCAAGCCCGCATCCGGCGCCGGCCCTTCATACTCGACATCGGGTGGATGCTCGGCAAGAACGTCTTTGCGACGCCGCAGGCGATCATAACAAAGGTTGGTCGCTACGCGGTGCACCCAGGTGCTGAAGCGGGCATTGCCCTGGCGCCAGCCGCCCGCATTGCGCCAGACGCGCAGGAATGTTTCCTGCGCTACATCCTCTGCCTCGGTCGCATCACCGAGCATGCGGGTTGCCACGGCAACGATGCGCGGCAACTGCCGTGTTATCATCATGCGCATCGCCGGAACATCGCCCGCAGCGATGCGACCGAGCAGGTCCTCATCTGGGTCGCCACTCTTGGGCGCGCGATCCCACTTCATCGACAATCGCTACCGCTCCAATTTCCTGCGATACCGCCATGACACCGGGGCCTCGGGACTCTCGGCCGGCAAATCCCGCCTCGCCGTCAACTTCGGCAAGCGGCGCCACTTAGATCGCAGCATCTCGGTCAGCGTATCATCCTTCGACATCAAACACAGGCTCACAAGGATTGAACGCCGCACTTGCCGAATTCCGTCGCTTTCATGTCGAAGGTTTTCGAATTTTCTTTTCGAGCCCAAAAGGCATCTATCGGGTAAAATATCAGGCAAAAACAAAGAGCCGGCTCGCCCGGAGGCGGGAGTTTCAACCTTCCCTGCCCGGGGCTTGCCGGCACTTCGCATGATGAAATGCGAAAGTTCAGGCTCGATCAGAGCGTCAATAAGTCGCTCGTCGTCAGATCCTGTTCATTGTTCGCGTAGAAGCTTCCGAAATCCGGCATCTGCGGTTGCTGCGCCTTCATGGCCTGCTCGAACTGGCTCTGCGTCAAGGATCCGGCGCCGGACGTGTCGAGGCTCTTGAACAGCGATGCTGCCTGGTCCTCGCTTACATCGGAAGGACGGGCGGCCACGAATTCGGATTCGCTGACGCTACCGTCGCCGTCCGTGTCCATGGAGGAAAATGCAGTGGAGAGATCGTCCTCGCTCATCTGCCCGTCGCCCGGTGCGGGACGGCCGTGATGGCCTGCCTGCATGGCTTTTGCGAGCTGCGCCTCGGTGAGAGAACCTGTATTGTCGGTGTCGAAGCTCTGGAACAATTGTTGCGCCTGGGTTTCGCTGACCTCCGACGGGCGTGCGGCCACGAATTCCGCTTCGCTGATATTGCCGTCGCCATTGGTGTCCATAGCGCTGATCATGTCGCTTTGGCTGCCATCCTGGCTACCGGTTGCGGAAGTCTGCTGAGTACTTGACGTCGAACTGGTGGAGTTGCTGTCGGAGTCCGATGTCGAATTATCGCTGCCGATGCCGGCCTGCAGATTGAGAATCATGTTCATCAGCTGCGCGACGAGCTGTTCTGCCGAAGCGATCTGAGACTGATCGTCCGAAGACGAAGAGGAATTCGTGCCGGAAGAACTGCCCGACGAATTACCGGAGGAGCTGTCGGACAGCAGGGATGCGATAGAATCGTCAGCCGTCGACGCTGTCGAGCGCGAGGTCTGGTATTGATAATAATTGCTCGATGAGATCGAGTAGATGCTCGTCATTGGGGGCCTCCAGATACGAGCGTTGAGAGGAACTCAGATGGCTTATGCGTACGCGACTTGAACACAATCGATATGTGCGGATGGACTTGCGAACGCCGCCGATCAAACGCATCTTGCGCCCCAACTTGACCGATGCATCTTTTCCAGAGCAGGCGTACCCGGGATCACCCCAGCAATATGTATGTCGCCATCATGGCTATATCGGCATCTGCACATTTCGATTTTCACTTCCCAACGCGGGGAAATTGCACAAGGAAACTTGCGCGTGGCTTATAGACGCTTGACGAAAACATCCTGTTGCGATTTCCTTCCTCGATTTTTAGGGAATATATAAATTCCGCCACTCTGTTGAGCATTGCTGGTATATGGGCTCCAGCACTGAGCGGCATTGATGGATAAAGAATATCAAGAAGAGGGGCACAGCTTGAACATCGGTTTCTGTGGAGAGGTGAATGAGGCGAACTAAGGAGGAGGCGGCGGAAACGAGGAGCGAGATTTTGCAGTCTGCAAAGGCTTTGTTCCTCGACAAAGGCTACGAGAATGTCAGCCTGGAAGAGATAGCCGCAGCCGCCGGTGTCACGCGGGGGGCAGTACACTGGCATTTCAAGAACAAGCAGGGGTTGATGTTCGCGATTCGCGACGAGGCCCAGCAGCCGTTTCAGGAATTGGCGGAGCGAATGTCCAAGGAGCTGCCGCCCAATCCACTCGACCTGATTGCCGATACGATAGCTGCGATATTCGACGACGTTCACGGTGATCCGCGCAAGCGCAGCATGTTGAAGGTGATGATGCATCTCGACATGGCATTTTGCGACGGGACGACAAGCCGGGCGAGCTCGTTCCGGCATGACATGCATGAAAATTTCGAACGCATTTTCACCCTGATGGATGAAAAGACGAAGCTTCCGGCTCCGTGGACGCCGGATACGGCCGCTTCCGCTCTGACAGCGGTCATCGGCGGCCTGATCACCGAATGGACGCTCGACCGGGGCAGTTTCGAACTGGTCCCGTGTGGACAGATGTTCATAAGGATGGTGCTAAAGACCTGGTTCCCGCTGGCACAGACGCAGGAACTGGCAATTACCGCGATGTGACGATATCGGAAAAAGCAGACAGCGGTTTTCCCTTCTGAAGTGAAGAGAACCAACGATAACGGCCTTAAGCTTCTGCTGGGCGCTGAACCGGTTGCCAAAAGCTGGAAATAAAAAAGGATCCGGAGGGAAAGCCAGATCCTTTGCTTTGATCGGAGGTCAACCGATCGATGGAAGAAGCCTGACGGATTGGAACGTCAGGCTTCTCATACCCGGCGCTAAGCCGGGTAATTCAATATTAGAAGCTACGCTCGAAGCGCAGGATACCAGCCCACTGATCCTGGTTCACAGAATCGAAGTTGGTGTAGGAGACTTCCGGCTCGATGAGCAGGTTCTTGACCGGGTTCCACTTGACGTTCGTGGTCGCGGCGAAGATCTTCGAGTCGGTGTAGGCGAGCTGGAGGTTCCACTTCAGCTTTTCGTTGATCGGAACGCCAACGCCGCCCCAAACAGCCCAGTCACCCCAGCCGCACTTCGATTCATCGTTAACAGGGCAAGCCGAACGATCGAGGTTGGTGCCGGCGTACTTGTTCAGCTTGTCGCCGTCCGTGTTCCAGCCGCCCATCAAGAAGGCCGAGAAGGTACCGAAGTCAGCGTCGACGCGAGCCTTGATGGCGCCTTCTTCGACGATGGAGTCATAACCGCCGACGACCTTGAAGCCCCATGCGCCAGACTTGAAGCCGGCACCGGCAACGACGTCAGGAGCGTAGTGGTTGCCCTTGTCGTCAGACCACCAGCTTGAGCCGTAGGAGGCGTCGGAGCCGCTGGAGTTCGAGTCTTCAACCGAGACGACAGCCGTGAAGCCATTGCCGGCATCGTAGGTGTAGGTCAACTGGTTGAGTTCATACGGGCCGTCATAGATCACGTCGTCGTTGATGACGTCGCCGGCATAGCCGATGTAGTAGTTATACTGCGAATCGGCCTTACCGACCAGGAAACCGCCGAGGCTGATGTTGGCGAACAGCAGCTTGGTGGAGGTCGAGTTGCCGTCGTTCCAGTCCCAACGGATGACCGTGTTGGTCTTCAGCGGGCCGTATTCGGTGTCGGTCGCGGTATCGACGCTCAGCTCGGCGCGGGTATGCCAGAGCGTACCGTTCTTGCTGTTCGGGTTGTAGGCATCGTACCATTCGCCTTCGGTACGGACGCGGCCGCCGATCTTGAGGCAGGTTTCCGTGCCCGGAATGAAGAAGTAGCCAGCACCGTATGCGTCGCAGATGCGAACGTATTCCAGCGGCTCCGGCTCGGCGGCGACGATCGCGTCTGCTGCGTGGGCACCGGATACTGCCGCCAGAGCGGCAGCGGAGCCGAGAAGAAGGCTCTTGATGTTCATTTTAAACTCCTGGTTGTATTATGCATTTCTATTTTACCGCGAGCGCAAAACTGGAACACTGCCCTGGGGATCGGTTTGGTCTAAACACGACCGGGCAGCCCGGCAAATACGCACCTGATGTTGGCTTGAGTCCCCTCGAACCTTCATGATTACCCCCGCGGCAAAAGGTTTTGAAATGCCTCTACCGATCCGACCGATTG
Organism: Rhizobium sp. AG207R; assembly: GCF_027109195.1. Classification (NCBI taxonomy): domain Bacteria; kingdom Pseudomonadati; phylum Pseudomonadota; class Alphaproteobacteria; order Hyphomicrobiales; family Rhizobiaceae; genus Rhizobium; species Rhizobium sp. AG207R. The sequence continues at coordinate 115,772 of NZ_JAEPVT010000004.1, forward strand.
CTCGACCGTAAGACAACTTATGTCCTGTATTGGATTTACAAACAGCCCGTATGTTTGTCAATTATATGAAGGGCGCTGGGGCGTTAGTCTTGGCCTCTGTTGCTTAAATGCAACTGGCGACCGCAGGCCATGGCGGCACCGGCAGAGATCGCAAAGATGTCCCTGTTCACGAGAACGCCTGCCAGTCAGGGCCGTCACCGCATTTAAGGCCACCGCGATGTCGGCGGTCGATGACGACCATGGCTGCCCAATCTGGTTATGATATGGCCATCGGGAATTCCACGGCACAATGACCGGTCGGTTTGAGCAAAGATCAGCAATGAAATTCAATAATTCGCTACACACAGAAATATTGAATTTTCCTAGATTCCGGCGACTCGCGCCATCGGAGAGGGAAAATCGCGAATGAATGAGAACCGGCTGATCTTCATAGCGACCCCCTGCTTCGGCGGCCTCGTTACCAAGGACTACATGCAGTCCATTTTCTCACTGATGCAGACGGGAGCGCAGGCGGGCATACAGCTGACGCTGGCTCTGCTCGGCAATGACGCCCTGATTACCCGCAGCCGAAACACGCTTGTCTCGTCCTTCCTGAACGATACGACGGCGACCCATATGCTCTTCATCGACGCCGACATCAGCTTCGAGCCCGATCAGGTCATGAGGCTTCTGGAAGCCGATAAGGATGTGGTCGCCGCCATGTATCCGATCAAGGATTATGATTGGCAGACGGCGGCCCGTATCAATTCAGCAGACGGCGAAACACTTGCGGCAGCCGCACTTCACTATGTCGGCACGCCACTTGTCGGCCAGGTTGCAGAGCGTGATGGCGATTTCGTCAGCGCCATCTATGCAGGTACGGGCATGCTTTTGATCAAGCGCAACGTTATAGAAAGAATGATCGCGGCCTATCCGGAGCTGCGCTACAACGCAATCCACGCCTATCCCAGCACCAAACGCTCGCCCAGCACCCAATACGCCCTGTTTGAATGCATGGTCGAGGAGGGAACGGGGATCTATCTCAGCGAGGACTTCGCCTTCTGTCACCGCTGGCGCGCCCTCGGCGGCAAGATCTGGCTCGATACCGCGAGTAAGCTGTCCCATACCGGCCCCCATCGCTTCGTCGGCAATACCACACCACGTTACTAAGGCGCGACAAGTCCGCACGATGATCTGCGCGATAAAGTTGCAATTCGACGGGCGCGGCAATGGTCAATCTCCCGGAAAATGCGACCGCCGCTGCGGGGTTGACAGAGGACAAGAGTAAGGCATAGCCTTTTGACATTCACCAGGGGGGTCCCGGCAAGGGGCTGAGATACTGCTGAACAATACGGCTATGCCGGTTGTGGGCGCAGTGACCCGTTGAACCTGATCCAGTTCATACTGGCGTAGGGACGGTGCAAGCGCTCGAGGCTTCGGATTCCCGCCTGGATTCCATGCCGGCGTCTTTTCATCATTCCGGCTGATTGACTGGGTCTCCAACTGCAACTTGGAGCCTCACACCATGAACATTGCCGCAAAAAACCTCACTCCGACCGTCACCACCGGCCCGCTGCCGGCCTCTCGAAAAATCCATATCACCGGGGATATCCATGCCGATATCCGTGTGCCGATGCGCGAAATCAGCGTCCATCCGACATCGGGCGAGCCGCCAGTTATCGTCTACGATTCGTCCGGCCCCTATACTGTCGAAGGTGCAGATATCCGCATCGAAGAGGGCCTGCCGCAGCTGCGCCGCGATTGGGTTCTCGCCCGTGGCGATGTCGAGGCTTATGAAGGCCGCCATGTGCGTCCCGAAGACAACGGCTTCGTCACCGGCGAACGGCTGACACCGGAATTTCCGGCCAAGCGCCAGCCACTGCGCGCCAAGGATGGCAAGGCCGTCACTCAGCTCGCCTATGCGCGTGCCGGCATCATCACCCCGGAAATGGAATTTATCGCCATCCGCGAAAATCTCGGCCGTAAGGCGAAGGCAGAAGCCTTGATCCGCGATGGCGAGAGCTTCGGCGCGCATATTCCCGATCACGTCACGCCTGAATTCGTTCGCCAGGAAGTTGCGAGCGGCCGAGCGATCATTCCGGCCAACATCAATCATCCCGAAAGCGAGCCGATGATCATCGGCCGGAATTTCCTGGTGAAGATCAACGCCAATATCGGCAATTCCGCACTCACCTCCTCCATGGCGGAGGAAGTCGAGAAGATGGTCTGGGCAGCACGCTGGGGTGCCGATACCGTCATGGATCTTTCGACCGGCCGCAACATTCACAATATCCGCGAATGGATCATCCGCAATTCGCCGCTGCCGATCGGCACGGTGCCGCTCTATCAGGCTCTGGAAAAAGTCGGCGGCATCGCGGAGGAACTGACCTGGGAGATCTATCGCGACACGCTGATCGAGCAGGCCGAACAGGGCGTCGACTATTTCACCATCCATGCCGGCGTGCGGCTGCACTACATCCCGCTCACCGTCAACCGCGTCACCGGCATTGTCTCGCGCGGCGGCTCGATCATGGCCAAGTGGTGTCTCCATCACCACAAGGAGAGCTTCCTCTACGAGCATTTCGAGGAAATCTGCGACATCTGCCGCGCCTATGACGTCTCCTTCTCGCTCGGCGACGGCTTGCGGCCCGGTTCGATCGCCGATGCCAACGATGCCGCGCAGTTTGCCGAGCTCGAAACGCTCGGCGAACTGACGAAGATCGCCTGGGCCAAAGATTGCCAGGTGATGATCGAAGGCCCCGGCCATGTGCCGATGCACAAGATCAAGGAGAACATGGATAAGCAGCTCGCCGTCTGCGGCGAGGCACCCTTCTACACGCTCGGACCGCTGACGACGGATATCGCACCGGGATACGATCACATCACCTCGGGCATCGGCGCTGCGATGATCGGCTGGTTTGGCACGGCGATGCTGTGCTACGTCACGCCGAAGGAGCATCTCGGCCTGCCCGACCGCAACGACGTCAAGACCGGCGTCATCACCTACAAGATCGCCGCGCATGCGGCCGACCTCGCCAAGGGTCATCCGGCCGCTCAGGTCCGCGACGACGCATTGTCGCGTGCGAGATTCGAGTTCCGCTGGGAGGACCAGTTCAACCTGTCGCTCGATCCGGATACCGCCCGCAGCTTCCACGACGAAACCTTGCCGAAGGAGGCTCACAAGGTCGCGCATTTCTGCTCGATGTGCGGCCCGAAATTCTGCTCGATGCGGATTTCGCACGACATTCGCGCGGAGGCACAGAAGGAAGGGCTGGAAGCGATGGCGGCGAAATATCGGGAGGGCGGCGATCTCTATATGCCGGTCGAAGCCCCTACCCAGCCGGCCGAGTGACATGCGCATCCTCATCAAAGGGGCCGGCGTTGCCGGCCTCACGGTCGCTCACGAGCTGATCCGGCGCGGAGCAGAGGTCACGATCTCGGATCCAAGCCGGAATTTTCATCGCGCCGCCTCCTGGCTTGCCGGCGGCATGCTGGCGCCATGGTGCGAGCGGGAAAGCGCTGATGAGGCTGTGCTCGAGCGCGGTCGTGATTCCGCCGATCGATGGGACGCGATTCTGCCGGGCAAGGTCGTCCGCAACGGAACGCTCGTCGTCGCGCCGAACCGCGATCAAAACGAGCTGAAGCGATTCGCCAGCCGCACGACAGGCCATCGCTGGGTGGGCGAAGACGAAATCGCCGCTCTTGAGCCTTCGCTTGCCGGCCGGTTCCGCCTGGGCCTGTTCTTTCCGCAGGAGGCGCATCTCGATCCCCGCGAGATCCTGCGATCATTGAAGGACGATCTATCTGCAAAAGGCGTCACCTTTGTCGACGGGCACCTGGATGATGATAGGTTCTCCGACATCGTCGACTGTACAGGGGCTGCCAGCATCGGCAGCATCCGCGATTTGCGCGGCGTGCGCGGCGAAATGCTCTATCTGCAAAGCGACGAGATCTCGCTTTCGCGCCCCGTCCGCCTGCTGCATCCGCGTTTTCCCGTCTATATCGTGCCGCGCGGCAACGGCCTGTTCATGGTCGGCGCGACGATGATCGAGACCGATTTCAAAGGGCCGATCAGCGCCCGTTCGCTGATGGAACTCCTGAATGCAGCCTATGCGCTGCACCCGGCCTTTGCCGAAGCCGCCGTGATCGAAACAGACGCCGGCATCCGACCTGCCTTTCCTGACAATCTTCCCCGCGTAACGCGCGAGGGAGGCACCGTCTTCGTCAACGGCCTTTATCGTCACGGCTTCTTGCTGGCGCCGGCGATGGCCGAGAAAGCCGCCGATCTCGTCTTTTCCGGACACAACGAAAGGAGTCGCCAATGCGCCTGATCATCAACGGCGAAGCGCAGATTGTCGAAGTCACCACGCTCTCGCAGCTTCTCACTGCGCTCGAATATGAGGGGGAATGGCTGGCAACCGCCGTCAACGGCGAGCTCATCCATAGCGACGAGCGCGATGACCATACCCTGACCGACGACGACAGGATCGAAATCCTCACTCCCATGCAAGGAGGTTGACCCGTGCTTGAACTCTATGGAACCCAAATCGCATCGCGCCTTCTTCTCGGCACGGCGCGCTATCCCTCTCCGGTCGTACTGGCGGAAGCCGTCAAACGTTCCCAAACCGAGATCGTCACCGTGTCGCTGCGCAGGGAAACGGCAGGCGGGCGCAACGGCGGTGCATTCTTCGAGATGATTCGCGAACTCGGCGTTCGTGTCCTTCCCAATACCGCCGGCTGCCACGGCGTCTCCGAGGTGGTCCTGACCGCGAAAATGGCACGCGAGGTTTTTCGGACCAACTGGATCAAGCTCGAGGTGATCGGCAACCACGATACATTGCAGCCAGACGTCTTCGCGCTGGTGGAAGCGGCAAAAATCCTCACCGACGAGGGGTTCGAGGTCTTTCCCTATACGACGGACGATCTTGTCGTGGCCGAGCGGCTGCTGGAAGCCGGATGCAAGGTGCTGATGCCCTGGTGCGCGCCAATCGGAACGGCGGCGGGACCGCTCAACCTCTCGGCCCTGCGATCGATGCGGGCACATTTTCCCGAGGTACCGCTGATCGTGGACGCCGGCATCGGTAGGCCGTCGCATGCAGCGACCGTCATGGAACTTGGCTTCGATGCCGTGCTGCTGAATACAGCGGTTGCCGGCGCCGGCGATCCGGCCGCGATGGCGGAAGCCTTCGCCAAGGCCATCGATGCCGGCAGGCAGGCATTTGGCGCCGGGATGCTGGAGCCGCGCGACATGGCCGTGCCATCGACACCCGTCATCGGCAAGGCGGTGTTCTCATGAAGCTTGATCCGTTCTACCTCATTGTCGATAGCGCCGCCTGGATACAGAGGCTGGTGCCGCTCGGCATCAGACTGGTGCAGTTGCGCATCAAGGATCGCCCAACCTCCGACGTTCGCGCGGAAATTCGCCAATCGAAGGCAATCTGTGCCGCGCATGGATGCCAGCTGATCATCAATGATTATTGGCAGCTCGCGACCGAGGAGCGCTGCGATTTCATCCATCTCGGCCAGGAGGATCTCGCTTACGCCGATCTCTCCGCCATACGGAATGCCGGATTGAAGCTGGGGCTTTCGACGCATGATGAGGCGGAATTGGAGACGGCACTTGCTGCCGAACCCGATTATATAGCGCTTGGACCGATCTATCCGACCGTCCTCAAGGCCATGCCCTGGGCGCCCCAGGGCCTTGAGCGGATCGGCGAGTGGAAGGCTCGCATCGGCGATCGGCCGCTTGTCGCAATCGGGGGCCTGACGGTCGAGCGTCTTGCGGGCGTATTTGAGCACGGCGCCGATGTCGCGGCAGTCGTGACAGATATTACTCGCAATCCAGACCCCGAATCGCGGACGCTCGAATGGCTGAACGCGACGCGGCGGCTGCCTCCAAATTGACAAGTTCGCGCCTCAGAGCCCGTGGGAGGGGTTATTTTCAGCCGCTTTGCCCGATGAACGGGCCATTCATTGAATATTCAGCTGAACATAATCATGCTGAAGACGTTAATTAGATGACTCGCGCATTCGCTGAGCACAAAGACTGCTTTGGAGGTGGTCATGATAAAGAAGACGGTTCTTACGGTTTTGCTGGCCGCTACGGTCGTAGGCGGCGCATTGGCGCCCGTCAGCAGCGCACAGGCACAGTATTACGACGGCCATCGCGGCGACTGGCGCGGCCATGATGATTGGCGTCGCCATCACCACCATGGCAATGGCGGCGCGATCGCCGGCGGTGTTGCTGCCGGTCTCCTCGGCGGACTGATCGTCGGCGGCGCCCTTGCCAATAGAGGCCCGGTTTACGAAGTCGCCCCGCCGCCGCCAAGATGCTGGTACGAGGATCGCCGCGTCCAGAACGAGTATGACTATGGCTGGCATTACGAGCGCATTCGCGTTTGTAACTAAGCGGTCAACGATGCATCGTCCTGAATGGGCGCATCGTTTGATGGATGATTTGGATTTGCCGGCGGCCAAGACCGCCGGCAAACTGTTTTAGGCCGGCAAATTACAGTCCGTGCGTCCTCGGATAGGCATTGCGCTCCGGGAATATTCGCCCGACGAGGCTTTCGGGCTTGGGCCGCCAGATTTCGACGAGCAATGGATAGCAGGGCACCGTATCGCTCGAATGTTCGTTGCCGCAGTCACCGCCGGGGCATGCTGAGAGAGCGCCAAGCAGATCGATTTCCGCGAAGAACTCGATGAAGTCGCCCGGCCGCACGGGGCTCGCCTTCATGAAATACTGATGGGTGTCACGCGTAAAGCCCGTACACATGAAGACATTCAGCACGTCGTGAACGTGAAACTCCGCCTCCTGGACAGAGATGTTCATTTCCTTGGCGAGCGCGCGTGACAGGTTCGAATGGCAGCAATGGTGATAGTCGTCGCCCTTCAGCAGCCGGTTCGTATAGGGATCGCAGCGCGTGCCGATGACGTCATGAACGCCTGCCCCGTCCGCGTCCCAGCCATACCAGCCAAGCGTATCATGCGTGATCGTCGCCATGGGGCGCAGATAGGGCAACGTGCTCCACAGGCGATCGCCGAGACCGACATGGGTGGCATGCAACGCTCGCGTCTTGCCGCTGAAGAAACGCTCGGAAAGATCGGCGGCATTCCACAGATTGAGATCGCCGACCTGCGCTCCCTCCACGCTGACGATCCGAAAGAAATGTCCCTTCGGCACGCGAAAACTGCCGCCCTCACGCGGGGGGACGACGATTTCGGCCATCTTGGTCATGGTTTGCCGCGCCGATCGCAGCACATCCATATCGGCAGGCGGCAGCGTGCCGTTCGGATAGACGATGACAGGAGGCTTGTCGCGCCGCTCGGCTGCATCGGCGGGAGCGGGCGTATCGAAAATACTGTTCATGGCGACTTCACATTCCTCACCGATCTGACAGGAAGACATTCGTTTTGGCATCACTCTACGAATACAAGGCGCCCGCGCAACATCGATTATCCTTGCGCTTTGACCAAGTTTTACTTAGCCTTATCCGATGCAACATGTTCCGCTTGCCTCCCTTCGCGCCTTCGAGGCAGCCGTTCGCCATGAGAGTTTTGCCAAGGCGGCGGCTGAACTCAATCTCACGGCCGCGGGTGTCAGCCAACATGTGCGCGCCCTGGAGGAATGGCTCGGCATCAAGCTGTTTACGCGCCATGCCCGCGGCGTAATGGCAACCATGGCCGGCCGCAGTTTCGGGGCAGCGGTGGCAAACGGTCTCGGACATATCGACATCGCCGCCCGGCAGCTGCGGCTTGCCGGCAACAATCGGCCGGTCAGCGTGGCCTGTATTGCTTCTGTCGCCACGCGCTGGCTGATACCGCGATTGCAGGCATTCAAGAAGGAATACCCTGAAATTCAGATCAATATCGTCTACGCGCTCGATGCGAAGACGCCGGAGGCGGCAAGCGTCGATCTGTTGATCCGCCATGGACCAAGGCCAGCGGTCAACGCGGTTTCCCTATTGCCCGCCGAAACGCGGCCAACCTGTTCGAGGGAATATGAGCGCCGTCACGGACCGATCAGGACGCCCGCCGATCTCCTTAATGTCGACCTCCTGCACGATGAAACGACGGCCGCCTGGACACGCTGGTTCACCCTTGAAGGCATCCACCAGCCTCCTAAACCCGGACCGATCTTTGCCGATTTCGGCTTGATGATCGGATCCGTCATCGGCGGGCAAGGTGTGGGCCTCTGCCCAACGGCCTTGATTGCAGAAGAATTGGGCAATGGAACGCTGGTTGCCCTATTCGATACGGCGTTGGATACCGATAAATCCTATTGGCTGATCGAAGCCGACCATCTTTCCGACGATGCGGAAACGTTTCGCGACTGGCTGATTGCTGCCAGCGCCGCAATCGCTTAGGCGCCAAGTTGGATGACTCGAGCCCGACGCCGACGATCACGACCGCTAGACCCAGTTTTCCACCCGAATGCCAGGTATGCGGATGAATTCCTTCATGTTGTTCGTCACCACGATCAGCCCCTCGCTGCGGGCATGTGCGCCGATCTGCATGTCATGCGGGCCACATGGGGTCCCTGCGCGCTCCAACTCGGCTCGCACTTGTCCGTAATGTGCAGCCGCCTTGTCGCCGAACGACAGAACCTCCAGCCGAGCCACGAAATGCTCGACGGCAGTCAAGTTTTCCACGCGCCGAGTCGACTTCTCCACACCATAATACAACTCGCCAAGGGTTATGCTCGATATGCAAAGCTGCTCCGCCAGCGCGTTGAATTTTTCCCTCACGGCAGGCGGATAGGTCTTCATCACATAAATGCAAATATTCGTATCGAGCATATAGGTCAGCATCAGAAGGACTCGCGTTCTTCCACCGCTGGCTGTTCACGCTCGTCCAGAAAGTCGTCACTGACACGGGGGCCATGAAGGAAGAGATCATCCCATCGTTTACCTTGCGGCACGATCACGCGGCTGCGACCGATCTTCAGGATATCGACCTGATGTACGTCCTCAGGGAATGCTACGGCCTTGGGCAGACGCACAGCCTGGCTTCGATTGCTGGTGAATACAGTCGAACTCGTCATGTTCGGCTCCTGATTTTGGGATATGCAATTGGGATATACTTAACTCCGTAGGCTTGAAAAATCAAGACTCCGCTCCCGTAGGCGCCTATGCGGTTTAAAGCCAACAAGCGCCGGTTGACGCGAGATATCCGAGCCAACGCACCAATGTCTTCAGAGGCTTTCAGGAGTAATGGTTAGAAACCGCACCGGTTCGAGATCCACGTCGGTATCAATCAGGCCCAGCCGCTTCAGTGTCAGATCGATGGCACGCCGGGCCTGAACCTCCGGAGCCTGATCGAGAACGATCGTCATCAGCCCCTCCTTGAGATAGGTGCGCGTCGCGTCGGACAATTCATGCCCGACCCAGAAGACCGACTGCTGACGATATCGGCGCAGAACCGTCGCAATCGCGGCATTGTCGCCGCCCGCGCTATAAACACCTATAATGTCGGGATATCGGGCGAAGGCATTTGTCAGCAGCTCGATCGTTTTCATTTCATCGTCCTCATCGAACATGACTTCGACGAAGCGATGCGATGGGTTCGCATGATCAAGCAGATAGCTGGAAAAACCGCGAATACGTGCCTTGTGGTTCTCGTAAGCACCACTGTGGCAGAGCGCGACGAAAGTGCCTGAGATGCCTGCCTGCATGCGCGCCATGTAGAAAGCAGCGGTGCGACCGGCCGCTTCGTTGTCGATGCCGACGTAAGGCAGCTCCAGAGCTGGCCGCGTCATGATCTGCACGACAGGAATGCCGCCGCTGGCAGCCTTGCGGATGCTGCCGACCACATCGGGATGATCGGGCGCGACGACGATCAAGGCGGAGCGCCGCGCCTGCGGATTGGCGATATGACGCGAAAAATCCACACGATCGTCTTCCCTGGCGAAAGTCCGCTGGATCTGAATATCCTTGTCGAGCAAGGCGGCGATGCGCTCGAATGCGCGATTGAGCCTTGAATAGAAATAGGTCTCAGGCCGGAGCAGCACGACTTCGATGCGCACCAGACCATGCCTAGTGCCGGCGAGCGGCATACGGTAGCCGAGCCGCCTTGCGGCGATGAATACCTTTTCCGCCGTCTCCGGCAACACATTGCCGCGGCCGTTGAGTGCACGCTCGACGGTGGCTGCTCCCACACCCGCGGCCGCCGCCACATCCTTCAACGTAATCTTGGCCACGCGTCCCTCACTTGCCAACCCGATGATCAGATTTGATCATGGATCCGTGGCGGATAAAAGAGGTGAAAATGTCAACCGAAGCGAGCGACGAGAAAATCGATAACGCTGCGCAGCATGGCCGTCGGGCGCCGGTCCGGTGCATAAACAAGGTGCATGGGTGTCGGCTGGTACGACCAGAGGGGCAGGACCGGCTCAAGCCGGCCTGCATCGAGATCGGCCGCCAGAAGCAGTTCCGGCTGCAGCACAATGCCGGCTCCATGCAGAGCGGCAACGCGCAGAGCGCCGCCCTGATTGGTGGTGAACCTGCCCTTGATGGCGATCTCGCGCGTTTCCCCATCCGGGCCGACGAGATGCCAGCGCCCCTGTAGACGCCAGTAGGAATGGCCGAGACACATATGATTGGCAAGGTCCTCAGGGCTTTGCGGCCTGCCACGGCGACCCAGATAATCCGGCGATGCTGCGAGAACACGCCGATAGGGTTTTAACGGACGCGCCACGAGATTGGTGTCCGTCAGATCGCCGATATGGATGCCGAGTTCGTAGCCTTCGCCGATCAGATCATGCGGATTATTGTCGAGCGCCAGATCGACGCTGACCTCCAGATTCTCATGCAGATAGTCTACGAGTGCCGGCACGAGGCTTTGCGTCCCGAAACTGACGGGTGCGACGAGCCGCAGGCGCCCGCGCGGCGCCGATTGCAGTTCGGAGGCCGATTGCTCGGCAAGCTCCACCTCCGCCAGCACCGTCTTGCAGCGCTCGTAATAGAGCCTGCCGACCTCGGTCAGCTGATGACGGCGCGTCGTGCGGTGAAGCAGGCGCGCACCAAGTCGCTGCTCGATCGTCCTGATATGTTTGGCAACCATGGCTGGCGACACCCGGCTTATGTCGGCAGCGGCAGCGAAGCTGCCATGCTCGACCACTCTGACGAACATCGCCATGCCGGCCAACTTGTCCATGATTGCATACCTATAGGTTCGGAATGAAGCAAATAGGAGCGTATTTATCGCCAGCTGGTTTTGCAAGATAGTCTGCGGTGCCTGACATCAGGCAGAACCTATTCAATGATCTATCAAGGAGTTGCCATGCCAATCCTCCGCTTGGAAATGCATCCCGGCCGCACACAAGACCAGAAGCGCGCTTTCGTTCGCGAAGCGACCAGGGCCGCTGTGGAAACCCTCGCTTGCCCGCCGGAATCGGTGGAAATCATCATCACGGAGATATCGAAAGAATCCTGGGCCACGGCGGGCAAACTGAAATCGGATAGCTGAACGACCTGATTTCACGATCGAAGCCTGGCGGTCCTTATGCGACCGTCAGGCCACATCCGGCGTGAGGCTCTGCCGCCCCCAGCCTTCGGCCCAATCCATCAGACGTACCATTTCCTGCTTGAGAGCATGCGAACGAATGATGTCGGCGGCGTGGTTCACGTTGTTGCGCGGATTGTAGAATGCGTCGATCTCTTCGCCGCTTTCCCGCCTTGCCGCCTCCAGGCGGAGCTTTATTTCCTCGACTTCGGCCTTCACCGCAAAGTACCGCTTCATGACCTCGACAAGGTCTCGGTCGCCTGCACTGGTCTCCATGCGTACTCCATCCTACTTATTTTAGCGCCTTGCAATGATCCGATTCGAATGGCGAAATCTAGGTCATTGTTTAGCCGGCAAGATGAATAGGGCGGCGAACCCTCACCCGGCTGATGGAGCAGGAAGCGGAATTACGACCAGTTTTCCTTGACAGATTGCATCACCACATTGGTCGAAGTGCTTGCTACGAAAGGCAGGCTGGAAATTTTTTCGCCGAGAACGATGCGGTAGCGGCGAATATCTGACGTCCGGACCTTCAGGAGATAATCGAAGCGGCCGGCGATCATGTGGCACTCTTCGATTTCCTTGATTTTCTTGATGGCATTGTTGAAGCTGAGCAAGGCCTCCTCACGGGTATCCGTGAGTTTCACTTCAGCAAAGGCGACGTGATCAAGGCCAAGCTTGATCGGATTGAGGATGGCCTTGAAGCCGTCGATATAGCCAGAATCGATCAGCTTCTTAAGCCGTGCCTGGCAGGGAGTCTTGGAAAGGCCGACCCGCTCTGAAAGCTCCGTGATCGACATGCGGCCATCTTCCACCAGTGCGTCGAGGATCTTTTGGTCGAACTGGTCAATTTCACTGGATTTGGTCATTTTCGCAGGCATTCCTATTTGAAATAAGCGCTATTGAAGTTCAATATGACTGGAAAGCCGCAGTTTCAAGGCGGAACGCTTTTCTGCAATGAAGTATGTTCTCGTCGAAGCAATGGGACAGCTGAGCGTGGCGATATCGCTGACCTCAGCTCAAACCATTAGGCCCCTTGCACCTTGAGGTTATCATGACTGTCTCTGCCAAGCTTGCAACTGAAGAACCAGCTCCAGACGCTGCCCCATTTTCCCATTTCGCACCGCCCATTCGCGAGCAGAGCCCGCTTCGCCAGGCAATCACTGCCGCCTACAGACGCTCCGAGACCGAGTGCCTGCCGTTCCTCGTCGAAGCGGCGACCCTGCCGGACACGACGCGCGAAGCGGCAAAGAAGACGGCCAGGAAACTGATCGAAGCGCTACGCGCCAAACACAAGGGAGACGGCGTCGAGGGGCTGGTGCAGGAATATTCCCTCTCCAGCCAGGAAGGCGTCGCGCTGATGTGCCTTGCCGAGGCGCTGTTGCGCATTCCCGACACGGCGACGCGCGATGCGCTGATCCGCGACAAGATCGCCGGCGGCGACTGGAAGTCGCATATCGGCGGCGGCCGCTCGATGTTCGTCAATGCCGCGACCTGGGGCCTCGTCGTCACCGGCAAACTGACCTCCACCGTCAACGAAGGCGGGCTTTCCGCGGCGCTGACAAAGCTGATCGCCCGCGCTGGCGAGCCTGTCATCCGCCGCGGCGTCGATATGGCCATGCGCATGATGGGCGAACAATTCGTCACTGGCGAGACGATCGACGAAGCATTGAAGCGTGCACGTGCGCTCGAAGCAAAGGGCTTCCGCTATTCATATGACATGCTCGGCGAAGCCGCGACGACGCATGCCGATGCCGAGCGCTACTATCGCGACTACGAAAACGCCATCCATGCGATCGGCAAGGCCTCGGCTGGCCGCGGCATCTATGAAGGCCCCGGCATCTCCATCAAGCTCTCCGCGCTCCACCCGCGCTATTCGCGTTCGCAGGCCGACAGGGTGATGGGCGAACTTCTGCCGAAGGTGAAGGCGCTGGCTCTGCTTGCCAAGGGCTACAATATCGGCCTGAACATCGATGCCGAAGAGGCAGACCGCCTCGAACTCTCGCTCGACCTTCTGGAAGAACTGTGCCTCGATCCGGATCTGTCCGGCTGGGATGGTATTGGCTTCGTCGTGCAGGCATACGGCAAGCGCTGCCCCTTCGTCCTCGATTTCATCATCGATCTTGCCCGCCGCTCCGGGCATCGCCTGATGGTTCGCCTCGTCAAGGGCGCCTATTGGGACGCGGAGATCAAGCGCGCGCAGCTCGACGGCCTGGAAGGTTTTCCGGTCTATACACGCAAGATCTATACAGACGTCTCCTACATCGCCTGCGCCAAGAAGCTCCTGGGCGCGACCGACGTCGTGTTCCCGCAATTTGCCACCCATAATGCGCAGAGCCTAGCCACCATCTACCATATGGCCGGGAACGACTTTGCTATCGGCAAATACGAGTTTCAGTGCCTGCACGGCATGGGCGAGCCGCTCTACGAAGAGGTGGTCGGCGCCGAAAATCTCAATCGCCCCTGCCGGATCTACGCGCCGGTCGGCACACATGAGACGCTGCTTGCCTATCTCGTCCGCCGCCTGCTCGAAAACGGCGCCAATTCCTCTTTCGTCAACAAGATCGCCGACCCGGCCGTGTCCGTTTCCGAGCTGATTGCCGATCCCGTCGAGATCGTGCGCGGCATGAGCGTAGTCGGCGCGCAGCACGACAAGATCGCTCTCCCGGCCGATCTGTTCGGCGGCGCGCGACGGAATTCCGCCGGCGTCGATCTCTCGAATGAAGCGGCGCTAACCGATCTCTCTGCACAGCTGCAAGCTTCGGCAGCGAGAGACTGGATCGCCAAGCCGCTTCTCGCCGATGGCTCCGAACGCGGCATGGCTCGCGCCGTCCTCAACCCCGCCGATCATGGCGATGTCGTCGGCCATGTCACCGAGCTCGAGCCGCAGGATGCACCCGACGTCATGCGGCTTGCCGCCGCAGCAGCGGAGCGTTGGGCTGCTGTGAGCCCCGCTGAGCGGGCCGCCATACTTGAGCGCGCCGCCGATATCATGCAGAGCGAGATGCCTGTTCTCGTCGGTCTGACCATCCGCGAGGCCGGCAAATCGGCCGCAAATGTCGTTGGCGAAATCCGTGAAGCTATCGACTTCCTTCGCTATTATGCTGCGCAGGCACGTCAAGTACTGAAGCCGGAGAGCGTGCCCCTTGGCCCCGTCGTCTGCATCAGCCCATGGAATTTCCCGCTGGCGATCTTTACCGGCCAGGTTGCGGCCGCTTTGGTCGCGGGCAATCCCGTCGTCGCTAAGCCAGCCGGCAATACACCGCTGATCGCAGCCCAAGGCGTCCGCATCCTGCACGAAGCGGGCATTCCGCGCGATGTTCTGCAATTTGTCCCGGGCGGGGGGCAAATGGGTGCCGCCCTCGTCGACGCTTCGGAAACCGCCGGCGTCATGTTCACCGGTTCCACGGAAGTTGCCCGCCTGATCCAGGCTCAGCTGGCCGAACGGCTTTCCAAATTCGGTAAACCGATTCCCTTAATTGCCGAAACCGGCGGGCAGAACGGCATGATCGTCGACTCCTCGGCGCTTGCCGAACAGGTCGTCGGCGATGTCATCGCCTCGGCCTTCGACAGCGCCGGCCAGCGCTGCTCGGCCCTGCGCATCCTCTGCCTACAGGATGAAGTCGCCGATCGCACGCTGGCCATGCTGCGCGGCGCTCTTCGCGAACTCTCGGTCGGCAGGACCGATCGGCTCGCCGTCGATATCGGCCCCGTCATCGATGACAACGCCAGGCGCCGCATCGACGAGCATATCGAACGCATGCGCAAGCTTGGCTGCAATGTCGAACAGCTCGACCTTCCCGAAAGCGCCGCCAAGGGCACCTTCGTTGCTCCCACCATCATCGAGCTGAAGAAGCTGAGCGATCTGAAGCGGGAAGTCTTTGGTCCCGTTCTTCATATCATGCGCTATCAACGCAAGAACCTGGACAAGCTGATCGCCGATATCAATGCCTCCGGCTACGGCCTGACTTTCGGCCTGCACACCCGGCTTGACGATACGATCGCCCATGTCACGGAGCGCGTCCGTGCCGGCAATCTCTACGTCAACCGCAATACCATCGGCGCTGTCGTCGGCGTCCAGCCCTTTGGTGGACGTGGCCTTTCCGGCACGGGGCCGAAAGCCGGCGGCCCAATGTACCTGCGCCGCCTTGTCGCCTCCCCGACCGAACCGTTGCGCGATGCCTCCGTGCAGGCCGATCCGGCTGCACAGCAGTTCATCGCCTGGCTCGAAAGCAAGGGCACTGGGAATGCGGCCAAACAGGCTCGTGTCGTCGCCGCCCAGTCGTCGCTCGGCTTCAATACCGAACTGCAAGGCCCGGTTGGCGAGCTGAACCTCTATGCGCTGCATCCGCGAGGGAGAATTCTGCTCGCTCCGCAGACAGCACTTGGTCTGCATGTCCAAATCGCCGCAGGCCTTGCGACAGGCAATTCAATCGTCATCGATGCTGCATCGGGCCTGCAGGGCGAGCTTCATGGCTTGCCTGCGCAGGTCGCAAACCGCATCTCCTGGACAAAGGACTGGACAGCGGATGGACCGTTTGCCGGCGCTCTCATCGAAGGTGATGCTGCACGCGTCCAGCAGGCGATCAAGACAATCGCGGCTATCCCCGGCCCGCTGGTTCTCACACAGGCAGCGTCGAGCGAGGACATTGCCAAGAACCCCGACGCCTATTGCCTCAACTGGCTGCTCGAGGAAATAACGACGTCGATCAACACCGCGGCGGCCGGTGGCAATGCCAGCCTGATGACAATCGGCTAAAGCTGACAGCGATCTAGAACTTAAGCGGCGGTCGGGACCCGCAGGGTCTCAGCCGCCGCTTCGTTTTCATGGCGCACATTCTGCAGTAACCTGCAAATTCGCTGCGGCCCTCATCCAGCTTCCGGGCCTCCTTCTCTCCTGCACAGAAATTTTTGAGAAAAGCTTTTCTCATATTGACTCTCGCCGTGAGAAAAGCTTTTCTCACGAAAACTGACTGGGAGAAGACATCTGGAAAATCAGCGTGCGAAAAGCGGACGTGCAACGATCCATGACGTTGCGGCGGCTGCAGGCGTGAGCATTTCAACGGCATCCAAGGCCTTGAACAATACCGGCCGCATGGGCAACGAGACCCGCGAGAGGGTCAAGCGCGCTGCCGCCGACATAGGCTTCCGTCCGAATGCCTTGGCCAAGGGTTTGCTCAGCAATCGCACGTTCACGATCGGTCTTCTGACAAATGATACCTACGGACGTTTCACGCTGCCGGTCATGGCCGGCATCACGGAGGCACTCGTCGATCACGGCGTCTCGGTTTTTCTTTGCACGATCGAGGACGATCCGGCGCTTGGGAAGGTTCATGTGGACGCGATGCTGGACAAGCATGTGGATGGCATTATCGCCTCGGGAAAGCGGATCGACCGCCGCCTGCCGGTGGATCTGTCCAATCTGCCGATTCCCGTGATTTATGCCTTCACTGAAGGGGCGCCGGGAAGCGTCACCTTCTGCGCGGATGACTATCAGGGGGCTGCCCTTGCTGTAGAATGGTTGCAGGGGCTTGGCCGACGCCGGATTGCCCATGTGACCGGTCCTGAAAGCTTCGTTTCAGTGCGTGAGCGCGCCAAGGCCTATCGCGACCTCGCCGGAGACGAACTGCCGGTCATGTTCGGCATGTGGTCCGAGGCCTGGGGACACGAGGCCGTCGCAAAGCTCTGGAGCGTGGCCGGAGCAAAGCCGGATGCGATCTTCTGCGGCAACGACCAGATTGCCCGTGCAGTCGTCGATGCGCTTCGTGAGCGCGGCGTACGGGTGCCGGAGGATGTCTCGGTGGTCGGTTTCGACAATTGGGAGATCGTCGCCGCCCAGACCCGGCCGCCGCTGACGACGGTCGATATGAATCTTAAAGCCCTTGGCCGTGAGGCCGGGCTGACGGTTCTCGCGCTTGCGGAAGGACGCAGCGTCGAACCTGGCATCAGAACTTTGCCCTGCGAGCTTATCGTGCGGCAATCATGCGGGGGAAACCCCGGTCGTTGATCAAAGGAAAAGGGGCTGATGGGAGTAGCCCCATGGGAGGAGAACATGATGAAGCGATTTCTGGCCGCCACCGGCCTTATATCCCTAATGCTTGCATCCGCCGCATCCGCCGAAAACATCTCCATGTGGGTGCGAAGCGGCATCGGCGATTCCTTCAAGAAGGTCGTCGAAGCCTATAATGCCGGCCATGAGGACAAGGTCACGCTGACCGAAGTGCCTTTTGCCGAACTCGTGCAGAAATATGCGACCGCCATTGCCGGCGGCCAGGCGCCCGACGCCCTGTCGATGGACCTCATCTATACACCGGCCTTTGCTGCCGCCGGCCAACTCGAGGACCTGACGGACTGGGCAAAGAGCCTGCCCTATTTCAATTCGCTGTCGCCCTCGCATGTGAAGCTCGGCACCTATGACGGCCACATCTATGGCTTGCCGCTCTCCGTCGAGACGTCGGTCTTTGCCTGGAACAAGGATCTCTACAAAAAGGCGGGCCTCGACCCTGAAAAGGCGCCGACCAGCTGGGACGAGATCACGAGCAATGCCGAAAAGATCCGCGCGCTCGGCAGCGATACCTACGGGTTCTATTTCTCCGGCGGCGGCTGCGGCGGCTGCATGATCTTCACCTTTACGCCGCTTGTCTGGGGTGCCGGCGCCGACATTCTCTCGGAAGACGGCAAGAAGGCGACGCTCGACACGCCGCAAATGCGCAAGGCGGTCGATATATACCGCAATATGGTCAAGAAGGATCTGGTGCCGGCGGGTGCCGCAAGTGACACCGGCGCCAACTTCCTCAGCATCAGCAACGGCAAGATCGGCCAGCAGAGCATCGGCGCCTTCTCGATCGGCACGCTGATCACGCAATATCCCGATATCCACTTCGGCGTGACCCTGATCCCCGGCGTCGACGGCAAGCCGTCCTCTTTTGCCGGCGGCGATAATTTCGTCATATCCAAGGGCACGAAGAAGCTCGATGCCGTGAAAAAGTTTCTCGAATACACCTATTCGCTTGAGGGACAGAAGATCATGGCGAAATATGGTAGCCTGCCGACGCGCGGCGATATCGCCGACCAGGTGCTGCAGGGCCTGGATCCGCGCATGCAGGTCGGCCTGAAGGCGATTGCTGTCGCCAAGACGCCCTATACGCTGCAGTTCAACGACCTGATCAACAGCGCCAACGGTCCCTGGGCGGGCTTCACCAACGCGGCTATCTTCGGAAGCGATGTCGATGGCGCATTCTCCAATGCCCAATCGGAGATGCAGTCGATCATCGACAACGCCCAACAATAATCGACCCATGAACGCCGGGGAGCTTCGATACTCCCCGGTCCCTCCATCGCAATATCGGGAGCATTCCATGGCTGGCCCTGGAGCTATCGCAACCGCGCGTCCGCGAAAACGGCGAAAGCGTGCCGGCTGGCACGGGTTTCTCTACATCGCGCCGGCCATGGCGCTCGTTATCGTCTTCTTCGTGCTGCCCGTGGTCTTTACCGTCTGGATGAGCTTCCACAACTGGCCATTGCTCGGCAATCCCCGATGGATTGGCTTTGGAAACTATGTCCGCATGATCTCCGACATGCGCTTCATGGCAGCATTGCGCTTCACCGCCTATTACACCGTCATCGTCACCATCGCGATCTTCGCCGTTGCCTTTCCGCTCGCCTTCTTCGTCGAAAAGCACAAGCCGTTCGTCGGCTTCTACCGAACGATCATCTTCCTTCCGGTCGTCGTGGGACTTGCAACGGCTTCGTTGCTCTGGGTCTGGCTTGCCAATGTCGACGCCGGCTTCTTCGCGCCGGTCGCGCTGGCGCTTGGTCTTGTCGACAAGAGGCCGAACCTGCTTGCCGATTTCGACATGGCCTTCGCAACGATCATCGTCATGGTGGTCTGGAAGATCGCCGGCTTTACCATGATCATTCTGCTGACCGGCCTGCAGGCGATCCCCTCCGAGCTGACCGAGGCGGCCCGCATCGATGGCGCGAGGCGCTGGCAGCGCTTCCGGCATCTGACCCTGCCGCTAATGCGCCGCACGATCGCGCTCGCGCTGATCATCTCCATCACGGGCTCGGTGCTCGCCTTCGACCAGTTCTACATCATGACATCAGGCGGCCCGCAGAACCGCATGATTTCGGTCGTCTACTACATCTTCAACCAGTCCTTCGTGTCCTTCAATCTCGGCTATGGCGCGGCGCTCTCGATCGCGCTTCTCGTCATCCTGGTGCTGATCAGCATCGTCCAGCTCTGGCTGCTGCGCGTCGGGGAGGACAAGCCATGACTACAGCAAAGGAGCGCCGCGCAAGGCGCAAGCTCCGGGGCAGCATCGGCTATCACGGCATCGGCGTCGTCATCGTCATCTTCTTCTTCGCGCCGTTCGCGATCGCGCTGCTGTCATCGTTCCGGCATGGAACTGAAGCCAGCCTGCCGCCGCTGCCGCCATGGCCGACAACCGGCTTCAGCTTCGACGCCTATCGCTCGCTCGATGGCTTTGGCGCCGGGGTCGTCCAGCATACGCTGAACTCGCTCTTCGTCTCCGTCGCAACGGTGCTTCTGACCGTGATCGTCAGCCTGCTCGCCGGCTACGGCTTCTCGCGCTATCATTTCCCCTTCAAGGGCGCCCTATTCATTCTGATCATCGCAACGCTGATGATCCCCTTCCAGTCGATCCTGACGCCGCTCTTCATCATTCTGGCACGGCTCGGCCTCAACAATTCGCTGATCGGGTTGACGCTCGTCTATGTGACGCTGCAGCTTCCCTTTTCCGTCTTCATGATGCGCAATGCCTTCGACGCCGTACCGAAGGAAATCGAGGAGGCGGCGCGCATCGATGGCGCGCGTGATCTGAAGCTTCTTTTCCGCGTTCTCTTCCCGCTGGTGCTGCCGGGTGTCGCAACCGTTGCGATCTTCGCCTTCCTTAACGCCTGGAACGAGTTCCTGGCAGCCTTGGTGCTCCTGTCGAGCAACGAGAAATTCACGCTGCCGGTGCTGATGATCGCCGTCAGGACCGGTCGCCTCGGTGCAGTCAACTGGGGTGCGGTCCAGGCCGGCATTGCCGTCATGACCATCCCCTGCGTCATCGTCTTTCTGCTTCTGCAACGCTATTACATGCGCGGGCTGATGGCCGGCGCCGTGAAATAACCCTTTCAACAACGGATCAAAGCCATGTCTGACAAGCAAAGTCGCCAGTTTCGCCCCCTGCCCGTTCCGAATGTCGAACTTGGAGGGCTCTTCGGTGCTCGCCAGGATGCCATCTGCAATTCCACCGCAGCGACGCTACTCGACCGCTGCGTCGAGGCCGGCATGATCAAGGCCATCGACGTCAGCCAGCCAAGCCCCGGCATCGTCATTCCCTTGCAGACCTGGTCAGGCTCGACGCAGATGTTCTGGGACAGTGATCTCGGCAAGTCGATCGAAACCATCGCCTATTCGCTCTATCGCCACCCTAATGCCGAACTGGAAGCGCGCGCGGACGCCATCATCGACATGTATGAAAAGCTGCAGCAGGAGGACGGCTATCTGAACGCCTGGTTCCAGCGCGTCCAGCCAGGCCGCCGCTGGACCAATTTGCGCGATCATCACGAACTCTATTGTGCCGGCCATCTGATCGAGGCTGCCGTCGCCTATTACCAGGCAACGGGCAAGCGCAAGCTGCTCGATATCATGAGCCGTTTTGCCGATTACATGATTACCGTCTTCGGGCATGGCGAAGGCCAGCTGCGCGGCTATTGCGGCCATGAAGAGGTGGAGCTCGCGCTCGTCAAGCTCGGCCGGGTCACCGGCGAGACGAAATATCTCGATCTCGCGAAATACTTCATCGACGAGCGTGGCCAGGAACCGCATTTCTTCACTGAGGAAGCGCTTCGCGACGGCCGCGACCCGAAGAACTTCGTGCAGAAGACCTACGAATACAGCCAGTCGCATCTGCCGGTGCGCCAACAGACCAAGGTCGTCGGCCATGCCGTGCGCGCCATGTATCTCTATTCCGGCATGGCCGATATCGCCACGGAATATAACGATGATACGCTGACCTCGGCCCTCGAGACGCTTTGGGACGACCTGACGACCAAGCAGATGTATGTGACGGGCGGCATCGGGCCGGCTGCCTCGAACGAAGGCTTCACCGATTATTACGACCTGCCGAACGAGAGCGCCTATGCCGAGACCTGCGCCTCCGTCGGTCTGGTCTTCTGGGCCAACCGCATGCTCGGCCGCGGCCCGAACCGCCGTTATGCCGACATCATGGAAGTGGCGCTCTATAACGGTGCAATGGCCGGGCTATCGCAGGACGGTAAGACCTTCTTCTACGAAAATCCGCTGGAGAGCGCCGGCAAGCATCACCGTTGGATCTGGCACCATTGCCCGTGCTGCCCGCCCAATATCGCGCGTCTTCTCGCCTCCGTCGGCTCCTACATGTACGCCGCGGCCGACAATGAGATTGCCGTCCATCTCTACGGCGAGAGCAAGGCGCGCGTGCCGCTTGCCGGCGGCGTGACCGTGCAGCTCTCACAGGAAACGCGATATCCTTGGGATGGCGCCATTCGCTTCGAGGTCAATCCCGATCGCGCAGCCAAATTCGCACTATCGCTGCGCATCCCCGAATGGGCCGAGGGCGCGACGCTTGCAATCAATGGTGCATCGATCGATTTGGCAGCGATCACTGTCGATGGCTATGCCCGTATCGAGCGCGAGTGGAAGGCGGGCGACAGCGTCGACCTCACCCTTCCGCTCATCCCGCGCACGCTGTTTGCCAATCCGAAAGTCCGCCAGGACGCCGGTCGTGCGGCCCTGATGCGGGGTCCGCTCGTCTATTGCGTCGAAACCACCGACAATGGTCACGACCTCAACGGCATCTCGCTTTCCAGCGATCCGGCTTCCGCCAAGACGACGGAAATTGCCGCATTGGAGGGCGCGGTAGCGCTCGATGTTTCGGTTATGCGCGATGAGGCCGACTGGGGCTCCGATCTCTATCGGACGACACCACCGAAAAGCGCTGCCTCCACCGCGCGTTTCGTGCCCTATCATCTCTGGGACAATCGCGATCCGGGCGAGATGCTGGTCTGGATCCGCGCCGATCAGCTGCAGCGCGGAGCCTGACATGACGAAGAACGGTATGCGCCTGACCGGCGTCCGCAAGAGTTTCGGCGGGCTGGAGGTCATTCATGGCATCGATCTCGACATACCGGAAGGCGCTTTCGTCGTCTTTGTCGGCCCCTCCGGCTGTGGCAAATCCACGCTGCTGCGCATGATTGCCGGGCTGGAGGAGGTGACCGACGGTGAGATCGCCATCAAGGGCCGGGACGTCACCGATCTCGATCCGTCCGAGCGCGGCATCGCCATGGTCTTCCAGTCCTATGCGCTCTATCCGCATATGAGCGTTCGCGACAATCTCGGTTTCGGGCTGAAAATGGCCCGGACCGATGCATCCGAAATCGAAAGACGCGTGCGCTCCGCCGCCGCGATCCTCAAGATCGATCATCTCCTCGACCGCCGCCCGGGACAGCTTTCCGGCGGCCAGCGCCAGCGTGTCGCCATCGGCCGCGCCATCGTTCGCGAGCCGGATGTCTTTCTCTTCGACGAGCCGCTCTCCAACCTCGACGCGGAACTTCGCGTCTCCATGCGCATTGAAATTGCCCGGCTTCACCGGGAACTCGGCAATACGATGATCTATGTCACCCATGACCAGACCGAGGCGATGACGCTCGCCGACAAGATCGTCGTGCTGAGGGACGGCCGGATCGAGCAGGTCGGCACTCCGCGCGAGGTCTATGAAGACCCGGCTAACAGTTTCGTGGCCGGCTTCATCGGCTCGCCAAGGATGAACATGATCGGCGCGACATGGTCGGATGACGGGACGGCAAAGGTCGGAAACGACAGCATCAAGGTTGACCTTTCACAGACCAAGCCATCGGCGGGCGAAACGATTCTGCTTGGCATGCGCCCTGAACATTTCGTCGTCGCGTCAAATGCCGACGATGCCGTGCGGGTGACGGTCGACGTCACCGAATATCTGGGCGGCACACGCTATCTCTACTGCCAGACAGAGGACGGCCAGGCGATCATCGCTGAATATCGCGACGGACCGGAGATAGAGCGCGGCGACACGCTCCATCTGCATTGCCCGCCCGAACGTCGGCGCTATTTCGACAAGCAGGGAGGACGGCTGCGGTAGCTGTCTTCTCGAGCAACCGCACATATGCCGGAAAGGTCGTCACCATTGCAAGCGGACTAGAATTCCCAAGGAGATATCAGATCCAGCCCAGTCTCACGGAAGTCGGACAGATTGCGAGTGGCCAAACGTCCGCCATTTACGCGGGCGATGGCTGCAATCATGCCATCCGCCGTCGACATTGGTCGTCCTTGCCTCTTCGCTGCACCCATTAGCTCGCCGTAGTCTAATGCGGCTTCTTCGGTAAGACCGAAGATCCGATCCGCGAAACGATGGCGCCATTCAGATAATCTCTGCTCAAGCCGGGCAGCCCTCTGGTCGGGAGCAATCTTTTGAATACCAAAGGCGATTTCAGCAATAGCCACAGTGGAAAGTGCTATCTCCGCATCATACCGACCAAGCCACGATATCACAGCCTCGTCAGGCAGTTTCCGGAAAGTTTCGGAGATGACATTCGTGTCCAGAAATATCACAGATCAATACCGTGATTGGGTTGACGCCCATCGCGAATGACGGATTCGAGGTCGATATCATCATCATCCCTCATCGCCATTCGAGCATAGAAAGACGATGCGGGTTCGCGACCAGCCTCGCGAATTTCATAGGCTTCCAATGCTCGTTCGACGACATCGGCGATCGTCCGGTTTTCACGCCGCGCAAGGCGATGCGCGAGGTCACGTGCTCGAGCACTGCGAACGGATAGTTGTGGTTCAGCCATATCTGTCTCCTGTTCCAACTAACATAGCCACAGGATAGTCAGCCATCAAGATGGCAAAAGACGGCTAGAAGGCAAAACGAAACTATGCCGCCTTGCTGACCCGCACCGGAACGGATTTATACGACGGCGTGCCGCTTTCCTTGTCCTGATAGTCGATCGGGATCAGGCAATTTGCCTCCGGGTAATAAGCAGCGACGGAGCCCTCGGAAATATCGTAGGAAATCGCCGTCAGCTTCAGCAATCGCTTGGCACCCGATGGGAGCGCCGTTTCGATCTCGACCAGATCGCCGTGCTCCAGGCCCTTTGCTTTCAGATCCTTGTCGTTCATGAACAGGATGTCGCGGCGGCCGAAGACGCCACGATAGCGGTCATCGAGCCCATAGATCGTCGTATTGTACTGGTCGTGGCTGCGGATTGTAGCGAGCTTGAGGATAGTTCCATCCGAAAGCGAGATATCTTCGTTCAGACCATCAAAGAGCTTGAATTCTGCCTTGCCGGACGGCGTCTTCCAGACGCGCTCGGTCGGTCCGATCGGCAGGCGAAAGCCACCCGGCACGCGGATGCGCTCGTTATAGTCGGCGAAATCCGGATAGACGATTTCGATCTTGTCGCGGATCAGATCGTAGTCGGTGATGAGCTCCATCCAGGCAACCTTGCTGTTCGGCAGGGTCGCCTGCGCTATTCCCGCGACGATCGCAGGTTCCGAACGCAGCTGGTCGGAGGCCGGTTTCAGCCGTCCGCGCGACGCATGTACCATCGACATCGAATCTTCGATCGTCACCGATTGCGCACCGGTAGCCTGAACGTCTTGTTCAGTGCGGCCAAGTACGGGGAACAGGAAGGATTCCTTACCAATAAGCAGATTGGAGCGATTGAGCTTGGTATTCATGTGAACGGCGAGATCGAGCTTGCGCATCGCCTGCGCGCAGAGTTCCGGATCGGGAAGCGCGATCGAGAAATTGCCGCCGAGGCAGATGAGCACCTTGGAGCGCCCTTCCGCCATAGCCTGCATGGCGGCGACGGCATCGTGACCATGATGAGCCGGCGCGGTGAAGCCAAAGGCACGTTCGATGCCCTCGATCAAAGCCGGCGTCGGCTTCTCGGTAATTCCGACGGTGCGATTGCCTTGGACGTTGGAATGGCCGCGCAGCGGGCAGATGCCGGCACCAGGCCTGCCGAAATTGCCGCGTAGCAACAAGAGATTGGCGATCTGCTGCACATTCGCGGTTCCCTTGGCATGCTGGGTGATGCCCATTCCGTAGGCGACGATCGTGGCCTTCGACTTGGCATAGATCTCCGCTACTCGTTCCAGATCAGCGCGGGCGAGCCCGGAGACCCGCTCGATATCGGCCCACTCAGTCCGGTTAATATCGGCAACAAGGGCTTCGAAGCCGGTGGTGTGTTCGGCGATGAAGGCATGATCGAGGACTTCAGGTGATGTTTCGGCCAGCGCCAGAACCGCTTTCATGATTCCCTTGAGCGCGGCGGCATCGCCGCCGATCTTCACCTGATAATAGGACGACGCGATTCGGGTCGAGCTGAAGGTTCCCATCTCGATCGGATCCTGCGGATCGGCAAAACGCTCCAACGCCCGCTCCTTCAGCGGGTTGAAGACAATGATCGGCACGCCGCGGCGCGAGCATCCATGCAACGTACCCATCATGCGCGGATGATTTGTGCCGGGATTGTGCCCCATGGAGATGATCAGATCGCATTCATCGAAGTCGTCGAGCGAGACGGTGCCCTTGCCAATGCCGATCGATTGCGGCAGGCCGACGCTGGTCGCCTCATGGCACATGTTCGAGCAATCGGGGAAATTGTTGGTGCCGTATTCACGCGCGAAGATCTGGAAGAGGAAGGCCGCTTCGTTGGAGGCACGGCCGGATGTGTAGAACTCGACCATATCCGGATCGGGCTGGCTGCGCATGACGTCGCCGATGCGGGCAAAGGCGTCTTCCCAGGCAATCGACCGGTAGGTATCGGATGCGTGGTCGTAGACCATCGGATGGGTCAACCGGCCGGCATTTTCGAGCTCATAATCGCTCCAGGTCAAAAGCTCGCTGACCGTATGTTCGGCGAAGAATTCCGGCGTCACGCGCTTGTTCGTCGCTTCCCAGGTGACCGCCTTGGCGCCGTTTTCACAGAACTGGAAGGTGGAGGTGTGTTCCTTGTCGGGCCAGGCACAGCCAGGGCAATCGAAGCCCGTGGGCTTGTTGGTGCGCAGGAGAAGGCCCGGCGCCTCGGTGACATCCATCTGGTCGCGAACCGCCTTGGCGGTTGCCTTCAGGGCTCCCCAACCGCCAGCTGGGCTATTATAGGGACGGATACCGGGGACTTCACGCTTCTGCGTCATCATACGCTCCTTTGGCTACCCAAACGGCTTCCTCCCAAATGCCGATCTCTAACGAATAAGCGGGCGGCAGGAGAGAGTAAAGCGCTACCAATAGGCACTTGACAAAACAATCGATACGCGCCGGCCGCAAATGACGCAGGTATTGACGCGCCCCAAACTCAGTTCTTAAAAACCAGGCAACTGCCGCCCTGCTGCCGGACCTGCGTGCAAACGGCATCCGCTTCCTCCCGCGTTTGCCGCGGAATGCGCGCCGCATAACGGACCCGGCGACCGAAGTCGGCATTGCGCTGCCGCACGATCAACGGCTTCTCCAAATTCAGCGGTGACGGCAGCTTCCGGATATTTGCGGTAAACAGACGGCGAGCGGCATCCAGCTGAAAATGCTCGGCCAATTGCGCACCCCAGGGCGCCCACGGCCGCTCCTGCTCCAACGGAATGGGTTTCAGGCGTCGGCTCTGAGCAAGGGCGACGCAGGAATCGACAAACGGCTTGCTCTTATCCAGCACGGGGGCTGCTATATCTGGCGGATCATCGCGCCATTCTTCGACACTGTGGGCGGTGATCGCGCTCACATAGTTGCGCGTCTCATAGGGAAGCCCGCCCGAATTCAGGAAATTGGCAAGACCGCCCTCGCCGGCATTATAGGCAGCCGCCGCAAGCCCGAGATTGCCGAAGCGGCCCCGCAATTCATCGAGATAGGTTGCCGCCTTGCCGAGCGCTTCAAGCGCATCGTAGCTGTCGCGCACGCCACGCAGCCTCGCTGTTCCCGGCATGAACTGCGCGATACCGCGCGCGCCTTTGGGACTGACGGCATCGGAGCGAAACAGGCTTTCGCGCCAGACGAGCCGTGCCAGATAATCCGGCGGCAGACGGTTGGCATGCGCGAAATATTCGATGGCGGTGCAGAGATCGCGATTGTAGCTGTCCTTGCGCAGGCACAGCGTTTGGCCCGTCTCCGTCGTCAGCGGCCCCGAAATGCAGACAGGTGGTGCGACAGTCCATTCCGGTTGAGCTCTCGCGGGTCTGAAAGCAAAACCGTCAATGGAAAATGCGATCGCAAAAGCGACGATGATGCCGAAGAAGCCTGCTCGGTAATGCCTGCCTGCCATTTAAGCGATATCCGTCCGACACCAACCGATCGCAAATTCGCGGCCTCTTCATATCATCGATGGACGGAAGCGAAAACCTCTCGCGCGACAGCCAACGCGCAGGCTGTTACTCCGCAAGGCGTCCGCCGCGCATCGGCGCCGGCACGCCCGTCGTGCCAGGAAAGCTGATCGGCAGGCCACGCAGAACGCGTACGGCGAGAAAGGCAAAGCATTCGGCCTCGACAGCATCGCCGCGCCAGCCGAGATCCTCGGCAAAGATCGGCTCGACGCCGGCCCGGCTCTTCAGCATCGACATGATCGTCGGATTGTGTCGGCCGCCGCCGCTGACGACGACCTTAGTGGGCCTGCGCGGCAGCAGGTCCAGCGCCTTGCCGACGGCGCTTGCCGTGAAGGCCGAAAGCGTGGCGGCGCCATCTTCCGGGCCGAGGCCATCTGCCATGGCGGCACCGAAATCGAAACGATCCAGCGATTTCGGATAGGGTGCAGTCATATAGGGGTGCTGCAGCAGCCGCTCGAGCCGTGCCTCATCGACCTTGCCGGCAGCTCCAAGCGCACCGTCGCGGTCCATCTCGCCAAGCCCGTGCGACTTGATGAAATCGTTGAGCGGCGCATTGGCCGGGCCGGTATCGAAAGCAACGAAATTGCCCTCTCCATCCCACCATGTGACATTCGCAACGCCGCCGAGATTGAGAATGGCCGCCTCTCCTGCTGCACCCGCCCCGCGCAGCAGCGCGGTATGATAGGCAGCAGCAAGCGGCGCGCCCTGGCCGCCGGCGCGCATGTCGGCCGAGCGGAAATCATAGGCGATCTTGGTGCCGAGAATGGACCGCATCAGCTCGCCATCGCCAAGCTGGCGCGTCTGCCCCAGCCGGTCCTTCTGCGGCGCGCGATGCAAGACGGTCTGGCCATGGAAGCCGACGACGCCGATGTCTGCCATCGTCATGCCGTTGCTTTCCACGAGTTCCTTCACGGCTTCCGACTGTGCTCGCGTCAAGGCTTCCTCGGCCGCCTTGAAGATCGCCGGTTCAGGTCCTTCGAAATTCCATGCGCGCGCCTGCCGCAGCGTCTCTTCCAGCAGTTCTCGAATCCAGCTGGGATAAGGGGCCAAAACATAGGGGCCGAATTCCTCGACGCGCTCGCCGTCCGTCTTCAGCATGGCGACATCGATATTGCCGTCGAGGACGGTTCCGGTCATCAGACCGACTGCCCAGATTGGTTCCATGGTCAGACTCCTATGCTGCGTTGACGAGATCGCTGACGGCCTGACGGAGCGCCAGAATGCCGCTGTCGAAGTGGCGCGTCGGGTGAATGCGGTTGGTAAGAAGGGTCCAGGCTCGGCCCTTGTCGAAGTCGACCCAGAGGGCCACGCCGGTAAACCCCGTATGACCGATCGTGCCGGACGAGCAGAGAGCACCGCCATGCCAACCGTCATGGGGCCGTTCCCAGCCATGGGTCCGCGTTGCCGAAAGCGGTGTTCGCATCAGGGTGATCGAGCGGGCCGGTGCGCCGTTGCCATCCAGCAGCCCCTTTGCGAAGTCGAGGATCGCATCCGCCGTTCCGAACAAGCCGGCATGGCCGGCACCCTGCAATGCCGAACAATTGTCGTCATGGACCTCGCCCGACAGAACACGGTGACGCCAGGTGCAGTCTTCCGTTGCAGCAGCTAATTCCGGCGGCGCGGAGAAGGCAAATCCCGGCCCGGGATCCATGGCGCGGATTGTCTTCCCATTCAGCCGCTCCAGCGCGAGGCCAAGCAGAATGAAGTTAATGTCGGAATAGACGGGCGGCCCGGCGCGCCATTCGCGCTGCAGGATGAAGGCGCGCAGAAGCTCTGGGTCGCGGCCATAGGTGTAGATCGGCTCGACCGCCGGGAACGGCGTCTGATGGCCGAGGCATTGGCGGAATGTTACCTTTCGCTCCCAGGCCTCGGCACTATACTGGCGCAGATCGGGCAGGAGTTCGATCAAGGGAGCATCGAGGTCGATCGTGCCGGCCTCTGCCAGAGCAAGAATACGCGGTGTGGTGAAAATGACTTTTGTGAGGGATGCAAGGTCGAACCAGGTATCTGGAAGCATCGGCCTGACATCAGGCACCTTCTGCGCCGAACCGACGGCGCGGACCTGTCTGATACCGTCGAGATCGACAATGCCAAGCACACCGCCGGGGATGCGCGCCGCCGCAACCGACTGCTCGATCGGCGCGAAGGCCCGATCGAAACGCTCTTGAAACTGCATGCTCCCCCTCGCTGCCATCTCGCTTCTCCTCGGCCCGCTCAGGCTTCTGCCAGCGCGATGTGATCCGGCGCAAAGCGGCGCCACTCGGGAATGGCCGGCTCGAAGCCCAAGGGGCGCACCAGGGACGGAACCTGACGAGTGTCGAGCGTGAAGTTTTCCCTCCGCCGCGCAACCGTCGGGACCGCCGAGATCAACCGCCTGGTATAGGAATGCTTGGGTTCCGACAAGACCGAGGCGGCATCACCGATCTCGACGATCTGCCCGGCATAGATCACTGCGATGCGATGGGCGATGCGCTCCACGACAGCCATGTCGTGCGAGATGAACAGATAGGCGAGCCCGTATTCGCGCTGAAGTTCGATCAGCAATTCGAGAACCTGAGCTTGAACGGATACGTCGAGCGCGGACACAGCTTCATCCAGCACAAGCACTGACGGATTCAGCATTAAAGCGCGCGCAATACATAGTCTTTGCCGCTGGCCCCCGGAAAATTCGTGCGGATAGCGCTCCAGCGCGTTTTCTGGCAAGCCTACGCGCTTGAGCAGCATGACCATTCGCTCGCGGGTTTCGGCGGAAACCCGCGCGCCCGCGGCGATCACCGGTTCGGCAAGGATGCTATCGATGCGCAGTCTCGGATTGAGCGAAGCGTATGGGTTCTGGAAAACCATTTGCACCGCGCTCGTGCGATCCGCCGCCTTGCCGCTATTCGTCGTAAAGGTGCCGCGGGTCGATTTCACCAATCCGAGGATCGCGCGGGCTGTGGTGGATTTACCCGATCCGCTCTCGCCGACGATTGCCAGTGTCTCGCCCGGCATCAGGTCAAAACCAACGCCTTCGACGGCATGAACGGCGCCGCTCGACCGCCGAAGGAGGCCGCCCTTGACCGGAAAACGGACGGTCAAGCCATCGACCTTCAATGCCGGCTGGGACGACACCTCGTCCCGTTGAAAATCGGCGCGTGCCGCCTGTCCGGACGAAAAATGGGGAACCGAATGCAGCAGATGGCGGGTATAGGGATGGGTTGGATGATCGAGGATCTGATTAAGCTCGCCCTGCTCAACCGCCTGGCCTGCCTGCATCACCATCACCTTATCGGCAATACCGGCGACGAGGCCGATATCATGCGTGATGAAGATCATCGACATGCCGGTTTCGCGTTTCAATTCGGCAAGGAGCGCCATGATCTGCGCCTGTACGGTGACATCGAGCGCCGTCGTCGGCTCGTCAGCAATCAGAAGACGTGGATTGCAAGCAAGCGCGGTTGCAATCATCACGCGCTGGAGCATACCGCCGGAAAGCTGGTTCGGGCAATAGGTCAAGCGCCGCGCGGCATCCGGAATGCGCACGCGATCCAAGGCGTCCCTGGCCGCCGCTTTCGCCTGACTCCCCGTCAGGCCGCGATGCAGCCGGAAGGATTCCTCGATCTGCGTACCTATGGTCAGGACGGGGTTGAGGGAGGTCATTGGCTCCTGGAAGATCATGCCGATTTCGGCACCACGGATCTTCGTCAGTTCCGCTTCGCTCGCCTTGGTCAGATCGAGGATGCTGTTATCGGCACGTTTCAGGCGGATCGAGCCGCCGGTGATGCGGCCACCGCCGAAATCGACGAGACGATTGATCGAAAGTGCGGTGACCGACTTGCCCGAGCCGCTTTCGCCGACGATTGCCAGCGTCTCGCCGGCATCAAGATCGAAGCTGACACCGCGAACGATGGGCTTGGTCTCCGGGTTGCGTCCGAAGCCGACGCTGAGATCAGAGACAGAAAGAAGCGGTGTCATACCGTCGCCCTCCGCATCTTCGGATCAAGGATATCGCGCAGGGCATCGCCGAGCAGGTTGAAGCCGAGGATGGAGATCATGATGGTCACGCCAGGGAAGATCAGCAGCCAAGGCGCCGTTTCCATAAGATTGCGACTGTCGCTCAGCATCAGGCCAAGCGAAGAGGACGGCGGCTGCGTTCCCAGGCCGAGGAAGCTGAGGCCCGCTTCCGTCAGCAGCGACCAGGCAAGCGCCAGCGTCACCTGCACGGTCAAGGGTGCGACGAGATTGAGCAGAAGATGCCGCGTCAGGATATAGGAACGGCTGCTGCCGAAGGTGCGGGCGGCATCGACGAAATCGCGTCCTTTCAAGGAAAGAGCCGGGCCGCGCACGACGCGGGTGAAGATCGGCGTATAGACGATCGCGATTGCGGCAACGCTTGTCCAGGTACCGGGGCCAACGATGGCGATGATGAGCAACGCGAGCAGGATCGCAGGGAAAGCGAGAAGCACATCCATGGTACGCATGATGACGCCATCCCAGCGCTTGCCAGACCAGGCGGCGGTTAAGCCAAGCACGGTGCCGATCAGGGTAGCAACGGCGACGGAAAAGAAGGCGACGGTGAAGGATTCGCCGATACCGTGCATTAACCGACTTGCGACATCGCGGCCGAAGAGATCCGTGCCCATCCAATAGGTGAGGCTCGGCGGATGCAGCCTGTCGATCCTATTCTGCGTCAGTGGATCGTGCGGCGTGACCCCGAGCGTGCCGAGGATGGCAAGCAAGATATAGATGAGGACGATGACGCCGCCGATCCGCCCGCTCATATGTCCGAAGATGGCTCTGATGATCCGCATCAGCCTTCTCCCAGCCGAACGCGCGGATCGAGCGCGACATAGGCGAGATCGACAAGCAGATTGACGATCATGAAGTTGAAGGCAATGAACAGCACGCTTCCCTGCACCAGCGCATAGTCACGCTGCAGGATGGCATCGAGCACCATGCGCCCCAGCCCGGGCAGGGCATAGATCTGCTCGACCAGGACAGCACCGCCAAGCAGATAGCCAAATTCGACGCCGCTCAGGGTCACCACCGGGATCAATGCATTCGGCAAAGCATGCCGCCAGATGACGCCGCGCGCCGGCACGCCACGGCTGCGGGCGGTGCGGACATAATCATCGCTCAGGACATCGAGCATGGCGGAGCGCACCACGCGCGTCACCGACGCGGCGAAAGCAAAACCGAGCGTCAGCGCGGGCAGGATCATCTGGCCGAGATTTTCGAGCGGGTTCTCCCAAAGGGGTGTGAAGGCGCCCATAGTCGGCAACACGCCAAATCCCGCCGACAAGGCATAGATCAGCAGCAGCCCGAGAACGAAGTTCGGCGTGGACTGCCCGACCATGGCGACGATGCGCACCGCAAGATCGGACAGTTTTTCATTGCGGGTGGCGGCAAAGACGCCCGCCGGCAGGCCGACGGCAAGCGCGATCACCATGGAAAGCAAAGCAAGCTCGAGCGTCAGCGGAAAGCGCTCCAGGATGATGTCGAGCACTGGTTTTCCGTAGGTGACGGATATGCCGAGATTGCCTTGGAATACACCGAGCAGCCAATGCCAGTACTGGATCGGCCAGGACTGGTCGATGCCGAAATAGGCAGCAAGGGCCTGCCGCTGTTCCGGCGTCAGCAGGCCCGCATTGGTTCCGAGCATCGCCGTGATCGCATCGCCCGGCACCAGCCGGATGGCGACGAAGACGAAGATGGACACGCCCAGCATGATCAGCGGGAATGTCATCAACCGGCGCGTCAGATACGACATTATAATTCCTCTAGAACAATTTCAGCTGAACCAAGACGTAAATTTACGGCCGAAATTGCGTAAAAACAAAGAGATAGAGCACTTCCATGATGTCATTTGAAAAGGAAATGCTCTAGCTCCCGATCGTCGTTACTTAATCGAAACCTTGCTCAGACCGAACAGCGAGCCGGTCGGCGTCGGCACGAAGCCTTCGACGTTCTTTTGCTCGGCCGTGTAGCCGTAGGCCGTATAGAGCCAGATCCAGGGCGAGACTTCGGCAAGATGCTTTTCGAACTCGGCGAAGATCTCCTTGCGCTTGGTCGGATCGGTTTCGGCGCGGCCCTTCTGCATCAGGCTATCCAGCGTATCATCGATATAGTTGGCGACCTTCTGCAGGTTGCCGGTCTTGGTCCAGTAACGGTTATACATTGAATAAGGGTCGGCACTGCCGCCATTAAGTGCCACCGCCATGTCGAAATTGCCCTTCAGCCAGGTGTCGACATAGACGTTGAGTTCCATCACCTTGATATCGAGCTTGATGCCGATTTCGGCGAGCTGCGACTGAATGACCTGCGCCTCGGCCGTGGCCGTCGGCGGCTCGCCGGTTGCGGCGATCACAGTCGCCGAAAAGCCGTTGGCAAAGCCGGCATCGGCCATCAGCTTCTTCGCCTTGGCAATATCGCGCGTGTAGCAGAAGAGCTTGCTGGGATCGGTCGCATAGAGCGGCATCGTCAGTGGCCCGGTCACCTTGCCTTCGCCGAGAGCTGCGGTGTCCATCACATCCTTGCGGTCGATGGCACACGAGATCGCCTGGCGCACGGCCAACTGATCCATCGGCTTGCGCGAGGGATTGAGCTGCAGAACGTTGTAGGAGAGCACCGGCGTGCGGGTGAGCTGCAGCTTCGACTCCTTCGGCACAAGCGTTGCGACGAGCGGATCGTTCAGAAGCGCGAAATCGATCTGGCCGGTGCGGAGCGAGGCAAGGATCGCGGTTTCATCCGGCAGCACGCTGATGTTGATGCCGTCGACGCCGGTGGCGCCGCCTGCCCAATCCTTATTGGCACTCAAGACTTCCTTGGCGTTCGGAACCCAGCTGTCAAGCTTGAAGGGCCCGGAACCGGTCGCCTTGGTGCCGATAGTGCCGGCGGAAATCTCGCTTGCCGGTACGATGGCAGCGTTGAGGCTCGTCATGGCCGTCAGAAGCGGGACGTCGGGCTGCGACAGGTTGAAGACGACGGTTGTGGCATCGGGCGTATCGATACTTGCGATCGACAGGAAGTTCGCGCGGGCGACGGCACCGGTCGCCTGATCGAGAATGCGCTGAAAGGAAGCCTTGACGTCGGCCGACGTGAGGGCTGCGCCGTTCTGGAATTTGGCCTTTGCGTTGAGCTTGAAGGTCAACTGCTTGCCGTCGGGCGAGAACTGCCAGCTTTCAGCGACACCGGGCACGATCTGCAGATTGCCGTCCAGGCGAACCAGCGGCTCATAGATCAGCTCCAGCAGGCGGATGGAGGAGAAGGCGGTCTGCTTATGCGGATCGAGACCGGTTGCGTCCTGCGACCATGCCATGCGCAACGTCGCTGCCTCCACAGGCATCGCAACCGTCGCCAGACCGATCCCCACGACCAGCGCCACGCCTGAAATCAGCTTCTTTCCAAAATTCCCTTCCACTTTCAGTCCTCCAAATTTTTTAAATGTCCCCGGCCGATTTTGGCCATTGATTGCCGTCGCGGTTAGCTGCGACGGTTGTCTCAAGCAGTCCTGGCGTTGATGGCCTTGCGCAGGAATCCATCAGCGTTTTGCAATGCCACGCGGGCTTCTTCAATGCCCATCCCGGTAATTTCCATGAGAATGGCTAGCTTGACGTCATTGCCGGTCAGGTCGAGCACACGGCGCGCTTCCTGCTGCGTACAGCCGGTCGCCTGCATGACGATGCGCGAAGCGCGCGCCACCAGCTTCTTGTTGCTGGCGCTGACGTCGACCATCAGGTTCTGATAGCTCTTGCCGATGCGGATCATGCTCGCCGTCGTCAGCATGTTGAGAATGAGTTTCTGTGCCGTGCCGGATTTCAGACGGGTCGAGCCGGTCAGGATTTCCGGGCCGACAACAGGCGAGATCGCCAGATCAGCGATGCCGGCGATGATGGAATTGGGATTGCAGGATAGTGCGACCGTGAAAGCGCCAATGCTCTTGGCATAGTTCAGGCCGCCGATCACATAGGGTGTGCGGCCGCTGACGGCGATGCCGACGACCACATCATCCTTGGTGAGATTGATCTCTTCCAGCGCCTGACGCCCCTGTACCGGATCGTCCTCCGCGCCTTCGATCGAACGGCGCAGCGCATCCGGGCCGCCCGCAATCAATCCGATGACCATATCCGGCGGCACGCTGAAGGTGGGCGGGCATTCGGAGGCATCCAGAACGCCGAGACGGCCGCTGGTGCCGGCCCCCATATAGATCAGCCGTCCGCCCTTCTGGAAGGCGGCGACGATCTGATTGACGGCGGCGGCAATCGCCGGAATGACCTTCTCGACGGCGAGAGGCACCGTCTGATCCTCATAATTGATTTCACGCAAGATATCGAAAGTCGGCAATAGATCGATATGCATCGTATTCGGATTGCGCCCTTCGGAAACCAATTGTTCCAGTTCGGATATCAACGTCTGTTCTGTCATGGGCCTGCTCGCGAAATAACGCTTCGATATCAATAGCTCGCAGGGGCAAGTTCGATCATTCTAATATCGAACACACCGCAGCAAGGGTCGGCTTTCAGTCAGACGGCCGATCAAATTCAGCCTGGGCTCGGACGGCCTTTTTCGGCTTCGCTTCCTGCCCACTCCCTGTTTACCTTGGTTAACACTATGTCTGATTATTCCTTTCGTCAATCTACAAAGGAATAAAATATTCCACTTCTGCCACGCAAATTCACCACTGCGATTATGCGAGGCAGCACACAGCGGCATGTGTAATTTGCCGACTGCGTTAGCTAGCGCTGCGGCTCGGTCAGCTTAATCGTAGAGGAGGTCGCCATCGTCGCGCTGGTTGCTATTCATTGTGGAGATAGCGATCATTCCGATCTGAAAACCGCCGGAAGATCAGCCGATACATCGAGCGGCTGGAAGTGCCGCAAGTTCTCGGTAATGACGGTCAGGTCATAAGCCCGCGCCGTCGCTGCAATGATAATGTCGCCGAGGCCGGGATTGTGACCCTTGCTCAGGGCATCGTCTTCCAGAGCGCCGACGATCCGCGCAACCACCGTATCCATGGGTAGGATACGATCACTGAAACTGTCCATGATGAAATTGAGCCAGTCAGAGAGACGCTTGGCTCGCTCAGTCGCGCCACGGCGATGAAGAGAGCGTATTCCCTTTTCGGTCTCCGAGACAGACATGGCCGACAGAAAGAGCGCATCGGCTTCGCCCTGACTGTGGAACCAGATCCGGATGGCATCGGAGGGCGGCACCTTATCCGGTGCAAACCTGCTGATAATATTCGTATCGAGCAGGTACCCTGTCACAGATCAACGTCCCTCATTTTTGACGAGTTTCGATCTAGATCGACACCACCGGGAAAGGTGAGCAGGAAATCCCCGAAATTCGGCTTTGGCTTCTCCAAAGCCTTCTTTGCGGCCTCTGCCGCTTCGACCGACACAAGTACGGCAGCGGGCTTCCCGTGGCGCGTAATGGTGACAAAATCACCATTGGCAGCTTCATCGACCAGATTGGCAAAGCCTGCCTTTGCTTCTGCTACGCTAATTGTTGACATCACGGCCCTCAATCGAAAATGACCATATATAGTCAAAATAGGACCTGCCGTCGACGGAATCAAGGGGGAAGAGAAAGACGTTTATTGTATGCCCGCAATCATTCAGTACGACCGCAAACAGCTCGTCTTGCCAGAATGATCGCACCGGATACGGCGTCACCATCGATGGGTTTCAAGCGGCGGCGTACATCGGGCGAGAGCCACGGTTCAAGTGGACTTGCGAGACCGCCGAGCAGGCAGACGCGCGGTGCACCTTTTTCGAACAGGGTGCGAACCAGCGTATCGATATGGCCGGCCGCACTTTGCACGATTCGCCGTGCGGCGGCATCGCCCTGATCGGCATGTCGCAGGACCATGGGCGCAAGAGCCGCGTAGTCCGTGGCCGAAGCCCGGTCCATCCAGGCGACCGCCTCCATCGGATCGTTCTGGAAGCGCTGCATGATTTCGGCCAGCAATGCGGTCTTCTGTTCGCGACCGTCATGCGCGCGCAGTGCAAGCTGAACCGCTTTCAGACCGAGATAAGCGCCACTACCCTCATCCGAAATCGGAAAACCATAGCCGCCGACCCGCAATTGCCGGCCTTCGACGAGACCGAGCCCGATGGAGCCCGTCCCGGCAATGACGATGGCACCATCGCGACCGGAATGGGCGCCGAGGCAGGCGCCCTCCCCGTCGCTGATGAAATCGATACTGGCGAAGGGGTGTTCTATCGCCTTCAGCGCGGCAAGGGCGCCTTTGCGGCCGATCCCGGCCAACCCGACACCGACATGGATGCGCCCAAGATCGGAGGCACTCAGCCCCGCCTCCTCGATAGCGGCATCGAAGGCGCGCGAAATCGATGCCCACGCTTCGTCAATCCCTAACCGGGTCGTTGCCGGCCCGGACAATCCCTGCCCTAAAACCGTGCCCTCGACATCCTCGATGCGAGCCCGGCAGCCGGTGCCACCGCCATCGATGCCGAGGAAATAGGGAGCGTTTTCCGATGGGGCGGTCATGATGTCAGCCGTTCGATATCGGCACCGCAGAGACGCAATTTGCGATCAAGCTGCTCATAGCCACGATCAAGATGATAGACGCGGTTGACGATGGTTTCGCCCTTGGACACGAGGGCGGCGAGAACCAGCGACACGGATGCCCTGAGGTCCGTCGCCATCACCTGCGCGCCCTTGAGCGGCGCCCCGCCGCGCACCAGTGCCGTCGTGCCCTGCAGGGTGATGTTGGCGCCGAGCCGCGTCAGCTCCGGCACATGCATGAAACGGTTTTCGAATACCGTTTCGCGGATCAACGACGCGCCTTCGGCGCAGCAGGCCAGAGCCATGAACTGCGCCTGCAGATCAGTTGGAAAACCCGGATAGGGTTCGGTGGTGATATCGGCTCCCTTGAGTGGGCCATCCCTGGAGACGACAAGGCCTCGGTCGCTGGGCCAGACGCTGACACCCATGGCTTCGAGCGCCTGGACGACCGAGGCCAGATTTTCCAACCGCGCATGAATGAGCTCGAGCTGGCCGCCGGTGATCGCAGCCGCTACGGCATAGGTTCCCGCCTCGATTCGGTCGGGAATACCGTGATGCTTGGCAGGGCGCCAGCTGGTGTCGCCGTCGATGAGAATACGATGTGTGCCGGCTCCTTCGATCCGCGCACCCATGGCGCAAAGACAAGCCGCGAGATCAGCCACCTCCGGCTCACGGGCGGCATTCAGGATCTCGGTTTCGCCCTTGGCCGCGCAGGCGGCCATTATGGCCGTCTCCGTCGCGCCGACGGATGGGGAGCTCAGCACGATCCGCGCGCCCTTCAGCCCATTCGGCGCCGAGGCGACGATCAGGCCGCTTTCGATCGCGATATCGGCGCCCAAAGTCGCCAGCGCCTTGATATGCATATCGACGGGCCGGGCTCCGATGGCGCAGCCGCCCGGAAGGGAAACACGCGCATGGCCGAAGCGGGCTAGCAGCGGCGCCAGCACAAGAACGGTCGCCCGCATGCGCCTGACCGTATCGTAGGACGTCTCTTTCGAGACGATTTCGCTCGCATCGATCGTTGTGCCGTGCGGCCCGCGAGTGATTTTGGCGCCGTGCAGCGCAATAACGCCGAGCATATTCTCGACGTCGCTGACGGCGGGCAGGTTCGTGAGCTCCAGCGGATGCGGGCTCAAAAGCGCTGCGGCGATCTGCGGCAAGGCGGCGTTCTTGGCACCCGCGATGGTCACCGCGCCCTGCAACCGTCTGCCGCCGGAGATGCGAAGTCTGTCCATGATGAAAATCCGTCGAGGAAAAGGTAAGGACGCCACGAGTCCTTCACGCGTTTCCCCCAAAGACTAATCGGTCATTCCATGCTGTCAACCAGATTTGGAATTTTTTATTCCAACCTGCTGTGATAACGTCCGATCGCACGAAGCGAGATTGCCGAGCTTGAACCGGATGCTATTTTTGGTGCGCTCGTGTGGGTGGGTAAAGCGGCCTTGACGGCTCGAAGGGACAAATGTCGATCTTAAAGAAAATCAGCGCGCAGCTGGAAAGCATGGCCCCCGCCGATCGCCAGATCGGTCAGTTCATCATCGACAATCCCGACCAGATGCTGCGCCTTTCTTCCGCAGCACTTGCTGTTGAAACGGGCCGCAGCCAGTCGAGCGTCGTGAAATTCAGCCAGAAACTCGGCTATGCCGGCTATCAAGAGCTGAAGCTGGCCGTCAGCGAGGCGAAAGCGCAGGAATGGCAGGCGCCGGCCGGCATGATCCACGGCACGATCGAAGTGGGCGACGGCTATCTCACAATCCTGCAGAAGCTGCTCGGCAGCAAGATGCAGGCCATGCAGCAGACCATTTCCGTCAACAACGAAGCCGATATCGAAAAGGCGCTCGAGGCGCTTCATGATGCCCGGCGCATCCATCTGGCCGGGGTCGGCGCCTCGTCGCTGGTCGCGCGCGACTTTTCCTATAAGCTGATGAAGCTCGGCCGTAACGTGCTGCATGACAGCGACAGCCATGTGCAGATGGCCAATGCATCGACGCTTGGGCCTGACGACCTGCTCTTTGCGCTGTCCTATTCCGGCGCCAGCATCGAGACACTGCGGATTGCGGAGCTGGCAAGCCAGCGCCAGGCAACCGTCATTGCCGTCACCGGGCTGCAGGATAATCCGCTTGCCCGCGTCGCCGATATCTGCCTCCATACCGTCGGCGACGAGGATCGCGTGCGCTCGTCGGCGATTACCGCCCGCGATGCACAGCTGATGCTGACCGACCTGCTGTTCATTCTCCTGGTGCAGCGTCAGCCTGATGCCAACGATTATGTCCATAACAGCGAGACGGCCGTTTCCGTGCTGAAGGCCAAGCGTCTTTCATAAGATCGCGCTCCGGTAACCAAGCTGTGACGACCGCGACCCTGTACGGTGGTGATTTCGGGACGTAGCTTGGCGATCCAAGCAAATCATACCGGAGACATTCCATGGACCTCGGCCTCAAGGATAAAGTCGTTCTGATCACGGGCGGCTCCAAGGGCATCGGCTTCGCCTGTGCTGAACTCTTCCTGCAGGAAGGTGCACGGGTTGCGATCTGCTCGCGCTCACAGTCGAATATCGACGCCGCGCTTTCCCGGCTTCCTGGTGCGCGCGGCTATGCCGCCGACCTGATCTCCGATGAACAGGCGCTTGCCGTGGTGAACAAGGTCGAAACGGAAATCGGCCCGATCGACATCCTCGTCAACAGCGCCGGTGCCGCAGCGCG
Source organism: Rhizobium sp. AG207R (assembly GCF_027109195.1). Classification (NCBI taxonomy): domain Bacteria; kingdom Pseudomonadati; phylum Pseudomonadota; class Alphaproteobacteria; order Hyphomicrobiales; family Rhizobiaceae; genus Rhizobium; species Rhizobium sp. AG207R. Next base: position 156,863 of record NZ_JAEPVT010000004.1, read on the forward strand.
CACGCCCGCCGACAAGCTGACGCCCGCCATCTGGCGCGCTGCGATGGATGCGAAATACTTTTCCTACATCAATGTGATCGATCCCGTCATCAAGCGCATGGGCACACGCGGCTCAGGTACCGTCATCAATATCATCGGCAACGGCGGCAAGGTCGCCTCGCCCGTCCATTTGGCCGGAGGATCGGCCAATGCCGCCCTGATGCTCGCGAGCGTCGGGCTTGCTAACGCCTATGCCGGCAAAGGTGTGCGCGTCGTCGGCCTCAACCCCGGCCTCACCGAAACGGATCGAGTCGCCGAGGGTCTCAAAGCAGCCGCGAAGGCTTCCGGCTCGACCGAGAAGGAGGCGCTAGTCGATGCGCTGAAGCGTATTCCGATCGGCCGCATGGCAGACCCCGCCGACATTGCCAATGTCGTTGCTTTCCTGAGTTCGGCCAAAGCAAGCTATGTCACCGGCGTCGTGATCAGCATGGACGGCGCGCAAGTGCCGGTCGTTGTGTGAAAACTGAACAGAGGCTTGGTCGCATCAGAATCAAGAAGTCAATTTGGCTTACGTGTTGACCGGGCTCAACTTGATCGGGACCCTTTTGCATTGAAGAAGCGATATATGCGTGCTATCTAGATCACTCATCTAGAAAGATCGCGGCCATGGCGTTGAGCATCAAGACCGAAGAAGCGGATCGGCTGGCGCGGGAATTATCCCGCCTGACCGGCGAAACCATGACCGACGCCATTACCCAGGCCATGCGCGAGCGGCTTGAACGGCTGCGCGCCAAGCAGGAGGCGGAGGGCGACTATATTGCCCGCATGAGAGATTTCGTTCGCGGGCGCGCCAGCCGCTACGACCGCCGGCCCGTCACGAAACAGGAATGGGATGAAGCGGTCGGCGACACAGCTGAAGACCTCGATTTCCCCCGATGATGATCGTTGATGCGTCTGCCATCATTGCGATCATGTTCGAGGAGGCGGAAGCTCCAGACTGCATGATGGCCCTTCAGACGGACGCTCAGCGTCTCATATCGGCTGTGAATTACGTCGAGGCCGGAACAGTCATGGCGGGCAGGATCAAAGAGGGAGACCGGCATGAAGCGATTGCCGATCTGGATGAATTTTTAACCGAATTCCGCATCGAGATTGCCTCGATAGATGAAGATCTCGCGCGAGCCGCGATGAAGGCCCGTGTGGAATACGGCAAGGGTTTCGGCACGCGAGGCGGCCTGAATTTCGGTGATTGCTTCGCCTATGCTCTTGCCAAACGACATTCAGCCCCTCTGCTCTATGTCGGAGATGATTTTGCGTTGACCGACGTGCGATCCGCATTGATGAAGTAAATGACCAACTGGAAGCTGGAGAGCCGGTAACCTCGCGTTACCGGCCCTCCAAAATGCGGAACTTACCCTACCTCAGGCCGCTGCCTTCCAATCCAGCCCGATATCGAGCGTCGGAGCACTGTGAGTCAGCCAGCCAACGGAGATGAGATCGACGCCGGAGGCCGCGATTGCGGAAGCCGTCGCCGGCGTGATGCGGCCCGAGGCTTCGGTGATGGCCCGGCCGCCGACGATATCGACCGCCTCGCGCAGTTGATCCGGCGTCATGTTGTCGAGCAACACGGCGTCGACGCCCTCCTGCATCGCTTCGCGAAGTTGCTCCAGCGTATCCACCTCGACCTCGATCTTGACCATATGACCCACGCCCGCCTTGGCGCAGCGAATGGCTTCAGTGATGCCTCCGGCAATGGCGACGTGATTGTCCTTGATCAATACCGCGTCATAGAGCGCGAAGCGATGGTTCATGCCGCCGCCGGCGCGCACGGCGTATTTTTCCAGCGCCCGAAGACCAGGTGTCGTCTTGCGCGTGCAGACGATCGAGGCCTTCGTGCTTGCGATCGCCTCGGCGACGTCGGCCGTCACGGAGGCGATACCAGAGAGATGACCGAGGAAGTTGAGCGCGGTGCGTTCCGCCGTCAGCAGGCCGCGGGATGGCCCTTCGATCGTCGCGATGACCTCGCCCGCTTCCACCTTGGTACCGTCTGGCACGTGACGGGTCATGACAATGGTGGGATCGACCAGCTGGAAGGCAAGTTCAGCGGCGTCGAGACCTGCGATAACGCCCGGCTGGCGGGTGACCATAGCAACGCGGGACCGATGTTCCGCCGGGATGACGGCCGTAGATGTGATGTCGCCGGCGAGGCCGAGATCTTCGACCAATGCATTGCGCACCAGTGGCTCAACGATCAGGCGCGGGAGGGGAGCAAGCGTCATGTCAGGCACTCCTTGCGAGCGAATAGGGGGTGACGGACCTGGCAATATCCAAGGCGTCGGAAAGGTTCATCATGCGGCGCTGCGCATATTGCAGTTTCAGCGGAAAATCGGTGCGCGCATGGGCACCGCGCGACTCCGTCCTGAGGCTCGCAAAGACGGCGATCAGCAGGGCCACCAGCGCGGGGTCTGTCGCTGGCCCTTCGCTCTCGCAAAGCGGCAGGAGTGCGGCAATCGCACCATGGATGGCACCTGCGTTGCGCAGCACACCGAGATGGCGCGACGCGATCGGCCGGACGAACGTCAGGTCTGGCGCAAATGTCTCGGGAAGTTGCTTCTGCAATCTTGCGGGGCTTGCATCCGTGCCGGCGATATCGTGCGCCGCCCGCATACCCATGACCGCAGCCTCCAGCAGGGAGTTGCTGGCAAGGCGGTTGGCGCCGTGCAGGCCGGTGGAAGCCGCCTCGCCCACCACCCATAGGCCGGGAGCCGAACTGCGGCCGTTCTCGTCGGTCGCAACGCCACCCATATGATAGTGGACCGCCGGACGCACCGGGATGAGATCGCTCGCAGGATCGACGCCTGCCTCGTGGCAAAGGGCCTCGATGACTGGAAAGCGTGTGGCAAAACGATTGCCGAGCGCGCCTCGCGCATCGAGGAAGACCCGACCGCCGCGGGCGATTTCCGCGCTGATCGCGCGTGCGACCACATCGCGCGGCGCAAGCTCGGCACCTTCGACACCGGCCATGAAGCGCTCGCCGCTCTCATTGACGAGGAGCGCGCCTTCGCCGCGAACCGCTTCGCTGACAAGCGCCAGCGGACGCCTGCGACTATCGAGCGCAGTCGGATGGAATTGCACGAATTCCATATCGGCAAGCCGTGCCCCTGCCCGTGCCGCAAGCGCAATCCCCTGCCCGAAATTGCCGACCGGATTGGTCGTGGCATCGAAGAGGCCGCCGATGCCGCCCGTGGCAAGGACGATACGGGAGGACGGCAAGATGACGTTGCCCTTGCTGGTCAGGCACAAAAGGCCGGCGACACGATCCCCATCCAGCAGCAGCCGCTGCGCCTGATAGCCCTCGAGCACTGTGATCGACGGCGTGCGGGCGACCGCCTCGGCAAGTGCGCGAACGATGGCGGCACCCGAGCCATCGCCCTTGGAATGCACGATACGCCGAAGCGAATGTGCAGCTTCGAGACCGAGTGACAATTCGCCGGCATCGTTGCGGTCGAACTCGACGCCGAAGCGCTCCAGCGCCGCGATGGCCGCAGGGGCTTCTGCAACGATCCTTGCCGCGACCTTTGCATCGCAAAGTCCATCGCCAGCAGCGAGCGTATCGGCAAGATGCAGGGCCGCGCTGTCGCCCTCACCTATGCCGGCGGCGATGCCACCTTGCGCCCAGGCACTTGAGGTCTCCGCGCCGATCAAGGCGCGGGTAATAATCACGGTTGGTTCGGGAGCCAGCGTCAGCGCCGTCATCAATCCGGCGAGGCCGCTGCCGACGATGACGATGCGGCCGCTCAAGTCTTCACGAATCTCGCTCATATCGCCAGCATCCTTTCCACTGCGCGGCGGGCGTCTGCGGCAATTGCCGGGTCGATCGTCACCTCATGCCGCCCCTCTTCCAGGGCCTTGCGAATATTGCCAAGCGTGATGCGCTTCATGTGCGGGCAAAGATTGCAGGGCCGGATGAATTCGACATCCGGGTGATGCACGGCGACATTGTCGCTCATCGAACATTCGGTGAGCAGCACCACACGCGACGGGTGCTTCTTGCCGACATAGTCAGACATGACGGCGGTAGAACCGGCGAAATCGGCGGCTTCGACGACATCAGGCGGGCATTCCGGATGGGCCAGTACGGTCACGCCGGGATAATTCTCGCGAAGCTGGCGGATATCGTCCGCGGTGAAGAGCTCGTGGACTTCGCAATGCCCATGCCAGGCGATGAGCTCGACATTGGTTTCGCGTGCGACGTTGCGCGCCAGATATTCGTCCGGCAGCATCAGCACCTTCGGCACGCCGAGCGATTCCACCACCTGCCGGGCATTGCCCGAAGTGCAGCAGATATCTGACGCCGCTTTTACGGCTGCCGACGTGTTGACATAGGTGACCACCGGAACGCCCGGATGAGCCTGACGCAGCAGCGCGATATCTTCCGGCGTGATCGATTCCGCCAGCGAGCAGCCCGCCTCCATATCCGGGATCAGAACCGTCTTTTCCGGGTTCAGCAGCTTGGCCGTCTCGGCCATGAAATGCACACCGGCCAGGACGATGATATCGGCATTGACCTCCACCGCCTTCCGCGCAAGCGCGAGGCTATCGCCGACGATATCGGCGACGCCATGGAAGATTTCCGGCGTCTGATAGTTGTGAGCGAGAATGACGGCATTGTGCCGCCGCTTCAATTCGAGGATCGCCTCGACGTCATCCTGAAAAGTCAGCCATTCAGCTTTGGGAATGACGCGGCTGACGCGATCGTAAAGGGAAGATGCGGATACGGGAAGATTCATGGCCGGCTCCTTATTATACTCATTTTGAGTATATCATGAGCAAATAGATATTCTCAACGTGAGCATATGTCAATTGCGGGAGAGTGGTAATTTCGTTCCAGCGAATTCGCGTTCTTCGAGCACGGCGCGACGGAAGCGGAAGAGCTTGGCCGGACGGCCGCCGGTCTCGCTTTCTGTCCCCCCGGTCTCTTCGACCAGTTCCTGCTGCTCGATCAGTCGACGGAAGTTCTGTTTATGCAGGGTCAGGCCTGCCAGCGCCTCCACGGTTTTCTGCAATTGCAGAAGCGTGAAATTCTCGGGCATGAGTTCGAACACCACAGGCCGATATTTGATCTTAGCCCTGAGCCGCGCCATGCCCGTCGCAAGGATACGGCGATGATCTGCAAACATGGACCGACCGAAATTGAGCTTGAGATCGCAGCCCGCCTCGGCGACAAGATGCGCCTCGTAGAGCAATTCATAACGCTGCAGGACGAGATCTTCGTTCCAAGCAGCACCATTCAATCCGAAAGTAAAATCGGCCCGCCGGCGGCGCTGGTCGCGCCGCATGGCATCGTCACCGATCCAGGCCGTCAGACGGGCGGCGACATCATCCAGCATCGGCGGTCGCCCGCCCCGATGATCCTCCCAAGGGAAATATTCGTACCAGCCGTGCCAGCCAGGCATGCCGCCGCCGGGGGCCGCCTGCTCGCGCACCAGCCCAAGATAGCTGATCGAAATCGTGCGGCCGCCGAGAATTTCGTTGTTTCGATCGCGATCGGCAAAGGTGTAAAGCTGTTCCAGATAGCCGACCGGGTGGGCCGTCTGCTCCTGAACCCATTCGCGCAATCCGCTTTGCAGCGTGCGATGCCCAAGCTCGAACGGACCGGACGGCAAGGCATCACCCGACCGCACCGTCATCACCCTTGGATCGCCGCCCGTAACGGCCGTCAGAACCGCGATCAACTCGGCATGCGCAAGCCCGATGGTCAAGCGAACTCCATGATTTGTTTGCCTCAGATCTTGTCGCATGAAGCGACGCATAAGCCAATCCGCGGGTCGGCGCGCTCCACACCTCACATCGGTCCGAAAAGCCGATAGGCTAACGGCTCACATAATCCGGATATTGTTCGCAAATAAGATCGACGATCGACAAGGTGCCCGACAAATGCCGGCGCAAAGCGGCAACGGCGGCCTCCGCATCGGCCGAGCTGATAGCATCGACCACGGCTTGATGATCGACAATGATCTGCTCGAGCTTGCCCGGCATGGGCAGGTTGAGCATGCGCAGCCGGTCGAGATGCACGCTTTGGCGCCGGACCGTGGACCAGAGGCCGAGAATGCCGGCCCGCTCGTAGAGAACGCGATGGAAATCCTTGTCGAGCATGTCGAATAGATCATAGGTTTCCTGTGACGCCACATGCTTCTGGCGAGCCAGGATGCCTTCGAGGATTGCTGCGGTTTCCGCAGGCGAATCCGCAGCCAGCCTGCGGACGGCCTCCAGTTCGATCGACAATCGCAGGAAATGTGCCTCGGTTGCGTTGCGGATATCGATCCTCGCAACGACAGTCGCATATTGTGGATAGACCTCCACAAGCCCCTCCTCCTCAAGCCGGATCAGGGCATCGCGCACAGGAGTCTGGCTGACATTGAATTCGCTCTGCAGCGAGATGCGCGACAAGACCGTCGTTGGCGGCAAGCTCATCGAAAGAATGCGCGATCGCAGGATCTCGAGAATCTGAGGCGCGACCTGGCGGGAGCGATCGAGGGCAAATTCTTTCGGATTGAGCTTCACTGGCGGCCTTTCTGGGCAAGAGCGTCTGCTCATTAAACACAATTCAGGGCTTGATGCACTGATACATTAGTGCTTTAGTGAACCGACGCCAACCTCCTTTCTCAAAGGTTGGATCAATCGGGAGGAGCAAATGAGAGGATTTCTTCGCTGTCTGACTGCGGTCGGCATGGTGATTGCGGGCAGCTTTTCAGCCGGAGCAGCCGAAAAGACGGATATTTCGATCACGCGCCAGCCCGGCATTCTCTATCTCGCCAGTCACGTCATGGAAACGCAGAAGCTGATCGAGAAGCACGCGGCCGCAGACGGCCTACAGGGCGTCAAGGTGGAATGGCGGACCTTCAGCGGTGGCGGCGCGCAGACCGACGCGCTGCTGTCCGGCAATGTCGACATCGTCAACACCGGCACCGGCAATCTGCTGCTGCTTTGGGACCGCACCAGAGGCAAGGTCAAGGGCATCGTTACCAATTCGGCCCAGCCGGTCATCATGGTTTCGCGCGACCCGCGCATCCAGTCGTTGAAGGACATTCAGGCCGGCGACAAGATCGCGGTGCCGACGGTCGGCGTCTCCACGCAGGCAATTCTGCTGCAGATGGCCGCCGCGCAAATGTATGGCGACGACCAGGTACACAAGTTCGACGCCAATACGGTGCAGCTCGGTCACCCCGACGCGATGGCAGCGCTCGCCAACCAGACCCATGAGGTCAAGAACCACTTCTCCGCCCCGCCCTTCCAATATCTGGAGCTGAAGCAGCCGGGCGTTCACAAGGTCATCGATTCCCGCGACATCATCGGCGGCGAGCTGACCCAGGGCACCTTCTTCACCACGACGCAGTTTGCAAGCGCCAACCCGACGATCATCAAGGCGGTACGCGAGGCGACGGCTGAAGCGATCGACTTCATCAAGAAGGATCCGAAATCGGCGGTGGAAGCCTACAAGACCGTCAGCGGCGACAAGACCAGCGTCGAAGACCTGTTGGCGATCCTGAAGGAGCCGCACATGATGGAGTTCCGCATGGATCCGCAGGGAACCATGAAGTTCGCGGCGCACCTCCACAAGATCGGTACGCTGAAGACCATGCCCAAGGCCTGGACCGACTATTACCTGCCGGAAGCCGCCGATCTCAATGGCAACTGATGCCTACGGGCGGCGCGAATGCCGCCTTCAAGCGACCCCACGGAGAAGGCCCATGCTTCAGGCAAAAACGCGTGCTGACATGCCGATGACGGAAACAATGACCGCGACACCGCTTCTGAATGTCGACAGGGTGACGCTTCGCTACAAGACGCCGAACCTGCTGATCACCGCGACGGAAAATGTCAGCTTCTCCGTTGGCCAGTCCGATCGCTTCGTCCTTCTCGGCCCCTCGGGCTGCGGAAAATCGACGCTGCTGAAGGCGATCGGCGGCTATATGATACCGACGGTGGGGCGGATCGAAATCAAGGGGCAACCGGTCAAGAAACTGGGCGCCGACCGCATGATGGTCTTTCAGGAATTCGACCAGTTGCTCCCCTGGAAGACGGTACTGGAAAACGTCATGTTCCCACTGACGACAGCCCGCCGCCTGCCGCGTCGCGAAGCTGAGGCGATCGCCCGCGATTATATCGAGAAAGTCAAGCTCACACGCGCGGTCGACACCTATCCGCACATGCTGTCCGGCGGCATGAAACAGCGTGTCGCGATTGCCCGCGGCATGGCGATGCAGCCCGATATCCTGCTGATGGACGAGCCTTTCGCAGCGCTCGATGCCCTCACCCGCCGGCAGATGCAGGACGAGCTCCTGCAGCTCTGGGAAGATACACGCTTTACCGTCATCTTCGTCACCCATTCGATCGCCGAGGCGATCAAGATCTCCAATCGTATCCTGCTGCTGTCGCCGCATCCCGGTCGGGTCAAGGCCGAGGTGCGCGATGTGGAGGCCGTCCGCGACGACCCCACAGCCGCCGCCAAGCTGGAGCAGGAAATTCATCACATGCTGTTTGCCGAACAGGGGCACAGGGAGTAATCCATGAGCGCACCGCAGATTATCCTTGCGCCGCAGTCACCGGAAACGGCCGGCCATATCGCAGCCGTCGAACAAAAGCTCGGCACGATCGAGCTCCTCTGGCAGTCGGGCCTTTTCCGCAAGTCATTGCTGATCGTTGTCCTCGCCGTCATATGGGAGGCCTATGCCCGGCATCTCGACAATCCGCTGCTGTTTCCGACGTTGAGCGACACGCTGACGGCGCTTTACGACCGGTTTGCCGACGGTGTGCTGCCGGCCCGCATCTGGACCACGCTGAAGATACTGGTAACAGGCTACGTCTCGGGAACGGTGCTCGCTGCCGTCCTGACGGTTGTTGCGATCAACACCCGCATCGGCACCGATTTCCTGGAAACCATGACGGCGATGTTCAATCCGCTGCCGGCCATCTCGCTCTTGCCGCTCGCGCTCATCTGGTTCGGCCTCGGTCCAGCAAGCCTCGTCTTCGTGCTTATCCACTCCGTCCTATGGGCTGTCGCGCTCAACACGCATGCCGGCTTTCTCGGGGTCTCGCGCACTCTGCGCATGGTCGGTGCCAATTACGGGCTGACGGGGCTATCCTATGTCTTCCGCATCCTGATCCCCGCCGCCTTTCCGTCGATCCTGACCGGCCTGAAAATCGGCTGGGCCTTTTCCTGGCGCACGCTGATCGCCGCCGAGCTCGTCTTCGGCGTCTCCTCCGGCCAGGGCGGCCTCGGCTGGTTCATCTTCGAAAACCGCAATCTTCTCGATATCCCCTCGGTCTTTGCCGGCCTGCTGACTGTGATCGTCATCGGGCTTATTGTCGAAAACCTGGTCTTCCAGACCATCGAGCGGCGCACCCTGCTAAAATGGGGCATGAAGGAATGATGCGGCGCACGGATTTATCCCTTCGACCAACATCCGAATACAAGGCGTCAATACAATGAACAGCAGGAAGAAGCCCCAGGATTTACGCAGCGCCAGATGGTTTGCGCCTGATGATCTCAGAAGCTCGGGGCATCGCTCGCGCACCATGCAAATGGGCTATGCGCCCGAAGAATGGACCGATAAGCCCGTCATCGCCATCCTGAACACCTGGTCCGACGCCAATCCGTGTCATGCGCATTTCAAGCATCGCGTCGAGGATGTGAAGCGCGGCATCCTGCAGGCCGGCGGCTTTCCGCTGGAACTGCCCGCCCTGTCGCTTTCGGAAAGCTATGTGAAGCCGACGACCATGCTCTATCGCAACATGCTGGCGATGGAGGCGGAGGAGCTGTTGCGGTCGCATCCGGTCGATGGTGCCGTCTTGATGGGCGGCTGCGACAAGACCACGCCCGGCCTCGTCATGGGCGCGCTCTCCATGGGGCTGCCGATGATCTACCTCCCGGCCGGCCCGATGCTGCGCGGCAATTATCGCGGCGAATATCTAGGGTCCGGATCCGACGCCTGGAAATTCTGGGACGAGCGCCGCGCCGGCACCATCTCGGAGAAAGAATGGGTCGATGTCGAGGCCGGTATTGCCCGCTCCTACGGTCACTGCATGACCATGGGCACGGCGAGCACGATGACGGCAATCGCCGAGGCGCTGGGCCTGACCCTGCCCGGCGCCAGCTCGATCCCCGCGCCAGACGCCAATCATATCCGCATGTCATCAGCTGTCGGTCGACGTATCGTCGAGATGGTTTGGGAAGATCTGGTCCCTTCGAGAATCGTCACGCAGGCCGCCGTCAACAATGCCGTTGCTGTCGCGATGGCGACAGGCTGTTCCACCAATGCAGTTGTGCATCTGATCGCGATGGCACGCCGCGCCGGCGTCAATCTCTCGCTCGACGATCTCGACAAAGCCGGGCGCACGACTCCGGTGCTTGCCAATATCAGGCCCACCGGCAAGATCTATCTCATGGAGGATTTCTATTATGCCGGCGGTCTGCGCGCGCTGATGGCGAAGCTCTCCCCGAAGCTCGACCTTTCGGCGCTAACAGTCTCCGGTGTCACCCTCGGCGAAACGTTGGAGGGGGCGAAATGCTACAATGACGACGTGATCCGCTCGCTCGACAATCCGGTCTATCATGAGGGGTCGCTTGCGGTGCTGAAGGGCAACCTCGCGCCGACGGGGGCCGTCATCAAGCCGGCCGCCTGCGATCCGCGCTTTCACAAGCATCAAGGGCCAGCGCTCGTCTTCGACAGCTATCCGGAGATGAAGGCGGCGGTCGACGATGAAAATCTCGACATTACGCCCGATCACGTCATGGTGCTGCGCGGTGCCGGCCCGCAAGGCGGTCCCGGCATGCCCGAATGGGGCATGCTGCCGATCCCGAAGGCGCTTCTGAAGAAAGGGCACAGGGATATGCTCCGCCTCTCGGACGCCCGCATGAGCGGTACCAGCTATGGCGCCTGCATCCTGCACGTCTCGCCGGAATCCCATGTCGGCGGCCCGCTGGCGCTGCTGCGCAACGGCGATATCATTCGCCTCGACCTCGAAGCACGGCGCGTCGACATGCTTGTTGATGAGGACGAGCTGCAGCGCCGGCGCGACGCCTGGGTCAAGCCGGCGGAAAAATTCGGCCGCGGCTATGGCTGGATGTTCTCGCGCCATGTGGCGCAGGCCGATACCGGCTGCGATTTCGACTTCCTGGAAACCGGCTTCGGCCCGACGCCGGGCGAACCAGACATCTATTGATCACGAGGGATATATCGCATGAGCAATTACATGCTGAGCAAAGAGACGCGCGACAAGCTGATGGGCGTCGCAACACCGACGATCGCCACCGCACTTTTCCGGCGCGGCCTGCGCAACCAGTTCATCCAGGATGTGCGGCCGCTTTCGCCGAAGAAGGCGAACATGGTCGGCCAGGCTTTCACGCTGCGCTATATTCCGGCGCGAGAGGACCTGAACACGCTCGAAGTCTTCCGCAACCCGGAACATCCGCAGCGCGCCGCCGTCGAGCAATGCCCGCCCGGCTTCGTGCTGGTCATGGATAGCCGCAAGGATGCACGCGCTGCCTCCGCTGGCTCCATACTGGTCTCGCGGCTGCAGGTGCGTGGCGTGGCCGGTGTCGTCACCGATGGCGGCTTCCGCGACAGTCCGGAAATCGCCGCCCTCGATATCCCTTCCTATCATCACCGCCCGTCCGCGCCGACGAACCTGACGCTGCATCAGGCCATCGAAATCAATGGCCCGATCGGCTGCGGCGATGTCGCGGTTTTCCCCGGCGACGTTCTCGTCGGCGACAATGAGGGCGTCATCGTCATTCCCGCGCACCTCGCCGATGAGATCGCCACTGAGACCGTGGAAATGACAGCCTATGAGGATTTCGTTACCGAAGAGGTCATGAACGGCGCGACCATCATCGGCCTCTACCCGGCAACCAGCGACGCTCCGAAACAGAAGTTCGCCGAATGGCGGAAGCAGAAGGGTCGATAAGGCACATATTGGGTGACGCAGCCGGCGGATACGTCCGGCTGCGTCACCCTCAATTACTCTTCCTTGACCAGCTTCAGAACGAGCTGCTGGAGATTGCCGCCATCGCTGAATTCGACCCTATCGAAATCGCTGTTGCGCTGCCGTTCCCTGTTGGAAATCTCACCGAGCCGCTTCGTCAGCTCCACGCGGATCTTGCTGCATTTCGGGTCGTCGGGCACGGAAAAGCCGACGCTCATGGTCTCGATTTCCCTGACCATGTCCTTGATGAAGCCGCCATGCACCCGCTCGTGGGCTTCGACCCCGGCGATGAATTTCTGCCAGCTTTTTCGGGTCGAAGCGGGCAATTGCGCCGGGGGTTTCGGCAAGGTGTAGGTGATGATCAGCTTCGGTATGTTGACCGTGATCATGCAGGCGCCGTCCGGCTGCAACTCATATTTCCGAGTCCAGGTCAGCTTGAAATCGGTATGCGCAATCGCCCTGACCTTGGGTCCGAGCAATGGACCGCGCTCGCCTATGGAATCGTAGAGTTCGCGCCCCGATGTTCCGGCAATCGCGTAGGTCTTGGTCGTCTCGACCGCCTGCCACTCGGCATGGGCGGCCATCGGCAAAGAGGCAACGCACGTCACCGCTGCCAGTAATCGAATGACTGCTTTCACGAACGTCCCCTGCATGCCCCACTCAAGCGCGGCAAAGCTAGCGGGTGACCTCAGCTATTTCAATGAGCATCGATCTTCAGAATGCCGAGGCCGACAGCAACAGTTCCTCGGCATCCTCTCGCTCCATCTCGAAGACCTTTTTGCCGACTGCGAAGCTGAAACCGTTGCGGGCGAAGGCGGATAGTTCCTTTGCCTTGCGCTTCTCATCGAGATCGCCGCGCCGGAACGGGCCGAAACCACGCTTCCTGGCAAAGATGACGGCGGAATGGAGATCGTCGACCTCCTCCACGGCCGCGTCAACCGTTTCACCACTGATGCCCTTGGAAGCAAGCTTAAAGGCGATGGCTTTCTTCGATTTGCCGGAACGAACGGCCGAGCGCGTGCTGATCTCGGCAAAAGCGACATCGTCGAGGACTTTCAGTTCGTAAGCGAATTTAACGGCGAAATCGGCAAGCGCCTTGATCTGTGCGTCGCTGATATCCTCGAACTTCTGTTTAGCTTTCTTGGTGATCGCGTCGAACAGCTGCTTTTCCGTCATCATCCGGCGCTCGAGACGATAGATGGTGGAGTTGCGTGCCCAGGAAAGCATACGGCTTGTCGGCGTTTCATCCATGAAGGGAAGCATTCGGCGAGAGAAGAATCATCACGGAGAATTTTACGCAAGCGAGGCCACTCAGGCAACGAATGCGCTTGGTAATCATGGGATGATTGACTATGGTGTCTCTGCGGCCACGGCATTGAAACGCCGAGCGTCGAATCCCCATCGACGGTGGAGGCCGTCTCAAGCACCACATTGCTATGGATCACGGAGCCTGCGGCTTTCCCGACAGCTTTGCCGATCGGGTGCCAGCGTTCCGTTCAGAGGAGGCAGGAATGGATTATCGCAAGCTCGGCCCAAGCGGGGCCGTTGTCACGGCCTATTGCCTTGGCACCATGACTTTCGGCGCGGAAGCAGACGAGGCCGCATCACATAAACTTCTCGACGATTATTTCGCATGGGGCGGCAATTTCATCGACACCGCCGATGTCTATAGTGCAGGCAAGTCGGAAGAGATCATCGGACGCTGGCTGAAGGCTCGTCCGACGGAAGCGCGCCAGGCCGTGATCGCCACCAAGGGCCGCTTTCCGATGGGCAACGGACCGAACGATCTCGGCCTGTCGCGCCGTCATCTGAACCAAGCGCTCGATGACTCCCTACGCCGACTGGGCATCGAGCATATCGATCTCTATCAGATGCATGCCTGGGATGCCCTGACCCCGATCGAGGAGACATTGCGCTTTCTCGATGATGCCGTGCGCGCCGGCAAGATCGGCTATTACGGCTTCTCCAACTACGTCGGCTGGCATATCGCCAAGGCGGTCGAGATTGCCAAGGCGCGCGGCTATACGCGGCCGGTGACGCTGCAGCCGCAATATAACCTGCTCGTTCGCGATATCGAACTCGAGATCGTCGACGCCTGCCTCGATGCCGGCATGGGCCTGCTTCCCTGGTCGCCGCTCGGCGGCGGCTGGCTAACAGGCAAATACAGGCGCGATGAAATGCCGACCGGCGCCACAAGACTTGGCGAGAACCCCAACCGCGGCAGCGAATCCTTTGCCCCACGCAACGCACAGGAGCGCACCTGGGCAATCATTGCCGCTGTCGAGGAGATCGCCAAGGCACGAGATGTGACCATGGCACAGGTAGCGCTTGCCTGGACGGCAGCACGCCCGGCGGTAACGTCAGTCATTCTCGGCGCTCGCACGCCCGAGCAGCTTGCCGACAATCTCGGCGCCGCCAAGCTGACGCTGTCGGAGGCGGAGATGGATCGACTGAACGAGGTCAGCGCGCCGCAACCAGCCGCCTATCCTTATGGCGAAAGCGGCCGAAACCAGCGCCATCGCAAGATCGAGGGTGGCCGTTAAGTGACATCCGGCGGCGAAGCATTTGCCTGCTTCGCCGCCGCCATCGGATCGCTTGCCGCGTCAAACCAGCGGCGGGTTGAGTCTGGCGAAGCCTTCCTGTCGCCGATAGGGAAAATAGGGATAGGGCGCTGTCATCTCGCTCACCTTGTCTAGCCTCTCGATCTGCTCTTTCGAAAGCGTCCAGCCGACCGCACCGAGATTCTGCCGCAGCTGCTCTTCGTTGCGCGCGCCGATGATCACGCTTGCGACCGTTGGCCGGCTCAAGAGCCAGTTGAGGGCGATCTGTGGAACGCTCTTTCCGGTCTCGCCGGCGATCTCATCCAGCACATCGACGATATCGAACAGCTTCTCGTCATCAACAGGCGGGCCGAATGACGCGGTCTCATGCAAGCGGCTCTTTTCCGGCAATGGCTGTCCGCGACGGATCTTGCCTGTCAGCCTGCCCCACGCCAACGGACTCCAGACCAGGGCGCCGACGTTCTGATCATGACCCAGCGGCATCAGCTCCCATTCGTAATCGCGACCGGCGAGCGAATAATAGACCTGATGGGCGACATGGCGGGCATAGCCGTACTTGTCGGAGATCGCGAGCGATTTCATCAGCTCCCAGCCAGCGAAGTTGGAAGCGCCGATGTAGCGGACCTTTCCCGCCTTCACGAGGCCATCAAGGGTGGAAAGCGTTTCCTCGATCGGCGTCGAGGCATCGAAGGCGTGCAATTGCAAAAGGTCGATGTAATCTGTCCCGAGCCGGCGCAGGGCGGCGTCGACCGATCTGATCAGGCGCGAACGCGAGCTGCCCCAATCGGCCGGCCCATCGCCCATCGGCAAAGCTGTCTTTGTGGAGATCAGCACGGCATCGCGCCTGCCCCGGATCGCCTCGCCGAGCACCTCCTCCGATGCGCCTGCCGAATAGACGTCGGCCGTATCGAAGAGATTGACGCCCGCCTCCAGGCAGATGTCGATCAGACGGCGCGCTTCAATCGCATCCGTCGAGCCCCAGGCGCTGAAGAGAGGCCCGCTGCCTGCAAAGGTGCCGGCGCCGAAACTGAGAACCGGAACGCGCAAGCCGGAAGCACCGAGATTTCTGTATTCCATGGTCTGTCTCCTATTGGTTCTTCAGATAGATAGACGCTCGGATGAAGGTGATATAGATTGCCGGAAAGAAACTGATTTGTGATTTCAATTCATCATGAGCCGTCAAGAGATCAACCGTTCCGGTGAAATGGAAGTCTTCGTACGCACCGTGGAACTCGGCGGCTTCACCGCCGCGGCCAGGGCCTGCCGGATGACGCCGTCTGCCGTCAGCAAACTCATTACAAGACTTGAAAAACGCCTTGGCGCGCGTCTTATCCATCGCTCGACGCGACGGCTGCAGCTTACCCCAGAGGGATGTGCCTTCTTCGAACGTAGCGTCGCCATTCTTGCCGATATTGCCGAAGCCGAACGCCACGCATCGGCGGGAGAGCAGGTAGCCGGTCATATCCGCATCAACACCAGCGGCTCCTTCGGCAATCATGTGCTGGCTCCGCTCATTCCAAGCTTCATGGCGCTACATTCCGATGTCTCGCTGGAGATCTTCCATACGGACCGGGTCATCGACCTGATGGAGGAGCGCGCCGACGTCGCAATCCGCGCCGGGCCGCTGAAGAGCTCCAGCCTCACGGCCCGCAAGCTCGGAGCGACGCGAAATATCATCGTCGCCTCGCCGGACTATCTGCGCAAGCATGGAACGCCTCACTCCGCCGCGGAATTGGCAAAACATTGCCGCATCAGCTTTAGCTATTCCAGAGCGATCGAAGGCTGGCCGCTGCTCATTGACGGCGAGGTTGCGACGGTACCGGCAGCGCGCAGCCTGCAGGTGGGCGACGGCGAAGCCATGCGGCATCTGGCGCTTGCCGGTGCCGGCCTGGCGCGGCTTGCCGCCTTTACCGTCAAATCGGATATCGCGGCCGGGCGGCTAAAGCCCCTGCTGGAAGAATTCAATTCCGGCGATATCGAGGAATTCCACGCCGTCTATATCGGCCAAGGCGGCCCCCTGCCAGCGCGCGTGCGCGCCCTGCTGGATTTCTTGCGCGAAAACGTTCACCTGTAAAAAGCGACGCGGCCGTCAGGGCCGCATCGCGTCAGCTAAAACTCTCTGTCACCACGCCGGTCAGGCTGATGGCTGCCGGGTCTTGCGCAGATAGGGCAATACCGTATCGAACGAGCCGAAGCGGGTAATGGCGTCTTCGTTGGAGACGGCGGCCGTAATGATGACGTCTTCGCCCTGCTGCCAGTTTGCCGGTGTTGCGACCTGATGCTTGGATGTCAGCTGGATAGAGTCGATCGCACGCAGGATTTCGCCGAAGTTGCGGCCTGTCGTCATCGGATAGGTGAGGATCAGCTTGATCTTCTTGTCGGGGCCAATGACGAAAACGGAACGGACCGTGGCATTGTCGGCCGGCGTGCGGCCTTCCGAGCTTTCGCCGGCACCTGCCGGCAGCATGTCATAGAGCTTGGCAACCTTGAGATCCTTGTCGCCGATCAGCGGATAGTCGACGTCGAAGCCGGTCGCCGTCTTGATATCGTTCTTCCAGCGACCATGGCTCTCCACGGGATCGACGGAAATGCCAATGATCTTGACGCCGCGCTTGCGGAATTCGCCTTCCAGGCCAGCCATGGCGCCGAGTTCCGTCGTGCAGACCGGCGTGAAGTTCTTCGGATGCGAGAAGAGCACGGCCCAGCCATTACCGATCCAGTCATGGAACTTAATCTCGCCCTGCGTCGTCTCGGCCGTAAAATCCGGCGCGATATCGTTGATGCGCAAACTCATTGCCTTACCTCCAAAGAACATGCCCCGGCGCGCGCTTGGGATGGCGGCCAAAAGGCGAGAAAAAAATCCGTCGCACAATGGCGTCGAATGTCGGATATGAAAAGCCCTTCTTTCAAATGGACGCCGCGATTGCCGCTGAAAATCCCTGCGGCCTGCGATGCCTGCTGCGCGCCTTCAACATGTCCAGAAAGCGGTAACCACCCGCCCAGCGCCCGTAACCGCTTGCTATGTTGATATGTCCTGCAAGGCCGATATTGCGAACATCCGAATTCCAGAGCCGTCCGAACATGCCGAGCCGGTCGAGGCTCATATAGATGTCGTTCAGGCTCCCGACCGTCATGCTGGGAAAAGGCAGCGCGTCGGTCGGCATGGTACCGAAGGACAGATGTCCGGCATGCAGGGCTTCCGTCACGGGAATATCGCAGGGCGCTACGAGCAGTGCACCTTTGACCCTTCGCGCAGCCTCGCGGCCAGCCAGCCTCGCCGTCAACACGCAGCCCAGGCTGTGGGCGACGATATAGGCTTCACCGGCCTCTTCCAGCGCGGCTTCTAATTTCTCCATCCAACTGCCGAGATTGGGAAAGTCCCAGTCATCCTGCTCGACAAGCCGAACGTCGCGATGATCCTGCAGCCAATAGCGCTGCCAATGCCCCTCGCCCGAGCCGAAAAGGCCAGGCACAATCAGTACTCTGGTCATGTAAGCCTCACGAGAAAGATCGAACACAAAGCTTGCGACAGGACATCAAAAGCACATCTCCCTTCAATGCCAAGGCGCAGGGGATGTACACCAATAGTAGATCTCGTAGTCGCGCGCGGAGAGCTCTCGCTCGACGGACTCGGGCCGATCGACCGACTGGATGCGTCCATCCGCATCCCGCAACGCGCGCCCAGCGAAAATCGTCTTCAGGCGGCTAATGACATTCCATTTCATGTAACCCTCCATTTGGTTGATAGATCCGAGGCGGTCGAAGGCAATTTGTCCATCAGCCCATCATTCGGCCGCAGCCAGCACCCTTACCGAATGCGGGAAGAAAGCCGAGAGCTCACCGACCACTTCATTGATCCGGTTGGCCAGCGGTTCCGAAGAGACCTTGTAGTCGGTAAAATCACGATCAGACGCATAGACAGCGGTTGGCAGGGTGTGTGCCATGAAGAAGCCGAAGAGCGGCCGCAGCTGATGTTCCACCATCAGCGCGTGCCTGTCTCCGCCGCCGGTCGCGGTGATGATGATCGGCTTGGCGCGCAGCTCGTGCGGATCGATAAGATCGATCAGATGCTTGAACAGCCCGGGATAGGATCCCTTGAACGTCGGCGAACCGATAATCAGCGCATCCGATGAGACGATATCGTCGATCACACCTTTCGCCTGGTCGTCGAGCTCCTTTCGCCACTGAGCGGCGCCAAGGGACGCACCAACATCGTGCAGATCATAGACCTTGCTTGAGAAGCCATATCGCTCGATTGCCAAATCCGCGACGGTCTGGACCAGCGCGTAGGTCTTGGACGGCCTGTTGAAGCTGCCGGCAATGCCGACGAGTTTGGGCGCACTCATTCTCATCCCTTCCGAAGATCGCATGCATTTTCGATAATGCAAATATTGTCCATAAAAATAGTAGATTAAAAGAAACAGCGATCTCTGAAGGCATGGGAATTGGAAAATCTCTTTCTACGCTGGAGCCAGCTGGACAGGGGCGCAAAAATGCCGCCCGGCTGAAGAATTGGGCGACAGGCTTGATCTTTTAAAAATGCCGCAGACACCAAATGATGGCTGGAACGGGATGCGTCGTCCTGACGAAGCATTGCAGTAGGCGTTGCCGCAAAGAAGCGGTTCATTTCTCTCCCAGATTGTCGAAAAAGCCGGCTTCTCCGGTACACCGATAATGGGGCAGGGTCCGTCTTTTCAGTCGCGTGGCCAAGGCTCGTCTTGCCACCGGTGACGTCCATGACTTCGTCAAAGTCGGCAATATCGGATTCCTCGAACGGCTTCTTCACCGTATTCCCGGCATTGTTGACGACGATATCGACCGGGCCGTGCGTCTCCTCGACTCCGGCGGCGAAGGTTTTGATCGACGCAAGATCACGAAGGTCGAGCTGTGCGGCTTTCGCCAGGGGCCAATCGACGCCGCAGCATCCTCAAGGAGATCCGGCCTGCGGCCAGCCAGCACCACCTCAGCGCCGGAGGCGGCGAGGCAACGCGCGATCGCGAGGCCCAGTCCACTGCCTCCGCCAATCACCAGCGCGCGCTATCCGTCCAGTCGGAACGCACCATGCCAGTCGGGAAGCGCTGTTGGAGATTTCATGGATGCTTGCGTATTCATCTTTCGACAATGACCTTCAAAACGTCACGGTTCTTGTCCCAAAAGGGCAATGCACCTTCGGCCTCGGCGAAGGGTATGATCTTGGAAATGAGCGAGGCGGCGCGGTCGCCGATCGTCTCCAGATAAGCGATCACCGCATCGAAATCGGACCTGGTCGCGTTGCGCGAGCCCATGATATCCAACTCCTTGAGATTGAACATTTGTGTCTGATAGGTAACGGGAGCCTTGGCGTAGCCGACGTAGACGACGCGCCCGCAAAAACCGGCAAGATCGATCGCCTGGCGAAAGGTTTCCGGAAGACCGACCGCCTCGAAGGCCACATCGACGCCCTGGTCATCAGTCAGTTCAACAATGCGCGCAGCGACATCTTCCGTGCCGGCATCGATTGTGTGGCGCGCTCCGAAGCGTTGTGCCAGCGCGGTCTTTTCCGGGCTGAGATCGACGGCAATCACCTCGGCTCCACGCGCAACGGCTCCGATGACTACGCCCATACCAATCATGCCGCAGCCCAGCACGACGATGCGATCACTCGACGAAACGCGGCCGCGCGCCACCGCATGGAAGCCTACCGACAGCGGCTCGACCAAAGCAAGAAAGCGAGGATCGAGCGTGTCGTTCAGGATCACCTTCTCCGCGGGAAGAACGATCTCTTCGGCAAGCCCGCCATCCTGCTGCACGCCAAGCGTGCGGTTGTAGCGACAAGCATTCACGCGACCCTTGCGACAGGAAGAGCAAGTAACGCAACTGGTATAGGGAAGAACGATGACGCGCCGCCCCGGTTGATAGGCGGACGAAACGCCCGCCCCTGTCTCGATGATCTCGCCACCGATTTCGTGCCCTGGGATGCGCGGCAGCTCCACCAGCGGGTTGAGGCCTCGAAACGTGTTGAGATCACTCCCGCAGATGCCGACATGGCGGACGGCGATACGGACATCGCCTTCTCCGAGCTGCGGGCGGGCGACATCGGTGAAACGGCTGACACCTTCACTTTCGATCAATAGGGCTTTCACGTGACGATACCTTTCCGGTTTGGGGGCGTGAACCGGACGCTTGCACCCGGTTCGCTGGAAACAGATCCGTTCAGGGTAGCGATGTCGGCCGGCAGGTCGGCGCCATAGGCGCCGACGACTGTCTTCAGCGTCGCCAAGCCGCTGGTCCGTGCGATCGCACAGAACGTGCCCAGCACAAACCCCACGATAGTTGCCGCCACCGAAAGCTGAATCGTCAGCCAGACGCCTTCCGCAAACTGATCCCAATAGGGAAGCAGGCCCTCGAAATCAAAAGTGTAGCTCATGCGACGCCATCTTCCCGGCAGCGCCAGTGAGCAACGAGATATGCTGGTCTCATTCCCGAGCTATCCTCCTTAGCTCGAGGCGGAATCTACACGGTTGAGGCGATCGATTCAAAGTGGTATTTTTTGTTTAAAAAACCAACGAAACCAAATCGGCATGCGTTCTGAAAACCTCTTCAAACGGCAGTTCAACGAGTTCCTGCGCCACGTACAATCGGTCGGTCACGGCCACTCTCTTGGCTCGGAACGCGAGATCGGCCGAACCCTCGGCACCAGCAGAACGACGGTCCGCAAGTGCCTGGTGGCCGCGATGGAGAACGGCCTTCTATCCAAGGACAGGATAGTGCTGCGGCAGGCAGAACCATCCGAGCTCTATGCCGAAGCGGAGACCATCCCGCCGACATTGATCGTCGAGCGCGCCTTCCTGACCTGGATACTCCAATCCGATAGCGGTCCGGGCCAGGCGATCAATGCGCTTCAGCTCGCGCGGCAATTCGGCGTGTCGACGACGACGATCCGCGAGTTTCTGCAGAGCTTCCGGCATTTTGGCCTGATGGAGCGCGAAGCCGGCGGCAAATGGGTCTTCCGCGGCATGACCCTGGAATTCGCCAACGAGCTTTCCGATATCCGCGAAATTTTCGAAATGCGGTCCGTCATGCGCTTTGCGGAACTCGATGACAGCGACCCGAGCTGGAACGCGCTGCGCAGACTGCGCACCGAGCATCTCAAGCTGCTGGAGACGATCGAGACCGATTATCACCGGTTCTCGCTCCTTGACGAGCAATTGCATCGCCTGATCAACAGCGCTTCCAGCAATCGCTTCGTCACCGAATTCTACCACGTTATCTCGCTGATTTTCTTCTACCATTATCAATGGAACAAGAAAGACGAGCGCATTCGCAACGAAGCGGCTGTCTATCAGCATCTGGCTTATATCGATGCGATTCTCTCAAGGGACCAAAGGAAAATTAGCCAGACCTGCACGGCACATCTGAGCGAGGCACGCCGGACATTGCTTGCAAGCATTAGCCGGGAAACTTGACATCGGAATTCGAGCATACTGCCGGAGCGAAGGAAATGCGTGCGGTTGGCGGCACCGCCAATCGCACGGACAACCCTGCCCGAAATCCGACCTGCTACTGAAGGGTCAAGCCCGACCTGATGTGGGCTCTTGCGGCGTAGGGATCGACAATGGAGAGCGCGCGGCTGAGAGCCTCGGCAAATCCATTGAGCGAAATGACGTAGCTCACATCACGACCCGTATCGGTCGCCGCCAGCATCACGCGGAGGCTACGCCGTCGCCGCAGGTTGGCAATCATGGCTGCATCGAGCCTCAGCTCGACCGGACAGCCGCGCGAAGAAGCCGCACCGAGCGGCTGAGCCAGACCCAAAGCAGCTTCGTCACCCCGCGGCAACCGCCCGCTCCGCAGATGCAGCCCCAGCGGCAACGCCAATATACCCCTCAGGCTTCCGCCGTCGGGAGTAAGTTCGATCGAAAGCACTGGCGCATTTGTCTGCAGATCATACAGCGTATAGGAAATCGCATAATGTGGCCGCGCTTGATCGGCGGCTCCCTGATTGACGATGGTAAGCGTCCAGTCGCCGTAACGCTCCTGCAATGTGCCTGAACCGGCGGCGATAGTAGTCCGGCCAGCCATCACAATCCTCCGCTCGGTCGACTTGCCAATATGGGCAAGCGCCTATCGGCACGCCTTATGAGCGCGAACAGCGCCATCCCATTCATCTCTGCTCCCCGCAACATTATGCGCCCCACCTTACTCCTCGCCCCTCAAAACCCGAGGTTATTTCGATAACAATAGCGTTAATTTTATGCCATTGCATCATAGAATTTATGTAGCGATAAGAATTACACTTTCATCACGTTCAATCACCATAACCCTCGTCAGCCTTATTAAGGTATTTTTGTAGACTATACATAGGATTTATGATTCCGAAATATCTCTTTCAATATGTATTATTAATTGTTACTTCAATTTCACTTATATTGAAAATAGAAATCACAGACAAAATAGGTTTGAATGATATTGCAAAAGCCGCTCACGAATGGAGCGAGGCTGGCCGGCGGTCATTTGAATGACAGCTCCCAGAAAGACTGCATTGACAATCTCTCTCGCCGCCCCCGGTGACAGCAGGATCAGCAGCAGCGGCTTTTCCGGCGAAACGCTGGTCGCCAACCATCCCGGCGGCAACGTCAGCAGCCTCGGCTCAGGTCCGTTCTGGCAGATATTGTGAAGCTGATACCGAGCAGGTTGACAGCGTGATGCTTCTCAAGGGTAACGCGCCGACAGTAATTAGGCCGGAACCGGCTATTTTGCCGGCGGCAAGGAGACGTAAAGAATGAAGCCAACCATGTTACGATCAGGCCTTTTAGCGCGAAAACCTCGGCACGGATGCAATAAGTTCGCGCGTATAGGCATGGCGAGGCCGCTGGAAGACCTCTTCGACAGATCCAGCCTCGACGATCGCTCCTTGCTTCATGACGACGATCCGATGGCTGATATGCTGGATCACCCCCAGATCATGCGAAATGAACATCATCGACAGGCCGAGCCTTGCCTGCAGATCGACCAATAGATCCAGAACCTGGGCTTGCGTCGTGACATCGAGTGCCGAAACCGGCTCGTCACAAATCAGAAGCTTCGGCGCGGCCGCAAGAGCCTGGGCGATCGATACGCGCTGGCGCTGGCCACCTGAAAGCGCGGTCGGCCTCCGGGCGAGCAAATCCGGCGGCAACCCGACCAGATCCATTAGACCGATGATCTTCTCGCGGCGCTCCAATCTACCGAGGCCGCCGTGAAGCAGCAGAGGCTGCTCGATGATGCGCTCGACGGTGAAGCGTGGGTTGAAGGAGCTCAGCGGGTCCTGGCTGATGGTCTGTATTCCGGCTCTGAGGGGGCGGCGAATGCGTTCGGAAAGCGCGCTCCACGGTCGCCCTTCGTACAGCACCTCCCCCGCATCCGGCCGCTGCAGCGCCAGCGCAATCTTGCCGAGCGTGGTCTTGCCCGAACCGGATTCACCGACGACACCCAGCGTTTCGCCGCTGCCGATATGAAGCGATACGTCCCTGACGGCGCGCCGAAGACTGCCATCCGCGTGCCTGAAACTCATCGATACGTTGCGTATCTCCAGCAGACTCTCGGCTGAGCAAACGGGCTTCCGGAGCGGCAAGGGCGTATTCGCTGCGCTGAGGCGACGGCCGCGATTGACCGCTGTAGGTACGGCTGCCAGGAGCCGCCGGGTATAGTCATGCTGTGGATCTGACAGAATGCTGCGCGCCAGGCCCGTTTCCACCAGCCGGCCCTTTTGCATCACCGCGACCCGATCGGCAAGCTGGGCGGCAACGGAGAGATCATGCGTGATCAGGAGGATGCCATGGCCGGCAGCGGCCAGTTCCTTGAAGATGGCGAGCACTCTTTTCTGGACGCTGACATCCAGCGCTGTCGTCGGTTCGTCGGCGACGAGCAAGCGCGGCTGGCCGGCAAGCGCGGAGGCAATCAATGCCCTTTGCCGCAATCCGCCGGACAATTGATGCGCATATTGCCCCATCCGCAAATCCGGCTCGGGAACACCAACACGTTCCAGCAATTCCACGACATGTTGCGATACGAGTGAAGGTGGTGCCAGTCGATGCGTGAGGATGGGCTCGGCGATTTCGCGACCGACCGTCCTCAGGGGATCGAGCGATACGAGCGCATCCTGAAGAATGAAACCGATTTCGCGGCCGTGCACATGGCGCCAGGCTTTTTCCGACAGATCAAGGAGGTCGAGCGGCCGGCCATCATGCGCGCTCAGATCCATCCTGTCGGCTTTTACCACGGAGCGCGATCCGGCGAGGCCGACAATCGCCCGGGCCGTTACAGACTTTCCGGAGCCGGATTCGCCGACCAATGCGAGGATCTCGCCAGGCGCGATTTGTAGCGACAGGTCGCGAACCGCATCCACGCGGCCCTGCGGGGTCTGAAAGGCCACATTCAACCCTTTGACCGCAAGCAGCTGGGGCGGCTCGGAAGCGGTGGTCTGAAAGTTTCGAAGGCCGGACTGAATATTCATCGCAGATCTCCCGTTGCGAGGAGGGTTTGCAGCCGGCGGCCCAGGAGCGTGATCGAAATGACGGAAAGCGCAACCACCGTCGCCGGCAACAGGCTGGTCCAGGGCGCGATATCGAGAAAATTGCGGCCATTGGCGAGGAGTGCACCCCATTCGGCGGCCGGAGGCACGACGCCCAGACCAAGGAAGCTCAAGGCCGAAGCGGACAGTACCGAACTGCCCACACCAATCGTCGCGAGGATGAGAAGCGGCCGGATGGCGTTGGGGACGATATGCCGGCTGATGATCGTCCACGGATGCTCGCCAAGTGCCACGGCATGTTCGACATAGTCCGACAGCTTAATGTGAAGCACCTGCGAACGGATCAGCCGCGCGTAGCCGGCGATGCTGGCAAGCCCGACCGCCAAGAGCGTGTTGGCTGGCCCGCGGCCGAGAACGGCAATCACCAGCAATGCAAGCAGCATTTCCGGAAAGGCAAGCAGAATATCGATGATGCGTAACAAAAGCCGGGCGATCGGCCTTGGAGCCAGTGCAGCCGTCGTCCCCAACACGATCCCGCCGAGACTGGCAATCAGGGTCGCACCGATGCCGATGGTTAGGGATTGCGAGGTGCCGTAAACCACCCGCGAAAACAGATCCCGGCCCAGTTCGTCGGTTCCAAACCAGTGTTGCCCATCAGGCGGCAAGAGGATCGCATTCGTATCGACTGCCTCGGGATCGAGAGCAGAGAGCCATTGTGGCGCCCAGACCGCTACACAAAGAAGCACAAAAAAGGCGAAGGGAACAAGCAGTCCGAAAGACAGCCAGACGGGGCGTCTGCGCGTGATGCGGCGCTGCCCGCTTTCAGCTAGCACGACATCGCTCAAAGGCCTGTCCTCCTTAGACGTGGATCGATCACAAGGTAGAAAGCATCGACCAGCAGATTGACGATGACGAAGACAAGGGCAGACAGCATCACCAGACCGAGGATCAACGGCATGTCGCGGGTCTTGATCGCCTGAAGCGTGATCTGCCCGATGCCCGAACGGCCGAATACCGTCTCGGTCAGGATCGAGCCGCCTAGGGTGCTGGCAAGCAACGTGCCGGTGAGGGTCGAGGCCGCCAGTGCGGCGTGCCGCAAACCATGTCTGACACGCAGGACCGTCTCGCCGACGCCGCGTGTCCGCACGGTCAGAGAAAACGGCTGGGACAGCGCCTCCTCCAGGCCGTCGCGCAATACCTGGCTCAAGAGTGCGGCGAGCGGCAGGCTCAAGGCAATGGCGGGCAGCACAAGCGCCGATGGTCCATCATTGCCTGTGACCGGAAACCATTCGAAATTGAAGCTGAAGACCGACAATAGGACAATGCCGATCCAATAGACGGGCGTGCTCAGAAGGATCAATTCTATCCCCGAGGACAGCAATGTCAGGCTTTTGCGACGGCCTGCGGTTGCCAAGGCCACGCTGATCGCCAGAAGGAGAGCAAGCACGATCGCGCTGCCGGCGAGCTGCAATGTCGGCCCCGCGGCCTCATAGATCACCTCTGAAACAGGCTGTCTGTACTGGTAGCTTTGTCCGAAATCGCCACTTAAGGCCTTGGCGATATAATGCGCATATTGCAGCGCAAGCGGCTGGTCGAGGCCATATTGATGCACCAATGCGGCCCGCTCTGCCTGATCGACGACGTTCTCCCCGCCAGCCAGGATCGCGACGGGATCGCCGGGAATGAGCTTTACGGCGATAAAGGCAATCGTTGCCGCGCCCCAAAGCACGGCAACGATCACCCCGGTCCGCCGCACAGCGGTTTGGAAGAGCTTAGCGGTCCAGCCAGGCATCGTAGAAATTCGGCTTCGCATTGGTGGCCCAGGAAATGCCATGCAGGCTCTTCGAGGCGCCGAGCTGATAGGCGGCTACGAAAAGCGGTACGGCATAAGCCTGCTCGATCACTTCCTTCTGTATCTCGGCATAGAGTTTCTTACGCTCGGCATCGGAAGCCCCGACCGCTTTCGTCAGCTTTTCATCGAGGCTTTTGACGCGAGACGCATTCTGACCGGCTGGAGGAATATAGGCCGAATGGAATACCGTGCGCAGGATATCGGGCTCCGCACGCACATAGTAGAAGGACACGAGATCGTAATCATTGGCATTGGCGCGAGCGGTCCAGCCACCGGAATCGACTGGATCGAGCTGCAAATCGAAACCCGCCTGCCGCACCTGATATTGAATGGCCTGCGCCAAGGTCACTTCCGTCGCGGCGAGCGAGGTGCTGTCGTAGACATAATGCAGGGTCAGCCGGCCGCCATCTTTTTTGCGGACACCATCGGCGTCCTTCTGTGACCAGCCCGCCTCGTCAAGCAGCCGGTTGGCCTTTGCCAGATCGAAGCCCCATGAGCTGGAAATATCGTGGTCATAATAGAGCGTCGAGGGGCCGAGGATATTGTCGGCCGGCTTCAAGGTTCCGAAGAAGGCAGCCTTGACCGCTGCCGGTCCATTGACGGCGCTCTGGAAAGCCTGCCGCACCTTCAAGTCCTGAAATGGTCCCTTCGAGGTGTTCAGGAAATAGGCGCTGTTGACGCCCGGGTTTTCCCGCGTCACCACCTGCAGCTTGCCGTTACCCTGAACGGAGCGATAATTTGCCGGCGGCACCGCGTCGATCGCCTGCAACTGACCGCTTGCCAGCGCACCGAGACGCACGGAAGCCTCCGGCAGATATTTGAAGACGATCTGATCGAAATGGGCCGGCCCTTTATGCGCGGCATAGCCAGGACCCCAATTGTAATCCGCACGGCGGCTCAGCTTGCTGCCGCTGCCCTTGGTAAAATTGTCGAGCACGTAGGGACCCGATCCGATGACCGTATTCGTCGTGCTCTGCGCCTTCTGAAGATAGGTCGATGATTGAATGCCGAGATAGGGAAGGCTCAACCCCTGCAACAAAGGCGCGAAGGACTGGCGATAGCGGATCACGACCGTACGGCTATCCGGCGCCTCGATCTTGTCGATCGGTCCGAGCAGCGACTTGGCGTAGCTCGATGTCGTCTTCGGATCGAGAATGCGATCGAAATTGTATTTGACCGCGGCTGCATCGAGCGGAGTGCCGTCGCTGAATGTCACGCCCTGACGCAGACGGAAAGTATAGACGGTATTGTCGCCGTTGATGTCCCAGCTTTCTGCCAGCCACGGCGTGAACTTGTTGTCTTCGGCCTGCCCGACAAGCGAGTCGACGATATTGCGGGTAATCAATGCCGTAACCGAGTTGCCCGTGATCGACGGGTCGATAATGGAGGCATCCGTTGCCAATCCGACGTTGAGAATGCCCCCATCGACCGGCTTTGCCGTATCGGATGCGGCATTTGCGACAGTGCCCATCATCGTCAGAAAAGAAAATGCCAGGGCAATGCGGATCTTGCTTCGCCCGATGGTTTTCGCGCTTGAATGCGTTTTTCTCATATCCCGTCCCTATTTTGGCCGCCACGACATCGATCATGCGGCCAAAAGGCCGCTCGGCACCGCGCAGGCTGAACGGCACGATAATTGTCTATAAAAATACTAGACTAAAGGCATTGTGATGCGTTTATGCGAAGACAGGCGGAAATCCGTTTCAAGATCGCTGAGGCCGTCGGCAGCAACCTGACCGTGGCGCGTTCGCTGGCGTTGGAATGATCTCAAGCAAACTATGAGGCAGTCCGAAGCGATGCGGATGCCAAGCGGATATTGTACATGGCAAGCTGCGACGGCTCGCGCCGTCGCAGTTTTGCATTTCATTTTGGAAGTTGCGCGCCAGCCTGCTTCACCGCATTTGCGATGGTTTCGCAAAACTGCTTTTCGGTCACGTTCTGCGCTTTTGTAATGGCTGCAAGATCCTGATTCACGCCCATGGCGGAGATCTTGCCTTTTTCACCCTCTTGTTCGGCCGCTTCGCCCTTCGCCGTATCCGAGGGCGCCGGTATGAGAGCGAGCATTTTCGTTTGAGTCTCGACAGCAGCCCCATCGATGTGGCCTGCATTCTGGCAATATTTCAGCACGCCAAGTTGATTGCGTGCCGAATTGTAAGCCAATTCCAGTTGGTCGTTTGATACCTGTGCATAGCTTGGCGCGGCAAATCCGCATGCCACGATACCGATCAGAATGATCTTCCGCATATGAAACTCCTGATTGCTTCAACATGCTGCGATCTATCCTCGATCACCCTGAAGGCAATAGCTGCAAAGTCGGAAAACGCTCTACCCACGAGAGCATCGCTGCGGAGGGTCAAAAAAAGCTGAAGCCTTCGATATGATCGTGGTCGCCAACGGAACTGCCCGTTCCCTCCGCAGCTCGCGCGCAGGTCCATTCGGCAGCGATCAAACGGATCTCCAGCTTCCGTGTCGGGCATAAGACGCCGATGACGCCGGTAGCATCCGTTCATTTCCTGTGGGAAAGCTTCAAACTTCATCCGGCCAACACATGGCATCGGGATCGATGTGGCAGTAATCCGGACGCGCCCGGACGGGTTTGACTGTCCGGATTTGCCTCTGCGTGGCCGTTGCGCTGCCGGGGCATCGCAAGAGCGAAGGAAAAGATCAACGGCTTCACCCGCGACATCCTTCGACAACAGCAACATCAGGACCTGGAGGTCTTACATGAAGAAGCCTATAGCTGCCGCCGTCTTCGCTGCAGCACTTTATACCTTTGCCGGCGCCGCGCATGCCGATTGCGGTTCGGTCTCCATCGCCGAAATGAACTGGGCGTCGGCCGGCGTTGCGGCAAATGTCGACAAGATCATCCTCCAGGAAGGCTATGGCTGCTCGGTCGAACTCCTCACGGGCGACACGCTGCCAACATTTACTTCGATGAACGAGAAAGGCCAACCGGACGTTGCGCCGGAACTTTGGATCAATGCGGTGCGCACGCCGCTGGATCAGGCGGTTTCCGAGGGACGGTTGGTCATCGCTGCCGGCATTCTTTCCGATGGCGGCCAGGATGGTTGGTGGATTCCGAAATTCCTCGCCGACGCCCATCCCGATATCAAGACCGTCCAGCAGGCGCTGGAACACCCGGAACTTTTCCCCGCGCCGGACGATCCGAAAAAGGGCGTCATCTACAATTGCCCGCCCGGCTGGCAATGCCAGGCGTCGCTCGGCAATCTCTACCGGGCGCTCGACGGCGAGAAGAAGGGCTTTGAAATCGTCGAGACCGGCTCTGCCGCCGCTCTTGACGGTACGATCGCCAATGCCTTCGAAAAGAAGACGGGCTGGCTTGGCTATTATTGGTCGCCGACCGCGATCCTCGGTAAGTATCCGATGGTGCGCCTTTCCTTCGGCGTACCCCACGACAAGGCCGAATGGGACGCATGCACCTCGGTCATGGATTGCGCCAATCCAAAGGTCAATTCCTATCCCGTCTCGGAAGTCTACACCGTCGTCACCAAGAAGTTTGCCGATCACGCCGGCCTCGCGATGGACTATCTGAAGAAACGGAAATGGACGAACGATCTCGTCAATAGCATTCTTGCATGGCAGACGGATAACCAGGGCACCAACGAAGACACCGCCCGATACTTCCTGAAGAACCATGAAGACATCTGGGCGACATGGGTAAGCCCGGATGTCGCTGCCAAGGTAAAGGCCGCGCTCTAAATTCTGGCTTCGGGGACGCGGTGAATAACTGCGTCCCGGCCTCATAGCCATGAGCACGAATGCTCCAACCAGCACTTTTGGGCAGGTTGGCGAAAAAACTTGCCGTCGGGGGTGGGCAGAAAAACAATGCACGCTATTTGATGCATATGAGCGGGGAGAAATATTAGCTCGATGGAGGAGGTCGTCCGGCACGAAGGAAGAGGATTCTCATGCCCAATTCAGTTTTGAATGCCCTTGGACAGCCACTTTACTATAGCGATACGTCGACAGGTTTCTTTTCCGCCACCGGCTCTGGCCCGGTGCTTTACGGCACCGCCGGCAACGACTCCATGTGGGGTGACGCCTCCGTCAATGTGACGATGATGGGCGGCACCGGCGACGATATCTACTATCTCTATTCCAGCATCAATCACGCCTATGAAGCATCCAACGCCGGCGTGGATACCATCAATACCTGGATGGATTATACGCTGCCCGAAAATTTCGAAAATCTCACGGTCACGGGCAATAATCGCCATGCCTATGGCAATGACGCCGATAACATCATCACCGGCGGCAGCGGCAGCCAGACCATCGATGGCGGTGCCGGCAACGACGTGCTGACGGGCGGTGGCGGCGCCGATACTTTCATCATCAGCAAGGGCAACGGCAGCGATCTCATCACCGATTTCAGCGATGACGACAAGGTCAGGCTCAATCAGTATGGCCTGACGTCGTTCGATCAGGTCGTGAGCCATTCCACGCAGGAAGGTGCCAATGTCCGGCTCGATCTCGGTAATGGCGAAAGCCTGGTCTTCGCCAACAAGACCATCTCCGACCTGCATGAAGACCAGTTTCAGCTCGGGCTCGACAGATCGTCGCTCACTCAGACTTTTTCGGACGATTTCAATACGCTTTCGCTGCACGAGGGGACGCAGGGCACCTGGGATGCTAAATATTCCTGGGCGCCGGACAAGGGCAGCAGCCTGAATGATGAACTGCAGTGGTACATCAATCCTTCTTATGCACCGACCGCATCCGCCAACCCCTTTTCTGTCTCCGACGGCATTCTGACGATTACGGCGAAACAGACGCCGGACGCGCTGAAATCGATCGTCGAGAACCATGATTATACTTCAGGCATTCTGACCACTCACTCGACCTTCTCGCAGACCTACGGCTATTTCGAAATGCGGGCAGAGATGCCGCATAATCAGGGCGTCTGGCCCGCTTTCTGGCTGCTGCCGGAGGATGGTTCCTGGCCACCGGAACTCGACGTGGTGGAAATGCGCGGACAAAACCCGACCACGGTCAATGTGACGGTTCATTCGAATGCCACCGGCGAGCACACGAAGACCTCTATTCCAGTGGAAGTGCCAAGCACCGATGGCTTCCACAATTACGGCGTGCTCTGGGACAAGGATCAGATCGTCTGGTATTTCGACGACGTTGCCGTTGCCCATGCCGATACGCCGGCCGATATGCACGGGCCGATGTACATGCTGGTCGATCTCGCGGTCGGCGGCGTGGCGGGGACGCCGACGGATGGTCTCCCGAATGGGTCGGAGATGAAGATCGACTATATCAAGGCCTATTCCCTGGACGATCACAACGCCCAGCTTGCCGCCTCGACGCAATCCGCCCACACGACGGACTGGCACATCTGACTGCATCGAACAATCGGTGCGTCAAAACAGGTGTTTCGGACGGATTGATCCGGCCGAAACCAACCGCCATCGGGAGCTATTCCTCGAAGCGGCCGGTACCCTCGCGATCGCGTGCGTATCGCTTCTCGAGCGGAAAAGGCGGCAGCCACGATTCGCGACGGATGGTCCATAGCTCGTAAGTGGGCTTTAGCTGGTCGGGAGCATCCAGGGAGCCCAGACTTATCTCGATTTCATCCACGGTGCGCGAAAAAACGGACGAGCCGCAGCGGGGACAGAAGAAGCGCCCTGCATAATCCCGGGCCTCACCGTCGATCTTGACCGCCTGCTCGGGGAATATCGCAGAGGCATGGAAAAGCGCGCCATGATGCTTGCGGCAGTCGAGACAATGGCAAAGGCCGACCCGGTACGGCCGACCCGATGCCACAAATCGGACCTCGCCGCATAGGCAACCGCCCTTGTATTGATCCATGCTACCCTCCTCAAAAGTCAAGCGATGAAGCGTTTGCATCGACCGCTGCGCAATTGATCGCTGTGAGCAATAGCGCTCCTGCGCATCACAACTCTGCGCCGATGCACCTATATGCCTAATCCTCTTTGAACGCTCGCCTGATCTGGTCGGTCATCGGCTTTGTCAGATAAGCAAGGACGCTTCGTTGGCCCGTTTGCAGAAAGGCCTCCACAGGCATGCCGGGCAGCGGCGTAAGCTGCCCCAGCCGATCCCATTCCTGCTTTGCCACCTTGACCCGCACGACATAGTAGCTTTGCCCCGAACGCTGATCCGTCGTCAGATCCGCGGAGATCGTATCGACATGCCCGTTCAGCTCCGGGGTAATCCGTTGATTGAAGGCAGGAAAACGCAGGGACACCGCCTGTCCCACGGTAATCTGATCAATATCCTGGGGCGCGAGTTTCAGTTCTGCGACCAGCGCGTCCTTGTCCGGAACGATCTGCAGGATCGCCTCTGCCGGCGAAATGACTGCCCCTTCGGCATGGACGCTTAGCTGGTCGACGATCCCCGCCTGCGGCGCCTTGATGTCGATCCGCTTCAGATCGTCCTCGGCGGCGATAAGGCGCTCGGCAAACTGGCCGCTATCGCTTTCCGCCTGGCGCAATTGCTCGGATACTTCCGAACTGCGGTCGGCATCGATCTGCAGGATCTGCAGCTCGGTTTCCGCAATCTTGCCTTTGGTCTGGGCGACGGACGAGACGAGGTTTCCGAGATCGCCGTTCAGCGAAGCGCTTTCCCGCTGCAACGAGTAGACCTTCGTCGCCGAAATGATGCCCTGATCGAGCAGGCCTTCGAGGCTTCCGAGCTCCTTGGCGATGAGCGCGATTTCCCGCCGCTTGCCCTCTTCCTGGGCGACGAGACCGTCAATCTCCTGCCTGAGCTGCTGAATGCGCTCGTGAAGCTGCGATTTCTGCCCATCGCGCGATATCTGACGATCGCGAAAGAGCCGACGCTCGCCTGCCAGGATAGCTGCCACATCAGCATCTTCGGCAAACGAGAGCAGATCGGCCGGAAAGTCGATATCCTGCCGGCCGTCGCGCTCCGCTGCCAGACGCGCCGTGCGGGCAGAAAGTTCGTTGAGCCGTTTGCGGATGATCGAGAGGTTGGCTTGGGTCTGGGTGTCGTCAAGCCGGACGAGCACCTGGCCGGCGGCGACATGATCGCCATTCTTCACCAGGATCGCACGGGCGATCCCGCCCTTCAGATGCTTTACTGGCTTTACATAGCTGTCGACGACAAGCGTGCCGGAGGTGACGACCGCGCCGGAAATCTTTGTAGCGGCGGCAAGGCCGCCCATGACGCCGAACAACAGCAAAATGGCGGCTATCACCAACAGCGACAGGCGGCGGATCATTCGTTCGTTCGATGACGAGGCCTTGCCGATCATCCGTGCGTCTCCCCGCCGGCGATGGCCAGATGCGTCGTTCCGAGCTGCTTGGGCGACGGACCGAGGATGTCCTTCTTTGGCCCGAATGCCTGGACCTGGCCGCCGGCAACGATCATGACCCTATCGGCGGCGGCAAGAGCGCTTGGCCGGTGGGCAATGACGATCGCAATGCCACCCCTCTCCTTGACGCCTGCGAGGGCCGCCGTCAGTGCCGCTTCGCCTTCCGCATCGAGATTGGAATTCGGCTCGTCGAGAAGCACCAGAAAGGGATCGCCGTAAAGCGCCCTCGCCAGGGCGATACGCTGCCTTTGCCCGGCCGAAAGGCGCGATCCGCCTTCGCCGATCTTGGTATCGAAGCCATCCGGGAGTTTGACGATCATGTCGTAGACACCCGCCGCTTTCGCCGCCGCAATGATCGATTCGGTTCGCATGTCCTCAGCAAAACGCGAAATATTCTCGGCGATTGTGCCGTCGAAGAGGTCTACATCCTGCGGCAGATAGCCGATATGCTGCCCAAGTTCATCGGTATCCCATTGCGAAAGAGCGGCACGATCGAGCCGCACGGAGCCGATTGCAACCGGCCACAAGCCGGCAATTGCACGTGCCAGCGAAGACTTGCCCGATGCGCTCGGGCCGATGACGCCGAGTATGGTTCCCGCCGATATCTTGAACGAGACATTGCGCAGGATAAGATCGCGGCTGCCGGGCGACGTCACGGTGATATTCTCGACGCTGAGCTCCCGCGACGGTGCGGGCAAGGCGAAAGCCTGCTTCTCGGGCGGCGCGGCGTCGAGGAGTGCGGCAAGCCGAGTCCAACCCTGGCGTGCAGCCACAAAACCCTTCCATTGGCCGATCGCAAGCTCGACGGGCGCCAGCGCCCGCGTCACCAGGATCGAGCTGGCAATGATGATACCTCCCGTCGCTTCCTGGCGAATGACGAGGATCGCGCCGACGGCAAGGACACCGGATTGCAGCATCATGCGTGCAATCTTGGCGGCGATGGTCAGCGCGCCGACACGGGTGCTCGCTATCGCCTGGTGACTGAGATAATCCTCATTCATGACAGCCCATTTATCGGTGAGGCGGCCGGAAAACCCCATAGCAATAGCAGCCTCCCAGTTCCGCCGCGCAGCCTGAGCAAAGCCGAGGCGTGCTGCCGAAGACCTGGCCGCCTCCAGCGCCGGTCGACGCGACAGCATTTCGGCAGCCACGGTAATGCCGACGAGCAGCAAGGCGCCGCAAAGAGCCGTAAAGCCGATCCAAAAGTGGAACAGAAAGCAAAGGATCAGATAGAACGGCACCCATGGCAAATCGAAAAGCGCCGTCGAACCGGTACCGGAAAGGAAGGAGCGGATCTGCTCGAGATCACGCACCGATTGCAGCCCATCGTCCGACGTCTGTTTTTTGCTCGGCAGGAACAGAAGCGCGCCGAAGACCTTCCTGTTTAGACGCTCATCGAGCGACATGCCGATGCGCACAAGCAGCATGGAGCGCAGGAATTCGATTACGCCCTGAAACAGATAGAGGGTCACGACGATGATGACGAGACCGGACAGCGTCGGCAGGCTATGGCTCGGAATGACCCGATCATAGACCTGCAGCATGAAGAAGGAGCCGGTCAGCGCCAGCACATTGATGGCCGCGCTCGCCAGAGCGATGCCGATGAAGGCCTTACGAAGCGCCGACAACATCAATGCGACGAATGTCTGCGGCGGGTCTTTCGGGACGGCAAGCACCTTGCGTCGATCCTCAACATTGGCCGTCGCGTACGGCAGGGATTTACATGACGCCCAAAGCACCGCCTCCCGCTCGGCGCATGGACCTGCAAAGCGATCGCCTATGGCTTTGCCACCATTCCCGCTTCAAGCCTAACCTTCAACGATCCCTTGTAATTTAGGAAGTCGAAATCTATCCAGAATGCAGTTTCGGTGAACCCAACCTTATCGCGGAACGCCTTGTCCACTTGCGGGACAATTGCGCCATGAAATGGGGCAGCAGCCTGTTCCGGCAAGATGCCTGACCTATCATATTAGGATGAGCAAGCGGCATCTTGCCGCCTGCCTCCCGCATTCAGTCGAATTTCTCCGTCGTGTCCGCCTTGCCCTTGACCCAATAGCCGGACGCCTTGATCCAGCTCAGCGGATAGCCGCGGTCTTCGACGAGGTAGGAGCGCAAGGCGCGCGTGACGGAGGCTTCGGCGGCGATCCAGACGAACGTGCCGGGCACCACATCGATCGACTGCAATATCTTCAGAAGCGAGGACGGATCCGCCGCTTCCGAGAGAGGCCGATATGCCCAGCGCATATCCAGCTGCGCATCGGTTTGAAATGCCTGATGTTCATGAGCATCGGCAACCGCGGCGATCGCCGTTATATGTGCCCCCGCACGTGCCTCCTCAATCCGGCGGCCGATGGCCGGCAGCGCCGTCTCGTCGCCGATGAGCAGCCAGTTCTCGATATCTGCGGACACGACGGCCGAGCCGCGGGGACCGCCGATCTCCAGCCTGTCGCCGACGCGAGCGTCGAGCGCCCATTGCGTGGCAGGGCCTGCCTCATGGACGGCAAAATCGAGGACGAGTGTCCGCGCGTCGGTGTCGTATTGGCGAGGCGTATAGTCACGCCGCTCCATCTCCTCGCCGGCGCCCGGAACCATCACCTTGATGTGGTCGTCGGGCGCAAGGCTGACAAAATCGGCGAGATCTTCGCCGGCCAGCCGAATGCGCAGCATGCCGGGCGTGATCCTGTCGATGGCCGTTACAGTCAGAGTGCGCCGCTTCAGTTCATGGCGCACGCGCTCGATCTTCGGAGCGGAGATGGCCGGGTTGGAACTATGGGGGGTATCCATGGGTGTCCTTTCGAGGCACTTTGATCTCGATCCGCAGGACACAGTCGCGCAGACCGAAGCCGCAGAGCCGTTCGATCATACGCGTTGAGTGACGTTAACGCTTACGTGGCCGAGCGATCCGGCCAGTGTGCATGTCTTCTATAAAAGAGGACGTTTCCTCGCGCAACGAAAAGATGATAATTTTAGACAAGTTTCGCATCCGACGCCCACGCGGACGCAAGCTCTGCCGAGCAGGTCGGCACGGCCTTTCAAAGCCGTGCCGACTGATTGATTACTGCAGTGCCTTTTCCATCAGCCGCGCCAGTCGTTCGGCGAAGGCACGCGGATCGGCCGGCTTGTCGCCGTCGAGAACGCGGGCCTGATCGAGCAGCAGGAAAGCCGCATCGTCACGCAGGGACGGCGCATCCGCCTTGGCGGCAATCGCCTTGACGACCGGGTGATCCATATTGATCTCAAGGATCGGCTTGGCACCAGACTGCAGGCGGCCGGCGCCCTGCAGTATCTTTTCAAGCTGGCGGTCATAACCCTGCTCGGAGGCAACGAGGCAAACGGCGCTTTCGATCAGACGATCGGATGCACGGACATCGGAGACCTCGTCGGCCAGCTTCTGCTTGGCATAGTCGAGGAAGGCCTGGACTTCGGCGGGCGCGCTTTCGCTTTCCGGCTTGTCTTCGTCCTGCTTCTTGAATTGGGCGAGATCAGCGGAGCCTTGCGTGATCGACTTGAAGCTCTTGCCCTCAAATTCCGGAGCATTGGTCACCCAGAAGCTGTCGACGGAATCGGTCAGCAACAGAACTTCGATACCGCGAGCGCGGAAACCTTCGAGCTGCGGCGACGCCTTCAGCTGCTCGAGGCTGCCGCCGACGAGATAGTAGATCGACTGCTGGCCCTCCTTGGCATCCTTGATGTAGTCGGCAAGCGAGCGATAGCCATCTCCCGAGGTAGTCGTGCGGAAGCGCGAGAGCGCCAGAAGCTGCGAGCGGCGCTCGAAGTCCTCGTAGAGGCCTTCCTTGATGAGGCTGCCGAAATTCTCCCAGATCTTCAGGAAGGCGTCGTGATCGCTCTCCGCCTGCTTCTCGATCGCCGTGATGATACGATTGGTCACGCCCTTGCGGATCGCCGTCAGGATCGGGCTTTCCTGGATCATCTCGCGCGAGACGTTGAGCGGCAGGTCCGACGTGTCGACGAGGCCGCGCACGAAGCGGAGATAACGCGGCAGCAATTCGGCTTCATCGGTGATGAAGACGCGCTTCACATAGAGCTTCATGCGGCCCTTGCGGTCCGGATCGAAAAGATCGAAGGGCTGCGAGCCCGGCACGAAGGCAAGCGCCGAATATTCATGGCGACCCTCGGCGCGGAAATGCACCGTCAGCGCCGGCTCGTCATACTGGCCGGAAACGCCGCGATAGAAATCGGTGTACTCTTCAGACGTGATGTCGTTCTTCGATTTCGTCCAGAGCGCGGTGCCGTCGGTCAGCTGCGTCGCTTCCTCGCCGGGCTTTTCGGCGATCTTGATCGGCACCGGCACATGACCGGACTGTTCCTTGACGATGCGCTCGACGCTCCAGCGCGAGGCATAGCTCTTGGCATCTTCCATCAGATGCAGCGTAATGCGAGTGCCGCGCGCCGGTGCCTCGCTGACGTCAACAGGCGCAACGCTGTAGCCGCCCTTGCCATCGGAAGACCAGAGCCAGGCATCCTCCGCACCGGCGCGGCGCGAGATGACGTCGACGCGGTCGGCAACCATGAAACAGGAATAGAAGCCGACGCCGAACTGGCCGATGAGCTGCGCACCCTCGCCCTGCTTGTTGGCCTCGATTCGCTCCATGAAGGCGCGCGTGCCCGAGCGGGCAATTGTGCCGAGCGCTTCGATCATCTCGTCGCGGCTCATGCCGATGCCGTTATCCTCGACGATGAGCTTGCTGCCATCGGCATCAAGCGTCAGCAGGATGCGGCTGTCGGGATCGTTGGCAAGCAAGCCGGGATGGGCAATCGCTTCGTAGCGCAGCTTCTCGCAGGCATCGGCCGCGTTCGAGATCAGCTCGCGCAGGAAGACATCCTTGTCCGAATAAACCGAGTGAACCATCATGTGCAGAAGGCGGGCAACGTCGGCCTCAAAAACGTGGCTCTCGGCGGTATTTTCTGCGGTGGTGGTCGTCATAAGCGTCTAGTCTCCTGGGAATAAAAAAAGTCGCGCCGCACAGGTGGCGGAAGACAAGCGAAATTTCAAGCGGGCGTTGTCCCATAGAGCTCAAAACGAGCGAATGGGCCCGCTTCGCGTGCGGAAGCGTTCACGCGACGCTTCTGTCACGAGTTTATCACGCAGGATTGACAGCAGTGCGGCCCCACTGCGGCGTGGTGCCGCAGTGACTGCCATAAATTTGGCAGAGGCGAGACCAAGATCGAAAGGGTTCGCATCGATCGGCGCTCCAAGCCATTCAAGCGGGAGCCGATCCGACATGCTCTCAACGCAAAGGAGATCATCGTGCTAACCCTCCGCAATGCATTTCTCATCAGCGCCGGCCTTATCACAGCCACAGGATTGGCGAGCCAGGCCGTCGCTCAGCAGAAGATTGAGCAATCCGCCAATACGCACCAAATGACAGTTCGCCTGCCGGACGGCTCGCTGGAATTGATCCGCTACAGCGGTGCTCAGCCACCGACGATTACCTTCCGGGACGATCCGGCGTCGATGGCGGGCTTTGCTCCAATCGACGACGTCTCGCCCTTCGCCGACATAGAGCGCATCTCGGCTGCCATGGATCGCGAGGCTGCAGCCCTGATGAATGATCCGCGTCTTTTCGCGCCGTGGCCGGATGGCTCGGATAATCTCATGAAGATCGATCTGTCGAAGCTCCCCGCAGGCGTGAAAGGATATACGGTCATCTCGATGACATCGGGCAAGGGCACCTGCACGCAAACCGTGGAGTATTTCAGCTCCGGCAGCGGCAAGCCTCGGGTCGAGAAAACGAGCTCCGGAAGCTGCGGCCCGGCTCAGAGCCCGGCTCCTCGGCCGGCACATGCCGTCGCACCCCAGCCATCTCCCAACCATCAGCCGTCCAACGTGATCCAGGCTTCGTTTCAGCCCGATGCAAAAACGGTGAGATTGGCAGGTCTGTTCTAGGATACAGACCTTAAGTCAGTAGTATCGATCTCAAAGGCGGGATGCTCGAAAGGGCATCCCGTTTGTATTTGGAGACGCGGGTAGAGATCTTTTTGCATGGCAACCGCCCTCGCGCCCATGCGGATTGCTATCCTGGCAGTGTTGTTATAATAACTTGAGTTTAATTTGAAGGATTATTGCGCAGAAGCAACGCCGGAAGCAGCAAATGACGTTTCAGCCAAGAATGCAGAACAAGATCGGAGGCTTTTCCGTCATCGGCGGTATGCATCGCCGCCACTGGAACGGCATGGTTGCCGACATCTGGAACGTCAATTGCGCGGCGCAGGCTGGCGGATATTATGTGGCACGCGATCCGCGTCTGTTCATCCTTCTGGAACAGCGCGGTGCGGGTAAGACCAATGTCCGCCCCTCGCCTCGCGCGCAGGCCCAGCTGCAGGATTATAGTAGTGGTCGCATCTCCTACATTCCCGCTGGCATGGAGCTCTGGGTCGACATGGCAGGCGTCGAGTTCGTCCGCCACCTCGACATTCATTTCGACGCCGAGATCATCAGCCAGCGCCTGATGGAACATATCGACGCGGCGCGGCTCGACCGTCCGCAGCTGCATTTCAACGACCCGCGCATAATGGCGCTTGCCGAGCTGATCGCGGCCGAGTGTGAAAACCCGGAGCCGCTGCACGATCTCTACGGCGACGGCCTGACACTTTCGTTGCTGATCAATGTGCTGCAACTGCGCGGCACCCAGCCGCGCAAGCGCAGTGGCCTTGCCACCTGGCAGCTGCGGCGCGCGGTCGACTATATCGAAGAGAACTGCACGCGCGCCATCCGGCTGGAAGAACTGGCTGAATTGACCGGCCTCTCGCAGTCGCATTTCAGCCACGCCTTCAAGGCGTCGACGGGCCTGCCGCCGCATCAATGGCAAACGCAGGCCAGACTCGAAAAGGCCAAGCATCTGCTCCTGAACAGCGAGATGCCGCTGACAACCGTTGCCGTCGAAACCGGCTTTGCCGATCAGGCGCATTTCACCCGCGTCTTCCGCAAGAATGTCGGCGCTGCGCCTGCCAGCTGGAAGCGCAGCAGGCTTGCCTGAAAACCACAGCCCGCGAGCAATTGTAGGTTTTGCGGAGAATTGCCCAAAAACATTCAATTTCCCCCGTGACAGACAAGCCGCGCCTGTAAATATGAGTTAACTGCTCATCTTATCGACGGATCGGCCACCGGGGCTGAACGGGCGCAAGAATTCGGGACAATTGACGGAAATGCAGGGATTGAAGCAGGACGTATCGCGAGCGCGGCTCATGGCAACGGGCGCAGCCCTTATCGCGCTGCTGGCGGGCTCCAAGGTCATGGCGCAGGAAACGCCGACGGAGTTGCAGCCTTTGGTTATTCAGGGTTCGCAACAGAAGAGTGAAGACAACGGTACCGCGCCGGTTAAGGGCTATGTCGCCAGGAAGACCACGGCAGGCTCAAAATCCGACACACCAATCACCGAGGTACCGCAATCGGTCTCCGTCATCGGCCAGCAGGAAATGCAGGATCGCGGCATCACCAACAAGGTGGATGAGGCTCTGCGTTATACGCCCGGCGTCACCGCGCAGCCCTTCGGCAATGATGGCGATACCGACTGGTTCTACATTCGCGGCTTCGACGCGACGCAGAGCGGCGTCTTCATGAATGGCCTGACGCTCTATAGCTACGGCTTCGGTGGCTTCCAAATCGATCCCTATATGCTCGAGCGCGTCGAAGTGCTGAAGGGGCCTTCCTCCGTGCTTTATGGCGGCGCCAATCCGGGCGGCCTCGTCAACATGGTTCGCAAGGAGCCAACGGACATTCCGCAATATTCGACCGAGATCGGCATCAACAATCTCGGCAATGCCTTCGTCGGCTTCGACTTTTCCGACAAGCTTTCGGCCGACGGCGTCTATCGCTACCGCCTGACCGGCAAGATCGCCGGCGGCGACACCTATAGCGATGGCACCCACGACCTGCGCGGCTTCATCATGCCGCAGGTCACCATCTCACCCGATGAGTCCACCAAGCTGACCGTCTTCGGCATGCTGAGCGGCCTGGATGAAATCCATAGCGGCAACGGCTTCTTCCCCTATGTCGGCACCGTTGTCGATGCGCCCTTCGGCAAGATCAAGCGCGATGCCTTCTATGGCGAGCGAAGCATCGATAATCTCAAATATGCCCAGCAGATGCTGGGCTACGAATTCTCACACGATTTCGACGGCGGCTGGACCGTGTCGCAGAACGCGCGTTACGGCCATCTCTACAAGCGCGAGGAAGGCCCCTATCTGAACGGCTATGTCGACGGCAATCCGCTCAGCCCTGGTTATGACGATCCCAACTACATGCTGAACCGCATCGGCTTCTTCGAGCGCTCAAAGGTCGATACGTTCTCCGTCGACACACGCGCGGAAAACAAGTTCGACACCGGCCCGATCAGCCATGATTTCCTGATCGGCACGGACTATTCGATCTACCGCCTCGACCAGATCCAGGCGTGCTGCGGCTCCAATCCGATCAGCGCAACGAACCCGGTCTACGGCACGCCGCAGGGAACCAACTTCGTCTACCTCAATCAGGTCATGACGCAGCAGCAACTCGGTATCTATACGCAGGACCAGATGCGCTTCGGCGATGGCTGGCTGGTCACGCTCAACGGCCGTTACGACTTCGTCGACACCAATTCCGACTCGAAGGTCGGCACAAGTTACAAGTCGAACGCATCAGCGCCAAGCGGCCGTGCGGGCCTCGCCTACGAGTTTTCCAACGGCATCACGCCCTATGTCAGCGCCGGCACCTTCTTCAATCCTCTGATCGGCACCAGCGTCAGCGGCGGCGGCCTGACCCCGGAAAAGGGCGAGCAATACGAGGCCGGCATCAAGTATGAGCCCGACTTCATCGACGGCCTGTTCACGGCGTCCATCTTCCAGATTAACCGCAAGAACATGGCGCTGACCGATCCGGTCACCTTCCTGCAGCGCCAGGTCGGCGAGGTCCGCTCGCGCGGTGTCGAATTCGAAGGCAAGGTCAATCTAGATGATAATTGGAAGCTCCTCGGCTCCTATTCCTACACGGATCTGACGATCACCAAGGACCTCGACTCCTCCATCATCGGCAACTCGCCCTATCTGGTGCCGAATTCCACCGCATCCCTTTGGATCGACTACGCCTTCACGAGCGATGCGCTTGACGGGCTCAGCATCGGCGCCGGCGTGCGCTACCAGGGCAAGTCCTGGGCAGACCAGGCCAATACGCTGCGTGTACCCTCCGCAACGCTCTTTGATGCGGGCATTCGCTACGAGAAGAAGGGCTGGGGTGCGGCGCTCAACGTCTCGAACCTGTTCGACAAGGAATATGTCTCGGGTTGCGCCGGCGAGAATGTCTGCGGCTACGGCGAAGCGAGAACCATCACCTTCAAGCTCAGCAAGAAGTGGTAAGTTGAGGATTAAGGTATACTTTTATTTTCAATCATGGCAAGGAACCGGGGGATTGCCGCAACGCAATCCTCTAACTCGTTTCAAAACGAAGGCAACGCTTACGCATGACGACGCAGTGGCTGCGAATTTACCGCGTCGGCGCAGGGATGCTTGCCCAGTCACAGTGCTGCAGCCTGGTCAGCTATTTCCAATGACAGCAGGAAACGCTCATAAGCTGTCTCGAAGAGAGTTCATTGCGATGGCAGGCGCAAGTGCGATCGCC
This sequence comes from Rhizobium sp. AG207R, assembly GCF_027109195.1. Lineage (NCBI taxonomy): Bacteria > Pseudomonadati > Pseudomonadota > Alphaproteobacteria > Hyphomicrobiales > Rhizobiaceae > Rhizobium > Rhizobium sp. AG207R. Next base: position 200,672 of record NZ_JAEPVT010000004.1, read on the forward strand.
GGCGTGACGCCGGCGCGCGCCGCGGCGAGCCCGCGTGTGGCGACGCTCGATTGGGCCATTCTGGAAACCCTGCTGGCGATCGGCGCAAATGTGGTTGCCGGCACCGAATTACTGCAATTCCGCGACGTTGCCGTGACCCCGGCCATTCCCGCGGGCGTTGCCGATCTCGGGCTGCGCGGCACGCCGAACTTCGAAGCCCTTTATGCATCCCGGCCAAATCTGATCTTCAATTCCAATTTCTATACCTGGGCCGACGATCGCATGCGGCTGATCGCACCGGTCGAGAGCCACGCCATTTATCAACCCGGAGCCAGCCCTTACCGGCTTTCGGAACAGGCAACCCTTGCGATCGGCGAACGGCTCGGACTTATGACAGGTCGCACCCTCGTCGATGCAATGCGCGAAAAACTCGAAGCCTATCGCGTCAGTTTCAGCAAGGGCGATCACCGGCCGATCCTGCCGATCAATCTGGGCGACGCCAGGCACTTTCGCGTCTTCGGTTCCGATAGCATGTTCGGCGAAGTTCTCACCCGCACCGGCCTAACCAATGCCTGGCCGGATTTGACGAGTTATTCGGCAACCGCACCGGTCGGCATCGAACGGCTAGCCGCCATGCCGGATGCATGGATCGTCCTCATCCCGCCGCATCCGGCCGAAGCTCTGGCGGAACTCCAGCAAAGCGCATTCTGGAATGCGCTTCCGCCGGTACGGCAAGGTCGTGTCCTCATGCTCGGCTCGATCAATCCCTATGGTGCGCTGCCGGCGGCAGAACGCTTCGCCGATCTCCTTGCAGGAGGCCTCAACCGTGCATGGAATGATTGATCGGCCTGTGATTGCCCAAGGCAAATCGCTGGCACGCAACGGTGCTCTGCTCGCCACTCTCTGCATCCTTGCTTTTGCAGCTCTGCTCTTGCTGCGGCCGCAGCTTGCCGCTGATGTACGCGAGGCAGCCGCACTCAACCATATCTTGCTCACCGATAGCCTGCTGCCGCGCTCGGCTATCGCAATCATAGCCGGTGCGGCTCTCGGCCTTTCGGGCGCCTTGCTGCAAAGAGTCTTGCGCAATCCGATCGCCGACGCCTCGACGCTCGGGATCGCCGCCGGGTCGCAGCTGGCAATGACGATCGCTGTCGGGCTCTTTCCCTTGCTGATCGGCCTGCCGCGGGAGATCTCTGCCTTTGTCGGCGGGCTTGCTGCGGTCCTGATCGTTCTGGCATTGAGCTGGAGGCGTGGTCTCGACCCGGTGACGGTGGCGCTATGCGGCATGATGGTGACGCTGGTTGCAACCGCACTTAGCGTCACCATCATTCTCGCGCGCGGCGAATATGCCATGTCCGTCTTCATCTGGGGCGCGGGCGCGCTGAACCAGCAAAACTGGGACGGCGTCATCACGCTTGCGCCGCGCCTGATCATCGGCTTTGCAGCCGCATTGGTACTGGTCCGCCCTCTGACGGTGATGAGCCTGGACGACAGCAGCGCCAAGAACCTCGGCCTTGCCTTGCACAGCATGCGCCTCGCCATTCTGGCGCTTGCCGTCTGGCTGGCGGCTTCGGTGACGGCGCAGGTCGGCATCATCGGCTTTCTTGGGCTTGCCGCACCTTACATCGCCAGATTCTGCGGCGCGCGGCGCACGCAGCACCTGCTGATCGCCGCCCCTATCGCCGGCGCCGGCTTGCTGTTCCTGACGGATTGCCTGGTGCAGCTCCTCTCGCCGGGGTTCACCGACCTTGCCCCGACGGGAGCAGCGACCGCGCTCCTTGGCGGCCCCCTCCTATTGCTGCTTCTGCGGCGCCTGCATTCCGGCAATGCGCTGCGCGCCGTTGACGGTCCTCGCGCGCGGCTGACGATTGCAGCACCGGGACGAGCGCTTGCCTTGCTCGCACTCGGCTTCGTTCTTCTGATCCTCATTGTTCTGTCGGTCGGGCGCAGTTTCGATGGCTGGCACGTAGCGATCGGCAGCCAGTTTCGGGAACTTCTGCCTTTCCGCCTGCCGCGCACCGTCGTTGCGGCAACTGCGGGCGCGATGCTCGCCGCAGCCGGCTTCATCATGCAGCGCCTCACCGCCAATCCGCTCGCAAGCCCCGAGATCCTGGGAGTGAGCGCCGGCGGCGGTGCGGGCCTGACGATTGCACTCTTGCTCTTTGCATTCCCCTCCCCCGTCGTCACGATCACCGCAATGACGATCGGCGCGCTGATTGCATTCCTTGCCATGATGGCATTCAGCGCGCGCGGCGGCTTCGACCCCGAGCGACTGCTGCTTTCGGGCGTCGCCATTGGCGCCCTCTGCATGGCAATCGTCACTGTCGTTCTCTCACGCGGCGATCTGCGCGCCTATCTCCTGCTGACCTGGCTGTCGGGCTCCACCAATCGGGCCGGTTCCTTCGAAGCCTGGACCGGCGTCATTTCGCTTGTGCTTCTCGTTCCGATCCTGCCGATCCTGAGGCGATGGTTCGATGTGCTGCCGCTCGGCGGCGACGTTTCGCGCTCCGTCGGCCTCTCGGTTGCGGCAAGCCGCCTCACTCTGGCGGTTCTTGCGGCCATCTTGACTGCGATCCCCTCTTTCCTCGTCGGCCCGCTCAGCCTGACTGGGCTGATCGCACCGCATCTTGGGCGTCTCATAGGCTTTCGTAGCACCCTCAAACAGTTGGGCGCGAGCTTGCTGCTTGGCGCCATGCTGCTCGTGCTGGCCGACTGGCTGTCGCGCATTGTGATCTTTCCCTATGAGGTTCCCGTCGGTCTGTTCGCGGCGCTGATTGGCGGGCCCTATCTCATCTGGTTCCTGACCCGCAAGGAGACGAAAAAATGATGCATTCAAGGGATTTCACCGCTTCCGGCGTGGCGACCCACAAGGATGCCGGTCAATTGCTGGATCAGTTCTGCGCGCGTTTTGCCGAACATGTCACCATCACGAGAAGTGAGGCCGGAGCCCGCCTCGATACCGTCATCGGCAGCGCCGACATCGCCGTCAGCAAGGATCGTCTCGACATCAAGCTACGTTGCCCGACGGCAGCCATGCTCTTCACGATCCGCAGCATGGTCGCCGAAAACCTGTTCGAACTCTCCACCAGCAACACTCTCGCCCTCGATTGGGCCGACGGCCCGCAACCATCAGCCATACCGAACTTCCGCGAAATCAGGGTCGTCGATGCCTACGATATCACTCCGCACATGCGCCGCGTCGTCGTTGCGACTGATGATGCCAGGCATTTCGTCGAGGGCGGCCTGCATGCGCGCCTGCTCATTCCGCCGAAAGGCCGCGAGCCGGTCTGGCCGCATACGGAGCCGGACGGCCGCATCCATTGGCCGAAGGGCGATGATGCGCTGACCATCCGCGCCTATACGATCCGTAGCATCGATCTTGACCGCGGCGAGATGCATATCGATTTCGTCGTACATGAAGGCGACGATGTGCCGGGAGCGACCTGGGCGTTGACTGCTCGCCCCGGCGATCCTGCCGGCCTGATCGGCCCCGGTGGCGGCGGCGTGCCGACAGCACGCAAGCTCATTCTCGCCGGCGACGAAACCGCGCTGCCGGCCATCGCCCGCATCGCAGCCTCCGTCCCTGCCAATGCCGAGTTGCGGATCCTTCTTGAGGTCGCCGACAAACAAGAAGAGCAGCCGCTGACATCAAGCGCATCGATGAATGTCACCTGGCTGCATCGCAATGATGCCGCTGCCGGGACGACGGATACGCTTGAACGCATCCTGCGCGACATCGTGCCTGCGGCCGATCCGAAAACCTTTGTCTGGGTCGCCTGCGAACAGAAGCAGGCGCGTGCCGTCCGCGCTTTCGTCAAGAGCGAGATCGCCAGGGATCCTGGCACTTTCAGCATCGCCGCCTATTGGCAGCGTTGATGAGGAAATAGCCAGAACAGGTCGAGGCAGCCCAATATTTAGGCGATTTTTAAAGTCGCCCAATATTTCAGCGAACAACACTTGTTCGCCTTGCTGCGTTGCGTCATAAAGATGCAATGAGCCGTCTCGATCTGACCATTCTTGTGATCGATGAAAACACGATCCGCGCCTCGATTATCGAAGAGGGGCTGCGGGAGGCTGGTCATGCGCGGGTGACGGTCATCCATGAAGTGCAGGGCGTCGCACGCACGATCGAGACGTTGCGTCCCGACGTCATTATCATCGATCTCGAAAATCCAAACCGCGACATGATGGAGCATCTGTTTCAGCTGACGCGGACGGTAGGGCGGCCAATCGCCATGTTCGTCGATCGTTCCGACACCGCCTCGATCGAAGCGGCTGTCGAGGCCGGCGTATCAGCCTATATCGTCGACGGCCTCAAGAAGGAGCGGGTCAAGCCGATCCTCGATATGGCCGTCAGCCGCTTCAATGCCTTCAGCCGGCTACAGCGGGAATTGGCGGACGCCAAGTCTGCGCTTGAAGAACGCAAGATCGTCGAGCGGGCCAAGGGAATCTTGATGAAGATGCGCGGCCTTTCGGAAGAGGAAGCCTTCGCGCTGCTGCGACAGACGGCCATGAACGAGAAGAAGAAGATGTCCGAGATCGCGCAAAGCGTTGTGACGGCAGCGGGGTTGCTGATGTGAGCGTACCGAGCCCCATCTTGTCCGTCGCCTTGAGAGGGGAGGCATCGGAGTGAATATGAGAGCGCAGGCAACCCGTTCCGCCAAAGCCCAACAGGCGGGTGACAGCAATCCTTCGGCGCCTGCCCAGATTGCCGGCGAAGGCCCGCGCATACTGCGCGCCGGCTTCATTCCGCTCGTCGATGCTTCTGTCCTGATTGCGGCGGCGGAATTCGGTTTCGCCCGCAAGGAGGGGATCGCCCTCGATCTCGTCAAGGACGTCTCCTGGGCCAATGTCCGCGACCGTCTTGCCTTTCGCCAATTCGACATCGCCCATATGCTCTCGCCGATGCCGGTCGCAGCGATGCTAGGGCTCGGCTCAAACCCCTCGCCCACGATTACGCCATTCTCTCTCGGCTGTGGCGGCAATGCCATCACGCTATCGACGCGGCTGTTCGACCGCATGTGCGAAGAAACAGGCCTGTGCGATCAGGCAAGCGCACTGGAAAATTCGCAGGCGCTTGCGAAGGTGGTCGATACCATGAAGGCGCGCGGGGAGCAGCCGCCGACGCTTGGCATGACCTATCCCTTCTCGTCGCATAATTACGAATTCCGCTATTGGCTGGCCGCCGGCGGCATCGATCCGGACCGGGACGTGAAGCTCGTCGTCGTGCCGCCGCCTCTCACATCCGATGCGCTCGCCGCCGGCGCCATCGATGGCTTCTGCGTCGGCGCCCCCTGGAACATGGTCGCATCCGAACGAGGCGTCGGCCGCATCGTCGCAGCAAAGCAGGATATCTGGCCCTCCGCACCCGAAAAGGTGATCGGCATGCGCCCGGAATGGGCCGAAAACCATCCGGAAACCGTGTCGCGCCTTATCGTGGCGCTGGACGCAGCTGCGCGCTGGTGTGATCGGCCGGAAAATCACGATTCCCTTGCCGAAGCGCTTGCCGATCAGCGTTATATTGCGGCACCTGTACACATCATCCGCCATGTGCTGGCAGGCGAATTCAACCTTGATGCCAGAGGCCATCGCCGCATCATCGACAGGTATTTCAGTTTCCATGGCGGCTTTGCCAACTATCCGCGCCCGAGCCAGGCACTTTGGATCTTCAGCCAGATGATACGCTGGGGGCAAAGCGCATTTTCCGAGCAGAACATGAAGATGGCAGCCTCGGCCTACCGTTCCGATCTCTATCGGCTGGCACTCGGCAGCGAGGCGTCGCCCGACGATGCCGATATCCGTATCGAGGGCGGCAGGGATGGCGACCGCTTCATGGACGGCCATATTTTCGATCCAGCGGAGATCGCCGCCTATGTCGCCGGATTTGCCGTGAAAACGACAAGCGCGACGCAGTCTTTGAGCGACGACATCTAGCCTCAAGGCATGCTGCGCTGCACAGAATAAACGCAGGATCAAAAGCCGGCGAGCGGCATCCGCTCAAAATATTTGCAGAAATCGCAACTGCCCGCACAGCGGCCTTCGAACCATCTTCCTGAATAATCGAGCAATTACAATGCTATGATCGCGCCGTGAAAAACTGGCACGCGGCTTGCTTATTCAATTTCGCTTCGATCAACGGCGATCGAAGCACGCAATGCGCGGAAAACGCGCTCGCAAAGACATCGACGTCGCAAGGTTCTTGCCCCGAGGATTCCTTTCCTGTCCCGGGCTGCATCAACCGAGCGGCGTTTTTTTTATGTCCAAAATCCACGCGTCACGAGCAAAACAAGGGGAAACTGCAAGTGAAGAAGATCCTTTCCGGTGGTATTACGCGCCGAAACCTTTTGAAGACATCCGCCACGGCAGCCCTGATCGGCGCCGTCAGGACCGCTCTCCCCTCCGGCGCCTTTGCAGCAACCGCCGGACCTGAAGTGTCGGGGGTCAAGCTTGGCTACATCGCGCTGACGGATGCCGCACCGCTGGTTATTGCCAAGGAAAAAGGCCTGTTCGAAAAGCATGGCCTTTCCAACGTCGATGTGGCCAAGCAGGCCTCCTGGGGTGCAACCCGCGACAATCTCGTGCTCGGCGGGGCGGCAAACGGCATCGACGGCGCCCACATCCTCTCACCGCTCCCCTACCTCATGCACACGGGCAAGGTAACGCAGAACAACCAAGCCGTGCCGATGGCGATCCTCGCCCGTCTCAATTACGACAGCCAGGGCATTTCGGTTGCAAAGGAATATGCGGAAACCGGTGTGCAGCTTGACGCATCCAAGCTGAAAGCCGCCTTCGATGCGAAAAGAGCCGCGGGCAAGGAGATCAAGGCGGCCATGACCTTCCCTGGCGGCACGCATGATCTTTGGATCCGCTATTGGCTGGCGGCCGGCGGCATCCATCCCGACAAGGACGTCTCGACCATCGTCGTACCGCCGCCGCAGATGGTGGCGAACATGAAGGTCGGCAACATGGACGTCTTCTGCGTCGGCGAGCCTTGGAACGAGCAGCTCGTCAATCAGGGGATCGGCTTTACCGCCTGTACGACCGGCGAAATCTGGAAGGGCCACCCGGAAAAAGCGCTCGGCATGCGCGCAGACTGGATCGAAAAGAATCCGAATGCGGCCAAGGCCCTGCTGATGGCGGTCATGGAAGCCCAGCAATGGTGCGACAGCATGGACAACAAGGAGGAGATGGCGGCCATTCTCGGCAAGCGGCAATGGTTCAACGTGCCGCCCAAGGACGTGCTCGGCCGCCTCAAGGGCGACATCAACTACGGCAACGGCCGGATCGCCAAGGGCACCGATCTTTACATGAAGTTCTGGAAGGGAGGCGTTTCCTATCCTTATCCGAGCCATGACGCCTGGTTCATCGCCGAAAACATTCGCTGGGGCAAGTTCGCTCCCGATACCGATATCAAGACGCTGGTCGGCCAGGTGAACCGCCAGGACATCTGGCGCGATGCCGCCAAGGATCTCGGCGTTGCCGCGTCGGACATTCCCGCATCGACTTCGCGCGGCAAGGAAACCTTCTTCGACGGCAAGGTTTTCGATCCCGAAAATCCCACTGCCTACCTCGAAAGCCTCTCGATCAAGGTGGCGTCATGAGGCTCGGCACTCTCTTCCAAAAAGGATTCGTTCAATGTCCGTAACCGCCCGCAAACAGCAAGCTGCCGTTGCGCAAGCGCCTGCTCCCGCAAAGAGCGATGTCGTGACATTGGCGGCCCGCCCGGCTCGGCGCATCAATCCAGGTCGTATCGCTGTCTCGGTCTTGCGTAACGCCCTGCCGCCCCTGGTAGTCCTGGTGCTTCTGCTCGCTATCTGGCAGCTGCTCTGTGAGCAGGCGGGCGCCAGCTTGCCGCCGCCTTCGCAGGTCTGGCAGGACAGTTACGACCTCATCGTCTACCCCTTTTTCTATAACGGGCCGCAGGATATCGGGCTTGCGTGGCGCGTGCTCGTCTCGCTGCAGCGCGTCGCCTATGGCTTCGGCCTTGCCGCCGTTGCCGGCGTGCTGATCGGTGCGGTGATCGGACAATCGGTCTGGGCGATGCGCGGTCTCGACCCGATCTTTCAGGTGCTGCGTACCGTCCCGCCGCTTGCTTGGCTGCCGCTGTCGCTCGCGGCCTTCCAGAATTCCAACCCGTCGGCGATTTTCGTGATCTTCATCACCTCGATCTGGCCTGTCATCATCAACACGGCAGTCGGCGTTCGCAACATTCCACAGGACTATCGCAACGTCGCCAAGGTGCTGCGGCTAAACCAGATCGAATTCTTCTTCCGCATCATGGTGCCGGCGGCCGCTCCCTACATCTTCACGGGCCTTCGCATCGGCGCCGGGCTTTCCTGGCTTGCAATCGTTGCCGCCGAGATGCTGACCGGCGGTGTCGGCATCGGCTTCTTCATCTGGGACGCGTGGAACTCCTCGCGTCTGCCCGACATCATCGTCGCACTCGCCTACATCGGCATCACCGGCTTCGTCCTCGACCGCCTGGTCGCAGGCCTCGGTGCCGTCGTGACCCGCGGCATGACGAGCAATTGAGGAGAACCCAATGAGCGCCTATCTGAAGCTCGATCATATCGACAAATATTTCGACCGCGGCGGCCAGCGCGCCGAAGTTCTGAAGGGCATCGAACTCGTCATCGACAAGGGTGAGTTCGTGTCGATCATCGGCCACTCCGGCTGCGGCAAGTCGACCCTTTTGAACCTCATTGCCGGCCTGACGCCGGTTTCCGCCGGTGCGGTGCTGCTTGAGAACCGGGAAGTCAACGCGCCAGGTCCGGATCGCGCCGTAGTCTTTCAGAACCATAGCCTGCTGCCCTGGCTCAGCGTTTACGAGAACGTCAATCTCGCTGTCTCGAAGGTATTCCGCGGCACGAAGAGCAAGGCGGAGCGTCATGACTGGGTCATGCGCAACCTCGATCTCGTGCAGATGGCCCATGCCAAGGACAAGCGTCCCTCGGAAATATCAGGCGGCATGAAGCAGCGTGTCGGCATTGCCCGCGCACTCGCCATGGAGCCAAAGATCCTGCTGCTTGACGAGCCCTTCGGCGCGCTGGATGCGCTCACCCGCGCCCATCTTCAGGATGCCGTCATGGAAATCCACGCCCGCCTCGGTAGCACGATGGTGATGATCACCCATGATGTCGACGAGGCAGTGCTGCTCTCCGACCGCATCGTCATGATGACCAATGGCCCGGCCGCTCATATCGGCGATGTCCTTGAAGTGCCGATCCCGCGGCCGCGCAACCGCATCGAGCTTGCGTCCGATAGAACCTACCTCAAATGCCGCGAGGCCGTGCTGAAGTTCCTCTACGAACGCCACCGCTTCGTCGAAGCCGCGGAGTGATACCATGACCCAGAAACTCGTCATCATCGGCAATGGCATGGCGCCAGGGCGCATGCTGGAACATCTGCTGGAAAAGGCGCCCTGCCTCTATCAGGTCACGATCTTCAACGCCGAACCGCGCGTCAATTACGATCGCATCATGCTGTCGCCGGTGCTGTCAGGCGAGAAGGACTACGAGCAGATCATCATCCATGGCGACGGCTGGTACATCAAGCACGGCATCACGCTCTACAAGGGACACAAGATCGTCGCCATCGACCGGGCGGCAAAGACGGTCACCTCCGATCACGGCGTGACGGAGAGCTACGACAAGCTTGTCATCGCAACCGGCTCCGTCCCCTTCATCATTCCGGTTCCGGGCAAGGAATTGCGCGGGGTCATCACCTATCGCGATCTGGACGACGTGCAGGCCATGCTGCTTGCGGCTCAGTCACGCGAAAAGGCCGTTGTCATCGGCGGCGGCCTGCTCGGTCTGGAAGCGGCCGCTGGGCTTAGCCTGCGTGGTATGGATGTGACCGTTCTTCATGTGCAGCCGACTCTGATGGAACGCCAGCTCGATCCGGCCGCCGGCTATCTCCTGCAAAAGGCGGTCGAGGAGCGCGGCATCAAGGTCATCACCAAGGCCAATACCAAGGCGATCATCGGTGATGGCAAGGTCGAGGGGATCGAACTCGATGATGGACGGGTGATCCCGGCCACGCTCGTCGTCATGGCCGTCGGGATCCGTCCCAATGTCGGCCTTGCCAAGGAAGCGGGCATCGCCGTCAACCGCGGCATCGTCGTCGATGACGGCATGCAGACCTCGGATGGCTCGATCATGGCGCTCGGCGAATGCGCCGAAGTCGGCGGCATGGTCTATGGCCTCGTCGCCCCCCTCTACGAGATGGCGCGTGTCGCCGCCTCGCATCTGGCCGGCGATACGAGCGCCGCCTTCGTACACTCGGACACGCCGACGAAGCTCAAGGTCACGGGCATCGATTTGTTTTCGCTCGGTGACTTCGCCGATGGCGACGATCGCGAAGAGATCGTCCTGCGCGACGCGGCGGCCGGCATCTACAAGCGCCTCGTGCTGAAGGACAACAAGATCATCGGCACGGTGCTTTACGGAGAGACCGCCGACGGCGCCTGGTTCAACGACCTGAAGAAGAAGGCGGTGGATATCTCTGAGATGCGCGATACCCTGATCTTCGGTCAGGCCTATCAGGGAGGGTCACCGCTGGACCCTATGGCGGCCGTTGCAGCCTTGCCGGATGATGCGGAAATCTGCGGCTGCAACGGCGTCTGCAAGGGCAAGATCACCTCGACCATCACGGCCAAGGGCCTGACATCGCTCGACGACGTGCGCGCCCACACGAAGGCTTCAGCCTCCTGCGGATCCTGCACGGGCCTTGTCGAACAATTGATGTCGATCACGCTCGGCGACAGCTACAACCCTGCCGCCGTCCAACCGATGTGCACCTGCACCGAGCTCGGCCATGACGATGTCAGAAGGCTGATAAAAGCCAAGGGACTGAAGACCATTCCTGCCGTTATGCAGGAGCTTGAGTGGAAGACCTCCTGCGGCTGCGCCAAGTGCCGCCCGGCTCTGAACTATTACCTCGTCTGCGATTGGCCGGACGAATATGCCGATGACTACCAGTCGCGCTTCATCAATGAACGCGTGCATGCCAACATCCAGAAGGACGGCACCTATTCCGTGGTGCCACGCATGTGGGGCGGCGTCACCAGCTCGAACGAGCTGCGCGCGATTGCCGACGTCGTCGACAAGTTCGAAATCCCGATGGTAAAGGTGACCGGCGGTCAGCGCATCGATCTTCTCGGCGTACAGAAGGAGGATCTGCCCGCCGTCTGGGCCGATCTCGGCAAGGCTGGCTTCATCTCGGGGCAAGCCTATGCCAAGGGCCTGCGTACGGTGAAGACCTGCGTCGGCTCCGACTGGTGCCGCTTCGGCACGCAGGATTCCACCGGTCTCGGCATCCGCATCGAGAAATTCATGTGGGGCTCATGGACGCCGGCGAAGGTGAAGATGGCGGTTTCCGGCTGTCCGCGCAATTGTGCCGAGGCGACTTGCAAGGATGTCGGCGTCATCTGCGTCGATTCCGGCTTCGAAATCCATTTCGCCGGTGCCGCCGGCCTCGATATCAAGGGCACGGAAGTTCTGGGCCTCGTCAAGACCGAGGACGAGGCGCTGGAGCATATCGTGGCGCTGACGCAGATGTATCGTGAGCAGGCCCGCTATCTCGAGCGCATCTACAAATGGGCCAAGCGCATCGGCCTCGATGAGATCCGCCGCCAGATCATGGGTGATGCCGAAAAGCGCAAGGCTTATTACGAGCGCTTTGTTTTCAGCCAGAAATTCGCCCAGGTCGATCCCTGGTCGGAGCGTGTCTCCGGCAAGGACAAGCACGAGTTCAAGCCGATGGCGACGGTCGGCTTCCCGCAGGCCGCCGAGTGAGGAGATGGATATGACGACCTGGCCAAAGGAAATCTGGCATGCAATCGGCGATATCTCGGACATTCCGCTGCGCGGCGCACGCTGCGTGAAAACCCCTGAGGGCAAGATCGCCGTGTTCCGCACCGCCGAAAACGAGGTCTTCGCCATTGAGGATCATTGCCCGCACAAGGGTGGGCCACTCAGTCAGGGCATCGTTCATGGAGCATCGGTGACCTGCCCGCTGCACAACTGGGTGATCTCGCTCGAAACCGGCAAGGCGCTTGGCGCCGACCAGGGCGAGGTCAGGACCATTCCCGTCCGCAACGAGGATGGCGCGCTCTTCATTGCGCTTGAAAGCCTGATGATGGCGGCGGAATGAGGATGACGGTGCGCGGGAGAATACCCCCCTCTGTCCCTTCGGGACATCTCCCCCACAAGGGGGGAGATCATATGGTGCTCCTGCAAGCGGAGTCATCATTTTCGCAGCGCGGAGGCAATCTCACGCTCCCACTGATCTCCCCCCTTGTGGGGGAGATGTCAGCAAAGCTGACAGAGGGGGGTGTTTCGCCACGTCCTTTGAGTTTCATGGACCCCACCCATGTCCATTGAAACCAAAACCACCTGCCCCTATTGCGGCGTCGGATGCGGCGTCATCGCCAGGGTCGATGACGACGGCAAGGTCTCCGTCAAAGGCGATCCCGACCACCCCTCCAACTTCGGACGGCTATGCTCGAAGGGCTCGGCGCTCGGTGAAACTATCGATCTCGACGGCCGTCTGCTCCATCCGGAAATTGCCGGCCAGAGGGCAAGCTGGGACGATGCGCTTGATCTGGTCGCGAGACGCCTCAGTGAGACGATTGCCGAGCATGGCCCTGATTCCGTTGCCTTCTACGTCTCCGGCCAGCTGCTGACGGAGGATTATTACGTCGCCAACAAGCTGATGAAAGGCTTCATCGGCTCGGGCAATATCGACACGAATTCGCGGCTCTGCATGTCATCCTCGGTCGCCGGTCATCGCCGCGCCTTCGGTTCGGATACGGTGCCTGGCACCTACGAGGATATCGAGCTTGCCGACCTCGTCATCCTCACCGGCTCCAATCTCGCCTGGTGCCATCCGGTCATCTACCAGCGGCTGGCGGCGGCAAAAGCGGCACGGCCGACGATGAAGATCGTCGTCATCGATCCGCGCCGGACCATGACCTGCGATATCGCCGATCTGCATCTGGCGATCCGGCCGGATGGTGACGTTGCCCTTTTCCTGGGTCTGTTCGAGCATCTGATCACAAGCAACACCATCGATCAGAATTATATTGCCGAGCATACCGGCGGCTTTGCCGAAGCCTTCGCAGCCGCCGGCGCCCTGTCGTTCAACCGCGTGCTTGAGCTGACCGGCCTGCCTGCCATGCAGCTTCGCGAATTCTACCGACTGTTTGCGCAGACCGAGAAGGTCGTTACCTGCTACAGCCAGGGTGTCAACCAATCCTCATCCGGCACCGATAAGGTCAACGCCATCATCAATTGCCATCTCGCGACCGGCCGCATCGGCCGGCCCGGCATGGGACCCTTCTCACTGACCGGCCAGCCGAATGCCATGGGCGGCCGCGAGGTCGGCGGCCTCGCCAACATGCTTGCCGCTCACATGGCGATCGAGAGCGCTATGGATCGCGACCGCGTGCAGCGCTTCTGGCAGTCACCGCGGATTGCCGGAAAGCCGGGATTGAAGGCGGTCGACATGTTTCGCGCCGTCGCCGACGGCCGCATCAAGGCATTGTGGATCATGGCGACCAACCCCGTCGTCTCCATGCCGGACGCCGATGCCGTCGAGGCGGCCATCAGAGCCTGTCCCTTCGTCGTTGTCTCCGACATCCTGCGCGAGACGGATACGACGCGGCACGCGCATGTGCTGCTGCCCTCGCTGGGTTGGGGGGAAAAGGACGGCACCGTCACCAATTCCGAACGGCGGATTTCGAGGCAGCGCCAGTTTCTCGCAGCCCCCGGCGAAGCCAGGCCCGACTGGTGGCAAATGGCCGAAGTCGGCCGGCGCATGGGATTTTCGCAAGCCTTTTCGTTTCGCACACATGCGGAGATCTTCGCCGAGCACGCGGGCCTTTCCGGCTTCGAAAACGAGGGCAGCCGGGACTTCGACATCGGCGCTTATCAAGCGATCGCCACAGAAGAATACGACGCGCTCACGCCGTTCCAATGGCCACAGCCAGCCGGGGCGGCACCACGGATCACACGCTTCTTCGCAGATGGCGGATTTTATCATTCCGATCGCAAGGCGCGCTTCGTCGCCATAGAACCGCCGGCTACCGATCGAACCGACCGTCGCTTCCCCCTGACGCTCAATACCGGACGCGTTCGCGATCACTGGCATACGATGACGCGCACCGGCAAAAGCGCCCGCCTATCGGGCCACATCGCCGAGCCCTTCGTCGAGATCCATCCGCGTGATGCAATCGAGATCGGTGTCGCCGAAGCGGGCCTGGTCGAGATCGAGAGCCCGCATGGCAAGGTGATCGTCCGCGCCTTGGTGACAGAGCGGCAGGCGCGCGGCAGCCTCTTCGTACCGATCCACTGGAACGATAGCTTCGCCGCCAAAGCCCGCATCGACGCCGTGGTCGCTCCCCTTACAGATCCGATTTCCGGTCAGCCCGCGTCGAAGAATGTCGCAGTCTGCGCACGCCGCTTCCAAGCCTCGCATTATTGCTTCACGGTCTCCACAGCAAAGCCGCGCGACCTCGAGAGTGCCTATTGGGCGCTTGCCAAGACCGATGGTGGATGGCGGACAGAACTTGCATTCGATCTGGTACCGGACGACTGGGTCAGCTGGTGCCGCGCGACATTCGATATACCAGTTGACCTCGAGCCGCTCGGCTATGCCGATCGGGCTTCCGGAGACCTGCGCCTTGCCTTCTTCGATGGCGAACGGCTGCTTGCGGCTCTCTTTGTCGCCCGCCAGCCCGTCGCGGTCGCCCGAAACTGGGCGATCGCCCAGCTTTCGGCATCGCACGGCAATCTCAACAAGCGGTTTGCGCTGATCGCAGGCAGGCCGGGAGCCGATACGATTGATGCCGGCGCGACGGTCTGTTCCTGCTTCAGCGTCGGCGTCAATCAAATCGTCGCGGCCATTCGCGGCGGCTGTCACAGTGTCGAAGCCGTCGGCAAGAAGCTTAATGCTGGAACCAATTGCGGCTCCTGCCGTGCCGAGATCCGTATGATCATCGATAGCTGTCTTGCCGCGGCGGCAGAATGAACGGTCTGGCATCATAACCGATCATTCGCGTTAAACTGCAGTTTCACCTTAACGTTCTCGGTGCTAGAACTATTGAAAATAGCTGCATGATTTCGCTTTCCTTTTACACTCGGGGGAGGATGGGAGCGGATGGAGATCGAGGGCCGGAAGGTTCAACTCAGCTACGGCGCCGAGCCGGGCATACGCTTCGCCGTCCTTCTCGACGGCAATGGCAGCTGTCGCGAGATCGGTGCCGCCGGCCTCCAGAGTTGGAAGCCGACAGACGGAATTCTCTGGGTTCATCTCGAGCGTGACCATGATGCGGCGGCCGCTTGGATAACACGAAATGGCGGTTTCGATCCGCTCGTCGCCGACGCGTTGCTCGAGGATGAATCACGTCCCCGTGTCGAGCCGGTTGACGACGGCCTGCTGATCATTCTTCGCGGCGTCTGCGCTGCACCGCCCGACGAAGCGGATGTGACGGTCGAGGATCTGGATCTCGTTCCCCTGCATGCCTGGGTGGACGAGAACCGCGTCGTGACGCTTCGCGACAGCGGCCATTACATCACCGCTCTTCGGGACATTCGCCAGGCGCTCGAAAAGGGCAAGGGACCGAAGCGTACCGGCGAACTGCTTGCCCTCGTCAGCGACAAGCTCGTGAGGGACCTGGAGCCCGTTCTTGATCAAATGGATGAGGAAGTTGACGAGCTGGATGAGCTGATCTTCCATGGCGAGGCCGCCGAAGTCCGCGAGCGCCTGAAGCTGCTTCGCAGACGCGCCGTGCAGCTAAGACGCTATCTTTCGCCGCAACGCGATGCCCTCAATCGCATCGAACATGACGACGCTCCCTGGCTTGCCGAACGCGACAAGCTTCGCATGCGTGAGGTCATCGACAAGCTGATGCGCTGCATCGAGTATCTGGATGCAATCCGCGACCGGACAGGCATCCTGCACGATGACCTTTCGACCGTCATCAGCGAGCGCATCGCCCGCAACTCCAACAGGCTTGCAGCGCTTGCCGCGTTGCTGCTGCCGCCGAGCGTCGTTGCCGGCCTGTTCGGCATGAATGTCGGCGGTATTCCAGGCGTCAACGATACCTGGGCCTTCATCATCATCGTCGTATTGGTCGCCGTCACCTCCATCATCACTCTCTATATTCTGAAGCGCATCAACTGGCTCTGACTGCCTGGGAACTGAGCATAGCCTGCGACGTTCCTAGTTAGTCTGACGAAGGGATTGATATCATGCGTTATCAGGCGTGCCTTCTTGCCCTCCTTGCCGCTGTTTGCCTGGCGACACCTGTCACCGCCGATGAAATCGGATTTTTGAAGCCGCTGAACGGCAGCTGGACGGGAACCGGCAAGGTGCTTCGGAAGATCGGCGACACGCCGATCAATGTCTCCTGCAGATTCACCATCAGCGCACCGGGTTCCTCGATTTCGATGAGGGGAAACTGCCGCGGCCTTCTCATCATCAGTCGCGCGATCTCGGCCCAGCTCACAGCGCGCGGAAACAGATACTCAGGTACCTACACCGGTCCTTCCGGTGCGACATCGCAGCTGTCGGGCAGCAGGCAGGGCGATGTCATCAATCTGGCGGTGCGCTGGGCACGTCTCGTCAACGGCGATCGCGATGCCAGTATGACCATTCGCAGGCAGGGCGACGACCAGCTGACGCTCCGGACCATCGACAAGGATCTGAGCTCCGGCAAATCGGTCGTAACCAGCGAGATCAATCTGCACCGTCAATGATGCTCAAAACGAAAGCCCGCTGCTTCTTTGTCAATGATAGGGCAAAGGCAAGACCACATTTTCTGATTGACGAGTTTGGCCGAAAATCACCCATAAATTACAAGGGAATTAGAGTCGCTGGTTGGCGTTTTCATTGGGAAGCCGCTGCGCCTATCGGCGGCCGCGGCCCGAACGCTGTCTTGCTTGACTTTCAGAACTCCATATGAGAACATAAAGTGAACAAATGGAGATTTCCATGACCAAGGCAGAACAAGTCATCGAACGTGCAATGACCTTTGTCGCTGTCTCGAAGGCCCTTCGGGAGCGCGAACAGGAACGGCGCGCCACATGGACGCGCCGCGTTGAAATCAGCCGGCCGCTACCGCCCTTGCCCCGCGCCGTTCAGCTCTCGTTGAAACTCGACAGCTGAAATGGTGAGGGTGGTAACCAGCACCCGGCAGGCTGTGAAGCGCCCGCCTTTTTGGCGGGCGCATGACCATTTTAATGCTTAGGCCTTGAAGAAGGCGAGCAGGTCGGCGTTAATCACGTCCGCATGCGTGGTGGCCATACCGTGCGGGAAGCCCTTATAGACCTTGAGCGTGCCATTCTTTAGCAGCTTCGAGGAGAGAAGCGCCGAATCCGCGATCGGCACAATCTGGTCGTCGTCGCCATGCATGACGAGGGTCGGGACTTCGATCTTCTTCAAGTCTTCGGTGAAGTCTGTTTCCGAAAAGGCCTTGATGCAATCGTAATGGGCCTTGGTGCCGCCCATCATGCCCTGGCGCCACCAATTATCGATAACACCCTGCGAAACAGCTGCGCCCGGACGATTGAAACCGTAGAACGGCCCTGCCGGAATATCGCGGAAGAACTGAGCGCGGTTGGCTGCAAGCGCTGCACGGAAGCCATCAAAAACTTCCAGCGGCAGGCCGCCGGGGTTCTTGTCGGACTTGACCATGATCGGCGGTACGGCGCCGATCAGCACGGCCTTCGAGACGCGGCCATGGCCGCCATACTGGGCGACATAGCGCGCAACTTCGCCGCCGCCTGTCGAATGGCCGACATGGATGGCGCCCTTGAGATCGAGATGCTCGGCAAGAGCCGCCACATCGGCGGCGTAGGTATCCATTTCATTTCCGGTCGCCGTCTGGCTGGAGCGGCCGTGGCCGCGGCGGTCGTGGGCGATGACGCGGTAGCCCTGATGAAGGAAGAATAGCATCTGGGCGTCCCAATCGTCGGAGCTCAAAGGCCATCCGTGATGGAAGACAATCGGCTGGCCCGTTCCCCAATCCTTGTAGAAGATCTGGGTGCCGTCTTTGGTGGTGATCGTGCTGCTGCTCATTGTGTCCTTACCTTTCGAAGTTGATTGCTTTGTAGAGGCTTGTGCAGGTTGAGCGAAGGGGCTGGCAGCTGCAGCAGCGGCAAGGCCCAGCCCGGCTGTCATAACGCCCCGACGAGTAGCTTGAGGGATCGACTGGCTCATTTCAATCTCCACTTAAATTTATCGTGCGATTTATTATCGCGACATTGACATGCATAATGGCTTTCGCCTGCCCTGTCTATATAAAAATTTAATCCACGATTATTTATTGCGATAAATAATTAGGCGCCATAAGCCGTTCGACCGAGCGCGCTTGATGAGGCACCGCAGAAGAGCAGACATTTTCGCAATCAGATTGAGCTCGACCAGGTGTGCGAGCTATTGCACTGGCTTATCGACGAAATGCGCAATCGCGAACTGCGCAACGCGCTCGTTCGACTTCCTCGCATCATCGAGCCAGAACGGGAAAATCTGCCATTGATGGATCATCCCCGGCCAGACTTCCAGGCTCACATTGCCACCCGCCTGGCGCACTTTGTCTGCGAACCGCGAGGCGTCATCAAGTAGCACTTCGCGAGCGCCGACCTGGATCAGCAGCGGAGGGAACCCGGAGACATTGCCATAGAGCGGCGATATATCGGGATCGGCGAGAGGGCGATCACGCGCGAACGCATCGTGGATAAGGATCAACTCGGCCTTGTTCATCAAGGGATCGCTTACGGCATTGGCGGCCAGGGAAGCGCCCGTTGCAGCGAAATCGGTAATCGGGCTCATTGCGACCACGGCAGCGGGAAGCGGACCGCTCAGCCTAAGCTGGTTCAAAACGACCTCGATGGCCAGAGTCGCGCCAACCGACTCGCCTACGATAACAACGTTGCTGGCCTTGTATCCAGATGTCAGAAGCCAGCGATAGGCCGCAATGGCATCGTCTCTTTGCGCGGGGAAGCGATTTTCGGGCGCGAGGCGATAATCGATCAACAGCACATCAGCCGAGGCGGCCTTGGCGAGCGAACCCGCTATGTTGGCGTGCGTCCGAAGGGAGCCGCTATAGAAGCCGCCGCCATGCAAATAAAGGATGGCACGCCGCCCGATCGGATGATGCAATCGTGCCGGCCAGATCAGATCGCCATCCACCCCGTTAGCGTCGACATGACGTATCTGGACACGCGCCGGGCCTGGCGTCGATGCCATGAGCTTTTCGAAATCGGAGCGGCGTTGCAACAGGTCGGCTCCGGCCACCGCGCCGCTGTCACGCAAGGTGCCGATCAGCTTCTCGATCTGCTCGCTCGAAGCCTTTGTCTGCGGAGCGATCTCGGATGTCTCGGCGGCTGCAGCGTGCGATATCGACCCCAGGCCTGCACATATCAGAACGGTCACTGCCATGACGAAACGGAAAATGCAGCGCAACGATCGGAACTCGTTCATCAAATAAGCCTTTTCCCCGTAAGGCCGTGGACGCTATTGTGATGCCACGGTCGCAGAAAAGCTATTTGTGTCAAGTATGATGGGCGACGTGAGACTGGAATTTCCAGTCATCCGCTGCCCATCATTGCCTCGACACGATCAACCGTTGATCGCTTCCCTATCGATGCTCCGTTTCATTGAGGTGACAGTACCGGTGGACAAGCCGATGTTCATTCAGGCTCATGTCTGGCCGCCATGAGGCGAGCGACGATCTCCCGCCGCGCCATTCTCGAGCCAGCAAGGCGTTGCCTGGTTCTCGCCAACACCCCAGCGCTGGCCTTCTCGGGCAATCCGGAATGAAATGGCGGCTCTGGCGCGTATTCCAGCGACAATTGGATCGCCTCGGCTTCCTCTCGACCGCGCAAAGCGGCAGCAATCGTCAATCCGAAATCGATGCCAGCAGTCACGCCGCCCGCGGTGAAGAGATTGCCATCCCGCACCACGCGCCCCGGCGTGACAACAGCTCCGAAACTCTCGAGGAAATCAAACGCATTCCAATGGGTCGTGGCCTTCTTGCCCTTGAGCAGGCCGGCCGCTCCAAGGACGAGAGAACCGGTGCACACCGATGTTACGAAGTGCGCTTGGGTCGCCTGTTCCCGGACGAAGCTCAGGACGGCCGTATCCTCGAGTAATGCATTGACGCCGACACCGCCGGGCACGCAGATCACATCGAGCGGCGGGCATTCGGCAAACGCTGTCGTCGGCTGCAACACCAGCTTCGTTGCCGACACGATAGGTGACGTGTCCTTCCACACCAGATGCACCTCCGCATCATCCATCGAGGCGAATACCTCATAAGGTGCGGTCAGATCGAGTTGCTGGACGCCGGGAAAGGCAAGCAGGCCGAAGCGAATGGTCATGACATGTCTCCAAGGATTGACTTTTCCAAACCTATGCGACAACGATCTGGCATATTTGCCAAACCACCGTCATTTCTTGCCAATCATGCGCCGCATCGAAATTCTTGCGTTCGACAATGCCCAGCTGCTCGACATTACCGGTCCGCTGCAGGTTTTCACCAGCGCCAACGAGGCGGCGCATGAGCTCGATCGGCCGAAACCATACGAGGCCATCGTGGTCGCGGAAGACCCGCAGACGCAAACGAGCTCGGGTCTCGTGCTCATGACCGCCCCACTCGGCAATATCGATACACCGCTCGACACCTTGATCATCGCCGGCGGCTGGGGCGTCAATAAAGCCTGCGAGAACCTCGACCTGATCGAATGGGTGCGCCGGCGAGCTGCGAATGCCCGACGGATAGCCTCGGTCTGCAGCGGCGCCTTTCTGCTTGCGGAAGCCGGTCTTCTGAACGGGCGGCGGGCAGCGACCCATTGGAATCGTTGCGAGGAATTCGCCAAGCGCTTTCCGCAAGTGAAGCTTGAGCCCGATCCGATCTTCGTTCAGGACGGGCAGATCTGGAGTTCCGCCGGCGTGACTGCCGGTATCGATCTCTCGCTTGCGCTGGTTGAAGCCGATCTCGGCCGCTCGCTGGCGCTTTCCGTGGCTCGCGAACTCGTCGTCTTCCTCAAGCGTCCCGGCGGCCAGGCGCAGTTCAGCGCGGCACTGAAACTTCAGGAGGGCGGCGAACGCTTCGACCGTCTGCATGGCTGGATCATGGACAATCTGCGCGCCGATCTTTCCCTGCCGACGCTTGCCGAGCAGGCCAATATGAGCGCACGCAGCTTCTCGCGCCATTATTTGAAGGCGACCGGGCGGACGCCTGCACGCGCCGTGGAGGAAATCCGCATCGAGGCAGCCCGCCGCCTTCTGGAGGAAGGCCTCAGCGTGCATCAGGCACGCATGCGCTGCGGCTTCAGTTCGGAAGAAACCATGCGACGCAATTTCATGCGGAAGTTCGGCACGACGCCGCAGGCATTTCGCGATCATTTTGCTTGAGGCCTGTCTGCGGTGGCAGGCATTTAACCGCATACCAAACAAAGTGGCCTTTATGCGTAAATATGGTCGTTGCGCTCTTTCCCAGACGTTCGGAGTCGTCATAGGCTGACGCGACCGGATTCCACGTGAGGCTTAAGCAAAATGGCAATACACCGTTTCGCTCCTACCCATTATCACAATGTCATCGGCTCGCTGCCTCCGGCCTTGCATGTTGCCGATGGCGATACGGTTGTTACCGAAACGCTCGATGCCGCCGGCTACGACAAGCATGATGTCCGCCAGATATCCGGCCCCAATCCGATGAACGGGCCGATCTTCGTCGAGGGTGCTGAGCCGGGAGATTCTCTCAAGGTTGAGATCGTCGCAATGGTGCCGACGCGCGATACGGGTTTCACCGGCAGCGTGGTCGCCGCCAACGTCGTCGATCCGCAGGATGTCCGGGCACTACCGGCACGCGAGAGGGTTATCTGGCAGATCGACCGCCAGAATCTCACGGCGCGATTGGCCGAACCGGTGACGGGTCTCGAAACCCTTACCCTGCCGCTGGCTCCGATGATCGGCTGCTTCGGAGTTGCGCCGTCTCTCGGTCAGGCCATATCGACCGCCACCAGCGGCGAATTCGGCGGCAACATGGATTATCGCCTGCTGGGGCCTGGCACGACCGTCTGGTTTCCGGTCTCTGCGCCTGGCGCTCTCTTTTTCCTGGGCGATTGCCATGCAGTGCAAGGAGACGGCGAGATCGTCGGCACTGGGATCGAGACCACTTTCGAGGTGACGGTGCGCCTCAGCGTCGAAAAGAAAAAGACGATCATCTGGCCGCGCGGCGAGACGGCGGAGGATATTTTCACCATCGGCAATGCCCGGCCGCTCGATCAAGCCCTGCAGCATGCCACCAGCGAGATGCTGCGCTGGCTCGGCTCCGATTACGGTCTCGACAAGACCGCAGCCAGCCACCTGCTCGGTCAGGTCGTGCGCTATGATGTCGGCAATGTCTTCGACCCTGCCTACACGATGGCCTGCCGCGTTTCGAAAAGCTGGCTGAAACGCCGATAAAATATCAGCCTGATATCAGCTGGCATCCTGGGAAAGATCGCGCCGCTGGCGTGACACATTGCTCTCCTGCCGCTCCCGCGCCATGCGGCTGACGGCGGCACGCAGCTGCGGATGGCGCGACATGAACAGATTGAAGTCTCGGCGGTCCAGCACGAAAAGCTGACAGAAATCGACGGCAACGACATCGGCCGTGCGGCGTGCCCCCGTCAGCAGTGCCATTTCACCGAAGAAGGCACCCGCGCCGAGCCGGATCTCGTCATTCTCCAGCTGCACTTCGACAGCACCGGAAGCGATGAAGAACATGCTGTCACCGCGATCGCCGGTTCTGATCACCCGGTCACCGGGCGACGCCGATCTCGGGCGGAAGAGCAGCAGAAGTTCCTCATGCTCGTTATCATCAAGTTCGGCAAACATCGGGAAGGTTTCGATGAGCTGCTCGATCTCGAGATGATGCTGGCGATCCCGCTCCTCGCGCTGCTTGTTGATGACGGCCAGCTGGCGGCGAAGAGCCTCCTGCTTGGCCATGCCATATTTGTTCGCCAGGAACGGCCAGCGCGCAAAGGCCCAGTTTTCCAGCTTTTCCGTGGCGTAGAAAGCCAGTGGATTAAGGGTGATCGACAGGATCGCACCGGCGAGAATGAGATCCTGCCCTTCCCGCGTCAGCAATCCAAGCGAGACGCCGAGCCCCGCGAGAATGAAGGAGAATTCACCGATCTGCGCAAGGCCGGCTGCAACCGCAAAGCCGATGCTGGCGGGATAGCGCAGCAGTAGCACGACACAGAAGGCGATCAATGCCTTGCCGAGCATGATCAGGGCAAGCACGCCGATAATCATCAGCGGTTCGCGGATCAGGACGGTCGGATCGAAAAGCATCCCGACGGACACGAAGAAGAGAACCGAAAAGGCATTCTGCAACGGCAGGGAGTCGGCCGCCGCCCTGTGGCTGAGATGCGATTCACTCATCACGAGGCCGGCAAAGAAGGCGCCCAGCGCAAAGGACACACCGAAGATTTCGGCCGCGCCGAAGGCGATACCGAGCGCGATCGCCAGAACCGACAGCGTGAACAGTTCACGTGAACCCGTGCGCGCAACCGAAGTCAGGAGCCATGGCACCACACGCGGGCCAATGAAGATCGCGACAGCCGCGAAGGCTGCGACCTTGAGCAGCGTCATGGCGATTGTCAGCCAGATCGAACCGGAAGCGGCATGGCCGCCGGCATCCGCGTGACCGCCCAAAACACCGGCAAAGGCCGGCAAGAGCACGAGCGCAAGCACCATGGCCAGATCTTCGACAATCAGCCAGCCGACGGCGACACGACCATTCGTCGAACTCACGAGATTGCGCTCTTCCAGCGCCTTCAACAGCACGACCGTACTGGCAACGGCAAGGCTAAGGCCGAAGACAACCCCGGCGCCGACGCTCCAGCCCCATAGTGAGGTCAACCCCACCCCGAGCAACGTCGCGATTGCAATCTGACCGATGGCGCCGGGAATGGCGACGCCGCGCACGGCCAACAAGTCGGCGGCCGAGAAATGCAGACCGACGCCGAACATCAGCAGGATGACGCCGATCTCGGCCAATTGCGATGCCAGCGAAACATCGGCGACAAAACCCGGCGTGGACGAGCCTATGATGACGCCGGCCACCAGATAGCCGACCAGCGGCGGCAAATGCAGCCTGTCGGCCAGATAGCCGAAAATGGCCGCGAATACGAAGCCGGCGGCAATCAATGCGATCAATGCAACGTCGTGCGGCACGGCGGTCCTTCCCGTTTCACGGCGTCAAAGCCTGTTTCCCTCTGTGAAAGGCTACCTAGCATCGCTTTTGCCAGGCCGTCTACGGGAGATATGAAACCTAAGGGAAAACATCGCCTTGCCGGTGCGTGAAGCCAGAAGAAGACTTGAGGCAAGGCGATGAGACAGCGAGCGACTATTGGTCGAGGACGATCTGCAATTTGACGTCGGTCGGACGGGCTTCGACGGCGCGATCGAAAGCCTTGATCGAGTCCTCGAAATCGAATGTCTCAGAGATCAAGGGCTTGAGATCGACGCGGCCGGACGCGATCAGCGCGATCGAACGCTCATACTGATGCGCATAGCGGAAGACCGTTTCGATGCGGATCTCCTTGGTCGACGCCGTGGAAACATCGAAGCCGACCGGATTGACCGGCAAGCCGACGGCCACGATGACGCCGCCGGGACGCGGCAGCGCCATGACCGTCTCCCAGGCCTTCGGCGAGCCCGAGCATTCGAAGACGACATCCGCACCCCAGCCATCGGTCAGGCGATCGACTTCCTCGACGAGGTTCTTCTCGCGAATATTGACCGGAATGACGCCTTGATACTGCGCGGCGATATCGAGTTTCGGCTGGGCGAGATCGGCAACGATCGCCCGGGCGCAGCCACCGGCAAGCGCTGCAACCGCAACCATGATGCCGATCGGGCCGGCACCAAGCACGACAGCGGTGTCACCGGGCGTGATGCGTGCCTTGGTCGCCGCCTGCATACCGACGGCGAAAGGCTCGACCATCGCCCCTTCCGCAAAGCTGACATTATCAGGCAGCTTGAAGGTGTAGTTGGCCGGATGCACGACGAATGGCGTCAGCACGCCATGAATCGGTGGCGTCGCCCAGAAGGTGACCGCAGGATCGACATTGTACATGCCGAGACGGCTCGCTTTGGAATTGGCATCGGGAATGCCGGGCTCCATGCAGACCCGGTCACCGACCTTCAGATGCGTCACACCTGCGCCGACTTCCACTACCGTTCCCGCCGCTTCGTGCCCGAGCACCATTGGTTCGTTGACGATAAAGGGGCCGATTTTTCCGTGCGTGTAATAGTGCACATCCGACCCGCAGACACCGACCGTATGGATCTTGATCTTCACCTGGCCCGGCCCGACCTCCTGCGGCAGATCGATATCGCGGATCGCCAGTTCATGCTGACGTTCCAAAACCAGGGCACGCATCTTGCTCATTGCCTTTTCCTCTTTTCCAAAGCAGCCGGCGTCCCGCTGACACAGGGACGAAATCCTTTTCCGTTATATCGTGTGAGCCGGCATCATAAAACGATCTTTAGGCTCTTGCAGATGAAGTTCGACGGCTCTCTTCAGCCATCGAAGTATGCTTCGCCCTCCAAATATTAGATAAGGCTTATTATTTAGCTCGCTATTGCCGATATTGACTGGCGTTCCATTTCTTGTCTTTCTAATCACTAATGAGAAGGAGGGGCTCATTATGACAGTATATGATTGGACCGGTCAGCGCGCCCGCCGGAGGCGGATGATGCGCGCGGCAAGTGTCGCAATAGTTCTGATCATCCTGATGGCGATTCCAGCGATATTGCTGCATTATAATCTCATCCAACTCTCATACTAACCGCTTCGGAAAAAGACATCACTACGCCGCTTTCGACACACCCTTCCTTGGCTTGCGCGAGACGTTTTCGCCTGCCTTGCGGTCAAGCGGCAAACAATCCAGCACAGCCAGAAGCGCGATGATGCCGAGCAGCACGAAGGCGAGGCGGAACTCGATGGCGACGATGCTCCCCACTCCGAGCGGTGCGCTGATCGCCTGACCGATGCGAATGCCGATCGCGCCAACGGCGATGCCCATGCCCATCGTCAGCTGAAAGACGGTGCTGAACAGCGTGTTGGCACCCGTCATCTGCCCCGGTGGGATATCGGCAAAAGCGATCGTGTTGAGTGCGGTAAAATGCATCGACCGGCACATGCCGCCAATGAACAGTACCGGCACGATGAACCAGAGCGGCGTATCTGGCGAAAACAGCGCACAGGCGGCAATGAAGACGGCATTCAACAGGCCGTTGACGATCAGCACCGGCTTGAAGCCGAAGCGGCGCAGAATGGGCGTCGTTGCCGGTTTCATCGCCAGATTGCCGGCAAAGACGGCGAGCGTCAGCATGCCGGCGTGAAAGGCGCTGAGCCCGAAGCCGACCTGGAACATCAGCGGCAGCAGGAAGGGCACCGCGCCGATAGCGGTGCGGAATAGCGATCCGCCTGAGATGGTGATGGCGAACGTCGGCAGCTTCAGCCCCGAGAGATCGATGAGCGGATGCTCCGTGCGGAGAAAATGAAAAACGGCGATGGCCAGCAGGACAAAGCCGACGATCACATAGGTCCAGGCTTCCAGCCAGACGGGATCGGGGCGCCCGATCAATTCCAGCCCATACATGAGGCCGGCAAGTCCGATGCCGCTGACGACGAAGCCGATCCAGTCGAAAGGCGGGCGCGCCATGCTTTTCGTCTCCGGAATGAGCATGAGCGCGAAGATAAAGGCCAGAATGCCGAGCGGCAGGTTGAGGAAGAAGATCCAGCGCCAGCTAGCATGGTCGGTGATGAAACCGCCGAGCGGCGGCCCGAGGATCGGCGCCACCAGCGCCGGCCAGGTGATCGTCGCAATGGCCGAGATCAGCTTGTCCTTCGGCGTATTGTTCAAGACGACAAGCCGGCCCACCGGCACCATCATCGCCCCGCCGATGCCTTGCAGAATGCGCATGGCAACGAAGGAGCCGACCCCATTGGCAAAGCCGCAGAGAACGGAGGCGAGCGTGAAAATGACGACGGCAGTTGTGAAGACCAGACGCGCACCGAAGCGATCGCTGATCCAGCCGCTGATGGGGATGAAGACGCCTAGGGTCAGAAGATAGGCACTCATGCCTATATTGAGGTCGACCGGGCGAGCACCGAACGAAACGGCCATCTGCGGCAAGGCGGTCGCGATGACCGTACCGTCGAGATTTTCCATGAAGAAGGCACCGGCTACAAGCAATGCAATCAACAGCGAGCGCGAGCCCGCTTCCTGCGCATCCTCCCTTTGCCCAGGCGTGGACATGTCATTCATGGATCAGCAACTCCGAATCCGCCTCGCATCCCGCCTGCATTTAACCGGTTCGGTAACGTTTACGATAGTCGAAATCGTCCCATCAATGGATTGAGCGATCACGTTTCGCTTAGCGGATGGTGCGCAATTTGATCACCGCTGCCGATCCCGATAGAGGCCTTAAGGCGAAACGCATTAGCATGTTCAAATTGGTGAACAGATCGATCAACCCGGTGCCAGTAGGCATGCATACGCAAGACATGCTAGGGTTTTCACTGGAAAATGCCGCGGGAAGAACAATGGGATCGATACAACATCAACATGGAACAGCCCCAAACTGGCCGAGATACCAGCAAGAAGCCTCGCAAATCGACGTAGGCTGATGATTGTTCTCGCGAACGGCGCATCAATAAGGAACGAGAGTCCCGCATAATGAAACATGGCCAGGACGCAATAACCTCCAGGGCTACCCCGGAGTCGAAACTGATCGTAACACAGTCGCCCTTCGATGCCTTTGTGCGAAAATACGGCACGATCCCCCGGCGTGGCGTCTTCGGCTATTTCGTCCACGAGCTCGGCCGCCGTATCGTCGGCGGAGACTATCCAGTCGGCGCAACACTGCCAAACGAGCCCGATTTGGTCGAACAATTCGGCATCAGCCGCACGGTCATCCGCGAAGCGATGAAGTGCCTGGCCGGCAAGGGACTGGTCGAGATCAAGACCCGCGTCGGCACGCGCGTCAAGGAACGCTCCAACTGGCATCATCTCGATACGGATGTCATGGTCTGGTACTATGAGACCGGCCCCTCAGTCGAAATCATGCGATCGATCAAGGACCTGCGATTGGCACTCGAGCCGGAGGCGACGGCGCGCGCAGCACTGCGCCGCACCGAGAGCGATATTGCCGCGATCAGCTCCGCCTACGAGGAGATGGCGTCCACCATTGGCGACGTCAACAGCAATGCCGATGCCGATCTGCGCTTTCATACGGCGATCTTCGCCGCCACACACAACATGATCTATTC
The DNA here is from genome assembly GCF_027109195.1 of Rhizobium sp. AG207R. Taxonomy (NCBI): domain Bacteria; kingdom Pseudomonadati; phylum Pseudomonadota; class Alphaproteobacteria; order Hyphomicrobiales; family Rhizobiaceae; genus Rhizobium; species Rhizobium sp. AG207R. The sequence continues at coordinate 228,990 of NZ_JAEPVT010000004.1, forward strand.
GCAGCTGATCGATCTGATCGCCGTCGGGATCTACGCCAATCGCACGCTTTCCGGCCATGAGGACATCGCCGAAGGGCAAAAGCGCGCCCTGCCCCTCCACAAGGCGATCCTCGACGCCATCGTCGCACAGGATACGGACGCCGCAATCAAGGCATCGCGAAACCTACTGGAAGCCTGGCTCGCGCGCGACTACGGCTTCTGACAGATCAAGCCCTGCCCGACCGCCCGGACCTCGCGCTAATGAGTCATGGCTTCCTGTGCATCCGCCTTGGGTACTGACGACCCACGGCCGGCGTCTCGGGTGACCGGGATCAGCCAGATGGTCACGCAGGTCGTCAGAGCGACGATGACGACCCCCCAGAAGCTCCAGTGCAGGGCCGCATCGAAGACGCTTCTGATCGCGGGATCGGTGACAAGATCGGAAAGGCCGCTGGGCTGATTGAGGATATCGTGCAGCCTGGTTGCGAGCTCGCCGCTGCCATAATGGGCGATGCCGACATTCATGATCGCGCCGAGCGCGGTTGCGCCAAGCGTGTTGCCGAGGCTGCGCGAGAAGATGATCGAGGCGGTGGCGCTGCCGCGCATCGACCACTCCACGCTTTCCTGCACCAGCACGACGCTCGTCAGGCTGATGAGACCCATGCCGAAGCCCATCAGGAACGAGCCGATACCGGCGATCACCGGGCTGCTCTCCGGCGTTAGGAACAGCAGGAAAAGCGAGCCGAAGGGAAACATGAGACTGCCGGCGCGCAAGGTGTTGCGGATGCCGAAAGTGCGGAAGAACCGGCTCGCCAGCATCACGGCCAGCGGCCAGCCGACAATCAGCATCGTCAGCGTAAAGCCTGCCTCTAGCGGCGAACGACCAAGGACACCCTGAACATAGATCGGCAGAACGGTCGTCAGGCCGATCAGCGCCATGCCGGCAAGCAGCGTTGCGGCATTGCTGGTGGCAATCAGCCGCTGGCTCCAGAGAGCGATCGAAATGATCGGCTCCGGCGCTCGCCGCTCCTGCCACAGGAACAGGATGCCGGTAACGATAAAGACGATCGCCAGGGGACAGAGAACGGCGAAGCCCGCATCGGTTTCCGTCAGGATGACGAGAAGCGACACGATCGATATCGAAAACAGGATCGTGCCGAGATAATCGATCTTCGCCTCGCGCGGCGTAACCGACTCGTGCAGGAAGAGGATGAACCCGACGATGGCGAGCAGGCCAAGCGGCAGGTTGATCCAGAAAATCCAGGCCCAGGAGAGATTGTCGACGATGATGCCGCCGGCAAGCGGGCCGATGACGGCGGAGATGGCCCAGACGCTGGCGAGCGCGCCCTGCACCTTGGCGCGCTCCTCCAGCTTATAGAGATCGCCGACGACGGTCATGGTCACAGGCTGAATGGCACCCGCGCCGAGGCCCTGCAGCAGCCTGAAGACGATAAGGGACGCCATCGACCAGGCGAAACCGGCGAGCGTTGAGCCTATGAGAAAGATGATGATGCCACCGATCAGCATCGGCTTGCGGCCGAAAATATCGGAAAGCTTGCCATAGATGACGGTGGTGGTGGATTGCGCCAGCAGAAAGGCGGAAAAGACCCAGCTGTAATAGGTGAAGCCGCCGAGCTGGCCAACGATGCGCGGCATGGCGGTCGCAACGATGGTCGCTTCGATGGCGACCATGAAGGTCGCAAGCATGATCGAGACGATGACCAACGGGCGTCTCGAACGATCGACCGTGCTGGACATGGCATTCCTTTCTGACTGCTGCACCCGGGATCGAAACATGCACATGCCGCCATAACGGCCATGGTCGAGCGCTAAGCTTATGGGATCAAAGTCTAGGGACGAGACGATTGCGGGCGAGCGCCGGCTGAATCGTTATGGTAAGCTTTGCATATTGATACGGGTCGATGTCAACCATTTAAACGCGAACATGTTTTGCGAGATCGCCCCAAGACGGCGCCTGGACAGCCGCCTTCACAAAGCAGGTCGAGCAATCGGTGCGTTCTTCCGATACATTGCAGCGCGGCATGATTAGGGCTGCAATGAAACCAAATATGATTGCTTTGTTTATTTTCTGAACTTATTCTCGGCAAAACAAGCAAAAATCCAGGCGGAACGTCGAATTGCTAACGTCCTCCCAGCAGCAGCTCTTACGGGTCATCAGCCAATCAGGCCCTTCCAGCCGCACAGTTCTGGCAGCCTCCATGGGGCTGAGCAAGGCTGCGATGAGCGGGATTGCGCGCGATCTGATTTCCCTCGGCGTCTTGCGGGAAACGGAAACGATCTACGGACAGGGCCGCCCCTCGATCCTGCTGGACCTGCATCCGGAAGGCGCCTTCTTCGGCGGCATCTCGCTTCTCGAAGACCCGGCGCCGCTGGTTCTCTGCGATTTCAACGGCAATATCGTCGCGCGTCAGACGATGCCACTGTCGCGCGATCCTGATGTCATCGCCGCGATGATCGCCGATACGCTGCCGAAATTGCTTTCCGAATGTAAAGATGCCGGACAAAAGCTTTCAGGCCTTGGTGTTGCGCTCTCCGGTTTCGTCGATGAAAAGCAGGCGAGCTGCGTCAAATCCACGTTACTCGGCTGGCAGGATGTACCGCTTGCCGGTATCGTCAGGCAGAAGACCGGTATCGCCACCTTTATCGAAAACGACGCCAAGGCGGTCGCCGTCAGCGAAAAGCTGTTCGGCGGCGCCCGTGACGTGCAGAATTTCAGCGTCGTTTCCTTCGATGACGGTATCGGGTGCGCCCATTTCGTCGGCGGCAAGCTCTACCGCGGCAATCATGGCGGCGCTGGCGAAATCGCTCATTGCACGATCGAGCTCAATGGTTCGCCCTGCCGCTGCGGCAAGCGCGGCTGTCTCGATACCGTGGCCTCGCTGAAGGCGATCAAGGAAATGGCAAAAGCGGAAGGTCTCGCCTGTCAATCCCTCGACGACTTGGAGACGGAAGCATCTCTCGGCAATGCCACCGCAATCCGCATCTTGCACCGCGCCGGCAGCGCACTTGGGCTTGCGATTGCGCATCTCATCCAGTTCAACGATCCCGGCCTAATCCTGATTACCCATGTCGAAAGCCGGTTTGATCGCCTCTTCGGCACCGTCATGCGGCAGGCGGTCGAGGCGAACGTATTGCCGCGCTATGCCGGCCAGACGCCGATCCGCACGCAGCGTGTCGATGGCGATATCTGGGCGCGGGGCGCTGCCAGCATTGCCGCCCATAATTTCCTGATTGGTCCCAACCCCTATTGAGGTTCCCATGCGTATTGCCGTTGGAGGCATTCACATCGAATGCAGCACCTACAATCCCGTCCTGAACGAAGAGAAGGATTTTCGCGTTCTGCGCGGCGCGGAGCTGACTGCCTCGCCCTACTTCGCCTTCCTTAGGGATTATGACGGCGAATTCCTGCCAACCATCCATGCCAGAGCGATCGCCGGCGGCCCGGTCGCCCGTCATACATACGAAGCCTTCAAGGCGGAGTTTCTGGAAGGGCTGAAGGCCCTGCTGCCGCTGGATGGACTCTATCTCGCCATGCACGGCGCCATGTATGTCGAAGGTATGGAAGACGCCGAGGGTGACTGGATCAGTGCGGCTCGCGCCGTCGTGGGCGAGGATTGCATGGTCTCGGCAAGCTACGACCTGCACGGCAATGTCACCCAGCGCATCATCGATGCGCTCGACATGTACTCCACCTATCGCACCGCGCCGCATATCGATGTCGAGGAAACCATGCGCCGCGCCGTCAAGATGCTGACCGACAGCCTGAAGACCGGCGTGAAGCCGATCCTGCTCTGGGCGCCGATCCCCGTAGTGCTGCCGGGCGAACGCACCAGTACCGTCGATGAGCCGGCCAAGAGTCTTTACGATAGGCTGCCCGATATTGACGCCATCGAGGGCGTCTGGGATGCCTCGCTCATGGTCGGCTATGTCTGGGCCGACGAGCCGCGCGCAACGGCTGCTGCCATCATGACCGGCACGGATCGCAGCATACTCGAACGCGAGGCGAAACGACTGGCGCAGGCCTATTGGGACGTTCGCAAGGATTTCGTTTTCGGCTCGGAGACCGGCTCGATCGAGGAATGCGTCGCGAAGGCAATCGCCAGTACGACCGCGCCCGTGGTTCTGGCGGAATCCGGCGATAATCCGACGGGCGGCGGTGTCGGCGACCGCGCCGATGTGCTGGCTGAATTAATTGCCAAGGGTGCGGAAGGCGTCATCTTCGCTGGCATCGCCGACAAGGCTGCTACGGAAGCATGCTATGCCGCTGGCATCGGCGCCACCCTCGACCTCTCCGTCGGCGCATCACTCGATACCAAGGGCAGCAAGCCGGTACAAGGCAACTTCACGGTCAAGTACCTGCTGGACACTACGGAAGCCAGCGACAGACAGGCCGTCGTCTCCATCGGCGGCATCGACCTCGTCCTGTCGGCCAAGCGCCGCCCCTATCATAATATCACCGATTTCACCCGCCTCGGCCTCGATCCGCAGAAGGCAAAGATCATCGTCGTCAAATCCGGCTACCTCTCGCCCGAGCTGGCGCCGATCGCCAACCCGAACCTGATGGCTCTGTCGCCCGGTGTCGTCGATCAGTTCGTCGAACGCCTGCCGCGCCTGCGTAAAGCCAAGCCGACCTATCCTTTCGACAAGGATTTCGACTTCACGCCTGAGACAGCCATTTCGGCACGCGCCGCCGGTCGCTGAGTCTTCTTACCCGATTGACGATCTGTCTCGAGCCCTCTGAAGGATTTCTCGCGCTGCTGCCTCGGCGCTGAGATGGGTCGTATCGAGTGCAATAGTGTTCGGATGACCGGGATCAAAGGGCTTGCGTGATGCATTAACACGAGCAGCATCGACATCGTTCTCTTTGAACAGAACCCGTCGCTCAGGCAAAGCAACGCGAGCCGCGAGGACGTTGGCTGCACGTCATTTGGATGACGATCAACCGCGCATGTCTACTATCGGCGATGCCAAGGATTTCATCCGCAACTTCGCGGTCAACCTCGCTTTCCCCAACGGCAGCGTGTGTGAAAACGAGATTCCAAGAGATTGGAGTGAGCGTTCTCACGGTTTCAAAAACCGCACGGCGGATTTGGGCCGTAAGCGTCCAGACCGCATCTGGTAGGGGAGTTATCCCGTCCTGTTCGATAAGTGAGAATACTGGATTGAGCCACAGATGATTATGCACCAATCGTGCTCCCGTCATCTCAGCCAGCTGCCGACCTACAGTCATTTTTCCAATGCCTGGCGGACCAATTAAATAGAAGATCGTGTTTGCAATTCTTGTTTCTTGAATCATCGGTTAGCCCAGCTGCTTCTCAAGGAACATCATTCTGCGACGGTTGAGGGAGTACGATGCTTGACGGTGACATTTCCAGCAGACCGCTCCATCCGAAACGACTACATCGTATGAGAAGCGGAATCCAATATTTGCCGAATGCCACATTTCAGCAAGCGGCTGCTCGTTTCGTCAGTCGCCTTTCTGCATTGCGCACAAACATTGTGCATTGCCGAAATTGCACAAAAAAAGCGCTTGACGAGACGATCGAGTTCAACTTCTATTGAACCAATTACAAATTGGTTCACCTTTCAATATGGCAATCAGCAGCCTTCCGGAGAATTCGGTTCATGCCCTGGAGAGGCTCCGTGGGCTTTTGAATTCGGCCGATCTCCCGGCTGACGGAAAACTGCCGACTGAACGGGCTCTATCGGAGACGCTGGGTGTCAGCCGGCGTGCGATCAGGCGGGCGCTCGAGGTGCTGGAAGCGGAAGGCCGCGTCTGGCGGCGCCAAGGCTCTGGAACCTATGTCGGGCAGCGCCCGGACGATTGGAGCCAGCATGTCAGCACGCTCGTCGCTGGCACGGATCTGATGGAAGTCATGGAAGTTCGCCTGCGTATCGAGCCGCAACTCGCCCAGCTTGCCGCCATGCGCGCCAAGCCCGACGACATCGACCGCATGTACGAACTGGCAAAGAAGATCACCGCCAGCGACGACGCCGACAGCCGCGAACTCTGGGATGGCGCGTTGCATCGGCTGATCGCGCAAAGCGCCGGCAACCAGTTCTTTTTGACCATCTTCGACGTCATCAACCATGTCCGCCAGGACGAAGCCTGGCAAACCATTCGCGAATTGGCCCGCAGCATCAACAAGACCCGCCCGGTCTCCTACGCCCAGCATAGGACGATCATCGACGCGATTGCCGCGCGCAATCCGATGAAGGCGGCCGAGGCCATGCGCGAACATTTGCTGATGCTGCAGGAAAGCCTGATCCGCATCACGTCGCTGGATGCGCAGCAAGCTGAGGAGCCACTGACCGAGGAGGTGGGCTGACCCCAAAGCCGGCCTGCCCACCACGACCGGAGAGGAAACCGGTCGAAACTGCAAAGAACGAAAACGATAAACAGGAGAACGAAATGAAGATCGCCAAATTCATGGCATCGCTTGCCGCCGGCGCCCTGATCGCGCTGCCATCTTTCGCCGTCGAACTCAAGATCGGCCTGCAGGACGATGCCGATGCGCTGGACCCAGCTCAATCCCGCACCTTCGTCGGCCGCATCGTCTATACCGCGCTCTGCGACAAGCTCGTTGACGTAACACCCGACCTGAAGTTCGTGCCGCAGCTCGCCACATCCTGGAAATGGTCCGCCGATGGCAAGCAGCTCGTCATGGAGCTGCGCCAGGGCGTGAAATTCCAGGACGGCACGCCGTTCAATGCGCAAGCTGTTGTCGACAACATCCAGCGCTATCAGACCATGCCGGAATCACGCCGCAAGAGCGAGCTTTCCTCTGTCGCCAAGGTCGAAGCATCCGGTGAATACGAAGCTACCTTCACCCTGAAGGCGCCCGACGTCACGCTGCTTGCCCAGCTTTCCGACCGCTCGGGCATGATGGTTTCGCCAACGGCTGCAAAGGCTGCCGGTGCCAAATTCGGCGACCATCCCGTCTGCTCCGGCCCCTTCAAATTCGTCGAGCGCGTGCAGCAGGACCGGATCGTGCTCGAAAAATTCCAGGATTACTGGAACAAGGACAATATCTTCATCGATAAGGTAACCTATCTGCCGATCCCCGACACAACGGTGCGTCTTGCAAACCTGCGCTCCGGCGACCTCGACATGATCGAGCGCGTGGCCGCCTCCGATGCCGGCACTGTCAAGAGCGATCCCAATCTCGTCTATGCCGACGCTGTCGGCACCGGCTGGCTTGGCGTCTACGCCAATGTCGGCAATGGCGCTCGCGCCGACAATCCAATGGGCAAGAACAAGCGCCTGCGCCAGGCCTTCTCGCTGGCAATCGACCGCGAAGCCGCCATGCAGATCGTCTTCGATGGCACCGGGCTTGCCGGCAACCAGCCTTTTGCACCGAACAGCCCCTGGTTCGACAAGGATATTCCGGTACCCGCCCGCGACGTCGACAAGGCTAAGGCTCTGGTCAAGGAAGCCGGTTTCGACCGTATCCCGGTCGAGCTCGCCGTCGCCAACAATCCCGTATCGATGCAGATGATGCAGATCATCCAGTCGATGGTTGCTGAAGCCGGCTTCGACGTGACACTGAAGACGACGGAATTCGCGACCCTGCTCGACGCGCAGTCGAGCGGCAACTACCAGCTCAGCCGATCCGACTGGTCCGGCCGCTCCGATCCGGACGGCAATATCCAGCAGTTCGTGACAACAGGCGCCGGCCTCAACGATTCCAAATACAGCAATCCGGAGGTCGACAAGCTGCTGCTTGAGGCGCGCCAGTCTCAGGACAACACCGTACGCAAGCAGAAATACGATGCGGCCGAGGCGATCCTCAGCCAGGACCTGCCGATCATCTTTCTCGGGCATCAGGCCTGGATCTGGGCCTACAATAAGAAGGTGTCCGGCTTTGTGCCCTCCCCGGACGGCATGATCCGCCTCGTAGGCGTGAAGAAAAGCGGCTGAGCTATGAGCGCCATGCGGGCTTCTTTCCGGATGGCGCTTTCACATTCGACATCGCGGCAAGGATCTGCCCATGTATAGCTATATCGGAAAGAGGCTGCTCGTCGCCATACCGACGCTTCTGATCATTTCGATCTTCGTCTTCTCGCTGCAGAAGCTTCTGCCCGGCGATCCGGTGCTAGCCATGGCAGGCGAGGAGCGCGATCCTCAGGTGCTGGAGCTGTTGCGCGAGAAATATCGCCTGAGCGACCCTGTGATCTACCAATATGGCTACTGGCTGCAGGGCGTCGCCAAGGGCGATCTCGGCGTTTCACTGCGCACCAACCAACCGGTGCTGACGCTCGTTGCCGAAAAGCTGCCGGTCACCATTCAGCTCGCCGTCATGTCGATGATCTTCGCCTTCGCCATCGGCATTCCCATGGGCATATTGGCGGCGGTGAAGAAGAATAGCTTCATCGATTTTCTCGCCAACATCATCGCCTTGTGCGGCCTGTCCGTGCCGAATTTCTGGCTCGGCATCATGCTGATCCTGCTGGTCTCGGTGAAGCTGCATTGGCTGCCGGCCTCGGGATACCAACCCTTCTTCGAAGATCCATGGCGCTCCATCCAGACGATGCTGATGCCATCCTTCGTGCTCGGCAATGCGCTTGCTGCCACCTTGATGCGCCACACGCGCTCGTCGATGCTGAGCGTGCTCAGCGCCGACTATATCCGCACTGCCCGCGCCAAGGGCCTGCCGGAGATGGCCGTCGTGCTGCAGCACAGCTTCCGCAACGCCATCCTGCCCGTTGTCACCGTCAGCGCCCTGCTGTTCGGAGAGCTCCTGGCCGGTGCCGTTCTGACCGAGCAGATATTCACCATCCCCGGCTTCGGCAAGCTGATCGTCGATGCGGTCTTCAACCGGGATTACGCCGTCGTCCAGGGCGTGGTGCTCTGCACGGCCATCGGCTTCATCGCCATGAACCTTATTGCCGATATTCTCTACGTCCTCCTCAATCCGCGCATGAGGGCAGCCCTATGAGCACCATCGTTCAGACGGCCGCTGCAGCCCCTCCCGCCAAGCGCGCTCCCAATCGGGCCTGGCGGAAGCTGAGGGCCAACAAGGGGGCCTTGGTCGGACTTGCCATCATCCTTTTCTTTACCGCACTTGCTGCGCTTGCACCGCTCCTGCCGATTCCGGACCCGGTCGCAACCAGCTGGTCTGCGATCCGCAAGGCGCCATCCGCCGCACACTGGCTCGGCAGCGACGATCTCGGCCGCGACATTCTCTCCCGCATGATCTGGGGCGCACGGGCATCGCTGATGGCCGGCGTCTTCTCGGTTGCCATCGCGGTCGCGATCGGCGTGCCCTTCGGTCTCATCTCCGGCTACTATGGCGGCTGGATCGACCAGATCATCTCGCGCATCACCGAGGCCTTCCTGGCGATGCCATTCCTTATCACCGCTATTGCGCTTGCCGCCTTCCTCGGCCCGAGCCTCACCAACGCGATGATCGCGATCGGATTGTCCGCAACGCCGGTCTTCGTGCGGCTGACGCGCGGCCAGGTGCTGGCGGTCAAGACGGAGGATTATGTCGAGGGCGCCCGCTCGATCGGTCTCACCCATTTCAGCATCATCTCCCGCTATATCCTGCCCAACGTCTTTGCTCCGATCCTCGTGCAGGCAACACTCACCATCGCGACCGCCATCATCGCCGAGGCGAGCCTCTCCTTCCTCGGGCTCGGCCAGCAGCCGCCTGCCCCTAGCTGGGGCTCGATGCTCAATGTCGCCAAGAACTATCTCGAACAGGCGCCCTGGATGGCCATGTGGCCGGGTGCCGCTATTTTTCTCGTCGTGATCGGCTTCAATCTCCTCGGCGACGGCCTGCGCGATGCGCTCGACCCGCGCGAAGCATGAATAAACTCAAAAGGATGCCCCCAATGACCGCATTCACCACCCGCCCTGAAATCCTCGGCACCTTCGGCGTCGTCACGTCGACGCACTGGATCGCATCCGCCGTCGGCATGAGCATTCTCGAAAAGGGCGGCAACGCCTTCGACGCGGCCGTTGCTACAGGCTTCGTGCTGCAGATCGTCGAGCCGCATCTCTGCGGGCCGGGCGGCGACATGCCAGCCATCCTCTATTCCAAGAAGAAGGATAAGGTCGAGGTCATCTGTGCCCAAGGCCCGGCACCGGCCGGCGCGACGATCGAGCATTACAGGCGCGAGGGGCTGAAACTGATCCCCGGCGATGGCCTGCTCGCCACCGTCATCCCCGGTGCCTTCGATGGCTGGATGCTGATGCTACGCGATTACGGCAGGCTGACCGTCCGCGACGTACTGGAACCGGCGATCCATTATGCGGAGAAAGGCCATCCAGTCCTGCCGCGCGTCTCCGCCACCATCGCAGGTCTTGCCGATTTCTACCGCAAGGAATGGCCGACCTCCTACGAGACCTGGCTGCCGGGGGGAGCTGCGCCCGAACCCTGGTCCAATTTCAGGAACCCGGTTCTTGCCGACACCTGGAAGCGTGTTGTCGCGGAAGCGGAAAGCAAGAGCGATCGCGAAGCGCAGATCGAAGCCGCTCGCGATGCCTATTACCGCGGCTTCGTCGCAGAAGCCATCGACAGCTATGTCAGCAAGACGGAGGTCATGGATGCAAGCGGCGGGCGCCACAAGGGCGTGCTGACCGCCGACGACATGGCCAACTGGCAGGCGACGGTCGAGGCGCCGCTGACCTATGATTATCACGGCTGGACGGTCGCCAAGATCGGCCCCTGGGGTCAAGGCCCCGTCTTCCTCCAGACACTGTCGCTGCTCAAGGGTTTCGATCTGGCCGGCATGGATCCCGCCGGCGCCGATTTCGTCCACACCGTGACCGAGGCCATGAAACTCGCCTTTGCCGATCGCGAGGTCTATTACGGCGACCCCAATTTCACGCGCGTACCGCTCGAAACCCTACTGTCGGACGCCTATGCCGACGAGCGCCGCCGGCTGGTTTCGTCAGAGGCGTCGCTTGCCCTGCGCCCCGGCAAGCTGCCCGGCTTTGAAAGCCAGTACGATCTTACCATGGCGATGCTCGACGCACCGGAAGCCAAGAGCGGCGCGGTCTATGAGCCCACCATGTCGCATCTTACCGAGAAGCGCGGCGACACCGTGCATATCGATGTCATCGACCGCGAAGGCAACATGATCTCGGTCACGCCATCGGGCGGCTGGCTGCAATCCTCGCCGATCATTCCTGGCCTCGGCTTCTGCCTCAATTCTCGCGCCCAGATGTTTTGGCTGCAGCCGGGTCTGCCCTCCTCGCTGGCACCGGGCAAGCGGCCACGTACGACGCTGACCCCGACAATGGCACTGCATGAAGGACGCCCGACGCTCGCTTTCGGCACGCCCGGCGGCGATCAACAGGAGCAGTGGCAGCTCTCCTTCTTCCTGCGCTATGTCCATCATGGGCTGAACCTGCAGGAAGCGATCGACAAGCCGCTGTTCCACAGCACGCATTTCCCGAGCTCCTTCTATCCGCGCACCCGCGAACCGGGTGGCCTGACGGCGGAGGCGAATTTCGGCGCTGACGTGCTCGATACGCTCCGCAAGAGAGGCCACCAGCTGACCGTCGCACCGGAGTGGACCGTGGGTCGGCTGACCGCCGCACGGCGCGACGCCGATGGCCTCTTGCGCGCAGCGGCAACACCTCGTTTGATGCAAGCCTATGCCGTTGGGAGATAGAGCCGATGACATGGTCGATCGTTGCCCGAGAACCCGAAACCGGAAATCTCGCCATCGCCGTCGCCACGCGCTTCTTTGCCGTCGGCAGCATCGTGCCGCATATTCGCGGCGGCATCGGCGCGGTTGCGACGCAGGCCTTTGCCAGCCCGCTTTACGGCATCGACGGACTTGCGATGCTGGCATCCGGGCATGCGCCCCATGAAATTCTGGAAACGCTGAGCGCCCGCGACGAAGGCCGCGAACAGCGGCAGTTTCACCTGATCGACAACAAGGGCAACAATGCCGCCTTTACCGGCGCCAGGTGTATCGATTGGGCGGGGCATCTGGTCGACGACAATGTATCGGTGGCCGGCAACATGCTGGCTGGACCGCAGGTGATTGCGGAAACGCTTGCGACCTTCAAGAAGGCCGCAGGCAAACCACTTGCGGAGCGGTTGCTCGAAGCCATGCGGGCGGGCGAAGATGCAGGCGGGGATAAGCGTGGCAAGCAATCGGCAGCACTCGTCATCCACCGTGACCAGGATTACGCTTGGCTGAACATCCGAGTCGACGACAGCGCCGATCCGCTGACCGAACTCGAGCGGCTCTACACAGTTGCGCAGGAACGCTATTTGCATGTCGCAGAAACCATGCCGACGCGGCAGAACCCCAGCGGGATGACCGACCGCCGCGAGGTCGACGAAAAGATTGCCGCGCTTGAGGCCAAGAGGATTGCCGAAGGTCGCCCTTCAGCCTCCCGTGCCACGATGGCAGTCCCATCGTGAGCAATCGCGATTGAAGCCTGACCAATGGTAAAATCATAAAAGGGAACTTCATGCCGACCGTTGCAGCGCAGATGACCAATCCACACACCCAGCCTGTTCTTTCCATCTCCAATCTCACCACGTCGTTTCTCGTCGATGGCGAGTGGCGCAAGGTCGTGAAGGACATTTCCTTCGATGTCATGCCGGGAGAGACGGTCGCCATCGTCGGCGAAAGCGGCTCCGGCAAGAGCGTGACCTCGCTCTCGATCATGCGGCTTCTTGCAAGAGCAAACAGCCGCACCGAAGGTTCGATCCGGCTAAACGGCCGCGATCTCCTGGCATTGCCGGAGGCCGAGATGCGCAAGGTGCGCGGCAAGGACGTCGCGATGATCTTCCAGGAGCCGATGACTTCACTCAATCCGATCTTCACCATCGGCCGGCAGATTTCCGAGGCGCTGACCTGCCATCGCAATATTTCCAAGGCGGAGGCAAAAGCCGAAACGATCCGCCTCCTGGAGAAAGTGCGCATCCCCAACGCGTCCTCGCGCTTCGACGAATATCCGCACCAGTTTTCCGGCGGCATGCGCCAGCGCGTGATGATCGCCATGGCGCTTGCCAGTCGCCCGAAACTCCTGATCGCCGATGAGCCGACGACCGCGCTCGACGTGACAATCCAGGGCCAGATCCTCGATCTCATCAAGGTGCTGCAGGAAGAGGAAGGCATGTCCGTCCTCTTCATCACCCACGACATGGGCGTCGTCGCCGAAATCTCGGACCGCACCATCGTCATGTATCGCGGCGAAGCGGTGGAGACCGGCAAGACCGACGATATCTTTCATCGCGGCCAGCATCCTTACACCCGCGCCCTGCTGTCAGCCGTGCCGCGCCTCGGTTCCATGAAAGATCAGCCGCAGCCGCTGCGCTTCCCGGTCGTCGACGCAAGCACTGGCGAGCGCAGCGAACCGAAGGCGCTCGCGGATACCGTCGATCACGGCAAGACACCGGTGCTCGAGGTGAAGAACCTCGTCACCCGCTTCGATCTTCGTGGCGGCCTGCTGGCCCGCCCAACGGGCGCGATCCATGCGGTCGAGAATGTCTCCTTCGATCTTGCACAAGGGGAAACGCTGTCGCTGGTCGGCGAATCCGGCTGCGGTAAGTCGACGACGGGGCGCTCCATCATGCGCCTCATCAATCCCAAATCCGGCGAGGTTCGCCTCGACGGCTATGACGTGATGAAGCTCAATACGCTAGATCTGCGCCGGATGCGCCGCAGCATCCAGATGATCTTCCAGGACCCGTTCGCGAGCCTCAATCCGCGTATGACGATCGGCGCTGCGGTTGCCGAACCCTTCATCGAGCATCGCTTGGGCACGCGCGCCGAAGCCCGGGAAAAAGCCGCCGATCTTCTGGAGCGCGTCGGGCTAAAGGCCGACATGATGAGCCGCTATCCACACGAATTCTCCGGCGGCCAGCGTCAGCGCATCTGTATTGCCCGCGCGCTTGCGCTCGATCCGAAAGTAATCGTCGCCGACGAAAGCGTCTCGGCACTCGACGTGTCGATCAAGGCGCAGGTTTGCAATCTGCTGATGGATCTGCAGCAGAGCCTCAATCTCTCCTATCTCTTCATCTCGCACGACATGGCCGTGGTCGAGCGCGTCAGCCACCGCGTCGCCGTCATGTATCTCGGCGAGATCGTCGAGATCGGCCCGCGCGCGTCGGTTTTCGAGAATCCACAGCATCCCTACACGAGGAAGCTGATGGCGGCCGTCCCGGTACCGGATCCATCCCGGCGCGGCATCCGGCGCAACCTCGCCGTCGACGAATTGAAGAGCCCGGTGCGCCCCGTCGGCTATCAGCCACCCGCGCGACACTACCGCGAAGTCTCGCAGGGCCATCTGGTTCGAATGGAGGAGGCTGCCTGACGCGCATTCTGACCTTGACGCCACCGAATTCCGGGCAAATATCGGCATCCTGTTTTCCGTCTCATCTGGAGTGAATGATATGACCGATAGCGTGCTCGATATTCCGGTAAAGAGGATCGACGGCAGCGATACGACGCTTGCCGACTATCGCGGCAAGGTCATCATGGTCGTCAATGTCGCGTCCAAATGCGGCCTGACGGTACAGTACGAAGGATTGGAAAAGCTCTATGAAGAAAAGCGCGGCGAAGGTCTGGTCATCGCCGGCTTCCCGGCCAATGATTTCAAGGGCCAGGAGCCAGGCACCGACAAAGAGATTCTGGACTTCTGCACGCTGACCTACGACGTGCAGTTCCCGATGTTCTCCAAGATCGCAGTGACTGGCGACGAGCGTCATCCGCTGTACGACAGCCTGATCGCATCCGGCGTCGAGACCATCGGCGACGGTCCGATGCGTGCCCGCCTCGCCGATCGCGGCCTGCACACCGGCGACAATGGCGGCATCGTCTGGAACTTCGAGAAATTCCTGATTGGCCGCGACGGCAAGGTTGCCGCGCGCTTTGCGCCCGACGTAACCGCCGACGATCCGCGCCTGCTCTCAGTTCTGGAAAAGGAGCTGGCGCGCGCCAACTGAGGCGTGAGCTCTCTTTTGGACCTCCAAAAATAACACATCACATCAATAGGTTGCGCTACTTTTCAGGGCGAGGGCCTGGCGTGTTCAGCCGGATGGCGTAATTGCCTGCCCTCCAGCCTGGGAGTATCTTTCCCTATCCGAATACATCGTGACGGAACGCTGCATCAATTCTGATGGGAGGATGTCATGCGCGAACCTGATATGCAGAAACTCGATACCCTTGTCGGGCGCTTGGTCGGCGATCTCGGCGCGGCGGTCTCAGGCGTGTTGGTAACGCTCGGAGACCATTTGGGCCTGTTCAAGGCCATGGCTGACGGAACGCCAAGGACTTCGGCCGATTTGGCCGACAAAGTCGGTGTGAAAGAACGCTATGTGCGCGAATGGCTGTCAGCTCAGGCAGCCGCCGACTATGTCAGTTATGACGATAAGACCGAGCGCTTCTACCTGACGCCGGAACAGGCAATGGTATTTGCGGAGGAAGACAGCCCTGCCTTTTTCGCCGGCGCTTTCGATGTCGTTCAATCCATGTGGATCGACGAGCCGAAGGTCGTCAACGCCTTCAAGACCGGCAGCGGCCTTGGTTGGCATGAGCACAGCACCTGCCTGTTTCGCGGCACGGAACGCTTCTTCCGGACAGGCTACAACAGCCATCTCGTTTCGGAATGGATACCGGCGCTCGACGGCATGCAGGAAAAGCTCGAGGCCGGCGCGATCGTCGCCGATGTCGGCTGCGGCCACGGCGCCTCGACCATCCTGATGGCAGAAGCCTATCCGAACTCGACTTTCTTCGGCTTCGACTACCATCTCCCGTCCATCGAACGAGCGAAAGCTGCGGCGCAGGAAGCGGGCGTTGCGGGCCGTATCACGTTCGAACAGGCGACCGCCAAGGACTTCCCGGCTGCCGACTACGATCTTGTGGCGATGTTCGATTGCCTGCACGACATGGGCGATCCCGTCGGTGCCGGCAAACATATTAAGGAAACCCTCGCCGATGACGGCACCTGGATGATCGTCGAGCCCTTCGCCCATGATTGCCTGAAGGACAATCTCAACCCCGTCGGCCGCGTCTACTACGGGGCTTCAACGATGATCTGTACGCCAGCCTCGCTGTCGCAGGAGGTCGGGCTTGGTCTGGGCGCGCAGGCTGGCGAGCTGAAACTGCGCAAGGTTGCCATGGATGCGGGCTATTCGCATTTCCGCAAGGCGACTGAAACGCCGTTCAACATGATCTTCGAAGTCAGGGCATGAAGATTGTGCCGCACGCTTCGTCCAACGCGCGGCACCGCATCTTATAGACGCTGCCCGTCTTCCCCGAACAACGACGCGAGCGCCGGCTGAAAATAAACCGGCTGCTCGGTGTCGAGTGCGACATCCTCATCGGCATCGATCCGCACCGACAGTGTTTCGCCGCCGACCTGGCCCCAGATCAGATTGTCCGAGCCCATGGGCTCGACGATGGTGAACGTCGCCGGCAGGCTGGCAGCCCGCCCGCTCGCGGGCCGGAACTGCATTTGCTCGGGCCGAACGCCAAGTGTCGCCTTGCGGCCCTCGCCCGGCGTGCCGGAAAACTCGTAGCCGTTGAGGTCGATCGCGCGGCCATCCGGCAACATGAACGCCGGCATGCCGCCATTGCTCGCCACCTGCCCCGACAGGAAGTTCATCGATGGCGAGCCGACGAAGCCTGCCACGAAGCGATTGACCGGACGGCGATAGATCTCCTTCGGCGTGGCGAATTGCTGGATGACGCCGCCGCTCATGACGGCGATGCGATCGGCGAGCGTCAACGCCTCGATCTGGTCATGCGTCACGTAGATCATGGTGGAACCGAGGCCGCTATGCAGGCGCTTCAGCTCGACACGCAGCTCGGTTCTGAGCTTGGCGTCAAGGTTGGAGAGCGGCTCGTCGAACAGGAAGACGTCGACGTCACGCACCAGCGCACGGCCAATGGCGACACGCTGGCGCTGGCCGCCGGAAAGCTCCCCCGGTCGCCGTTTGCGCAAGGGGTCGATCTGCAGGATCTGCACGGCGCGGTCGACACGCTCGGCAATCTCCTCCTTCGCCATGCCCGCAATGCGCAGCCCGAAGGAGAGATTTCCTTCGACGGTCATCGTCGGGTAAAGCGCATAGGACTGGAACACCATGCCGATGCCGCGGTCCTTCGGTTCCTCCCAGGTGACGTTCCTGTCGCCGATCCAGATCTGGCCGTCCGTGATATCGGTCAGCCCGGCAATGGCGTTGAGCAAGGTCGACTTGCCGCAGCCGGAGGGGCCGAGGAGTACGATGAACTCGCCGGATTGTATCTCAAGATTGAGCGATTTCAGGACGCTGACGCTGCCGAAATCGATTGCAAGTTCGCGAATGGAAACATTGGCCATGAACTATCCCTTGACTGCGCCGGCGGTGATACCGCGCACGAACCAGCGGCCCGAGCCGAAATAGACGATCAACGGAACCAGGGCGGTGAGGATGGTCGCCGCCATGTTGACGTTGTAGAGCTTCTCACCCTGGGTGGAGTTGACAATGTTGTTGAGCTGCACGGTCATGGGGAAGTTTTCTCGGCCGGCGAAGACGACGCCGAAGAGGAAATCGTTCCAAATGCCGGTCACCTGCAGGATCGCCGCGACCACCAGGATCGGGATCGACATCGGGATCATCAGCCGGAAGAAGATCTGCCACAGCCCCGCGCCGTCGATGCGAGCTGCCTTGAAGAGCTCCATCGGCAGGCTCGAATAATAGTTGCGGAAAAGCAGCGTCAGCACCGGCAGACCGAAGACTGTGTGGGTGATGATGATGCAGGGCAACGTCGAATAGATGCCCACGTCGCGATAGATCAGAACCAGCGGATAGATGAACACCTGGTACGGTATGAAGGCGCCGAGCAGCAGGATGGCAAAGAGCACGTTTGCCCCTTTGACCCGCCAGAAGGATAGCGCATAGCCGGTCAGCGACGAGATCAGGATCGACAAAATCATGCTCGGGATCAGGATCTTCACCGAATTCCAGAAGCCGACGCTGATGCCGCCGCATTCCAGTCCGGTGCAGGCCGTGCTCCACGCCTGTATCCAGGCATCCGCAGTCCACATTTGCGGAAAGGCGAAGATATTGCCCTGACGGATCTCCGGCATGGATTTGAACGAGGTGACAAGCATCACATAGAGCGGCAGCAGGAAGAACAGGGCCGCGATGACGAGAAAGAGATAAAGGCCGATGCGTCCTGGGGTCAGATGCTGCGGCTTGCGGCCGGTCGGACCCTGCATGGCACCAGTGACGGAAGATGGCGTCGTCATCAGTTCCCCCTCGGCTTTTCACGGAAATATTCATAATAGAGCCAGGGCGTCACCAGGATAACCACCGTGATGAACATCACGGTCGATGCTCCGGTTGCAAGGCCGATATTGCCGCGCCCGAAGAGGTAATCCATGATGAATTTCCCGGGCACTTCGGTCGCGATACCCGGACCGCCGCCGGTCGTCGCCAGAACCAGTTCGTAAACCCTCACAACCGCAATCGCCAGAAGAACGCTGGCGGTGATGATGGTCGGTCTCAGGATCGGGATGACGATATGCAGGTAAACGCGCCAGCTCGGTATGCCGTCGATGCGGGTCGCCTTCCACAATTCCCGGTCGACGCCGCGCAGGCCCGCAAGCATGATCGCCATGACGAGGCCGGAAGATTGCCAGACACCGGCAAGCACGATGACGTAGAGCGCGAGATCGCTCTGGACGATCCAGTCGAAGCGGAACCAGGTGAAGCCGACACTGTCGGCAACCTTTTGCAGGCCGAGCGTCGGATTCATGATCCACTGCCAGACCAGCCCGGTGACGATGAAGGACATGGCAAAGGGATAGAGGAAGATCGTCCGGAAGGTGTTTTCGAAACGGACCTTCTGATCGAGCGCGACGGCGAGAAGAAAGCCGAGGATCAGACAGCCGGCAATGAAGAGAATGCCGAAGACGACGACGTTCTGCAGCGACAGCAGCCAGCGCGCCGTCGAAAACAACCGCTCATACTGCTTCGTGCCGACGAAAGTGTTGACCGGCAGCACCTTGCTGTCCGTGAACGATATCCAGATGTTCCAGACGACGGTGACGACATAGGCCAGAAGCACGATGGCGAAGGCTGGAAACAGGGCCACGTAGGGCGAAAAATGTATCCTCCTGCGGCTGACGCTCGCAGGTGCGACAGCCGCTTTTGCAGCAGTGGCGCTCGTATTGGGGCTGCTCATGGACGCGCTCCTCCTCAGCATTCATGGAAACCGGCGGCAGGCTCACCTGCCGCCGCATGGATGTCGATCGAAGCTTACTTGGCCTGTTCGATGACCTGGGCAAACTGCGTGGCGAACTGGTCCGCCGTCATGCTGGGCGTCGTCCAGTATTGAGCAATGAGATCGCCTTCGGTCTGGACGATATCTTGAGGGGTCAGCACGTCGGGTGCCAGGATCTGGCGGCTCGGATCCTTGAGTGCGTTCAGGCCCTTCTGGGCGCAAGCGTCGAGCTTTGACGTATCGACGTCGAGACGCACGGGCACCGAACCCTTCTTGGAGTTGAAGGCAAGCTGGCCTTCCTTCGACATGATGACGGTAGCGAGCAGGGTCTGGGCGTCGGTCGCCGTCTTATCCTTGAGAACGGGGAAGACGAAAATGTCGCCGCCCATCATGAAGTTGGATTCGCCAGGTCCGAGGATGCAGCCGAAATCCTTGTCGGCGACGAGGCCGGCATGGATGAATTCACCCTTGGCCCAGTCGCCCATGAACTGGATGCCGGCCTTGCCGTCGATCAGCATGCCGGTCGCGACGTTCCAGTCGCGGTTCGGGCTGCCAGGGTCCTGATAGTTGCGGAGCTTGGCGAAGACTTCCGCCACATGCTTGAACTGGTCGGACTTGACGGCATCCGTGTCGAGATCCTTCCAGACCTTAGCATAGAGATCCTTCCCGCCCTCGCCGAGCAGGATGGCGTTGAACATCGACTGCAGCTGCCAAGGTTGACCGCCGACGGCAACCGGGATCAGGCCGGCAGCCTTGATCTTGTCGAGCGCGGCAAACATTTCATCCCAGGTCTTCGGCTCTTCCGTCACGCCGGCCTTGGTGAAAACGGCCTTGGAATAGAAGACCCAATTCTGGCCGTGATCGTTGATGGGAGCGCCATAGATATGATCCTGGAACTGGATGGCCTGATAGAAAGATGGTGTCAGAACCGATTTCCAATCCTGCTCCTTGGCGAGATCGTCGAGCGGCCGCAGCAGGCCCTGCTGGGCCAGTTCGTTCATCTGCGTGCCGGTGTTGAACTGCATGGCCGTCGGCGGATTGCCGCCGATGATGCGGTTGATGCCGATCGGACGAGCAGTCGAGCCGGAGCCGGCAATTGCGGTATCCACCCATTCGCCGCCTGCAGCGTTGAAGGCCTTGGCCAGCTCCTTCACGGCTGCGGCTTCACCGCCCGAAGTCCACCAATGCAGAACTTCGGCCTTCTTGCCTTCGGCCAGAGCGCCGGTCACGCTCGCCGCGACCAGCGCCGTAGCGCCGACCAATGCCATCATCAATTTGCGCATGCGTTCCTCCTCCTTTGAGGGCGTTCTTCAAACGCCTTTCCTCAGCCGCCGCCGTCTCCAGACACCGGATGCCGAATCTCCTGATCCTCCAAAACTGTGCGGCAGGGCCTCCGTTCCCTGCAGCACGTGAGCAATGCTTCCTCAGGCATTGCCCCTTCGTCAAGCCCGCAGTCCAAAAGGACCGCATTTTCTCAACTCTATAGCGCACTCAATGAGAAACGTCCCTCATTTATTGCGCGCGGTATTGGATCGGGCCGACCGCAACTACTGTGGATTGCAACCACAGAACGCGATTGCGCCGAACGCTCGAATGCCGTCATCACCTCAAGGGCGTGGAAAGCTAGTTCCGACGATACCCGATGCTGACGTCCCGAGCGAAGGGAATCCACCATCTCCGCCGCGCCCAATCCGCGCAGACCGAGATGACCTGGCACACCTTCCGTATAGGGGTGATCGACGGGGATCTCCCTCCACGCCTCATCGCCATCGCGAAATATCTCAACCTTGCCGCTGAAATTGTTTGGATCCGGCGTCACCATAGTACCTTCCGAACCGTAAAGCTCGATCTGATTGTGCTTGTGCTTGATAACATCAAAGCTGGTGGCAATGGTGACGGTCGCACCGCTATGGAACTCCATAACGCCCGTCAGATGGGTCGGCACCAGTACCTTAATCGTCTCGCCGCGACGCGGATCAGTCTTCACCGTGCGTTCGATGCGGGTGATCTTCGCAGTGCCAAAGATCTCGCGCACGGGGCCGAGCAAGGCGATGAGGTTCGTCACGTAGTACGGACCGACATCGAGCATCGGCCCGCCGCCGCGGCCGTAGAAGAAGTCTGGGTTGGGATGCCAATGCTCATGACCCGGCAACAGCAGCATGGCGGTGGCCGAAATCGTCTTGCCGATGCGCCCTTCATCGAGCAAGCGCCGTGTCAACTGGTGACCGCCGCCAAGGAAGGTGTCGGGAGCGCAACCGAGCCGCAGGTCTCCTGCCCGCGCGATGGCCATCAACTCCTCCGCCTCGCCCATGGAGACGCCAAGCGGCTTCTCCGAATAGACATGCTTGCCGGCAAGCAGCGCCTTCTTGCTGATGGCATAATGCGAGACCGGCGTCGTCAGGTTGATGATGAGACCGATTTCCGGATCGGAAAGCATCGTATCGAGCGCAACGGCCTCGATGCCAAACTGCTCGGCGAGCTTGCGGGCAGGCTCCTGATAAAGATCGTAAACAGACTTCACGCGAATGAAATCAAACATATGCAGGGTCGCAACATAGGTGGCGCTGATATTGCCGGCGCCGACAATGCCGACTTTCATGGGTTCGTTGCTCATTGGCTTGCCTCTAGGAAATGGTGATATCGAGTTCGGCGGCAGCGGCGCGCAGATAGCTCATGCCACGGCGCATCTCGTCATCGAATTCCGTCGTCGCTTCGCGGAAATGGGTCCAATGCGATGCACCCGGCGCGTCTTCCAGCTCCAGCGTGATCGGGCCGGAATAGCCGATGGTCTTGAGTGCCGCGAAAATCGCCTTCCAATCGATCTTGCCGCGCCCCGGGCGCCAATGGGCGTTGGTGTGCCCTTCATTATCGGAAAAATGCGTGTTGAAGATCCGATCGCCGAGCGCCAGCACGACGTAATGCGGCATGTCGCCGGCCGGAAAGAGATGGCTCGGGTCGAAGTTCAGGCCGAGATTGGCGGCACCGGTGCGCTCGATCAGCCGCAGCATGCCCTGACCGGAGCTGACCCAGCGATAAGGATGCGGCTCGATCGCGACCTTGAGACCCGCGGCGGCGGCAATCTCGCAAGCCCGGATAAAACCCTCCACGACGGCTTCATATTCACCCGTCCAATCCCATTGCGGTTCGACTGCCGCGCCCCACTCCTGCGAGATCGGCCGCTGCAGGATCGGCCTGACCTCGGACTGAAACGGATAGGGTGTCATGCTGGTAACGATCGGCGTGCCGATCGCGGCGGCGACTTCCATGCCGCGCCTGTAGCCATCGAGGTCAACTGTCGAGACGGCAGCATTTGCTGCGCGGCTGAAGGGTAGATTGAAGAAGAAGTTGGTGAGCACCAGCCCCTCTCCGTCTGCAATCTGCTTCAACTCGCGGATGGTTTCGCGCGTGTAGTAGCTCAACATGTCCACCGACCAGGCGGTGAGCTCAAATCCCTTGCAGCCTGTCGCAGCGAGCCGCCGCAACGGCGCTTGATACGGCGGGTTCCAATTGAAGGTCCAAATAGGCGATCCGAAAAAAAGCGATCCGTCGCTCACGTCATCCTCCCCTTACAATGCGTGAAGCCGCGCGCGGCGAGGCCTCCACGCCTGAACAATGTGCCTTGCCGATGAGCTTCCTCACTCGAAATCGGCAATTCGTAACGTTACGATTATGGAAAAGAGGAAGACTGTCAATCAGCGATTTTCTGGCCGACTAACGTTTCAATATTGCGCAATCTGCAAATTCGTAACGTTACGAATACCTTCTCGCCGCCTGCTCATCCTGCAAGCAGCAATATTTTTCAAGCGTGACGTGACTGGCTTTGATGATCGACGAAGGCGGCTTGGACGACTTCGCGCAGATCGGCCGGATTTTCGCCGGCGATTGCCCGATGCAGGAAGGCCGCCAATCGCTCGCCTATGGCATGGTTCGAATAGTGAAAGGTACTCAAAGGCGGGTTGAAGAAATCTGGCAGTGCGGTGCCGCCATAGGTAATCAGCGCGAAATCACTGCCGGCCTGCCGCCCGGCATCGCGCAAGCCGGCGAGGAAACCGAGAGCTGCCTCCTCGCTGGCAACGAAAGCGGCGGTCGCTGCGGGATTCTGCGCTGCTATGTGCTTTGCCATCTCGCGACCATTGTCGGGTGTCGCCGTGGTGAAATGGATGCCATCATCAGGCACATCGAGATGATGCTCGGCAAAAGTCCTGCGCCACCCTCTTACGAATTGCAGGCTGTAGGTGAATTGCTGGTTGGGCGCGATCAGCAGCGGCATATGGTGGCCGGCATCGAGCAGAAGGCGTGCAGCCTCTGCGCCGATCACTTCATGATCGAGATCGATGCTCGGATGAACGCTCAAGAGCTCCGTCCGCCCGAAGGTGACAAAAGGCATGCCGACTTCAAGCAGGTATTTGACGCGATCGTCCTGTGGTGTCGTATGCGTGATGATGACGCCGTCGACCGATCCCTCCTCGACGATATCGCGCACCGTCGCGAGTGGATCATCTGCCTGGAGCTGCGGGACGATTGTCGTTCGGTACCCTCGCGACTTCATATAGCGCGAAGCGCCTTCGATCAGCGAGGCAACGACAATGTTCATCTCGCCCTCACGCCCGAAAGGCAGCACGATGCCGATGGCGTGGGTTTTGCCGGTGCGCAGATTGATGCCACCGAGATTGGGACGATAGCCAAGCTCGCCCGCAACGCGCTTGACCAGTTCGATGGTCTCGCGATTGACCTCTGCGCCCTCCTTAAGGGCACGGCTGACCGTCGTGACCGAAAGACCGAGAGCCGTAGCAACGGTCCGCAAGGTCACGCGCTGACCTACTTCGCGACGCAAGCCGCGCCCCGCCGCCAATCCCTGCACCTTCGACAAATCATTCCGCTCCGCCATGTCGGAGCGAGAATGCCCGCAGGCGGGTGACGATGCAAGCGCAGGCTGCGATCAAAGTCGACAAGGGGGGAAGGTCGTGTTTGGGCTGTTATCCGATAGTATCACCCGACATCGGGGCACAACCTTGAGCATCTGTATTCAGCCCGCATTCAGAAAAGCAATTTTAAGATGCATATCGTTAGTCATTCTATCATTAGGGGAAACTCATGGACAAATACACCAAAACTGTTTTGACAATCATCGCCGTCGCGCTCGCGGCAATCGCCATCCAAAACACAATCACGCCGGCACAAGCGGTCGGTGGCGGCTGCGGTACCGAGACCTATCGGCCCTGCTATGTAAAGCTGGTGAACTAGAGCGGATCCAGATTTTAGGTTGAACAGACCTAAATCATCCGGCTCTAGCGCAACCACCGCTGCCCGTGGGATACCTCGGGCAGCTTTTATCTCAGCCGATTATGAATCAGCGCCTTTTCGCGCAGCCTGAATGGCCGTGCGGGCGCCGGCGCGCAGCTGCGCCGTTTCCGTGCCGGCGATAACCAGATCGAGGCCAAGCTTCAGATATTCCCCGGCGCGGGCGCCATCGCCGCCGAAGGCGCAAATGACCTTGCCGTGGGCGCGGCAGCGTGCCAGCACGGTTGCAAGCGCCTGATCGATCGCGGCGCTATCGGGTGCAAGACGGGCGCCGTTCGAAAGCGCGATCGAAAGATCGGACGGGCCAACAAAGATACCATCGATGCCGTCGACCGCGAGAATCTCGTCGATCGCATCGAGTGCCATGCGGGTTTCCACCATGGCGATGGTGGCGGTCAGGCTGTTGGCGCTCTGCAGATAATCTTCAGCTGGCAGGCCGAAATGATTGAGCGCCAGCGATGGCCCCCAGCTCCGCTCACCGAGCGGCGGATATTTCGTCGCTTGCACCAACGCGCGCGCATCATCGGCAGAATTGATCATCGGCGCGATAATCGCGGAGGCGCCCGCATCGAGAAGGCGCGAGGCAGAGGCAAAATCGCCGACGGGAATGCGGGCAATCGCCGGCTTGCCGGCCAGGCGCACATAGGCAATCCCGTTGGCGGCAGACTCCATGTTCCACATGCCATGCTGCATATCGAGCACGATGGTGTCGAAGTCTTCCTGCGCCAGATGATTGACGAGCATCGGATCGGGTATGCCGACCCAGCCGGAGATCATGCCGCCATTCTCGCGGCGTTTCAGGCGTCCGGTAAAACCGTTCATGTCAGTCGTCATCGTCTTTCCTCACCTATCAACAGCAGGGCTCTGCTTTTTGCCAGCCTCGACCGTCAAATCAAGGCGAGCCGTTGCAAGCGACAATACCCAATTCCCACTGTCGGGCCACTCGAAAGTGCACATGCGACTGAAGCAAATCGACGAAGCACGGCTGCGACCATCTTCGGTTGTCGTGCCGAAAGATGATTTCAAATCTGCCAGACGACCATGACAAATATGCAGTTATTTAGGTCGGTTGGTCACGCTCGCAAGACGCCAAGGCGTGACTGAAGACGAGAAATGCCGACAGGCAGACGGCATCGCCCAACCGCAGGATTTCGCCGGCGCCTTATCGCTCAACGTCCAGCAAAACGCTGCTTCGCAAAGTCCGTGACAGGCGTGTAGAGGCTGATGAGCGTACCCTCGGGATCGCGGATCTGCGCTGCCCGGTTGCCCCATGGCATCAGCTTCGGTTCGTGCACGACCTCCACCATGTCCTTTAGCTTTGCGAATTCGGCATCGACATCATCAACCTGGAATTCGATGATGATAGAGCGATTGGCGCAGGGCTCGGCACTGCCCTCCTTGAACAGAGCGACGGTCTCGACGCTCCCGATCGCAAGCGTCGCCGCGGGGGTGACGATCTCGGCAAAGACCGGTGCCAGCCACTCGGCCCGATGGCCGGTGACCATCTCATAAAAGCCGACCATTTTCCTGATGTCTGAGGCGATCAGACGCGTGGATGCCAGTTTCATCGCATACTCCTTCAAAAGGCCGGCCGAACATATCGTTGGCGCTCGAAGGCTCTTGTTGCATAAGGCTGTTGCCACCATACTGACAGCAGGAGTCAGCAGGAATGCGTCGCGCCGACCGTTTGTTTCAGATCATACAGATATTGCGCCGGTCGAGCCGGCCGGTGACCGCTGCCGCGCTGGCGGGTGAGCTCGAAGTCTCCAAACGCACGGTCTATCGCGACGTCGCCGATCTGATGGGCCAGCGCGTGCCGATCGAGGGTGAGGCCGGCTTCGGATATCTCCTCTCGCCCGGCTACGAAATGCCGCCGTTGATGCTGACACCGGAGGAGATCGAGGCTGTCGTCCTCGGAGCGCAATGGGTTGCAAGCCGCGCCGACAAGGCCCTTGCCAATGCCGCACGCGATGTGGTTGCCAAGATCACTGCCATCGTGCCCGAGCACCTGCGCCCCTTCAT
This sequence comes from Rhizobium sp. AG207R, assembly GCF_027109195.1. Lineage (NCBI taxonomy): Bacteria > Pseudomonadati > Pseudomonadota > Alphaproteobacteria > Hyphomicrobiales > Rhizobiaceae > Rhizobium > Rhizobium sp. AG207R. The sequence continues at coordinate 255,498 of NZ_JAEPVT010000004.1, forward strand.
CCTCGAGCCGAGCGTCGGCGCCAAACCGCTTCTTCAGGAATCCGAAGAGGAAAACATCGACCTGCCAATGCTGCGGGCGGCAATCCGCGAAGGACGAAAACTTCGCCTGCGTTATCGGTCCGATGCGAGCGCGGAAAGCACAAGGATCGTCTGGCCCGTCATCCTTGGTTATTCCGACACGAGCCGCATTCTGGTGGCGTGGTGCGAGCTACGTGGAGGCTTCCGGCATTTCCGCACGGAGCGAATTCTCGCGGTCGAGGTGCTCGACGAAAACTATGGCCTGCGGCCAGGCGAATTGCGGCGTCGCTGGTCCGCCTGGCGAGAGGCCGAACTCCAGCAATTGGGGCAGGCGCGATAGGCATCGGGTGCCGGCGCCATTTTGTGCCGGCACCCGATAATCTCAGATAATACCGCCGCCGCCGGCAACGGAAGCCGGACGCTCTCCGGCAACCTTGCGGCGATAACCGCTCGCCCTGTAGGTGGCGACCGGATCGATGGCACCGCCAGCGCGGCGGCGAGCTTCGGCCAGGATCGGTTCGACATCGGCGCGATAGGCGCGTTTCAGCGTTTCCGATGCCATCAGCGCGTCATTCGCGTCCTGATACTCGCTAAGTGCATCGCGATCGACGATCAGCGCCTGCGCGTAGGCGCGGCGGATCTCGTTGGCGCTGGAAATCAAGCTCTCGATCGGATCGGTCACGTTATGCGACTGGTCGATCATATGCGCCGGATTGAAGTCGTTCACTCCGCGCCGTTCCGCATCGACCAGCTCGTTGAAGACGAGGAACAGGCGGTAGGGCTCGATGGCACCGGCATCGAGATCGTCGTCACCATACTTGGAATCGTTGAAGTGGAAGCCACCGAGCTTGCCGAACTGGATGAGGCGCGCGACGATCATCTCGATATTGGTATTCGGCGCGTGATGGCCGAGATCGACAAGGCAATGCGCTTTGGGGCCGAGCGTCTGCGCGATCAGATAGTTGGTGCCCCAGTCCTGCACGACCGTCGAATAGAAGGCCGGCTCGTACATCTTGTGCTCGGAAAACAGTCGCCAGTCATCTGGCAACGCCTTGTAGATATCGGCCATGGCGGCGAGATAGCGCTCGAAGGCCTTGGTGAAATTCGTCTGGCCGGGGAAGTTGGAGCCGTCGCCGATCCATACCGTCAGCGCCTTCGAGCCGATCGCCTTGCCGATTTCGATGCATTCGATGTTGTGCTCGACAGCTTGGGCGCGGGTCGCCGCATCGACATGGCTCAGCGAACCGAATTTGTAGGAATGCGCCTGACCGGGCGCATCGGAGAAAGTGTTGGAGTTCATGGCGTCGAAGCCGAGGCCGAGTGCATCGCCTTTCGCCTTCAATTCCTTCGCATCGGCCTTGTCCCAGGGAATATGCAGCGAAACCCTTGGTGTTGCCCGCGTCAGCTGCTGAATGACGGCGCAATCGTCGAGCTTGTCGAAGATGCCGCGTGGCTCGCCGGTGCCGGGGAAACGGGCGAAGCGCGTGCCGCCGGTTCCGACACCCCAGGACGGGACCGCGACGAAGAATTCCGAAACTTTTTTTGTGACGGCTTCGATATCGACGCCGCGGCGGGCGAGCGTGGCGCCCAGCGCCTCATAATCGGATTTCAATGCGGCGGCGCGCTTGTCGTTTTCTGCGGCGACCAGATCGGGCGCGATCCTGTATTCGGCCATTCTTTCCTCCCAATGCGTTATTCGAAATATCGGCGTTTCGATCAGCTTATTCCCTCTTCTCCCCCGCGGGGAGAAGATGCCCAACGGGCAGATGAGGGGATAAGGAGCGGAGCGACGACCATCTTGAGCGTGAGCGAAAGATAGAACTGCATCTGCCGCGCCCCCTCATCCGGCCCTTTGGGCCACCTTCTCCCCAGTGGGGAGAAGGAAGTGCGGCCAACTACCGCGTAAAGCTCTGCGCGTTGCCGGCGTCGACGTTGATGATATTACCCGTCGACTTGGCGGAAAGATCCGATGCCAGGAAGTAGATCGCCTCGGCAATGTCCTCGGGGAAAACATTGAGCTTCAGCATCGAGCGCTTGCGGTAATGTTCCTCCAGCTCGTCCACCTCAATCTTCGAGGAAGCAGCGCGCTGCTCGCGCCACTCGCCGTTCCAGATCTTCGAGCCGCGCAGCACGGCGTCGGGATTGACCGTGTTCACACGAATGCCGGCTTCCGCACCTTCCAGAGCCAGGCAGCGGGCGAGATGAATCTCGGCGGCTTTTGCCGTGCAGTAGGCAGCGGCATTCGGCGAGGACGCCAAACCGTTCTTCGACGCGACGAAAACGACATTGCCCCCCAGGTTCTGACGGCGGAACAGCCGGAAGGCTTCGCGCGAGACGAGGAAATAACCGGTCGCGAGGATATCGATATTGCGGTTCCACATCGAAAGCTCGGTGCTTTCGATCGGCGCGGACGAAGCAATGCCTGCATTCGAGACCAGAATGTCGATACCGCCGAATTCGACGCAAGCCTCAGCGAAGGAGGATATAACGGCATCCTCCTTCGTCACGTCGAGCTTAACGCTGCGCACGGCATCCGCACCGTATCTCTTGGCAAAATCGGCTTGGGTATCTTCAAGTGCCGACTGGTCGATATCAGCCAAAACGACGCAGGCGCCCTCGCCTACCAGCCGGGCGGCCGTGGCGCGACCGATGCCACCGGCGCCACCGGTCACGAAGGCAACGCGGCCGGCGAGGCTTTTCGGCTTCGGCATACGCTGCAGCTTTGCCTCTTCCAGCAGCCAATATTCGATATCGAAGGCTTCCTGCTCAGGCAGGCCTTGATATTCGGAAACCGTGGAGGCGCCACGCATGACGTTGATGGCGTTGACGTAGAACTCGCCAGCAATACGGGCAGTCGCCTTGTCGCGGGCAAAGGACAGCATGCCGACGCCGGGCACGAGAAAGATCACCGGGTTCGGATCGCGCATGGCCGGCGAATTGTCATGCTTGCAATCATTGTAATAGCGTGCGTAGTCGGCGCGGTAATCTTCCAATGCCTTGTCGAGGCCGGCGATGACGGCATCGACATCAGGCTTGGCCGGATCGAAATCGACGATCAGTGGCCGGATCTTGGTGCGCAGGAAGTGATCCGGGCAGCTGGTGCCGAGCGCGCCAAGCGGGCGAAGGTTTTTTGAGTTGACGAATTCGAGCACGGCATCCTGGTCGTCGAAATCGCCGAGCTTGCGCTCGGCCTTGCCGATGCGGCCGCGGATCTCAGGCATTAGCCGGGCGGCGATCGCACGACGCTCCGCCTGCGGCAGGCTCTGGGTGATGGCACCGCCGAAAATCGTCTTGCCTTCGGTCTTGGCTGCGAACCATTCGATCGCCTTGTTGATGATCGCGAGCGTCAGCTCGTAGCATTCCTTGGCGTCGTTGGCCCAGGTGAAGAGGCCATGGCTTTCGAGAACAACACCCTTGGCATTCGGATGCGCCTTGACGAAGGCTTCGAGATCAAGGCCGAGCTGGAAGCCCGGACGGCGCCAGGGCAGCCAGCCGATCTCGTCGCCGAAGATTTCGCGCGTCAGCTCGCGCGAGTTCTTCGAGGCGGCGATGGCAATGATGGCATCCGGATGCATGTGGTCGACATGGGTGAACGGCACGAAGCCATGCAGCGGCGTATCGATCGAAGCGGCACGGGCGTTGAGGTTGAAAGTGCAATGCGGCAGGAAGCCGACCATGCGATCCTCGTCTGCAACGCCCTGATAGATGTTCTTCAGGCTGTCCAGCTTGTCCTGATAAAGCGTGGCGAAACCGTCAAGCTTGATGGTGCCGACATCGCCGCCGGAGCCTTTGACCCAGAGCACCCTAACCTTCTCGCCGGAGAGCGGATCGGTTTCCATGACCTTGGCCGACGTGTTGCCGCCACCATAGTTGGTGATACGCTTATCGGCACCGAGCAGATTCGACCGATAAAGCAGCTTGCCAGGCTCATCGAGCCCATCAGCATGTGCATCATCCCAACGGTTTTCCAGAAGCTGAACGCCAGCCGCCATGTCATCCTCCCTTGAAATCAAGTCTTTCGGGCAGATCGGATCATGATGGAACCGCCCTTTGTGAGCAGGGTATCGCTCACGTATAGTCGCCTTGTCAATCGAAAACGATCAAATTCGATAATGTTGCGATGCAATATGAAAGTTTATGATCGTTTATGATTGACACATTGTCATATTTGCGAAATAACCGCCGACAAGGAGGAGCCAATGCACGAACGCGAACGCCATCGCATTATTCTGAGCGCCGTACAGGAAAAGTCTGTCGTGACGATTCAGGATATTTCCGAGCTGACCGAGGCTTCGGAAGCGACGATACGCCGTGATATCGCTGCCCTGCACGTACAGGGAAAGATCAGGCGTGTGCGCGGCGGAGCGGAATCGATCCATCCTCCGCAGCTCGGCAATCTGGCCGCGCGGCCGTTTCGTGTATCCGAAGCCGTCAACATCGATAGGAAACGCGCAATTGCGCGCAAGGCGGCCGAACTCTGCAATCCCGGCGACGCCATTATCATCAATGGCGGCACGACGACATTCCAGCTGGTTCACTATATCTCGGCCTTCCGGCTGCAGGTGATGACCAATTCCTTCGCGATCGCCGAACACCTGGTCAAGCATTCGAAGAATAACGTGACGGTGCCGGGCGGCGCGATCTATCGCGAACAAAGCCTGATCCTCTCGCCCTTCGACAACGATACGATCCGCAATTTCTATGCTCAGCGCATGTTCATCGGTGCGCAGGGCGTAGGCCCGCTGGGCGTCATGGAAGCCGACGCGCTGGTCATCCAGAGCGAGCAGAAGCTCATGCGCCAGGCCGACGAACTCGTCGTCATGGTGGATTCAAGCAAATTCCGCCAGCGCTCCAGCCTGATCCTTTGCCCGCTCGATCAGGTCTCGACCATCATCACCGACGACGGTGTTACCGCCGAAACCATGCGCATGATCGAGGATGCGGGCATTTCGCTCATTATTGCAAATGTTTCGGCTGAAGCCGAGGAGGAAGATTCCCCGTCGGTCGCATGAGACGCGCGGCTCAGGTGGGGTGAGCATGCCTATTAACTTTGGGAGGAAGTGACATGAATATTGCAAAGAAATTGGCGATCGGCGTCGCGCTCGCCGCCACGCTTTTCGCCGGCGCGGCCAGTGCAAAGGACATCAAGATCGGCCTCGTGGTGAAGTCGCTGGGCAACGGCTTCTTTGAAGCCGCCAACAAGGGCGCACAGGAAGCAGCCAAGGATCTCGGCGGCGTGCAGGTGATCTACACCGGCCCGACCTCGACCACGGCCGAAGGCCAGATCGAAGTCATCAACTCGCTGATCGCCCAAGGGGTCGATGCCATCGCGATTTCCGCAAACGATCCCGACGCAGTTGTTCCGGCCCTGAAGAAGGCGGCACAGCGCGGCATCAAGGTGATCTCCTGGGATTCCGGCGTCGCCAAGGCTGGCCGTATCCTGCAGCTGAACCCCTCGTCCAACGAACTGATCGGCAAGATGTGCCTGACGCTCGCCAAGGATCACCTCGACGGCGGCAAGGGCAATTTCGCCATCCTGTCGGCCACGACGACGTCGACGAACCAGAACATCTGGATCGGCGAGATGAAGAAGCAGCTGAAGGATTTCCCCGGCCTCAACCTGGTCACGACCGTTTATGGCGACGATCTCTCCGACAAGAGCTATCGTGAAGCCCAGGGCCTGTTGACCTCGCATCCCGAAGTCAAGGTCATCGTCGCTCCGACGACCGTCGGCGTGCTCGCCGCTTCGCAGGCCGTCAAGGATGCCGGCAAGATCGGCCAGGTCTATGTCACCGGTCTCGGCCTGCCGTCCGAAATGGCCGGCGCCATCAAGTCCGGCGCGACGAAGGAATTTGCGATCTGGAATCCGATCGATCTCGGCTATTCCGCAACGCAGATCGCCTATCGCCTCGTCAAGGGCGAGACCGACGGCAAGCCGGGCAGCGAGATCAATGCCGGCCGCATGGGCAAGATCAAGGTTGGCGAAAACGGCGAAGCCGCCATGGCCGATCCGTTCGTCTACAATGCTTCGAACATCGATCAGTTCTCCAAGGTTTTCTGATCGAAAATCGAACTCGCAGCTCTCCGGCGGCATCAGCCGCCGGACCTGGTTTCATTGATCCGGTACATTGCTGATGACCACAGTCCTTCAACGCTCCATCGCGGACGCACCAGCCGCGAACAATCAGGCCATTCTGGAAATGCGCGGCATTTCCCAGATCTTTCCCGGCGTCAAGGCGCTGGATGGCGTCAGCATTTCGCTCTATCCCGGCAAGGTGACCGCCCTGATCGGTGAGAACGGCGCGGGCAAATCGACACTCGTCAAGATTCTCACGGGAATCTACCGCCCGAACGAGGGCGAGATCCTCGTCGATGGCAAGGCGATGGCCTTTGCGAATGCGCAGGCCGCTATCGATGCCGGCGTCACAGCTATTCATCAGGAAACCGTACTCTTCGACGAGCTGACTGTTGCCGAAAACATCTTCCTCGGCCATGCGCCGCGCACATCCTGGCGCACCATCGACTGGAAGAGGATGAACAGCCGATCGAAAGAGCTTCTCCAATCGCTGGAAAGCGCGATCGATCCGACAACCCGCTTGAAGGACCTCTCCATCGCGCAGCGCCATCTTGTGGCAATCGCACGCGCCTTGTCGATCGAGGCCCGCATCGTCATCATGGACGAACCCACCGCCGCTCTCTCCCGCAAGGAGATCGATGATCTCTTCCGCATCGTCGAGGGATTGAAGGCAAAGGGCAAGGCCATCCTGTTCATCAGCCACAAGTTCGACGAACTCTACGAGATCGCCGACAATTTCGTCGTCTTCCGCGACGGCCGGGCCGTCGGCCACGGCAAATTGAAGTTGACACCACAGGATGAGATCGTCCGTATGATGGTCGGCCGCGATGTCAAGGACGCTTTCCCGAAAGTGCCTGTGACGATCGGTGCAACCGTTCTCGAAGTCGACAAATACTGTCACCGCACCGAATTCCGCGATATTTCCTTCAAGCTTCGGCGCGGCGAGATCCTCGGCGTCTATGGCTTGATCGGCGCCGGACGTTCCGAGCTTTGCCAATCGCTCTTCGGCATTACCAAACCGCTGTCCGGACGCCTGACGCTCGACGGACAGGAAATCCAAGTGCGATCGCCGCAGGATGCCATTCGCGCGGGGATCGTGTATGTGCCCGAAGAGCGCGGTCGCCACGGCCTGGCACTGCCGATGCCGATCTATCAGAATATGTCGCTGCCTTCACTCGGGCGCACCTCGCGCAAGGGCTTCCTGAAGGCAGCCAACGAATTCGCTCTCGCCCGCAAATATGCCGAGCGGCTCGATCTGCGCGCTGCCGCACTTTCCGTGCCCGTCGGCACGCTGTCTGGCGGCAATCAGCAGAAGGTGGTCATCGGCAAGTGGCTGGCGACGCAGCCGAAGATCATCATTCTGGACGAGCCTACCAAGGGTATCGACATCGGCTCAAAGGCCGCCGTCCATGGTTTCATCAGCGAATTGGCGGCTGAAGGTCTCAGCATCATCATGATCTCCTCCGAACTGCCCGAGATCCTCGGCATGTCGGATCGTGTGCTGGTCATGAAGGAAGGCCTGTCCGCTGGCCTTTTCGAGCGCGAGGGGCTCACGCCGGAAACCTTGGTGCGCGCCGCCACTGGAAATGCATAGGGAGGACGGGATGCCACGCATCCTCAAAAAGCGCGAAACTCTGCTCGCCATTATCATCGTCGTGATGATCGCCGGCTTCGCGACGCGCGCAGCCGGCTTTGCCGAGCCCGCCAATCTCGCCAATATCTTCAATGACACATCGATCCTCATCATCCTCGCGCTCGCCCAGATGACGGTCATCCTGACAAAATCGATCGATTTGTCCGTTGCCGCCAATCTGGCGTTGACCGGCATGGCGGTTGCAATGCTGAACGCATCCTATCCCGATATTCCGCTGATCGCACTCGTCATTACGGCAATCCTGATGGGCGCGGCTCTCGGCGCCATCAATGGCTATCTCGTCTGGGCGCTGGAAATCCCGCCGATCGTCGTCACGCTTGGCACCCTGACGATCTATCGCGGCATGGCATTCGTCCTATCGGGCGGCGCCTGGGTCAATGCGCATCAATTCACGCCGATTTTCCTGAACGTGCCGCGCACGCCGCTTCTCGGCCTGCCGGTGCTTGCCTGGATCGGTATCGCCATCGTTCTGATGATGTATCTGGTGCTGCGCTACACGCAGTTCGGCCGCTCGGCCTATGCCAGCGGCGGCAATCCGGTTGCCGCCGTCTATGCCGGTATCGATGTCGGCTGGACGCGCTTCCTCGCCTTCGTCCTCTCTGGTGCGCTCGCGGGACTGAGCGGCTACCTTTGGGTTTCGCGCTATGCGGTCGCCTATGTCGATATCGCCAATGGTTTCGAACTCGATAGCGTAGCCGCCTGCGTCATCGGCGGCATATCGATCGCCGGCGGTGTCGGTTCAGTCGCCGGCGCGGTCTTAGGCGCCCTCTTCCTCGGCGTCATCAAGAACGCACTTCCGGTCATCGGCATCTCGCCGTTCACGCAGATGGCGATTTCAGGCACCGTCATCATCCTTGCCGTCGTCTTCAACGCCCGGCGCGAACGCAACCGCGGCCGCATCATCCTGCGCGATCAAGCCGCAAAGGACACCGCCAGCCAGGGAGCACACGCATGAGCAACGGTTCGCAAGCGGCAACCGCGGAAAAGCGCGCCATTCCTGATCGCCTCGGCACGCCCTTCAAGCGCATCATGGCAAGCTGGGAAACACTGCTCTTCGGCGTCGCGGTCGCGATCTTCATCTTCAACTCGCTGGCCTCGCCCTATTTCCTCGATCCGTTCAATCTCTCGGACGCGACCTTCAACTTTACCGAAAAGGCGATGATCGCCTTTGCCATGGCGCTGCTCGTCATCGCGGGCGAAATCGACCTCTCGGTCGCAGCCATCATCGCGCTGGCGTCGACGGCGATGGGCGCTGCCGCGCAAATGGGCGTCGACACGGCCGGCCTCGTTGCGATCGGTATCGGCGTCGGCCTCGTCTGCGGCATCTTCAACGGATTCCTCGTTTCCGTGCTGAAGCTGCCGTCAATCGTCGTCACCATCGGCACGATGAGCCTGTTTCGCGGCATTTCCTATATCGTTCTCGGCGACCAGGCCTATGGCAACTATCCGGATAGTTTCGCCTATTTCGGCCAGGGCTATGTCGTCTGGGTCTTCTCGTTCGAATTCGTGCTCTTCATCGTGCTGGCGATCGCCTTTGCCATCCTGCTGCATGCGACGAATTTCGGCCGGCAGGTCTATACGATCGGCAACAATGATTTTGCTGCGCGCTTCTCGGGCATTCCAGTCGAGCGGGTCAAATTCATCCTGTTTCTCCTAACCGGCATCATGAGCGGTATCGCCGCCGTCTGCCTCACCTCGCGCCTCGGCTCGACGCGCCCCTCGATCGCGCTGGGATGGGAACTGGAGGTGGTGACCATGGTCGTGCTCGGCGGCGTATCGATCCTCGGCGGCTCGGGGACGATCGGCGGCGTCGTCATCGCTGCTTTCGTCATGGGCTTGGTCACCTTCGGCCTTGGCCTGCTGAATGTTCCCGGCATTGTCATGTCGATTTTCATCGGCCTCCTCCTCATCATCACCATCGCGCTGCCGATCGTGGCAAAGCGCATCAAGACCATGAGCTCCAAATGACCGCTGCTCACGAACGCCACGCCTTCAAGATGACGCTCAATCCAGGCATGGAAGCAGAATACCGCAAGAGACATGATGAAATCTGGCCTGAGCTGGTGGATCTGCTGCATCAGGCAGGTGTCAGCGATTACTCCATCCATCTCGACCGCGAGACGAATACGCTTTTCGGCGTGCTGACCCGGCCGAAAGATCACACCATGGCCAGCCTGCCCGAACATCCCATCATGAAGAAATGGTGGGCACATATGGCGGACATCATGGCGACCAATCCCGATAACTCGCCCATCCAAAGCGATCTTGTCACGGTCTTTCATCTGCCATGAACAGCGAGACAGCCTACCGCCACATCGCCGTGATCGACATCGGCAAGACCAACGCCAAGGTCGTTGTGCTGGATGCCGGGACCGGAGCCGAGATTGCCGCCGTCAGGACTACAAACAGCGTCCTGAAGTCAGGTCCTTACCCGCATTACGATATCGAAAGCCTATGGCGCTTCATCATTGATGCGCTGAAGGGCTTTGCAGCCACGCCCGGCTTCGATGCCATATCAATCACGACGCACGGTGCTTCGGTGGTCCTGTTGGACGCCGGCGGCGATCTTGCCTTGCCGGTTCTCGATTACGAACACATCTATCCGCAAACCGTTCAGGAAGCCTATGGGCAAGTGCGTCCGGCTTTTGCCGAAACCTTTTCGCCGCGGCTATCCGGTGGCCTGAATGCTGGCGCGCAGATCCACTATCAGCAAAGCGCCTTCCCCGCTGATTTTGCCCGCGTCGCAACGATCCTGACCTATCCGCAATATTGGGCGTTTCGCCTGACCGGCGTCGCGGCCAACGAGATGACGTCTCTTGGCTGCCATACCGATCTCTGGAACCCGACGACCCAAAGCTATTCGTCCCTGGTTGACACGCTTGGCATTCGTGCCTTGATGGCGCCGGTCCGTTCGGCATTCGACGCCCTAGGCCCGGTGCTACCAGCACTTGCCGCCGATATCAGTCTCTCGTCGCCTGTCCCTGTCTATTGCGGCATTCATGATTCCAACGCCTCGCTGCTGCCGCATCTTGTCGAGAATGAAGCGCCTTTTGCCGTCGTCTCGACGGGGACATGGGTTATCAGTTTTGGCGTCGGCGGCGATCTCGATCATCTCGATCCCGCCCGCGATACCCTTGCCAATGTCGATGCCTATGGCCGCGCCGTGCCGTCTTCCCGCTTCATGGGCGGCCGCGAGTTCGAGATTCTGGCAGCGGAAATCGGTATTGCATCCCATGAAGCAATCGAAGCCGCGTTGGAACGGGTGATCGAGAAAGGCCTCATGCTACTGCCCAATGTAGTCGAGGGCTCTGGTCCGTTTCCGGGCAGGAAAATGCGTTGGATCGGCAGTGCGACCAATTCCGCCGAACGCCTTGCCGCCGTCAGCGTCTATCTCGCGCTGATGACGGAAGCCTGCCTCGATCTGATCGGCGCTAAAGGACCAATCTTCGTCGAAGGTCCCTTTGCGTTCAATCGCGCCTACCTCATCGCCCTCTCTGCCTTGACGAGCACCGATGTCATCGCACTAGCCGGCTCAACGGGCACCAGCCAGGGTGCCGCCTTGCTGACGGGGATAAGACCCATCAGTGCCGCGGCCAGCTCCTCCACTCGCACCGAACTGCCGGGGTTGGCGCGCTATCGGCAGTCCTGGCGCGGGACCCTGATCTCCTAATCTTCGGTTCTGGCGAGTTCTGCCGCCGCGATTTCGGCAACGCGCAACGCTGCTTCGACGTGTTCATCCTCGCCATCTTCGATCAGCCAACCTGCCGAAAGGCCGGCCCAGGCAATGATCCATTGCAACAGGCGTCCGCGCTCCATTCCCGCCGCCTCGGCAACGACCGTTACTTGCCGGGCAAGACGGCCGGGAGATGTGGCGACGGCATTATCGGGATTGCAGAAGAGATTGGCGTAGTCAAAGCCGCGCTCGCCCACCAGGCCCTTGGGATCGATCGCAAGCCAGCCACGCTCCGCGAAATCGAGGATATTGCCGTGATGAATGTCCCCATGCAGGGCGACGACATCGCGGGGCTCCGCCAACAGCATGCGCGCGACAACCGCGGACTGGACGAAGATACCGCCTTCACAATGAGCCATGGTTTCGAGCGAACGAAAGCGGTGGACAAGCGGAACCAATTGCGGCAAGGCGCCGCCGCGAGAGGCGTGGAGCCCGGCGACGGCCTTGCAGATGATCCGGCTTGCCTGGTCGTCCTCACCATTCCTTGCCATCTCGGCAAGTGAGCGGCTGCCTATTGCCCGTTCGAGCAGGATAGCATCGTCCTGATGCTCGAGAACGCGCGCAGCACCAATGCCATTCCACCAGACCATAAGCTCGGCCCCCGATTTCTCCTCCGGTGCGTCGGCGATCTTCAGCATCGCCGGCTCGCCATCACGACGCACGGGAAAAAGCCGGCTGGAATGCGTCACGATCGGGGTACCGTCGGGAATCAGCCGCCAGAGGTCAAAATAGACCTTCGAATCGTCATTGTCGTTCACGCGATACTGATCTCCTTGGCCCGGGCCGCACCATGACAGACGCCGCGGCTTATGTGGATCCGCCGCATGCAGATTTCCACTTTCAGATCCACCTCGCTTTGCCGCCCTATTACCTAGGCCCTTGCGGCAAGCAGGCAACAACCATCCCTCGTCAAAATTTTTCGAAAAAACGCTAAAATTGTCTTCGCGACGGTTATTTTCTTGCGGAATCGTCGCAATATTCCTACACAAAATACCCTCATGAGCGCTTTCGAGATCAAAAAATGTCCGAAGGCGATCATCGGCTTCGATATCAGCTTTGTCTCTTTAAAAAGAACGCCTCACGGCAGTTTGCGCGTCGAGACAGGCGATTGCGAGCGGGTTCAAAGGGCGCTGCCGCGCCCATCCAAGGAGAGCTAACATGAGTCTGAAGACATTGACGGCCGCGACCTTCGTCGCTTCGCTGGCCTTCGCACCTCTCGCACATGCGGACATCACCATCGGCCTCATCGCGCCGCTGACCGGCCCCGTCGCTGCCTATGGCGAGCAGGTCAAGAATGGCGCACAGACCGCCATCGACGAAATCAACAAGAGCGGCGGCGTTCTCGGCCAGAAGCTCATCCTGAAGCTCGGCGACGATGCCGGCGATCCGAAGCAGGGCGTATCCGTCGCCAACGGCTTTGTCGGCGATAGCATCCGCTTCGTCGTCGGCCCGGTCACTTCGGGTGTTGCCATTCCGGTTTCGGACGCGCTGGCCGAAAACGGCATCCTGATGGTCACGCCGACCGCAACCGCTCCGGACCTGACCAATCGTGGTCTCACGAACATCTTCCGCACCTGCGGCCGAGATGACCAGCAGGCCGTCGTCGCCGGCGAATATGTCGTGAAGAACTTCAAGGACAAGAAGATCGCCATCCTCAACGATAAGGGCGCTTACGGCAAGGGCCTGGCAGACGCCTTCAAGGCTGCGATCAACAAAGGTGGCATCACTGAGGTCGTCAATGACTCGCTGACCCCCGGCGAGAAAGACTACAGCGCTCTGACGACAAAGCTGAAGCAGGCCGGCGTCGACGTGATCTACTTCGGCGGCTATCATCCGGAAGCAGGTCTGCTGGCCCGCCAGCTGCACGACATCTCCGTCAAGGCGCAGATCATCGGCGGCGACGGCCTTTCCAATACCGAATATTGGGCGATCGCCAACGATTCGGCTGCCGGCACGCTCTTCACCAACGCGTCTGACGCGTTGAAGAACCCGGATTCGCAGAGCGCCGTTGCCGCCCTCAAGGCGCGCAACATCCCGGCCGAAGCCTTCACGCTGAACGCCTATGCTGCCGTGCAGGTGTTGAAGGCCGGCATCGAGAAGGCCGGCAAGGCAGACGATGCCGAAGCAGTCGGTACCGCTCTGAAGAAAGGCGAACCGATCGACACCGCCATCGGCAAGGTCACCTACGGCGAAACCGGCGACCTGACCTCGCAGAGCTTCTCGCTCTACAAATGGGAAGGCGGCAAGATCGTTTCGGCCGAGTAAGCCGTCACCTCATCGCTTCGAAAAAGAGCCGGGCCACTTGCTGGTCCGGTTTTTTGTTATCGATCCTGGGTACTGCCACTCAGCAAACACTGCGGAAACGCTCGATGCAGGTGGAGAGGACCTCCTCACCCGGGCGCTTCCACCAATTATTCTGAGAGAAGATCTCGACCTCCTGCAGGCCGAAGAAGCCGGCCTTTTCGATCTCGGCGCGGATGCCTTTCAAGTCGATGACACCGTCGCCCATCATGCCGCGATCGAGCAGCAGGTCCGTGGTCGGCACGAGCCAGTCGCAGATGTGATGCGCCAGGATGCGGCCACCGGCGCCAGCGCGCGCGATCTGCTGATAAAGCTTCGGGTCCCACCAGACATGGTAGACATCGATCGCGACGCCAATGCCTTCGCCGAGGAGATCGCAGATGTCGAGCGCCTGCTCCAGCGTGTTCACGCAGGCGCGGTCGGCCGCATACATAGGATGCAACGGCTCAATCGCGATCGGAATACCGGCGCTGCGCGCATGTGGCAGGATCGCCGCGATACCGTCCGCTACCATCTCGCGGGCATGCGTGATATCCCTCGATCCTTCCGGCAGGCCACCGACAACAAGGACGAGACAATCGGCATTCAGCGCCGCCGCTTCGTCGATCGCCCGCTTGTTGTCGTCGATTGCAGCCGCCCTACCCTCGGCGCTTGCCGCGGGAAACATGCCGCCGCGGCAAAGGCCAGTCACTTTGAGCTTGTTGTCGGCGACGATGCGAGCAGCCTCCGAAAGCCCGATCTTATGCACCTGATCGCGCCAGGGCGCGATAGCGACGATATCCTGCTTCAGGCAGGCTTCGACCGCCTGGCGCATGTCATATTGCTGGCGCACCGTCGCCAGATTGATGGACAGACCCTCTACGGCCATCGTGATCCTCCCCCATTCTTATCCGCTAGTCGATGCCGATGGTGGCAAGGATTGCCTTCATGCGATAGACTGCGAGATCCGGATCACGCAGTACGCGCGCCGTGTCCGCCAGACGGAACAGCTCCGAAAGATGCTGGATCGAGCGGGCGCTCTGCTGGCCGCCGAGCATCTGGAAATGGTCCTGGAAGCCGTTAAGATAGGCGAGGAAGACGACACCTGTCTTATAGAAGCGCGTCGGTGCCTTGAAGATATGGCGCGATAGCGGGACGGTCGGCGCCAGGATCGCGTGGAAGGCGTCGAGGTCGTTCTGAGCGAGCTTTGCGAGAGCTGCGCTCGCTGCCGGCGCGATGGCATCGAAGATGCCGAGCAGGGCATGCGAATAGCCCTGCTCGTCACCGGCGATCAGTTCTGCGTAGTTGAAATCGTCGCCGGTATACATCTTGACCGACGGATCGAGCCGGCGGCGCATGATGATTTCCTTCTCTGCCGAAAGCAGCGAAATCTTCACGCCATCGACCTTGGCTGCGTTCTGATTGATGATCGCTGTTGCCGTCTTCATGGCCAGCATGTCGTCGGCCGAGCCCCAATAGCCCGCCAGGGCCGGATCGAACATCGAGCCGAGCCAATGAATGATGACGGGCTCTTTGACCTGACCGAGGATGCGGTCGTAGACCCTGACATAGTCGTCCGGGCTCTTGGCGACTGCCGCCAGAGCCCGGCTCGCCATGAGAATGACGCGGCCGCCCTGTCCTTCGACATAAGCGACCTGTTCCTCATAGGCGCGGATGACATCATCGATCGTGACATCGGGACCGGGCTGCAGATGATCAGTCCCGGCGCCATAGGCGATCACGGCATCCGGCCGGCCGCGGGCGGCCGACTGCGCATGCGCGATCAGCTCCTTTGCGCCGGTCCAGTCGAGTCCCATGCCGCGCTGTGCGGTATCCATCGCTTCCGCGACGCCGAGGCCGAGACCCCAGAGATATTCGCGGAAGGCGATCGTGCGCTCCCAGTCGATGTTGCGGTCAAGCCAGGGATCGTTGTCCGCAAGCGCATCGACCACGACATGCGCCGCCGCATAGGCCACGCGATTGAAGTGATGGCCGCCCGTCGGTTTTACAGGCGCGATCAACGGCTCATTGACGGGCGAGAAGGCAGTGATCGTGCCGTCCGCCCTTGGCAAGTGAAGGCTTCTCTCCATGAGATCAGCCTCCTAGCAGGCCGAAAGGGAAGGCACGTCGACCCAGCGACGTTCCGCCCAGCTCTTCTGTGCCAGCTCTGCCAGCTGCACGCCCTTGGCGCCCTCGCGCAGCGTGAACTTCCAGGGCGCGTCCTCGGCCACATGGCACAGGAACTGCTCCCATTGCGCCTTGAAACCATTGTCGAAGGCTTGCGTGTCAGGCACCTCTTCCCAGGTATCGAAGAAATTGATTGGCTGCGGCTGATCGGGGTTCCAGACCGGTTTCGGCGTGTTGACGCGATGCTGTGTCCAGCAGCGCATCAGGCCGCAGACGGCGGATCCATGGGTGCCGTCGACCTGGAAGGTGACGAGATCGTCGCGGCGTACACGCACCGCCCAGGAGGAGTTGATATGGGCGATAACGCCGCCCTCGAGTTCGAAGGTAGCATAGGCGGCATCGTCAGCATCGGCGACATAGGTGTTACCGTTCTCGTCGACGCGGCTTGGAATATGTGTGGCGCCGAGGCAGCTGACCGACTTGACTTCACCAAAGAGATTGTCGAGCACATAACGCCAATGCGGCAACATATCGAGGATCATGCCGCCGCCATCTTTTTTGCGATAGTTCCAGGATGGGCGCTGTGCCTTGACGCCCCAATCGCCTTCGAAAACCCAATAGCCGAATTCGCCGCGCACGGAGAGAATCTTGCCGAAGAAGCCGCTATCGCGCAGCATGGCGATCTTGCGCAAGCCAGGCAGGAAGAGCTTGTCCTGGACGACACCGTTCTTGACGCCGCGACGCTCTGCCGAAGCCGCAACCGAGAGCGCCTCCTCCAGCGTCTCCGAGATCGGCTTCTCGCAATAGACATGCTTGCCGGCCGCAATCGCCTTCTCGAGAAGCTCGACGCGCATCTGCGTCGAACCGGCATCGAAGAAGATCGTATTGCTGGGATCGGCAAGAGCGGCATCGAGATCGGTCGTCGTCTTGGACAGACCGTGCTTGCGGGCAATCGCCTCGATCTTCTCAGCATTGCGGCCGACAAGCACCGGCTCCGGCATCAGCCTGTCGCCGTTCGATAAAAGAACGCCGCCCTGTTCGCGGATCGCCAGGATGGAACGCACGAGATGCTGGTTATAGCCCATGCGGCCGGTAATGCCGTGCATGATGATGCCGATCGGCTTCGTTGCCATGAGTTTCTTCCTCCCGTAAATAACTATATAGTTACATAACTGACATGGCAAAGCCATGCTGTCAACGGCCATCGTCAATGGTCACAGCGGCAATCGTCTATCGTTGCTGAGTCTGTTGCGCGGGAGATTTCAGGGACGCAGATAGGCGAAAATCACGTCGACGATATGCTCCCCCCAGGCGTCGATTTCGCTCTTGTCCGAGAGATTGCGACGGAAGATCGTCGAGAGCGTCCAACGGTTCGTCAGGAAGAACGAGCCGAGGGCCGCGATGCTCATATAGATCTTCACCGGATCGCAGCCGCTGCGGAATACGCCCGCGGCCGCGCCGCGGTCCAGCAAGCCGGAGATCTCCGACACCAGCGGCGAGTGCAGCTCGAAAATGCGCGCCGAACGCTTCAGGAAGCGGGCCTTATGCATGTTTTCCGTGCTGAGGATTCCTAGGAATTCCGGGTGATCCAGAAAATATTGCCAGGTGAAGACGACGAGCTCCCGCAAGCCGTCTGCAGGGGAGCGATGCGAGAGATCGAGCCGTGCTTCCGCCGAACGGATGGCGATATAGCTGCCTTCCAGAACGGCGACGTAGAGCGCATCCTTACCGCCGAAATAGTGATAGAGCATCCGCTTATTGATTTTCGCCCGTTCGGCGATGGCATCGACGCGAGCACCGCCATAGCCGCGCTCGGCAAATTCCTTGGTCGCGGCCGCCAAAATCGCCTTGCTGGTGCGTTCCGCATCCCTGAGACGGGGCCGTTCCGAAGCTGCGCGCGAGGGAGCTTTCTCTGCATTCGCAAGGCCTGCATTCCTTGCGCTGCGCTTCACGGTCTTGGCTTCTGACATCATGGCTCCCGGCGGCATTTCGTAAGGCTTATGCGGCCCACCCTCACGCCGATAAGTAACCGATCATCGCATAAGTTGACAGCCCCCGGTGAATCAGAAGCAATAGTAACCATATGGTTATATCGATTTAAACGTGGATATGGCACGGGATACGAGAGGAAACGTGGGATTTCCGGCGCTGCCGTAACCCGGCTCAACGACAGTGAGATTGGACCGGGACGGCGGCGATCTTGCGTTCGGCCCCCATCCGGCCCTAGAGAACAGTAGGCAAGCGGCACCGGGTGAGTATGACAAAAAAGCAAATTGCAATCATTGGCGGCGGCCCTGCCGGGTTGATGGCGGCAGAGACCTTATCGCGGCTTGGCCATCGCGTCGTGATCTACGACACCATGCCGACGGTTGCGCGCAAGTTTCTGCTGGCCGGAAAATCCGGTCTCAACATCACGCATTCGGAAGATTACGATGTCTTTGCCAACCGCTTCGGCGCCGCCTCGTCCCGATTGCGCGCAGCGCTTGACGATTTCCAACCGGATGACATCAGAGCCTGGGCGAAAGGCCTGGGAACGGAAACCTTCATCGGCTCGTCCGGCCGCGTCTTCCCAAAAGTCATGAAGGCCTCGCCGCTGCTGCGTGCCTGGCTGGCAGGGCTGGAGGCGCGTAATGTCAGCATCATGACGCGGCATCGCTGGTGCGGCTTCGAAGATGGCGGCCTGGTCTTCGAAACACCGAACGGGCGCGAGCTCGTGCATCATGACGCCGTTCTGCTGGCACTCGGCGGGGCAAGCTATGCCCGGCTCGGATCGGATGCGGCATGGGTCAGCTGGCTTCGCGACAAAGGCATCGATATCGCCGCCTTCCAGCCGGCCAATTGCGGTTTCGACGTCACCTGGAATGCGACCTTCAGCGAGCGCTTTGCCGGCGAACCCCTCAAATCCGTGACGGCAACATCGGAAGAAGGGACTTTTCCCGGCGAATTCGTCATCTCGAAAACGGGAATCGAGGGCAGTCTGGTTTATGCGCATGCCGCCTCGTTGCGCGACCGGTTGGCAAAAATGGGCGAGGCTTCGCTCATTGTCGATCTGGCGCCCGGACGCAATGAGGTGCGCTTGGCGCGCGATCTGGCGCGGCAGGACCCAAAGGCCAGCTTCTCCAATCGCCTGCGCAAGGGCGCCGGCATCGAGGGCGTCAAGGCGGGCCTTTTGCGCGAGCTTGCCGAGCCCGCCGTTCTCTCGCATCCGGAAACGCTTGCCCGCCTGATCAAAGCCCTGCCGATTCCGTTGCTGAGGCCAAGGCCCATTGCCGAAGCCATCTCGTCTGCCGGCGGCATTCGCTGGGATGAGCTCGACGAGAGATACATGCTGAAGAAACTTCCCGGCCTGTTCGCGGCCGGAGAAATGATCGATTGGGAAGCGCCGACCGGCGGCTATCTTCTGACGGCCTGCTTTGCGACTGGTCATGCTGCAGCAAAAGGCATGGATGCCTGGCTCAAAACCACTGACCAGGCTTAAAGACTGGCCTTTCAACCGATCCGACCATTCTCCATCAGCCAGGTAACCGCCTCCTGAACGGCCTGCAGCGACGTATAGCGCGGCCGGTATCCAAGCAGCCTCTCGGCCTTCGCAATCGAGCAATTCGGGCTTCTGGCAATGTGCTCCCAGGTCGCCTGCGCATCTTCCGCCGACTGGCCTTCGGCCCATGCTTCATAGGGCAGGAATTCCAGCTTCGGCTCATGTCCGAACCAGCGCGACATCGCTTCGGCATAGCCTCTAAGCGTCAGCGCACCGCTTGAAACCGCATGGAAAGCCTCTCCTGTCGAGGCCCGCCAATTGGCGATAGCGCCCATGAACATTTGCGCGACATCGTCGGCATGAACGTGGTGGACTGTCTCCAGGCCGAAATTCGGCAGGACGAGGGTTTCACCGCGCGCCAATGTCGAAAACGCCGACAGATTGAAATGCCCGGCGGGATTAAGAGGCTCCCAGCCTGGACCGACAATATGGCCGGGATGGATCAGGGTTGCGGGAAATCCCCTGCGGCGCGCCTCCTCGAGCAGATGCGCTTCGATCGCCGCCTTCTGGATGCCATAGTCGCCGAAGGGCCGCTTCGGCGCCTCTTCCGGCGTCGGAACCACGGTCGAAAATCCATGTGTCCAGATCGTACCCGTATGCAGGAAATGGCCGACATGATCGGTGAGCGCCTCAGTCAGATGCCTTGCGCTATCGAGCGTGAAGCAGATCATGTCGATGACGATATCCGGTTTCAAGGCGCGAATGGCTCGACCGAAGCTGCCCTCCTTCTCCATGGCGGAGCGATCCATCGCCTGCATCTCCACATCATTCCACGCTTTGTTCGGCGAATAGGGTTTGGCGTGGCCGCGGCTGATCGCCACGACCTCATGCCCTGCTTCCACGAGCCGCGGCACGAGATAGGTGCCGATATGGCCCGTTGCACCGATAATCACCGTGCGCGTCATGATGTCCTCCCAAGGTCAAGATCGAAATCGGCGGCTGCCGATATCAAAGAAATGATCTGCTCCGTGAGAATAGGAGAGCGAACGGCTTTGTCATCCCCTCTCATGGCTGAAAAAGTCATTCATCACCGTCTTCATTGCTGGAGGCGGTGACGGAGGCATCCGAGCATCACTTTGGCGCAGGCAGCGGTGTAGTGCGCTGCGATCGAGATTGCGGGTGGCACTCGCAGACAGTCCAGCGCGTCATCCAATGGCAGCGGCGTCTTCCGGACTGCATCGGGGGCTGAACCGCCACTTTTTCCATCACCAATACACGAGCATGCGAATTCCTGGGCACTCGCTGAGGCATGAACGCAAGATCGGCCCTTGGCATCTTTGCCGCCTTGGCGACAAGGAACTGATTTATTCTGAATAGATACAATGGCTTGAATCATGATCGTCCGGCTGCGTCGCCTTATGGCATCGGTATTGCATGTCCGGTTTTCCAGACCATGCCGCCAGGATTTACCAATGCCGAACAAGACATCATCGCCATCAGTGCGACCGCTGATTTCATGATTCCCTCCACCAGACAGATCGCTCAAACCAATTCGCCATCGTCCCGCGCCATGATTGCGACACCGCATTGGCAGGCCAGCGAAGCAGGCGCGAAAGTGCTCAGACGCGGCGGCAATGCGATTGAGGCACTGGTCGCGGCCGGAGCTGCTCTATCGGTAACCTACCCCCATTTCTGCGGGCTCGGCGGTGACGCTGTCTGGCTGGTGGCGGACGAAATAGGCAATGCACAGACTTTCCTCGGCATCGGGCAGGCGGCTGCGGCCATTCCGCGTGGAGACATACTTTTGCGGGGCGCAGCCTCTACCCTGACGACGGCCTGCCTCGTGGATAGTTGGGAGAAAGTGCTTGCCTATTCCGCCGACGAATGGGGCGGCACGGAGCGATTGCCGGCCCTTCTCGATGACGCCATCGCACTGGCGGACGCCGGCTTCGAAGTCAGCAGGTCGCAAGCCTTCTGGTACGAATTCCGGCGCGATGAACTGGAGGGCTGGCCGGGCTTTACCGGGCTCTTCCAGTCCGGCGGCATCCAGCACCAGCCTGCCTTGGCGCAGACGCTCAAAGCCATAGCGCGTCACGGCACCCGCGAATTCTATGAGGGGGCTCTCGCCCGTCGAATTGTAAACGGGCTTGCCGAGGCCGGCTCTCCTCTTTCGGCCGCAGATCTTGCTGCCACGCGGACTGATGTCGCGGCTCCTCTCCAGAAGGCGTATCGCGACACGATACTTCTTGCTCCACCCCCTCCGACGCAAGGAATAACCACCCTCGCCATCATGGGTGTGCTCGACCATCTGCCGATGGCGAATTTCCGACCTGACGGTCCAGCCTATTATCATGCGCTGGTCGAAGCCGTGAAACAGGCGTTCCTCGATCGGCATGCGATCGCCGATCCTCGTTTCGCCGAGGACGCCTCGAAATACCTCCTCGATCCAATGCGCCTTGCCGCCAAGGCTGCGGCGATCGATCCGGCACGAGCCCTGCCTTGGCCACAAGATTATCGACACGGCGATACAGCGCTGCTTGCCGCCGTGGATGCCAATGGAAGATGCGCCTCTCTGCTGCAAAGCCTCTATTTCGACTGGGGCAGCGGCGTAGTGGTCGGCGACACTGGCCTCCTCTGGCAAAACAGAGGGGCGGCCTTCAGCACCGATCCGGTAAATCCCAATTGCATCCAACCGGGAAAGCGTCCTTTCTATACGCTCAACCCGGGCCTTGCGCTGAAGGACGGGCGTCCGCATCTGGTCTACGGCACACAGGGCGCGGACGGTCAACCCCAGACCCTGTCGCTGCTGCTCAGCCTGCTGATCGACCACGGCCTTGATCCCGCTGCAGCACTCGCACGCCCGCGCTTCTTGCTCGGCCGCACATTTTCCGACAGTCGGGATAGCTTAAAGATCGAGGAAAATATTGGCGCCGAAACGGTTTCTGCCCTCGCAGCCATGGGGCATGAGATCTCCACCATCGACGCCTTCAGTCCACTTGGGGGCCAAGCCGGTATCATCCGCATCGGCGAAGACGGGGCGATTGACGGCGCGCATGATCCGCGGAGCGACGGAGGCGCGATCCTGCTGTGAGCGCCAACGGCCAACCGTTCGATCTCATCATTCGAAATGTCCGTGTTGTAGAAGATGGCGATTTCGTCGACATCGGCGTGCGGGATGACCGGATTGCAGCCATCGAACCCCGCATTCGATGTGACGCAGTATCGAACGTAGACGGCGGGGGAAGCTTCGCCTTTGGCGGATTTGTCGATACCCACATTCATCTCGACAAGGCCTGCATTCTCGATCGTTGCGCAATGTGCGAGGGGACACTGACTGAGGCCGTGCGGGAAGTCGCCAAAGCGAAGGCAGGCTTCGAAGAAGCCGATGTTTATTCGCGCGCTGCGCGCGTCGTGGAGAAAGCGATATCCCATGGCACGACGCGGATGCGCACCTTCGTCGAAATCGATCCGCGCGCGGGCTTCCGCTCCTTTGAAGCGATCAAGCGTCTCCGTCGGGATTATGCCTTCGCGATCGACATCGAAATCTGTGCCTTTGCCCAGGACGGGCTTACGAACGAACCCCAAACATACGATATGCTCGACGCAGCACTTGCCGATGGTGCGGATCTGGTCGGCGGCTGCCCCTATACAGATCCCTCCCCCGGCCGGCACGTGGACATGATTTTTGCCCTTGCCGTAAAGCACAATGTCGCGGTCGACTTTCATCTCGATTTCAGTCTCGATCCGGATCGAACCGATCTGCCTGACGTGATTGACGCGACGCTCCGTCATGGCTGGCAGGGCCGCGTATCGATCGGCCACGTCACCAATCTGTCGGCCATGCCACAGGCGCAGATTCTTGCCATTGCCAACGACCTGGTAAAAGCAGGGATCGCTTTATCGGTGCTTCCGGCGACCGATTTGTTCCTCATGGGCCGAGGTCAAGACCGGCTGATTCCACGTGGCGTAGCGCCGGCCCATCTGCTCGCAAAAAGAGGGGTCGTCACCTCCATCGCGACCAACAATATTCTCAATCCCTTCACGCCCTATGGCGACGCTTCGCTCATTCGCATGGCCAATCTTTACGCCAATGTCGCCCAGCTTTCGCGTGACGAAGATATGAGCCTGGCTTTCGACATGGTGAGCGGAATGGCAGCGGGCCAACGCGACGGCAGCACGCGTCTGCAGGCCGGCGACGAAGCGACGATCGTGCTCCTCGACAGTGCCGGCCCCGGTGCGGCCGTGCGCGAGATTGCCCGAGTGATTGCCGGCTGGAAAAAGGGGCGCAAGAGCTTCGACAACGGCCGCCCTATGCTCCACAAACCGATCTAGGACAGCGCGCTATTCCGCTATGGAATCCGATTGGTCCACGCGGAAGAAGCGAGCCTGGCATCGGGATTAGCTACACTGTTAAGGCCCAACGATCAGTCATGCCGCTCCAGGAAACTTGAAACCGTCTTCAGGCAAAGATCCTTCTCTTCGACATGCGGCATATGGCTCGAATTTTCAAAGAGCACCCACTCGCAACCCCTCACGCCATCGACATAGGGCTTGACCACCAGCGGCGTCGCCTCGTCATACTTGCCCGAAATCAGCAAGGTCGGTGCTTCGATAAGGGCAAGCCTGTCTTCGATCGTCCAATCCTTCATGGTGCCGATGACGTGAAACTCGGTCGGGCCGTTCATATTGCGGTAGACGGTATTGTCCTCGTCCATGGTGGCGAAGGTGCGAGCAACCTCCTCCGGCCAAGGCACGACACGGCAGACATGGCGATCGTAAAAGACGCGGGAAGCGGCGATATATTCCGGATCGGTGATCGTGCCAGCCCGTTCGTGCTTCAGCAGCGTGTCCTGCACCTCCTGCGGCAGCTCCTCGCGAAGGCGGTTCGCTTCCGCCACCCAGGTATGCATGTTGGCCGGCGAATTGGCGATCACGAGCGCCTTGAGACCCTTTGGTCGACGCACCGCATGTTCGGCACCCAGCATGCCGCCCCAGGATTGCCCGAGAAAGGCGTAGCGCTCCTGAATGCCGAGATGCCTTAATAACGCATCCAGCTCATCGAGGAAAAGCGCCGGCGTCCAGAAGTCGGGGCCTTTCTCCGGCAGGCGCGTGGACTTGCCATTGCCGAGTTGATCATAGTGGATGACGGCGCGGCCATCGATTTCGGCAATGCCCTTGAAGCTGTCGACGTAGTCATGAGTGCAGCCCGGCCCGCCATGGGCGACGACGAGCGGCAGCCTGCCGGAATCGAGCGAGCCGGTGATGCGGTACCATGTCCGGTATTCACGGAAGGGCAGAAAGGCTTCCTGCGTCGGGATTGCGGCCACGTATCTCTCCATCTCCAGGCTTCGATGGACCAGACCATAACGCGGCCGAAACGGGTACGGCAGCTATCACAAGTTATAGGATGGCTGTGCGTCCAGCAGGCGATAATGCGTGGCCCGGACGACTGCCTGCGTGCGGTTCTTGGCGCCGAGCTTCTTTGCCGCGGCATTCAAGTGCATGACGACGGTCGGCACCGAGCGATCGATGATGCGCGAGATCTCCTTGGCGGAATAGCCCTCGGCGGAATAGCGCAGGCATTCCCTCTCGCGCTCCGTCAGCCGGATTTTGCCGACACTCAGCGCTGCGGTATCAAAGAGCGAATAGGCCGTCTCATGAAAGACATGCGCAAGCAGGTTGAAATCAGCGATATAGCGCAGGGCGTCGCGCTCGAACTCCTTGTTGGTACCAAAACGAACTCCGGTGACCGTCGCATAATCGCCGCGCGGCATGTGCACAGGCACTGTGACACCCGTCGACATGTCGCGCTCACTCAGGTAGCGCGCGACGGGAACCGTGTCCTCGCTCATGAAGCGCTTGATCAGCGTATCGGCATCGGGATCGTAATTCCAGAAGAACGGCGCCGAAGTCCGTAGCGCCACTTGCTGTACGGGATCGATGCGGAAATAGCCGCGATCGAACCAATATTCATACATGTCGTCGGAGATGTTCCTGAGCTTCAGAAGCGAAGGGATCATGATCTTGCCGTCTAGGTCGTAGGGCACCGGCGAATAATCGTAGATCAAAGCCTCGAAACCGATCGCCTTCATGCTCTCGAAGATATGATCGATACGGCCGTCCAGCGTCTGATGCGCCGTGAACTGGCGCCTGATGGTTCCGATTTGATCGAACATGCAGCGGTTCCCGTCTGTGCCTGCGACCTCCCAACCTATCACTTCTTATAGCTGGTGCCGAGCACGGTTTAAGGTAAAAATTTAGCCATGCTCAAATATTGAGCAAGCAGAATCTTTCGCCGGAGTTATCAATGTGGCGTGAAATTGAGCCGGAGGCGCGGTATGTCGTCGAGGTCGATGGCTACAAGGTGGTTGCCTACAGCTTCGGCAGCGGGCCGGAGACGGTCTACTGCCTGAATGGCGGCCCAGGCTTGCCCTGCGACTATCTGCGCGAGGCGCATTCCTGCCTGATCGACAAGGGGTACAGGGTCGTCGCCTTCGACCAGCTCGGCACCGGCGCCTCAGACCGCCCAACAGACAAGGGTTTGTGGACCATCGGCCGCTATGTCGAGGAGACCGAGACTGTCCGCAAGGCGCTCGGCCTCGGCAAGGTCCATCTGCTCGGTCACTCCTGGGGCGGCTGGCTGGCAATCGATTATGCTTTGACCTATCCCGAGAACCTCAAGACGCTGATCCTCGAAGATACCGTCGCCGATATGCCGCACCTGATTTCCGAGCTGGAGCGGCTGCGCGCGGCACTCGGTCCGGAAACGGTCGCCATGATGCAGAAGCACGAGGCGCAGGGCACCTATAATCACCCCGAATATCTCGCCGCCGTCACCATCCTCAATTATCGCCATGTCTGCCGTCTGCCGGAATGGCCGGCACCCGTCCGCCGCTCGCTCGACGATTGGAACATGGGTCCCTACGAGACGATGCAGGGGCCGAATGAATTTCTCTATATCGGCAATCTCAAGGACTGGAACCGCATTCCGGACCTTCCGCAGCTTGCCATGCCGGTGCTGATCACGGCGGGCGAACATGACGAATTGACGCCGGCCTGTGCGCTCAGGATGAAGCGTGCCTTGAAGGATGCCGAACTCAAGGTCTTCGCCAATGCCAGCCACATGCCTTTCTATGAGAACCCGTGGGATTACTATCCGGCGCTCCTCGACTTCCTGTCGCGGCATAGGGCAAGCTGATGCAAGCTAAGGTGATCCAATCCCACCGACGACAAGGGGGCGATCGCCGCCATGCATCGCTATAGATTCGTACTGACGCGACCGCTGCAGTTCCTGCCTGTCCTCTTCGGCATCAGCGTCATCACATTCGTTCTGGTCCGCCTCATTCCCGGCGATCCCGCGCGCAATATCCTCGGCACACGCGCCACCCCGACAGCGCTTGCCAGCATTCGCGCGCAATACGGCCTCGATCAGCCGATGTGGCTGCAATATTTCTATTTCATCAGAAATCTCGGCAATGGCGAGATGGGCAAATCGATCCTCTACAAGATCGACGTGCTGCCGCTGATTTCGACGCGGATCGAACCGACCGTCTCGCTGGTCGTCTCGAGCGTCATCCTGTCGATCCTGATTGCCGTGCCGATGTCGGCGATTGCCGCACGCAATGTCGGGCGCGCACCGGATCACATCGTGCGCGTGGTCTCGACCTTCGGCATCGGCTTCCCGCCCTTCTGGCTGGGGCTGATGCTGATCATCCTGTTCAGCGTTCAACTCGGGATGCTGCCGGTCTCGGGATATGGCTCGACGATCGGCGAGAAGATCGCCCATCTCATCCTGCCGGCCCTGACGGTTGCGCTATCGCTTTCAACCGTGCTCACCCGCAGCCTGCGGGCGGCGATGATCGAATCCTTGAAATCGGATGTGGCGACTGCGGCCCGCGCCCGGGGTATGCCTGAGGGCATCGTCTTCTGGCGGCATGTCGTGCCGAACTCGCTGGTGCCATCAATCAACCTGCTTGCGGTCAACATCGGCTGGCTGATCGGCGGCACGGTCGTCGTCGAAAGCGTCTTTGCCCTGCCCGGCATGGGTCAACTGCTGGTGCGCGCCATCTTCTCGCGCGACTACATGGTCGTCCAGGGCGTGGCGATGGTGTTTGCCTGCGCCACGGTGCTGGTCAATTTCCTCGCCGATATCGTCACGGTCGCCGTCGATCCGCGGGTGAAGCTATGAGCATCGGCACGACAGCGACAACCTCCCTCGGCTTGAACAGGCTCTTCGGAAAACACCTGACGCTGACGCTTGGCGGAGGCATCCTTCTGTTCTTCCTTCTTCTGGCGATTTCAGCACCGATCGTCGCTCCCTATGACCCGATATTCCAGAATGCCGACATGCGTCTGCAGGCACCGTCGTTCCTGCATCCGTTCGGCACGGACAATTTCGGGCGCGATATTCTTTCGCGCGTCATCTGGGGAGTGCGCATCGATCTGCAGATCGCCGTGATCGGCGTGCTTTTCCCCTTTCTGATCGGCACCACGGTCGGCACCATCGGCGGCTTCTTCGGCGGCATTGTCGATGCGCTCTTCATGCGCATCGTCGATATCATCCTCGCCTTCCCTTTCCTGGTGCTGATGCTGTCGATCATCGCCATTCTGGGACCGGGGCTCAGCAGCTTCTATATCGCCATGGCTCTCGTCGGCTGGGTTTCCTATGCGCGCCTGATCCGCGCACAAATGCTGGTGCTGAAGGGCAGCGATTATGCCATTGCCGCCGTCAGTCTCGGCTTCAGCCGGCCCAGGATCATGTTCCGTCACCTGCTGCCGAATGCCATTGCCGGCTCGATCGTCTTTTCCATGTCGGACGCCGTTCTGGTGCTCCTAAGCGGTGCGGCCGTCAGCTATCTCGGCCTCGGCGTTCAGCCGCCACTTGCCGAATGGGGCGTCATGGTCGCGGAAGGCCAGAGCTTCATCACCACGGCCTGGTGGATCACGCTGTTTCCCGGCCTGTCCATCGTCTGCCTCGCCTTTGGCTTCAGCATGCTGGGCGATGCGCTCGGCGAACTGCTCGGGGTGCATGAATGAGCGAGCCCATCCTCTCCGTCCGCGACCTCGTGGTTAAGGCCCGCCTAGACGATGGTGCCCGCACGCTGATCGACGGCGTTTCGCTCGATCTTTGCAAGGGCGAGATACTTGGCCTTGTTGGCGAGAGCGGCTCGGGCAAGAGCCTCCTGTGCCGTTCGCTGCTGCGACTGCTGCCATCGTCGCTTCTGAAGATCGACAGTGGCTCCATCCGCCTCGAAGGGCGGGAACTGACGGAAATCAGCGATGCCGAGATGCTCGAGGTGCGTGGCGGCGAGATCGGCATGATCTTCCAGAATCCGACAAGCCATCTCGATCCCGTCATGCGCATCGGCGACCAGATCGCCGAAGGCATCCGCTATCATCAAGGTCTCAAGGCACGCGAGGCGCGCGCAGCCGCGACCGAGATCCTTGAGCAGGTCGGCTTTCCCGATCCCAAAAGACAGTATGACAGCTATCCGCACGAGTTTTCCGGCGGAATGCGGCAGCGCGCCATGATCGGTGTCGCACTCTCCTGCAACCCTAAGATCCTGATCGCCGATGAGCCGACGACAGCGCTCGACGTCACCATCCAAGCGCAGATCCTGCGACTGTTGATCGACATTCGCGACAAGCGCGGGCTTTCGATCATCCTCATCACCCACGATCTCGGCATCGTCGCCCAGACCTGCGACAGGATCGCCGTCATGCGCAACGGCCGGCTGCTCGAACAGGGTCCCAAAAGGACGATCCTCAGCCGGCCTGAAAATCCCTATACGATCGACCTGATCAACAGCCACCCTTCCCTGCCCGACGAAGCTGCAACGCAATCGGAGCCAACCAGGCCGAAAACGTCAACCAAGCCGCTGCTCGAAATCGATGACCTGCGTGTCGACTTCAGGGTCGGCGGCGGTCTCTATAGGGGCAGCGGCGCAAAGACGGTCAGCGCCGTTTCCGGCGTCAGCCTGCAGGTCATGCCGGGCGAAACCATCGGCATCGTCGGAGAATCCGGCAGCGGCAAGAGCACGCTTGCGCGTGCCGTTCTCGGCCTTACCCCGATTTCCTCCGGTCACGTCACGTTCGATGGTGTCGATCTGACCCAGCAGAAGAGCGCTGGCCTCGCAAGGCTCCGGCGCGAAACCGCCATGGTCTTCCAGGACCCCTTCAATGCGCTTAACCCGCGGCTGACGATCGGCCAGACGCTTGCCGAGGTGCTGAAAGTCCAGGGCAAGATCGCAAAGTCCGACATCCCCGCGCGCATCGGCGAGTTGCTGGATCTCGTGGGGCTGGAGCGCGAATTCGCCGATCGCAAGCCGCGCAGCATGAGCGGTGGCCAATGCCAACGTGCCGGCATTGCAAGGGCGCTTGCGGTCGATCCGAAGCTCATCATCGCCGACGAATGCGTGGCTGCCCTCGATGTCACCATCCAAGCGCAGATCATCGATCTCTTCCGCGAACTGACGCGCCGGATAAACCTGACCTTGATCTTCATCGCTCACGACCTCGCCATCGTGCGCGACCTCTGTGAGCGAACCGTTGTGATGTATCGCGGCGAGATCGTCGAAGAAGGCCGCTCGCAGGAGATCTTCTCCCGCCCGAAGCATGCCTATACCGCAGCGCTCATTGCAGCCATTCCCGATATCGATCCGGACAAGCCCTTGCATGGCGAACGCGATGCGGCACCCGCAGGGCAGACACAATCAGCCAAACGCATGCGATAACAACGAAGGGAACGAATTCATGATCAACAAATGGAAGACAATCGGGCTTGCCGCCGTCCTCGCCGGCCTGACGCTGAGCGCGAGCTATGCGGAAGCCGCCGGCGTGCTGACCATCGGCCGCCGTGAGGACTCGACGACGTTCGATCCGATCAAAACAGCGCAGAATATCGACAACTGGGTGTTCTCCAACGTTTACGACGTGCTGGTGCGCGTCGACAAGACGGGCACGAAGCTGGAGCCGGGTCTCGCAGAAAGCTGGACGACCTCGGATGACGGCTTGACCTATGTCTTCAAGATTCGCGATGCGAAGTTTTCCGATGGCTCGCCGCTGACGGCTGACGATGCAGCCTTCAGCCTGCTGCGCATCCGCGACGACAAGGCATCGCTCTGGAGCGACTCATACAAGGTGATCGATACCGCCGTCGCGACTGATCCGCACACGCTGACGATCAAGCTCAAACATGCATCGGCGCCCTTCCTTTCAACGCTGGCATTGCCGAACGCATCGGTCATCTCGAAGGCCGGGATGGAATCGATGGGGCCGGATGCCTATGCGGAAAAGCCGATCGCCTCCGGCGCCTTCTCCGTCGAGGAATGGCGCCGCGGCGATCGCATCATCCTGAAGAAGAACCCGAATTTCTGGCAGGCCGACCGCGTGAAACTCGACGGCGTCGAATGGATCTCGGTACCGGACGACAACACCCGGATGCTGAACGTGCAGGCCGGCCAGCTCGATACCGCCATTTTCGTTCCGTTCTCGCGTGTCGAAGAGCTGAAAAAGGACCCAAACCTCAACGTGCTGATCGATCCTTCCACGCGTGAGGATCACCTGCTGATCAACCACGCCCATGGCGACCTCGGCAAGAAGGAGGTCCGCCAGGCTCTGGATATGGCGATCGACAAGAAGGCGATCGTCGACGCCGTTACCTTCCATCAGGGCACCGTTGCCAATTCCTACATTCCCAAGGGCGCCTTGTATTACTATGCGGATAATCCGCAACGCCCCTACGATCCGGAAAAGGCCAAGCAGATGCTTTCAGCGGCCGGCGTCTCCAATCTCACGTTAAAATACCTCATTCGCGCCGGCGATGAAGTGGATGAACAGACGGCCGTGCTGGTCCAGCAGCAACTCGCCAAGGCCGGCATTACCGCCGACCTGCAAAAGGTGGACCCCAGCCAGGAATGGGACATGACCATCGCTGGCGACTACGACATTTCCGTCAATTACTGGACCAACGATATTCTCGATCCGGACCAGAAGACGACCTTCGTTCTCGGCCACGATTCCAACAACAACTACATGACCAACTACAAGAATGATGCGGTAAAGGATCTCGTCGCCAAGGCGCGGCTGGAGCTGGATCCGAAGAAGCGCGAGCAGATGTATATCGATCTGCAGAAGATGGCGAAGGACGACGTCAACTGGATCGACCTATATTACAGCCCGTATATCAACGTCGCGCGCAAGAATATCGATAATTTCCATCAAAACCCGCTTGGCCGATTCTTCCTGGAAGACACCGTCAAGAATTGACACAGCCTCAAGCTCCGCTGCCCACAGGGACGGCGGAGCATTGTTTTGGGAGATGCCCCTTTCGCAAACCCATGAAGCGGTTATTCTGTAATCTTGATGCAAGGCAGGGATCATTGGCGAATGCACGTGCCGCAAGGTGAATTTCGGGAGCGCATGACGATACTGGGCGACCTTAACGCAGCCTCATTCGTCCCGTGGATCCGGCGTCACGCCAACAAGCTCGGACTTGCGCAGACATTCTTCCATTCCGATGCGGCCCGGATCGAACTTGAGGTCACCGGACCTGTGGAACTGATCGACATGCTGGAAATGGGCTGCTCACTCGGTCCGATCGACGTCTGGGTTGAGGAGATTCAACGCAGGGTCATGAATGGGCCGGAAACATCGCATCTTAGGAATTCCTGATCTATTGCCTTTTATTTAATCATTGTTGCCAATGCGAATTATTTATGCAAAATCTTTGAACGCTAAGGGGATGCAGGCATCAGTGCCTGCCTATGACCTGTGGCGCTAAGCCATTGGTGAAATTAGAGAGTTGAGACCATGCCATTTGATGGGGCCGGATCCTGGGCGCCAGTCGCCCTTTCCTCCGATCTGCCACCAGGAACCGTCATACCGGCCTGGACATCGGTTGGCCCGATTGCTCTATGGCGCAGTCAGTCGGGTCGCGCAACCGCATCATCCGATCGCTGTCCGCATCGCGGAATGAGCTTGTCACATGGCTTCGTCCGCGGCGAGGCACTCTCCTGCATCTACCACGGGTGGAGCTATTCGCCGTCAGGCGGATGTATTCGCATTCCGGCCCATCCCGATCTCGTTCCGCCGGAAACCATCCGCGTCGCCGTCCAGCAAGTGGAAGAAGCGGATGGTGTTCTATGGGTGGCAATCGGACAACCGGCAACACCGCCTCCTCAGCTCGAGGAATTCATCCCGCTGCGCTCCCTGATCGTTGAAACGGGCGTCGCGGAGATCGAAGCTGCGGCAGGGGCAAAGAATGATGCAAGGGGGCTGGTTCGCCTACCTCAATTTCCTTGGATCGGGCTGCTGCTGGCACCCCAGGGAAAACATACGCTCCTTCTTCTCTTGATCGATAGGGATCGGAGCCCGGCAGACCGCATTGCGGCGTCCAGGATTGTCGAGTCCCTCCGCCGCGCGGCGGAAGAGCGCCTGAAGGAGAGTGCGGAATGAAAGGCGGCGCTATGATCGACGAATGGTATCCGGTGGGCCTCTTCAGCCAGCTCAGCGAGAAGGGAAACAAGACCTGGCTGATGGGCGAGGCGATCGAGGTCGCGCGCGATCGGCATGGCAATGCGCAGGTGACGACCGCCGAGGGAAGAGCCCTCCCCATCCGTGTCCGGTATGGCCATGTCTGGTCCTCCCTCGGGAACCCGGAGAAGGAGCTTTTCGCCATTCCGGAGGCCGATCAGCCGGGCCGCCGCTTCGTCGATGTCGGCGTCGTTCGCGTGCGCTGCTCGCCGCTTCGCGCTGTCGAGAACTTTCTCGACATCGCGCATTTTCCCTTCGTTCACACCGACATCCTCGGCGCGGAACCGCATACAGAGGTCGAAAACTATAAGGTCGAGATCCGCGAGGGTGTCGATGAGGTCTGGGCTACGCAGGTAAAATTCTACCAGCCGCAGGCTGCAAAATCCGCAACCGGCGGCATTACGACCGAGTACATGTATCGCGTGCCGGCGCCGACCTGTTCCGTCCTCTACAAGACATGCCCTCCGCGCCCCAGCGAATGGGACGTCATCACCTTGTTCGTCCAGCCTCTTGCCGAAGACCTCTGCGATGTGTGGCCGTGGATGGCGCTCTTCGATGATGAAACGCCGATGACGGACCTCATCCACTTTCAACAGACGATCTTCCTGCAGGACCGCTCGATCCTCGAAAACCAGATACCCGCGCTTCTCCCGCTCGATCCCGGTATGGAAATTCCGACAAGGGCCGACCTCACCTCGGTCGCCTACCGGCGATGGCTGAAGCGCCACAACTATACCTACGGCGCACAGTTGGTCGCACAATGAAGCTCTACGATTATGTTCTATCGCCGAGTTGCTACAAGATCCGGCTGATGGCCGCGATCCTCGGCACCAAGCTCGAAATCCGGCCGGTCGACTTCCATCCCGGCGCGGAGCATCGCGGGCCGGAGCTTCTGGCGCTCAATCCGGCAGGCTCCATCCCGATCCTCGAAGATGGCGATCTCGTGCTCACGGAATCCTCGGCAATGCTTGCCTATCTCGCTGCCAATGCTGCGCCGGAATGGCTGGGGCAGGGTTCGCCGCAGGAAACGGCGCGCGTGCAGCAATGGCTCTCCTTCTCCCATCGCCTGACAGCCAATCTTGGTGGCGCGCGGCTCCACGAAATGCTCCTGCGACCGGGTGACATCAAGGTTCTACAGGCTCAGGGGATTGCGGCATTGCGCGAACTCGAAGCTGCCCTGTTCGAACAGGGCGAGCGCGGCATGCAATTCCTTGCAGCAAGCCGGGCGACCATCGCCGATATCGCCTGCTTTCCCTATGTCGCGCTTGCGCCTGACGGCGGCATCCCGCTTGATCCCTATCCCTTGATCCGCCTCTGGATGCGCGCCATCCGCAGCCTACCCGGTTTCATCGAAATGCCCGGCATTCATCGCCTGCATGAGTTGAAACCCGATCCGCATCCGGCAGCAGAGGCATGATGGAATGACCGGCTATCTCCTAAAGAATTGTGCGGCTGTTATCGTCGATGAGGGCAATGGGCCGAGCGTACGCCGGAACGTCGACCTGCTCACCAAGGGCTCAGCGATCCAGGCGATTAGCGAAAACCTGTCGTTGAACGGCCTACCCGAAGGAACGGCAGTCCAGGACGCATCCGGCTGGTTCGTCTATCCGGGGCTCGTCAACACCCATCACCACTTCTTTCAATGCTTCGCGCGCAACCGGGCCGACCTCGACTGGACGAAGCTTTCGGTCATCGAATGGCTCGATCGCATCTATCCGATCTTCTCGCGTCTGACGGAGGATTGCTTCTATCATTCCTCGGTCACCGCCATGGCCGAGATGATCAAGCACGGCTGCACCACAGCCTTCGACCATCAATATTGCTTCCCCCGCCATGCGGGCAAACGCCTGATCGATCGCCAGTTCGAGGCAGCCGACCTTCTCGGCATGCGCTTTCACGCAGGCCGCGGCGGCAACACCCTGCCGAAATCCGAGGGGTCGACGATCCCGGATGCCATGCTCGAAACCACCGACGAATTCATCACGGACTGTGCGCGGCTGATCGATAGCTATCACGATGCCGGCCCCTTCAGCATGCGCCAGGTGGTGGTCGCGCCTTGCCAGCCGGTCAATTGCTATCGCGAAACCTTCGTCGAGTCGGCCGCGCTGGCGCGGGATCGTGGCGTGCAGTTGCACACGCATGTCGGCGAAGGCGAAAGCCCTGTTATCGAGGCGCGGCATGGCATGCGCACGGTCGATTACTGCACCGAATTGGGCTTTGCCGGCCCTGATGCATTCTACGCCCATTGCTGGGAACTGACGCATGACGAGTTGCGCAAGATGGCGGCAAGCGGCACCGGCGTCTCCCATTGTCCGGAGCCGGTCTACCTCGTCGGCGCCGAAGTGACCGACATCCCGGCAATGCAGGCCTTCGGACTGCGTATCGGCCTCGGCTGCGATGGAGCGGCATCGAACGACAACTCGAACCTCATGCACTGCATCCATTCCGCCTACATGCTGCAGTGCCTGACCGCCTCGACGCGTCAGCACGCCGTCCCCGCCCCGCTCGACTTTCTCCAGTACGCGACAAGCGGAGGCGCAAGTCTGCTTGGGCGTACGGATATCGGGCGTCTCGCCCCGGGAATGGCCGCCGACCTCTTCGCGATCGATACGCGACGGATGGATTATGTCGGGACGCGGCATGACCCGCTGAGCCTGATTGCCAAGGTCGGGATCGGCATGCCCACCGATCTGACCATGATCAACGGACGCATCGTCTGGCAAAACGGTGAATTCACCGGACTGGACGAGGCCGCGCTGTTTGCGGCGGCCGAAGCGGCTCTTGCAACAGTAGAATTCTGAAAACCAAAAAGGGGAACTGGGATGCAGAAGAATCTGACCCGCAGAACATTGATGAAGAGCGCGGCCGTTGCAAGCCTCGCAACGGCCTTCACCGGTCGCTCCGCCTTTGCCGCTGCCGAACCGCTCGGCATCACGCTCGTCGTGCCCTCGCCGATCGGCGATGTCGGCTGGGGCCATGCGCTGGCCGCTGGCCTTGATCCGATCAAGGCCGCCTATGGCGACAAGGTCAAGGTAACGGTGATCGAGAACATCGCCGAAGGCCCGGATGCGGACCGCATCATGAACAAGACGGTCGCCGACGGAAACCACTTCCTGATCGCCGGCTCGTTCGGCTATCAAAACGGCGCGCTTCAGGTGGCCCGCCGCAATCCGAAGGTTAGCGTCCTGCACGCCTCCGGCTTCCAGGTCGCACCGAATTTCTCGCCGTTTGCAGCCAAATATTTTCAGGGAACCTATCTGCTCGGTATGGCGGCGGCCGCCGTCTCCAAGACGGGCAAGCTCGGTTCGGTTTCCGCCTTCGCGATTCCCGAACTGATCACATCGGTAAACGCCTTCACCCTCGGAGCGCAGGCCGTGAAGCCGGACATCGAAGTATCGGTCGTCTGGGTCAATTCCTGGTTCGATCCGGCCAAGGAACAGG
Source organism: Rhizobium sp. AG207R (assembly GCF_027109195.1). Lineage (NCBI taxonomy): Bacteria > Pseudomonadati > Pseudomonadota > Alphaproteobacteria > Hyphomicrobiales > Rhizobiaceae > Rhizobium > Rhizobium sp. AG207R. The sequence goes on from NZ_JAEPVT010000004.1 coordinate 291,838, forward strand.
AAGCGGCCAAGGCTTTGATCTCGCAGGGTTGCGACGTGATCTTCTCGAATGCGCAAGACACGCCCTCGGTCATATCGGCCTGCGAAGAAGCCGGTGTCTATGCCTTCAACCTGAATTCCTCGATGAAGAAATATGCGCCGAAAACCTATCTCGGCTGCGTGTCCACAGACTGGTCGCCCTTCTTCAAGACATCGGTCGACGCCCATCTCGCCGGCACCTTCAAGGGCGCCAATGCTTTCCTCGGCGTTGCTGACAAGGTCGTTGAAGTGGTCGACTGGAGCCCGGCGATCCCGGCCGACACCATGGCGAAGATCAAAGAGGTCGAAGCGAAGATCGCTAGCGGCAGCTTCTCGCCATTCACCGGCCCGATCACCAAGGCCGATGGAAGCGAAGGAGCGGCTTCGAGCGCAACACTCACGGATGCCCAAATCGTCGCGATGGACTGGCATGTCAAAGGTGTGAAGACGCCTTTGCCGAAGTAATCAAATCATGACCATCCCGCTGCTGTCGCTGCGCGGCATCTCCAAAAGCTACGGCCAAGTCCATGCCAACAAGCATATCGACCTGGATGTGGCCAAGGGCTCGATCCATGCCATCCTCGGAGAAAACGGCGCCGGAAAATCGACCCTGATGAAGCTGATCTACGGCGTCGAACAGCCGGACGAAGGGACCATCGCCTGGCGTGGACAACCTCTCGGCCTTACCTCCCCTGCGGAGGCGAGGCGTACCGGCATCGGGATGGTCTTTCAGCATTTCTCGCTGTTCGAGAACCTGACGGTCGTCGAGAACATTCGCTTGATCGCGGCGGGCCGCAGGGCCGAACTTGCGCAACGCATCCGCACATTGGGGGATGAATTCGGTCTCGAAGTCGATCCGCTCGCCCATGTGCACGAACTGTCTGTTGGCGAGCGGCAGCGGGTGGAAATCATCCGATGCCTGATGACCGATCCGAAGCTGCTGATCCTCGACGAGCCAACGTCAGTCCTGCCGCCGCAGGCCGTCGAGAAACTGTTCGATACGCTGCGCCGCCTGCGCGATGGCGGCGTCTCGATCCTCTTCATCTCGCACAAGCTGGAAGAAATCCAATCCCTGTGCGACCAAGCCACGATCCTGCGCGGTGGACGCGTGACCGGGCGTGTGGATCCGCGCGAGCACGACGCCCATGATCTCGCCCGCATGATGATCGGCCGCGACATGCCGGAAGCGATACCGGCCTTGACTTTGGCCGAGGGTGAAAAGCGCCTGGAAATCATCGGTCTCGATTACCGCCCGGACGACCCCTTTGGCATGCCGCTCTCCAGCATCAGCCTGACGGTGCGCAGCGGCGAGATCCTGGGCATTGCCGGCATTTCCGGGAATGGGCAAAAGGAGCTTGCTGCCCTGATTTCCGGGGAAACGCCCCTGCCCCGAGACAAGCGCGATCAGATCTTCATGATGGGGCAGGATGTCGGCACCCTCGAAGCCGCCAGCCGCCGGAAGCTTGGATTTGCCTTTGTTCCGGAGGATCGGCTTGGGCATGGCGCCGTTCCCGAAATGTCTTTAACGCTCAATAGCCTGCTGACGGCCCATCCCTTGAAACTCGTCAAGCATGGTCTCCTCGACAAAGCGAAGGCAACGGACTTCGCAAAGGAGTGCATCCAGAATTATGACGTGCGCACGCGCGGCCCCGATGCGGAAGCAGGCTCGCTTTCCGGCGGAAACCTGCAGAAGTTCATCGTTGGCCGCGAAATCATGCTCGCCCCGAAACTGCTGTTTCTTGCGCAACCAACCTGGGGCGTCGATGTCGGCGCGGCTTCCGCCATTCGCAAGCGACTGATCGAGCTGCGCAATCAAGGCATGGCAATTCTCGTCATATCGGAAGAGCTCGAGGAATTGTTCGAGCTTAGCGACGTCATTCAGGTCCTTTACCACGGCACGCTGAGCCTGCCACTCGTGACCCGCGATACAAAAGCTGAAGATATCGGTCGGTACATGATCGGTGCACAGCACCGAGGCGAAAAGGCATTCGCATGAGCCGTTCCTTTTCTACAATCCTTCCCAGCTTGGTCCGCCGCGATCGAGCCTCGTTCGCCGCAAAGCTGCTCGCGCCGCCGATCGCCCTCATCGTCACCATCGCACTCAATCTCGGCCTCTATGTCGCGATGGGCCGTGATCCGATGGCGGTGATCTATGCCATGCTGATCGAACCATTCGTCTCCTGGGCCTCATTCTCGGAAGTATTGCTCAAGACTGGCCCCCTGCTTCTGATTGCACAGGGTCTCGCAATCGGCTTTCGCGCGAAGGTCTTCAATATCGGCGCTGAGGGCCAATTCATTCTTGGCGCAATCTTCGCCTCCGCCATACCCATCTGGATGCCGCAGGCAACGGGCCAATGGATATGGCCGGCAATGCTGCTGCTCGGCACTCTCGGCGGTGCTCTGTGGGCGTCTCTCACTGCCTTCTGGCGCGTCAGGCTCAACGCCAATGAAATCCTTGTCTCACTGATGCTGAGCTTCGTTGCCGCGCAATTGCTCAACTATCTTCTTCTCGGCCCATGGAAAGATCCCGGCGGCTTCAATTTCCCGCAATCGGTCATGTTCCAGTACGACGCAATGGTGCCGATCCTGTTCGAGGGAACCCGCGTCAATGTCTCGCTTATCCTTGCCGTCGGCCTGTCGATCGCGGCGTGGATCTTCATGCAGAAGAGCTTCGCCGGGTATAAATTGCAGGTCGGCGGACTGGCTCCCCGGGCCGCGAGCTATGCCGGTTTCAAGGAGAGCTGGGCAATCTGGCTGTCGCTGATCATTGGCGGAGCGGCCGCCGGACTTGCGGGCGCCGCTGAAGTTGCCGGACCGCTTGGCCAGCTGCAGCGTTCGATCTCGACCGGATATGGATACGCGGCAATCATCGTTGCCTATCTTGGCGGCCTCAATCCAATCGGCATCGTCATCTCCGCGATCATCATGGCAGCTCTCTATATCGGTGGCGATAACGCCATGGTCTCCGCCAATCTGCCCATTGCAGCCGTCCGCGTGTTCCAGGGCAGTCTGCTCCTCATCTATCTCATCGCCGTGGCTTTCGTGCGCTATCGCATCGTCTGGCGCCCCATGCCCGTCCGGAGCGCATCATGAGCGCCGTCGAGTTCATTCTTGCCGGCATGCTGGCAGCCGCAACGCCATTTCTGCTGGCAGCCCTGGGCGAGCTTGTTGCCGAGCGCGCCGGCGTCTTGAACCTCGGCGTAGAGGGCTTGATGGCCGTTGGCGCCGTCATCGCGTTCATTGTCGTTTATCATGGCGGCGGTCATCTTCTTGCCTTCCTTGCGGCCGGTCTCGGAAGTGCACTCCTCTCCATGATTTTTGCCGCTATCACACTGGGCTTCAACGCAAACCAGGTTGCTGCCGGTCTTGCCCTCGGCATTCTCGGCCAGGGCCTCTCGGCACTATTCGGCAAGAGTTATGAGAGCCTGACCGTCACCACCTTGCCAAAGATCGCAATTCCCGGGCTTTCACAAATTCCAGTCGTGGGCGGCCTCTTCAGCCAGGATATCGTCGTCTGGATCTCGCTTGTCGTGACGGTCGGCATATGGGCGATGTTTGCCTATAGCAAGGTCGGTCTTATTCTTCGCGCCGTCGGCGAAAATCCGAAAGCTGCGCATGCTATCGGCTATCCCATTGTCTCGATCCGCTTCGCGGCAGTTGCGTTTGGCGGCATGATGGCAGGCTTTGCCGGCGCTTACGCCTCCACGATCTATACGCCGCTCTGGGCGGACGGCATGATCGCCGGGCGGGGCTGGATTGCCATTGCCCTCGTTGTCTTTGGAACCTGGCTGACATCCAGGATTTTCCTGGGCGCCTGCCTGTTCGGTGCGGTGTCGCTGATGGGTCTTGCGGCGCAGGCCAGCGGGCTCGCAATTTCCTCGCAATTGCTCGCATGCCTGCCCTATCTCGTGACGATCATCGTCCTTGGCATCATCTCCGTAGATCGCCGGCTCCTGAAGCTCAATGGTGTCGCCTCACTTGGCGAACCGTTTGAACGATAGCAAATGTGCATAGGCGAAGATTTCCATACCCGCAGGTTGCTGTGACCGATCGCTTGAAGCGCGGGTGGACGGCAAAAATCTGTCGATTAATTTCCTTCGCTTGCCTTCAGGGCAGCAATACCGGCATTCTTCTTGCTTCTGGCAATTCGTCAGCTCTCCCTGAGAGGGCGTGTTCGCTGGTTCAGAGCAAGGAGGCCTTCCATGATCCCATCCGATACTCAAGATAGAGTCCTGCCGAACGAGCCGGTACTTTCCGTGCGCGGTCTGACGGTCAGCCTCCCGAAGAACATGGAACGCGTGCATGCCGTGCAGGATATCACCTTCGACCTGATGCAAGGCGAGATCCTTTGCATCATCGGTGAATCCGGTTCGGGGAAATCGGTGACCGCGAATGCGATCATGGGCCTGTTGCCATCCATCATAAGAGTAACGGCGGGTACGATCCGCTTCAAGGGCGTGGACCTCGTAAGCGCCGACGCTGCCACCCTTCAAAGCCTGAGGGGACGAGCCGTTTCGATCATTTTCCAGGACCCGCTCTCGGCACTCAATCCACTGATGACGATCGGCGACCAGATCATCGAGGTTCTCGATGCTCATAAGATCGGCACGCCGGAAAGCCGGCGACAGAAGGTGAAGGAACTCCTCGGCGAAGTCGGCCTGCCAGATCCGGATCTTCTCCAGCATCAATATCCCTTCCGGCTGTCCGGCGGGCAGCGTCAGCGCGTGATGATCGCCATGGCGCTGGCGCTCGATCCGGATGTGCTGATCGCCGACGAACCGACCACTGCATTGGACGTGACGACGCAGGCCCAAATCCTCGAATTGATCCGCAAGATACAGGCGCGCAAGAAGATGAGCGTCATGTTCATCACCCATGATTTCGGGGTGGTCGCCGAGATTGCCGACAGGGTGATCGTCATGGAGAAGGGGCATCTTGTCGAACAGGGACAGGCGGCGCAGGTGCTGAATGCGCCTGTTCATCCCTATACGCAGCGTCTTATCGCGGCCGTTCCCCGCATGACGACCGCCGGTCGCGAAACCATTGCCGAAGCGCCCGTGGTGCTGGAAGTCGATAAGCTCAACAAGACCTATCGAGCGGGAAGCGGCTTCCTGTCGAAATCGCGGACGGTGCAGGCGGTCAACGACGTCAGCTTCTCGATCCGCAAGGGACGCACATTGGGAGTGGTCGGTGAATCCGGCTCCGGAAAATCCTCGCTCGGCCGCGTCCTGTTGAAGCTTTTGAGCTCGGACAGTGGTCGGATTCTCTTCGATGGCCGCGATATCGCTCCGCTGTCAGACGACGAGTTCCGGCCATTGCGTCCTTATATACAGATGATCTTTCAAGACCCATTCGCCTCGCTAAACCCGCGCCATACGATCGGCCGCATTCTCACCGTTGGACCGATGGCGCACGGCCTGTCGATGCATGAGGCCAAGGCGAAGGCACTGCGTCTTCTCAAGCGCGTCGGCCTCGACGAAGGTGCCTTTGACCGCTTTCCCCATGAGTTCTCCGGTGGCCAGCGCCAGCGCATCGGCATCGCCCGCGCCTTGATGTTCGACCCCGTGCTGCTGGTGGCCGACGAGGCAGTCTCCGCTCTCGACGTCTCGATCCAGGCGCAAATCCTCAAGCTTCTTGCCGAAATCCAGCAGGATACCAGGGTCGCGATGATCTTCATTACCCACGACCTGCGCGTCGCCAGCCAGATCTGTGACGAAGTCGCCGTCATGTACAAGGGCGAGATTGTCGAATGTGGGCCGCCTTCGCAGATCTTTCGTGCGCCGGCTCATGCCTATACCCAAAACCTGTTGGCTGCCATCCCCGGCGGCGATTGGGAAGCGGTCGGCTAAATGTCCACCAACGAGGCATGGCGGCGCCGAATGCGACCCGCTTCTGCTTAATTACCACCATTCGTGCATGCACCGGCGGCGATTGATGCCTGAGAAACGGGCAGCCTTCCGCACTGATTATTTTTTATCTGATTGGGCGAAAAAATAGTTGCATTTATCCACTATCCGTCCTTTCATGAGCATGAAATTTCCAGCGACGATCCGCCGCAGACGATCATGGACCTGCCACGCATTAGGGGTGGCGGGAACGGTGTTTCGTCGCCTTTCAAAGGTTCCGAGCCATGCCGCCGACCAAGGCCCCGCCAACTTCTGTCAAGGACATCGATATCGACGTCCTGGAGGATACGCTGAGCTTTTACATCCGCAGCATCAATCTCGCCGTCTCGCGCGATCTGGACGAGAAGCTGGAAGGTTTGGACGTCGCCCGCGGAACGGGAAAGATCACGACCCTGTTCCTGGTCGACGACAATCCGGGAATCCGGCCTTCCACCATCGCGCAAATCATCCTGAAAGACCGCTCGGCGACCGGCAGGCTGATCGAACAGATGGAAGCACATGATCTCCTTACGCGCGAGACGTCGGCGGACGACAGCCGCGCCCAGGAACTCTACATCACGGAAAAAGGTCACGAACTGGCAAAACGTGTGCGTGCCATCGTCACCAAGCAATCACGCGAATTCTTTTCCGACATCACCGACGAAGAACACAGGCTCCTGATCGACATACTGCGCCGGACTTACCGGCGCATCGTGGCGCAATCGTGAGCCGGCAAACCGTGGGAGAGCAAACATGGGCATGAGTGACGAGCGGGTAGCAATGATATCCGGTGCCAGCCGGGGGATCGGCGCCGCACTCGCCGAGGAACTTGCCGCCAAGGGATGGCGGCTCTCGCTCGGCATGCGCCGTCCTGAAATGCCCGCCTGGGCAGACCCTGCGCACGTTAGCGCCTTTGCCTATGATGCCATCGATACGGACGCATCCGATCGCTGGGTGGAAGAGACGCTTCGCACCTTCGGGCGCATCGACGCGATCGTCGCCAATGCCGGCATTGGCATCGCAAAGACGGTGATCGAAGCCGATGATGCCGACCTCGACGATCTGCTCGAGGTGAACGTCAAGGCACCGCGAAGACTTGCAAAATCCGCGTGGAACGCCCTTGCGTCAAGCGGTCGCGGCCGCGTCATCATCGTCGCTTCGCTCTCGGGAAAGCGGGTGAAGTCCGCGAACTCCGGCCTTTATGCCGTCTCCAAATTCGCGGCGGTCGCGCTGGCCCACGCCATACGCCACACCGGCTTTGACCTTGGCATCCGCGCCACCGCCATCTGCCCCGGCTTCGTCGCGACCGACATGGCGCGCGGACTTACGAGCAAGCCCGATAGCGAGATGACCGATCCGCGCGACCTCGCCCGCATCATTTCCATGCTGATGGAGCTGCCGAACGAGGCAAGCGTTGCCGAATTTACCATCAATTGCCAGTTAGAGGAGTCCTTCTGACCATGCCCGGCCCCTATGTTGTTCCCGTTCACGGGGATGCGGAACTGCCCAAGGAAGTCGACGTCGTCGTCATCGGTGGTGGCATCATCGGCACCTCGACGACGCTGGAACTTGCCGAACGGGGCCTGCGGGTCGCGCTTTGCGAGAAGGGTGGCATCGGCCAGGAGCAATCGAGCCGCAACTGGGGTTGGGTGCGCATTTCGAGGCGCGATCCGCGCGAGGTGCCCCTCATGGCGGAGGCCCTGCGCATCTGGAGCACGCTCGACAAACGTACCGGCCGCGACACCGGCTACAAGCGCGCCGGCATCATCTTCACCTGCGCGGATGACAAGCAATATGCCGATCATGAGCGCTGGAACCGCAATCTGGAAGGCTACCAGCTGGAAAGCCGCATGATTAGCGGCACCGAATTCAAGAACCTCTTTCCCGGCACGCAGATGGAGCTCAAGGGTGCGCTCTTTACCGCCGCCGACGGCCGTGCCGAGCCGCAGCGAGCCGCCCCCGCCATTGCCGAGGCCGCCCGCGACAAGGGAGCCTCCATTCTGACCGAATGCGCCGTGCGCGGTATCGAGACAGCCGGCGGCCGCATCTCCGGCGTCATCACGGAACGTGGTCCCATCGCCTGCAAGGCCGTCGTGCTTGCCGGCGGCGCCTGGTCAAGCCTGTTTGCCGGCATGTTCGGGCTCGATCTGCCGCAGTTGAAGGTGATGAATTCCGTCTTGCGCACCAAGCCGCTGGAAGGCGGCCCCGAGCAAGCCATCTGGGCGAGCGGCTTTGCCCTGCGCAAGCGTCAGGATGGCGGCTACACCATCGCTTCGGGCCATGAGAACATCGTGGACATCGTGCCGAGCTCCTTCCGCTACGCCGGCAAGTTCCTGCCGGCGCTGAAAAAGGAGTGGCGCTCGCTGAACTTCCGCGTTTCCGGCCGGTTCTTCGACGAAGCGCGCATTCCCAATCGGTGGGCGATGGACGAGGCAAGCCCCTTCGAATATTGCCGCGTTCTCGACCCCAAACCCTCCACCAAGCTTTCGAATGCGGCGCTTGCCAACCTCAAGAAAGCCTTTCCGGTTTTCGAGAAGGCCGAGATCGCTCAGCGCTGGGCAGGTTATATCGACGTGACACCGGATGCCGTGCCGGTGATCGATGCGATCGACAGCATTCCGGGCTTTCATATCGCCACCGGCTTTTCCGGCCACGGCTTCGGCATCGGGCCTGCGGCCGGACGATTGATGGCCGACATCGTCACCGGCAAGCCGCCAGTGGTGGATCGCAAGAACTTCCGCTTTTCCCGCTTCCATGACGGTTCGAAGATCGAACTGATCAGTGGTTTCTGACCTCTCCGAACCAAGCAGACAATACAAAGACGAAAGAGAAAAACAGCCGAATCCTACCAACAAAAAGGGGAACGATCATGACCGATGCAAATGACACCATCCTCCTGAAACCAACCCGCCGCCAGGCATTGACTATGATGGCGCTCGGTGCCTCCGGGTTGATCATGCCCAATATCCTCGGTCGCGGCGAGGCTTTCGCGGCACCTCCCGCCAAGCCGACCGGCCAGCTAGTCATCGGCTTCTCGCAGGAGCCGACCGTCTTCAATCCGCATCTGATCCACATCGAAGTCGATGAGGGCATCCATTTCAGTGTCTTCGATCCGCTCTTTGCCGTCACACCGGAGGGCAAGTTTTCCCCTTCGCTTGCAACCGAAGTTCCGACGGTCGAAAACGGCGGCATCTCGGCCGACGGCCTTCATTGGAAGGTCAAACTGCGCGATGGCGTGAAGTGGCATGACGGCACGCCGTTCACCGCCGAAGACGTCAAGTTCACCCTCGAACTCATGGTCGATCCGAACTTCCGCAGCTGGCGCAAGACCGGCCATGAGCTGGTACGCGACCTGACCGTCGTCTCGCCGACGGAAATCACCTGGCGGATGGAAAAGCCATTTGCGCCCTACCCGTCGATCCTCGCCATGACCTTCATCGTGCCAAAGCATATCCTTGGTGCGGAGAAGGACAAGAACACCGCCCCCTTCAACAATGCCCCCATCGGCACCGGCCCTTTCAAATGGGTCGAGCGCGTCCCCGGCGATCACATCACGCTCGCGGCCAATACCGACTATTTCGGCACCGGCCCTTATCTCGAAACCCTGGTCTACAAATATGTTCCCGACCTGACGGTGCTGTATACGCAGTTCAAGACCGGCGATATCGACGTCGTCGGCCTGCAATGGATCACCCCGGATCACTATGACGAGGCCAAGGGGCTGGATGGAAAGGCTGTTGCCGTCGTTCCGGCCGCCACGGTCGAATCCGTCGGCTTCAACATGGAGAAGCCGCAATTCAAGGATCCGGCGGTGCGCGAGGCGCTCTACTACGCGATCGACAAGCAGACGATCATCGATGCGCTCTACTACGGCCTGCCGACACCGACCGAGAGCTACATTCCGCAGCAGTCCTTCTATTATAATCCGGACCTGCCGAAGCAGGAATTCAGCACCGACAAGGCCAAGAAGATCCTCGACGATGCCGGCTGGAAGCCCGGTCCCGACGGCATTCGCATGAAGGACGGCGTCAAGCTTTCCTTCACCAACTCCACCACCGCCGGCAATCATATCCGCGAACAGGTGCAGCAGTTCATGCAGCAGACCTTCAAGGACATCGGCGTGGAGCTTACGATCTCCAACCTGCCGCCGGCGGTCATGTGGGGCGATTATTGGACAATGTCGAAGTTCGATTCCGTCATCGTCGGCATCAACTTCCAGACCGGCTCCGACCCCGACACCTCCGATTATTTCCGTTCCTCGGCGATCACCGCCAAGGGCGGAGCCGGCCAGAACTCCTGGCAATATGCCAATCCGGAGGTCGACAAGCTCCTTGCGGAAGGCGGCCAGATCTTCGTGCCGGAGGAACGCAAGAAGGTCTACCAGAAGATCCAGGAGATCATGCGCCACGACCTGCCTTTCCTGCCGCTATTCCAGTATGCGACCGTACGCGGCCATAAGGTGGGGGTCGAAAACGTCACTCCCAACATCAATGTGCGCATCGACAGCTGGAATGTGGGCACCTGGTATTGGGCCAAGGCATAGGCTGCTCGTTCCAGCCCTTCGGCCGAAGCATCGAAGGGCTGATCGCTTCACATTCCGCAACCATCGGAGACGAATGCCATGTTGCGCTATCTCCTGAGCCGCCTGTGGCAGAGCCTGGTGCTGCTGCTCCTCGTATCGATGATCGGCTTTGCCGTACTTACCCTCGCTCCCGGCGGTCCGCTGTCGCAATATACGCTGACGCCAGGCATGACCAAGGAAGCGCTCGACAGGATCGCTGCCCAAATGGGTCTCGACCGGCCGCTGCCGATCCAATATCTCGACTGGTTGAGACATCTGCTGATGGGCGACTGGGGCCGCTCCTACCGGGACAACCAGCCGGTACTGTCGATCATTTTCGGCCATCTGTTCGCCACGCTGCTGCTGATGGGCACATCGATGGTGATCTCGATCGCGATCGGCACCTGGATCGGCATCAAGGGGGCAACCCGCCGCTATTCGATCTTCGATTACAGCGCCACCGTCGGCGCCATGGTGGCGCTGTCGATACCGACCTTCTGGTTCGGTCTCGTCGCCATCTATATCTTCTCGCTGAAGCTGAAATGGCTGCCGGCGGGCAACATGTACACGGTCGGCAACGGCTCGCTCGGTGATTATGCGATCCATCTGATCATGCCGAGCCTCGTGCTTGCGCTTGTCAACATCGCGGTCTGGAGCCGCTACATGCGCACAGCCACGCTCGAGGTCATCAACCAGGACTTCGTACGCACCGCCAGGGCCAAGGGCCTCTCGCCCCGGCGCGTCCTGATGCGCCATGTCGTCGGCAACGCGCTATTGCCGATGATCACGCTTGCCGGCCTGCAATTGCCGACCATTCTCGGTGGTGCTCTGGTGGCGGAGACCGTCTTCACCTGGCCGGGAATGGGCCGGCTTTTCCTTGATAGCCTTGGCTACAGCGACTATCCGGTCGTCATGGGCCTCCTGATGTTCTCGGCAATCTTCGTGCTGATCGGCAATCTGCTTGCGGATCTGCTCGTCGCCTTCGTCGATCCGCGCGTCCGGCTTGGTTAGGAGAAACGCCATGTCTTCCTCCTCCCCCGCAACCCTTTCGCAATCATTATTCGCCCATTCGCGCTGGTGGCAAAATCGGACTTTGCGCCGTTTCGTCCGCCATAGGCTCGCGCTCCTCGGCGTGGCCATGATCACGCTCATAGTCCTTGCCTGCCTGCTCGGGCCGTCACTGCTTCCCTATGACGAGCTCTATATCGACCTGCGGGCTCGTTTCGCACCGCCCTTTACGGCCGGCTACCATATTTTCGGTACTGACCCGCTTGGGCGCGACGTTGCTGTACGCCTGTTCATGGCAGGCCGGATTTCGCTCCTCGTCGGCTTCTTCGCGATGGTGCTCAGCACACTGATCGGCACGGTGATCGGCGTGGTGGCGGGCTATTACGGTGGGCGCATCGGGATATTGCTTATGCGCTTCGTCGATGCCTTTCTGTCCTTTCCCAGCATCTTCCTGCTGCTGGCGCTGGCCGCCTTCATCAAGCCGAGCCCGTTCATGATCACCGTCATCATCGCGGTGACGAGTTGGATGGAGACCGCGCGCATCGTCGAGGCGGAAGTGCGATCGCTGCGCGAACGCGATTTCGTGCTCGCCGCGCGCATGCTCGGCCTCTCCAACAGATGGATCATGTTTCGCGAACTGCTGCCGAACGCAATCGGCCCGATCATCGTCGCCGCTACGCTGACGGTTGCCCGCGCCATCCTGCTCGAAGCCTATGTCAGCTTCCTCGGCTACGGTATCCAGCCGCCGCTCCCGAGCTGGGGCAATATGCTGAACGGCGCCCAGCAATATCTCGCCAGCGCACCATGGCTGGCCATCGTCCCGGGCGTCGCCATCACGCTCGCCGTCACCAGCTTCAACTTCATCGGCGACGGCCTGCGCGATGCGCTCGATGCCCGCAGCGATCTGCACTGAGGATGCGGGATGACGAAATTTTCGCCGTTCAAAACAACCCTGTGGTATGCCACTGCGGCCCCCGCACCCGATACGACGGAGCTGGAAGGCACGATCAAGGTCGATGTCTGCATTGTCGGTGGCGGCTATACGGGCCTGACCACCGCTCTTGAGCTTGCGAAGAGCGGCACAAGCGTCGTACTTCTCGAAAAGGAGGAAATCGGCTTCGGCGGCTCTGGCCGTAACGCCGGGCACTGCACGCCGACTTTCACCCATTACAGCCTGCCGGAACTGCGCTCCATGCTGGGCGAGCCCTGGGCCGAGCGATTGATCGCCCGGCAGACGCGCGCCAACGACCGTGTCTCCAGCATGATCCGGCAGTACCAGATCCAATGCGAATGGCAGCAGAACGGCTATGTCATGGGCGCGCTTTATCCCGGCTTGATGAAGACAATCGAGGAGAAGGTTCGCACCTACAATGCTGTCGGCGCGAAAACGCGGGCCATCGGCAGGGACGAGGTTGCAGCGATCACCGGCAGCCCGCGCTTTCACGGCGGTTGGCTGCATGAAGAGGCCGGCCATCTTAATCCCCTCGGCTATTCTCGTGGTCTCGCACGTGCCGTCATCCAGGAAGGCGGCGTCATTCACACCGATTCGCCAGTGACCGGATGCGAGCGCGTGGCGGGCGGCTGGGCGGTCAGCACGCTGAAAGGGAAAGTCATTGCCGACAAGGTGATCTTCGCGACGGGCGCCTATACCGTCGGCGGCTGGCCGAAACTCGATCGGACCTTCAAGATCCAGAGGGTCTTCGTCGCCGCTACCCAGCCGCTTTCCGACGACGAGCGGCTGTCGGTGCTGCCGCGCAACACCACCATCCATGATGGACGTGGCGATATCTATGTCTACAAATACAATGCCGAAGGCCGGATCGTCGCCTCCATGTTCCCGATGGGACGGCGCGGCCGCGACATGGACTATACGCGGCAGGTCATGAGCGACCGGCTGAAATGGCTGCATCCGCAGATCAAACAGGAGATCCGCTGGGAATATTTCTGGTTTGGCGAGCTGGACATGCAATACCGCACCATCCCCCGCCTCTACGATCTGGCACCAGGCGTCGTGGCGCTGACGGGCCTGTCTGGCCGCGGCGTGCCAACAGGAAGCATGCTCGGCGGTATCCTCTCGGAATGGGCCAGAGGCGTGCCGGAAAAAGACCTGTCGCTGAAGCTGGAGCCGCTTTCAGCGGCTCCCTTCTATATGAATTACGGTCCGAAGCTGACGCTGCGCTATTATCGTATTTCGGATTGGATCAAGACCAAACTGGCGGGCGTTCCTTTGCCGCCGCATGCCTGATCGCCGCCAACATCCTCGATCAGGAGAAGGCCGAAATGCCGGCAGGCGCGACAGGTTTGACCGTGAAGATCGCTTGTGTGCGCTCACGGACACTCTTGAACCTGTCTGCTGCTGTTCCGATCAAACTATCTGACGAAGCGTTCCGGCCGGAAAGGGGCCAGAAGCGGATGACGCTTGCCGGTGGCGATCTCATCGGCAAGCAGTTCGCCGGCGATCAGGCCGAGAGTGGCACCGCTATGGCTGAAGGCAACGAAATAGCCCGGTATGGCCTGCAATTCGCCGAAAACCGGCTCGCCATCCCCCGGAATGGGTTTGGGACCAACGCCGTAGTCGCCGATTTCGAGCTTCGGATTCCCCTCCAACACCTTTGAGGCTTCCTGCAGGAGCCCTTCAAGGGTCGAAGGCTTGATTGCATAGCTGCCATCGTCCTTTACGACAACCTCTTCCTCCGACCAGGCTGAATCGAGCGCAAAAGCGCCGTCAGGAGTGGGCCTGATGGCAACCCTTGGCGTATTCAGCACAGCCTTCAGGGGATGCTTGACCGGCTTCGTCCGAACGAGAAGAGCGATCGGCGTATCGTCGCCAATATGCTGACCGGCTTCCGCAACGATCGCCGGCACCTCGCCGCCGGCCGCCAACAATACGGCATCGGCGGCCCAACGGGCGCCATTCGCAGTCGTGACGCCACGGGCGCAGCCATCCTCCACCTTGACAGCCGCCCGGCCGGCATCGGTGACGATTTCGCCGCCCAATGCCCGGAACTCTTCGGCAAGAACGCCGATCAGGGACGGCAGATCGACCCACCCCTCGCCCGGATTGAAGATTGCGCCCTGCTGCGTGACGGCGCTTGCATCGACGCCTGGCGTCACTTTCGCAATCTGGCCCGGCGTCAGCAATTGGGCATGGTAGCCAAGGTCACGCTCGTAATCGAAGACGGCGGCAATGTCGTTATCGGCTTCGTCGGCATCCCAGGTCAGGCCGCCGTCGAAACGTAGCCATGCCGCGTCCGGATATCGTGCGGAAAGCGTGCGATAGCGGTCGATGCCGGCGAGACGCAGCCGATGATAGGCATCGGAGCGGCGCCTTGCGGAATTGAGCCAGGCAAGCGAGCGGCCCGATGCGCCATTCGCCAGTGGGCCGTCGTTGATCAGCGTTGTCTGAATGCCTAGTCGCGCCAGATGAACGGCCGTGGAAACCCCGAAGATACCGCCGCCGACAACGACGACTTTTGAAGAACGAATGGGAGCATGCATGTTGGAAAACCTTGTCAGTAGGGAATGTTACGATGGAATGGCCGTCTGATTTCTCGCCGGCCCGTTTGTCAGAGGACCTCGGCGAGGAAGCGTTTCAGCCGTTCGCTTTGCGGATTGTCGAAGATCTGTTGCGGCGGGCCGGCTTCAACGATGCGGCCTTCATCCATGAAGACGACCTGATCGGCGACCCTGCGGGCAAATCCCATTTCGTGAGTAACAACTGCCATGGTCATGCCCTGGCGCCCGAGATTGGCCATCAGGTCGAGCACCCCCTTCACCAATTCCGGATCGAGCGCGCTCGTGACCTCGTCGAAGAGGACGACTTCCGGATCCATGGCGAGCGCCCGGGCAATGGCGACACGCTGCTGCTGGCCGCCGGAAAGACCGGCTGGGCGATGGTCCTTGCGGCCACCAAGCCCCACTTCCGCCAGGCGGGTCTCGGCAATCCGGCGCGCCTCAGCTTTCGGCATCCTCTTGATCTTCGTCAGCGACAGCATGACGTTTTCAAGCGCGGTGTGATCCGGAAAGAGATTGAAGTGCTGAAACACCATGCCGACGCGGCGGCGCAGGCTTTCCGGCTTCATGGACAGGATGCTTTCGCCATCGAGCTCGATGTCGCCGCGCTTCGGCTCAACGAGCCTGTTCAAGCACCGGAGCAGCGTCGACTTGCCCGATCCCGACGGCCCGATGATGCAGGTCACCGTGCCTCTGGCTATGTCGAGATCGATGCCTTTCAGCACTTCGAGATCGCCATAGGACATGCTGAGATCGCGGATTTGAACGGCCCCACCTTTGAAGCGCGAAGCAGCGGCGTCGGAAGGCGCCCCGGTACCCGAAGCGGCCTCCAGCTCGCCGACCTCGACAAGGCCGCTCGTGCCACCGGATCCGCGCCCCTGCCGTCCAAGGCGCAAACGCGCGTCGATGTAGTTGACGAGATGCGTCAGCGGCACGGTGATGACCAGATAAAAGATGCCGGCCAGCAGCAGAGGCGAGAGATTGCCCGTCACAACAGCCTGATCCTGGCCGACGCGAAAGATTTCGCGCTCAGAGGCCAGCAGCCCCAGGAAGTAGACGAGGCTCGAATCCTTGACGTTGCCTATGAACTGGTTGACGAGGGCGGGCAGGACACGCCGGACCCCTTGCGGAATGACGATCAGCCGCATGCCCTGTCCGTAACTCATGCTCAGCGCGCGACAGGCTTCCATCTGCCCCCGCTCGACGCTCTGAATGCCGGATCGAAAGATTTCGCCGATATAGGCACCGGCGATCAGGCTCAGCGCGATGATGCCAAGCGGAAAAGGCGACGGCCCGAAGATCTCGCGACCGATGCGGGCAAAGCCCTGGCCAATGATGAGGATCGTCACGATCGCCGGCAGGCCGCGAAAAATATCGGTATAGATGCGCGCCGGCAGGCGCAGCCAACGTGACTGCGAAATGCCCATAACGGCGAGCACCATGCCGATGATGACGCCGAGCACGGTGGAGGCTGCCGCCAAAATCAGTGTGTTCTTCAGTCCGACCGTGATCATGCTCGGCAGGACTTCCGCCATCGCACCCCAATCGAGGAAGCTGCGACGGAGATTTTCAAGCCAATCCATTCAATTCCTCATGAAATTCGTGAGGCAGGTTGATGCTGCTGCCCGGGAAGCCGGGCAGCAGCGCGGCCTTACTTCTTGGGAAGGTATTGATCGGGCATCGGCGAGCCGGGGAACCACTTCTCATAGAGCGTCTTCCAGGTGCCATCCTGCATCGCTTCGTGCAGCGCCTTGTTGAGCGCCAGCCGGAAGGCGTCGTTGCCCTTGTGGACGACGAAGCCCGCCAGTGCGTCGAAGGATGGGATATTCACGGCAATCTTCAGTGCCGGATAGCGCTCGCTATATTGTTTGGCTGCTTCATAATCGAGGAAATGTGCGTCGATGGTGCCGTTGTTCAGCGCCGCCACGGCAGAATTGTTGTCCGGAAATTTGACGAGATCGGTGCCGGTGAAATTCTTCGTGGCATAGACCTCCTGCAGCGTGCCCTGCACGACGCCGAGGCGCTTGCCCTTGAGGCCGGCTGCATCCTTCATCGAGGCATCCGATGTCAGAACCGAGAGATAGCCGGCGAGATAGCCATCGGAGAAGTCGACCGTCTTCTTGCGTGCTTCGGTCGTTCCGATCGCCGCGACGGCGACGTCGAAACGCTGGTTGGCAACGGAGGGCAGCAAGGCCGAGAACTCCTGGCCGGTAAACGTCACCTTGTCCTTGGGAAAGCCCATGCGGGAAACGACGTTCAGAAAGAGCTCTATATCGAAGCCGGTGAATTGCCCATCGGCCGTCGTGAAGGTGTAGGGCTTGGAATCTCCCATCGTGCCGACGCTGATGACGTTCGGATCGATCAGGTTATAGGGATTGTCGGCGGCGATCGCCGGGCCGACGCTTGCCGCGACGATATAGGCGAGCACGCCAGCGCGCAGAGGCGCGGCGATGGCCGAGAAAATGCTGGATAGGTTCATGTTCGTTCTCCGCTCTGAAGGATGCTCTTATCGGCATTCATGCATGCGCGTCCGCATCTCCACTCCTTGCGGCAGCAAGAGACTTTCTGGACGAGAGACCGGTATCATATAAAAAGAGACCGGTCTCAATGCTATTTGTTAACTTCAGATTGACCGCCCGTCAACAACTCTTGTAATCGTCATCCCATGGAAGAGCCCCTCACCTCGAAACGCTCCGTAACAGTCGCCGATGTTGCCAGGGTCGCTAAAGTCTCGAAGGCGACCGCTGCCCGTGTGCTCGGCGGCTATGGCGTCGTCAGCGACAAGGTTCGCGAGCAGGTGCTTGCCGCTGCGGCAGCGCTCGAATACCGGCCGAACGAACTTGCCCGGAGCATGACGACAGGCAAATCCGGCATCATCGGGGTCGTGGTCGGCGATATCGAAAATGCCTTCTTCAGCCTTGCCGTCCGGGGCATCAGCGATGCCGCGCGCATGGCCGGCTTCAATGTGATCATTGCCAATTCCGGTGAAGAACTCGATGCGGAAAAGTCGGCGGTCGACCTGCTCATCGGCAAGCGCGTCGATGGATTGATCGTAACGCCGGCACGCTGCGACCGAATGGAGCATCTTCAGGACATACGCCGCGTCGGCGTGCCTCTCGTCCTCTTTGACCGAAACATTCCGGAGCTCGGCGTCGACGCCGTGACGGGCGCCGATTTCGATGCCGCCATGGTCGCCACCCGCCATCTTCTCGACATGGGGCATAGACGGATCGCCTATATATCGGCGATGGATGCCGGGAGCGAACCCCTTGGCGATATCAGCAGCATTTCCAATTCTGCCGTGCGCGAACGGGTGGATGGCATGTTGAAGGAGCAGGCCGATGCGGGCATCGAGAACGCGCTATATTACGTGCGGCTCGGCGCGACCGACCAGTCAAGGACGGATGATGTCGTCAAGAGCCTGCTGCACGATGCGGCGCCTCCGACCGCCATCATAGCGTCGGACAGTCTCGTCGGGCTCAGGGTCTTCAAGACCTTGCAAAAACTGGGATTGTCCATGCCGCGCGATATATCGATGATCTCTTTCCTTGATGCGGACTGGACGACCGTCACGACACCGCCGATCACCGTCGTCGACCAGCCCGTCTACGAAATGGGAAAGAAGGCGGCCGAGCGTCTTATCTCGCGGCTGAACGGCAAGGATCTGCCCGTCGGGCGAACCGCCATCAAAACAGGCCTGATCGAGCGCGGATCGGTCGCCTCACCATCTCACGACAGCAATCGATAACGCCTCGCTTGGTAAGTCACAGCGCGGATATGATCGCGATGCGCTTGGCGCACGCCAGCCCCATGCAATCTCAAGGACAGAGCCGGCAGATTGCCGGCGACTGCCGCTTCAAGCCGCCGGTTTGCCGGTCCCCGGCAAACCTTTGCTTCATTATCCTGATCAGCACAGCGAGATACAGGAGAGACGAATGCGCGGTGCTGACATTCTGGTAGACATGCTCATCGGATACGGGGTTGATACGATCTTTGGTGTCCCCGGAGATACCAATGTGCCGCTCTATGAAGCACTCCAGCACCGCGAAGGCGAAATACGGCATGTGATGGCCCGCGACGAGCGCTCTGCCGGCTTCATGGCGGATGCTTACGGGCGGTTCACCAACAAGCCCGGCGTGTTTGAATGCCCATCGGGCGCCGGCGCGATGTATTCCTTGCCGCCGGTCGCTGAATCGAACGGATCGTCAGTGCCGGTAATCCTGCTGACCATCGACATTCCACTACCCGGCGAGGGGCGCGGCGTCCTGACGGAATTGGATTGCGCGAAACTGTTCGAACCGGTCACAAAGCTGTCCGTGCAGGTAAAGACGCCGGAAAAGCTGCCCGAAATCATCCGCCGCGCCTTTCGCGTCGCCTGCTCAGGCAAACCTGGCGCGGTACATCTGCAGATCCCCGAGGATATGCTTCTGGCCGAGATAGACCTGACGCGAATATCTCTGCATGTCGAGGAGGAATGCCGTACCTTCCCTGCTTATCCCACGCTGCCGCCGCGCTCGAAGCTCGAAAAGCTGCTGGAGCTTCTTTCCAGGGCCGAGCGACCGCTGATCGTGGCGGGAGGTGGGGTGAACCGCGCCCGTGCAGGCCACGAGATCACCCGGCTTGCCGAAAAATTCAATGTGCCGATGTGCACGACGATGACTGGCCAGGGTGCAATCGATGACGACCATCGCCTCGCAATCGGCGTCATCGGCGACAACGGATATCATCCGCATGCGAACTGGGCGCTTGAACATTCCGACTTCACGCTGTTCGTAGGCTCGCGCATTGGTTCGGTCGTCACCATCGGCTGGACCTTTCCGCGGATCACGCTCAATAAACGCCTGGCGCAGATCGATATCTCACCCGAGATCATGGCGAACAACTACGAGAATCTGCTGTCCATCCAGGGAGATGCCTTGCTTGTCCTCACGGAGTTGCTGGAGCTGAAAGCAAGTATCGAGCCCGTATTGCACGAAGCCTGGGTCGGTGAGCTCAACCGGCGTCGGCAAGTCTTTTGGGAGCATGCGGAGGAGGCGCTTTCCGACGAGCGGGTTCCGTTACGGCCCGAGCGCGCCGTGCGTGCTTTCAATCAAGCTTTGCAATCTTCCGGCAAGCCCGCGCTCATCTACTCCGATGCGGGAACGCCGACCCCATACATGACGCGCTTCCTCAAAATCAATGACCGCGAGACCCGCTTTGCCATACCACGTGCCTTTGGTGGCCTGGGTTCAGCGCTTCCCGCCACAGTCGGAGCCTGGCGGGCCGATCCATCCAAGAGGCCGATCGGTCTCTTCGGCGACGGATCGTTCGGCATGACGGTCGGCGAACTGGAAACGCTGGTGCGCCTGCAGGTGCCGGCGATCCTTATCCTCTTCAACAACGGGACATTCGGCTGGATCAAGGGCCTCCACCGGCTCAAAGGCCATAATCATTGCTTCGGTGTGGATTTTCTGGCGCCGCGCGGTCAGGCAATCGCGGAGGCTTATGGTCTCAAGGCATGGACGGCCAAAACGGCTTCGGAACTCGATACCGCGTTGGCGTCCGCCTTTGCTCACGACGATGGGCCGTGCTTCATCGACGTTCATGTCGAATCCATCGCAGACCGGGTACCGCCGGTCTATTCATGGCTATTGAAGCGGGGAGAGGATCCGCTCGAGCTAAAGCCGGTGGAGAAGGCCTATTTTTGATCCAAGGGATACGCCAGAGGCAGGAATTGCCGCCGGCGCGTGAATTCGGTGGCGAACCAATCGCGGAAGATCCGCACGTTGGCCGAGTTCATCCGCGCCTGCGGGAAACAGAGATAAAAGCCTTCCCCCGACGTCTGGAGCCTGCTTAAGGCGGGCTTCAGAATTCCTGCGGCAAGTTCGGTGCGCACATGGAGCTCGGGAACGACCGCCAGCCCCATGCCGCTGATGGCACATTCGAGGATCATATCGAAGTTCGGCAAACGCGGACCGTAGATGCGGCTCTTGTAGTGCACACCTGCTCCCCGCAGCCAATGCAGCCACAGGCTCGGCCGGCTGGAATTCTGGATCAGCGGGTATTCCAGCAGCGCCTCGTCGTTTGGCAGGCCTTGCAATGGCACCAGATTCGGCGCTCCCACAACGATCAACTCTTCATCGAAGAGCAACTGACTGCGCGCCCCGCTCCAATTGCCCGTACCGCGCACGAACGCAAGATCCAGCTCGGATGCCGCGAAATCGAGATCGTGACGACAGGGATAGACCTCGAACCATGTTTGAGGATGGGCGGCTGCAAAGGCGGTCAGCATCGCAGCACCCCAGCGCCGCATCAATGTCGGCGGAAAGCCGATCTTCAGCATGCTCTGCGCCTTTCGACCGCGGACGGCATCGATGGAGACATCTTCTAACTTGTCGAGCAGGCGCGAAATCTCATCGTAATAGCGCGCGCCCTCCTCCGTCAGCACCAGCTTCGGGCCGGCGCGCTCGAACAGGGTAAGTCCAAGAAAATCCTCAAGGTTTTTTATCTGCCGGCTGATGCCGCTCTGCGTGATCCCCATGTCCTCGGCAGCCTTGGTAAAGCTCAAGTGACGCACGGATGCATCGAAGGCATGCAGGGCGCTCAAGGACGGCAGAAAACGGCGCATGACGAAGCTCCTGTTGACCAGCATGAATAAAAGTCATGAAGAACCCATTTTTCAATGCTTTTCTTTGGGAAAATTTGGCCCCAGTCTTCCCGCAAAAGAAAGTGGGAACGACATGGACTACGGCGATAGCATTGACCGCAATCTGCTTAGCATCCTGGAGGAAAACGCACGCGTAACGGCCAGTGAACTGGCGCGACGCGTCGGCCTCGCGCGCTCAAGTGTCCGGGAGCGTATCGAGCGGCTGGAACGTCGCGGCGTCATTCTTGGCTATCGTGCGATCGTGGGCCGTCGCGAGATTGATCAAAGCGTTTCAGCCTATATCTTCATCACCACCGCCCTGCGCGCGACGCAAAGGCTGTTTGCGGTATTGCGCGGCTATCCCGAGATCCTGACCGCCGACGCGATCAGCGGCCCGGCCAACATTCTCTGCCGCGTGAACGTCAATTTTTTAGAAGATCTGGAAGCGCTCATCGATGAGCTTGCGCGGATCGAAGAAATCGAAAGCGTGACCTATTCGGTCGTGCTTTCCAACAAAATCAATCGCGAAAACGCATTGATCGCCCGCAAGGCGCAATAGGGAACGAGCAATCAACTGGGATATGACCATGAACAGACGTGATTTCGGAAGGGCAGTGCTGCTCGCAGGCGCTGCTGCGCTACTTCCATCCTCCGCACTTCTTGCAGCGACCGAAGGTCCGACGCTCGAAGCGATCCGGGCGCGGGGGGCGCTACGGATCGGCGTGTTTGCAGGCACCGAGCCTTATTATCACAAGAATCTCGCAACCGGAAAATGGGAAGGTTTCTGCGTCGCGATGGGACAAGACCTCGCGCAATATATCGGCGTCAAGCTGGAACTGGTCGAGACGACCTGGGGCAACTCCGTGATCGATCTTCAAAGCAACAAGATCGATATCATGTTCGGGCTCAGCAACAACCCGGAGCGCGCCAAGGTTGTCGATTTCACCAAGGCACTGATGGACAATACCTTCACGCTCGTTGCCCGCAAGGATCTGGAGGTGACGAAGTGGGAGGAAATGAACAGACCGGAGATGCGGGTGGCCGTCGACCTCGGCTCGACGCAGGACAACTTCGCGCGCAAGAACCTGCCGAACTGCACGCTGGTTGCGCTCAAATCTGCCGATGAGACCATTCTGGCGCTTCAGTCGGGTCGCGCCGATGCCATCATCCAGGTCGCGCTCCTCGCTGTCGTGACGACGAAACACCTCGCTCCAAACGTCAAACTCATCATTCCCGACCCTCACGGAAGCCAGCCGACCACCATCGGCGTGCGCCGCGATCCGAACGGCGAGTTCCGCGACTATGTCGATGCCTGGCTTGCGGAACGCCGCAGACAAGGCAAGGTCTCGGGCTGGATTGTCGATAGCCTCGCGCTCGTGGGTGTCGACAAGGCTGCACTGCCTGCAAGCCTGACCTTCTGACAGGCACGACCATGTCCGTCTCTTCGGGTGCCTTGGGCATCATCATGCTGGACACGACGTTCGAACGCCCGCCCGGCGATGTCGGCCATGCTGGATCATGGCGCTTTCCGGTCCGGTTCCGTCAGGTGCGCGGTGCATCCGTTTCCCTCGTCCTCCGTGCCGGCGGCGAGGGTCTCGTCGATGATTTCGTCGCCGCCGGACGGGAGCTGATCTCGGAGGGCTGCAGCGCGATTGTCACGTCCTGCGGCTTCATGGCGCGACACCAACGGAAACTGGCCGAGGCGTTGGGCGTGCCGGTGGCTGCCTCCAGTCTCATGCAGCTGCCCATGGTCGAGATGGCGCTCGGTGCAGGCCTGCGCCCCGGCGTGATAACGTATGACGCAGCCAGCCTCGTTCCCGAGGTGTTCGAAGCCTGCGGGGCAGATCCATCCGTGCCCGTGCGCGGCGTGCCCGACAACGGGGCATTCCACGCCCTCATCGAAGGCTCTGCCGCATACGATCACGCGGCGCTGGAGGCCGAGGTGGTCGATGCTGCACGCAAGCTCGTCGCCGAGCATCCGTCGGTCGGCGCCATCGTGCTGGAATGCACCAACATGCCACCCTTTGCGCAGGCGATCGCGACGGCTCTCGGCCTTCCCGTCTTCGACATCCTGACATTGGGCGAGTGGCTTTTTACATCAACCTCTCCCCGGACTTTCAGCCGGGCAGAACAAAGCGCGCTGTGATGCAGTATCAATGGGACTTTTCCAGCCTTTGGCAGTATCGCGGCCTCTTTCTTCAGGGCTTGGGCTACACGGTCGGCTTTACCGTTCTGACCATCGTTTCCGGAATCCTTGTCGGCACGCTCTTCGCTCTTGCCCGGCTTTCGGGTCTGAAAATCGTCACCGTTCCGATCATGACGATCGTGGAACTCTTTCGCTGTACGCCCGTCCTCGTGCAACTGGTCTGGTGTTACTATGCCTTACCCATGCTGGTCGGAATTCAGATCTCCCCTGCGATGGCAGCCTTCATCACGCTGACCATGTACGGCGCCGCGTTCTATGCGGAAATCATTCGGGGCGGCATCGTCTCGATCGATGCCGGGCAATGGGATGCCGGCCGCGCGATCGGCATGCGTCGAGGCCAGTTGATGGCCAAGATCATTCTGCCGCAGGCGTTGCGCCGCATGGTGCCGCCGCTGGTCAACCAGTCTGTCCTGCAGCTCAAAAACACCTCGCTTCTCTCCGTGCTTGCCGTGCCCGACCTGCTCTATCAAGGTCAGCTCGTGACCTCGGCCACCTACCGGCCGCTTGAAACCTACACTTTGATTGCATTCGTCTATCTGGCGATCCTGTTTCCCATGACACGCCTGGCGCACTGGCTGGAGGGTCGTAAGGCATGAATGGCAAGATAGAGAGAATGGGCGCAGAAGAGCCGATGATCGAGGTCGTGGGCCTGAAGAAATCCTTCGGTCCTCTCGACGTCTTGAAGGACATCAACCTTTCGGTGCCGCGCGGTCATGTGGTGGCGATGATCGGGCCAAGCGGCTCGGGAAAGTCGACCCTGTTGCGCAGCCTCAATCTGCTGTCGTTGCCGGATGCGGGCTGCATTACCATCGGCGGGAGGCGGATGGATTTTTCCGCGGGCCGGGTTGCCATGCGCGACCAGGACCTTGCGGCCTTCCGTGCCAATACCGGTATGGTGTTTCAGAACTTCAATCTGTTCCCGCATATGAGCGTCATCGACAACGTGATGGTTGGGCCTGTGAGCGTGCTGAAGCAGGACAGGAATTCCGCGCGAACCGTCGCGATGGAGCTTCTCGCCAAGGTCGGCCTGGTCGCGAAAGCCGACGCGCGCCCGGAGCAGCTTTCGGGCGGGCAGAAGCAGCGCGTGGCGATCGCGCGCGCGCTCGCCATGAAACCAGAAGTCATGCTGTTTGATGAGGCCACCTCGGCACTCGACCCTGCACTGGTCGGCGAAGTTCTGGCGGTCATTCGTCAGCTCGCCGAGCAGGGCATGACGATGATCCTCGTCACTCATGAGATGGCCTTTGCCCGCGATGTCGCCGATACGGTCATCTTCATGCAGGACGGCTTCGTCGTCGAGTCGGGTGACGCGCGCCAAGTCATCAACGAGCCTCGCGAGACGAGAACGCGAGAATTCCTCAGCCATTTCCATGGCGGACTTTCCTGAGAGCAGGACGAAACGGCAATGACAGGCAAGGTAATCGTTGTTGGCGCTGGCATTATCGGTGCCACCGCGGCATTGAGATTGGCAGAAGCAGGCTGGGATGTCGCGCTTTGCGACGGCAACGCCCCGGGTAGCGAAGCCGGGGCAAGCTACGGCAATGGCGGCTGGATCAGCCCGGCATCGATCATTCCGATGAGCATGCCCGGCCTGTGGCGTAAGGTTCCCGGTTTCCTTCTCGATCGAAACGGGCCGCTGACGATCGACTGGAGGTCGCTGCCGCAGCTGACGCCTTGGCTCCTGCGGTTCTTGTGGGCTGGCGCCAGTAAGACCCGCGTACGCCGGACGGCGAAATTGCTGAACTTCCTGCTGCATGATGGCCCTGAGCGACATCTGGAACTCGCGCGAAAGACCGGACAGGAACAGCTCGTTCTTCAGAAAGGGCTGCTCTACGCTTATCCCGACCGGGCCTCCTTCGAGGCGGAAGCGCTGAGCTGGGAACTGCGCCGAGAAAACGGCGTAGCATATGTGGAGTGGGACGAGACCGAAATCCGGAAAAGGCTTCCGGCTCTCGGTCCCCCCTATCGCTTCGCCATCCATGTGGTGAACGGCGCCCATTGCCGCGACACCGGAAGCTATGTAGCCGGCATTGTGGAAGCCGCTCGACGCAAGGGTGTACAATTCCACCAGTCCGCCGTGACAGCTATCCTCGACGGCGTAACGCCGCAGGCGGTGCTGGAGGGTGGCGAGACGCTATCTGCCGACCGCATCGTCGTGGCCGCGGGCATACATTCCGGCCGCCTGCTTCGCCCGCTTGGCGTGCGCATTCCGATGCAGAGCGAACGGGGCTATCATGTGACTGTGACATCAGGGCAGGCACCCTTCGAAATTCCCGTCATGCCGAGTACCGGCCGGATGGCCAATACGCCGACCAATATGGGCCTGCGCCTTTCGGGCCAGGTCGAGCTTGCAACCGTGAACAAACCCCCTAATTGGGAGCGCGCGCAGGTGCTGCAACGCCATGCCCTGGCGAGCTACCCCTATCTGGCTGCCGACAAGACACCCCACCTTCGCCTCTGGATGGGACATCGGCCATCCACGCCCGACGGGCTTCCTGTGATCGGCCCACTGTCACGCCATCCCAGCCTGATCGCCGCATTCGGCCACGGGCATGTCGGCATCGCGGCAGCTCCCAAAACGGCGGATCTGGTACTCGACGCATTGGAACGTCGCATCAGCGACAACGCATGCCCTTTCCTACCCAGTCGCTTTGGGCAATGACCGATCACCCACCCCAGGCAGGCCCAAGTTGAGCGCTCCTAACGGGAATCGAACCGATGGAGCTGCAATCACTGGAACGGGCTGGAAAGACCCTGGGGTGCGCACCAGTTCGCATTCGATAGCGGCAACGCCGGCAAGGATATTTTCCTTGGCGGCGCTGACGAGCGGCTTATCGACGAAAACCTGCAGGGGGAGACATCTCGCGCGCCAAGCGTTCCAGCTCTCCGATGATCCGGTTTCGACCTAACTCACATGACCCTCCGAGCGAATATAAACCTGCAGCGTGTACCCGATATGCTCGGTCATCAGCGCTCTGGCACGTTCCAGATCCCGGTCGAGGGCCGCTTCCATCAATGCCGTATGATGCTCGATCGCCATGGCATCCTGCAAAGCGGCAACGGCTTTTTCATAACCGATCGAAAGGCCAGCAGCCGCGCGCTGCGTCGGCGCAAGGCCGAGAAAACGATGGTGGCGGCGAAGCTGATCCGAGATGGTGGACTGGAAACGCTGGAGCCAGTTCGACGTTGCCGCGCTGACAAGCGCAGCGTGAAAGGCGCTGTGCTTCTCATCCCATTCGTCCGCCATCTCCTCCGAGGCGGAGTCGGGCACGATCTTGCAGCGTGAGAGGCGATAATGTGCAGTAACGACGGCCGATTCCCAATCCGGGCCACCCTTCTCAATCGACTCCATGAGAAGCGGCAGCTCTACGACCATGCGCGCCCGCGTCAGGTCCTCCAGTTCGGCCCGCGATACTGGAGCGACAGCGAAGCCGCGATTGCTGATCGCAGTCACAAGCTTTTCGGCCTCCAGCCGCGACAGCGCCTCGCGAAGCGGCGTCCAGCCGAGGCCGTAGATATCCCGAAGGGCGCTCAACCGAAGAGAGGCACCAGGCCTTAGCTTGGTATTGAGGATGTCGCGTCGCAACAGCCAGTAAGCCGCTTCCGTCTTGCTCAGCGCATCCTTGTCCTGCATGGCCCTCGTCCCGATCCTCCCCAGGCGCAGATTATATATAAAAGCTCCTTATCCGGAAATTATATATTATATATGCCCATCGTGAATATCATATATCACAAATTGACAGGCCTGCAGCACTCGCTATGATCCCTGCCCGAGAGAGCCGAAGGAAAACGGCTCCTTATTACACCGGGAGGAAAATATGCTGAGATCTACGTCCAAGTGGCTGGCCGGCCTCGCTGTCGTCGGCGCCTTCGCAGCAAGCGTTGCAACCGCATCGGCCGAGCCCATCAAGATCGCCATCGCCAACTTCGGCGAGCATCCGCAGCTCAACGCATCGATTGCCGGCTTTAAGAAGGCTCTTGCTGACAACGGCTTCGTCGAAGGCAAGGATGTCGTCTATTCCGAAAGCAACACGAGCTTCGACGCCTCGCTCGTTCCGCAGATGATCGCCAAGCTGCAATCCGAACATCCGAAGCTGATGTATACGGTGACCACCCCCGTATCGCAGATTGCCAAGAAGGCGCTGGCCGGCTCCGGCATTCCGATCGTCTTTACGGCCGTCACCGATCCCGTCGCCGCCAAGCTCGTCCCGTCCTGGGACGCCGGTGACACAGGCATCACCGGCTCGAGCGACCTGCAGGACATCTCGGCCATCCTCACCTTCACCAAGAAGCTGCTTCCGAATGCCAAGCGCATCGGCGTGCCCTATAATCCGGGCGAGGCCAACGACGTTGCGCTGATCGACAAGGTCAAGGCCGCCGCTCCGGCAGCCGGCTTCGAAGTGGTTCCGGTCGGCGTCGACAATGTCAACGACATTCAGCAGCGCATCGCATCGCTCGCCGGCAAGGCAGACGTGATCTACACGCCCGCTTCCAACCTATTGCAGCCGGCAATCCCCGCCGTTGCCGCCGCCGCCCGCCAGGCTCAGATCCCGATCGTCAATTCCGACGACGCGGCCGTCCGCAATGGCGTCGTGCCGGCAAGCTTTGCTGTCAACTATGAGCAGGTTGGCGAAAATGCCGGCAAGATCGCCGCTGAGATCCTCAAGGGTGCCGATCCGAAGACGATCAAGCCCTCCGTTCCGGCTTACAAGGACCACGCGCCGCTGATCAACAAGACCGTGTTGAAAGCATTCGGCGCCGAAGTTCCGGCTTCGCTTGCCGATTGCAATTGCTTCACGAAGTAATAGGCGGCATTTTCTACTGCATAATTCCTTAAATCGATGTCGATCTAAGGATAAAATTATGCAGCAGCTTTAAAGTGCTACAGCGACTTTTGCGCGTCAGATGTGACGCGCGGCGCTGTAGGATCAATCCGATCCATGGCGGCGTCAGGAACGCCGCCATTTCATAACCCTACACTGCAGGGGAGGCACGGATGCTTGAGATCAAATCCGCGCGCAAGGTTTTCTACAGAGGCCAGCCCGACGAAAAGGTCGCGCTTAATGGCCTGACGCTCTCCCTCAAGACAGGCGAATTCGGCGTCGTCATCGGTTCCAACGGCGCCGGCAAGAGCAGCATGCTGAATGCGATTTCCGGCGCTCTCAGCCTCGATTCCGGTCAGATCCTCATTAACGGTGATGACGTGACGAACATGCCGGTCCACAAACGCGCCGCGCGTCTGGCTCGCGTATTTCAGGATCCGATGAAGGGAACCGCCGCCAGCATGACGGTCGGCGAAAACATGCTTCTGGCGGAACTGCGCGGCAAAGCCAGAGGATTTCGGCCCGGCCTGAATGCGGCGCGGCTCGCCGCCTACAAGGATCGGCTCGCCGTCCTCGGCCTCGGCCTCGAAAATCGGCTGGACACAAAAGTAGAGCTTCTTTCGGGCGGCCAGCGCCAGTCGCTGTCGCTCATCATGGCGGTCGGTGGCTCGCCAGATGTGCTGCTGCTCGATGAACACACAGCCGCGCTCGACCCGCGCACGGCCGATATCGTCATGCAGGCAACAGTGCGCACGGTCGAGGCGCTGAAGCTGACGACATTGATGGTCACGCACAACATGCAGCACGCCGTCGATTTCGGCGACAGCATCATCATGCTCGATGCCGGCCGCGTCCATCTCGAAATAACCGGAGATGGCAAGCGGCGCATCACCGTGCCCGAACTGATCGGCCACTTCGCCGTCAAGACCGACCGCATGCTGCTGGTGAGCTGACATCATGATGGATTTCATTCAATCAACCGTTTCGAGCTTCGTCTCGCTCATCCCGGTCACGCTGGCGCAGAGCTTCATCCTGAGCTTCGTCGTCCTCGGCATCATGATCCCCTTCCGTATGCTGAGCTTTCCGGATCTGACCAGTGAAGGTGCGTTTCCGCTCGGCGGCTGCGTCTGCGGCATCCTGCTTGCCGCCGGCGTCGCGCCGCCGCTTGCCATTGCGGTCGCCTTCGCCGTCGGCCTTGCCGCCGGCTGCTGCACGGCCTTCATTCACCTGCGCTTCCGCATCCATACGCTGCTTGCCGGCATCCTGATGTCGACCATGCTCTATAGTGTCAACCTCGGCATCATGGGCAAATCGAACCTCTCCGTCTTCGGCTCTCCGACCGTGTTCGATGTCGTGCCATTCACCGAGCCCGGCTTTCCCGCGAGCAAGATCGTCATCGCCGGCCTGCTTGCCATCATCGTGTTGATCGCCCTTAACCTTTACTTCAAGACGGAGAAAGGCACGGCCATGCGGGCGGTCGGCTCCAATCCCGACATGGCCGAGGCACAGGGCATCAATGTCTGGGCTGCCACCATCGGCGGCGTCGGCATCGCCAGCGCCTTTTCAGCCGCAAGCGGTGCACTGATGGTGCAATCGCAGGGCTTTGCCGATGTCAATATGGGTATCGGCATCCTCATCAACGGCCTTGCAGCGCTGATGATCGGCGAAGCTTTCACCGGCAAGCAGACAGTCCTGCGTCAGTTGCTGGCGCCCTTCGTCGGCTCCATCATCTATTATCAGCTCGTATCGCTCTGCCTTGCCGCCGGCATGCCGCCGCCGAACCTCAAACTCGCTACCGGCCTGTTCGTGCTGATCATGCTGGCGCTGCCGAGCATCCGCCGCAGCCGCGGCGGAGCCGTCACCCGAGAAACCATTCGCGAATAAGTTTACGAGGCAACGACATCATGGATAGCCTTCCCGATCTCGCGGCCGTCGAGGCCATGGACGAGGCCGACCCGCTGCGCGTCTTCCGCAGCCGCTTCGCCCTGCCCGCTGGCGTCATCTATCTCGACGGCAATTCGCTCGGCGCGGCCTCGCACGAGGTTTTTGCCGAAGTGCGCCAGGCCGCCATGGAAGAATGGGGCAATGGCCTGATCCGCAGCTGGAACAGCGCCGGGTGGTTTCATCTGCCACTGGAACTCGGTGATCGTATCGGCAGACTGATCGGCGCTGCCGAAGGGCAGACTGTCGTGACCGACTCCACCTCGATCAACATCTACAAGACACTTCATGCGGCGCTCGCGATGCGACCGGATCGCAACGTGATCGTGGCGGAGGGCGACAGTTTCCCGACCGATCTCTACATGGCCGAAGGCGTCGTTTCGACGCGCCCAGGTGTCACGCTGCGCCTCGAAGGCCGCGATGCCGACACCATCGAGGAATTGATCGATGAGACCGTCGCCGTCGTTCTCGTCAATCATGTCAACTACAAGAGCGGCGAACTGCGCGACATGGTGGCACTGACGAAGCGCATCCAGGCAGCGGGCGCACTCGTCATCTGGGATCTGTGTCACAGCGCCGGCGCCCTGCCCGTCGATCTCGACGGTGCCGGTGCCGATTTCGCCGTCGGCTGCACGTACAAATATCTGAATGGCGGCCCGGGCGCGCCGGCCTTCATCTACGCGGCGAAGCGTCATCACGCATCGATCGTCCAGCCGCTCAGTGGCTGGTGGAGCCACGCCCGTCCCTTCGCCTTCGAACAAAGCTTCGACGGCGATGCCGGCATCAAGCGTTTTCTCTGCGGCACGCAGCCGATCCTCTCCTTGCGGGCTCTGAAAGGAGCGCTCTCCATCTGGGATGAGGTGGACATGAACGCGCTGCGCCGGAAAAGCATAGCGCTGACCGATCTCTTCATCCGTTTGGTCGAAGCCAAATGCGGCCAATATGGTGTGGAACTCGAGACGACGCGCGACAGCGAAAAGCGCGGCAGCCAGGTGTCCTTCATCCACAGCAATGCTTATGAGGTCATGCAGGCGCTGATCGAACGCGGCGTCATCGGCGATTTCCGCGCCCCGTCGACATTGCGCTTCGGCTTTACGCCGCTCTATGTCGGTTATCATGACGTATGGCGCGCCGTGACGGTGCTTGAGGAAATCCTGAGCAGCGGATCATGGAAGGACGCACGCTTTGCGGTGCGCGCGGCCGTGACCTGATCTACAGGCGTCGGCAGCTGGAGAGAGGAAGCTGAACATGAGCTATTTCAGGGTCACCGATTGGGACGCAGCCTATACCAATGGCGCCTATATCGTCGACGGCGATCACTGGCCAGCCGCCTGGGTCGAGCCGGCAAAATCCTTCCGTGACAGGCTGACGACCGCGGGACGCGCGAAACTCGATCTGGCCTATGGTCCTGCGGAGCGCAATCGCTTCGATCTCTTTCTGCCCGAAAGCCAGCCGCAGGGATTGGTGGTTTTCGTCCATGGCGGTTACTGGCTGCAACTGGACAAAAGCTACTGGTCGCACTTTGCAGCAGGCTCAATTATCAGAGGATACGCGGTTGCGATCCCGTCCTATACGCTTTGCCCGGAAAATCGCATCGCCGGGATCGGCAAGGAAATCGCCTCCGCGATCACGAAAGCGGCTGAACTCGTCAGCGGACCCATCGTATTGACCGGCCATTCGGCGGGCGGTCAGCTTGTCGCCCGCATGATGACAACGACATCGCCGCTGAACGAGACAATCCGCAAACGCATTCGCCATGTGCTTGCCATTTCCGGCCTTCATGATCTGCGCCCGATCATGAAGCGCAGCATGAACGCGCAGCTTCAGATCGACGACGCCGAAGCAAGGACCGAAAGCCCGGCTCTCCTCGAGCCGGTCGACAACATTCGCCTAACCTGTTGGGCTGGCGGTGCCGAGCGCGCCGAATTCGTCCGCCAGAATGCGCTGCTCGCCAATATCTGGACCGGGCTCGGCGCGGCGACCGAGGTCGTGGTGGAGCCCGACAAGCATCACTATTCGGTTCTGGACGGCCTTACGGACGCTGAGCATCCTCTCTCGCGGACCCTGCTTGCAGAATAGCGTCTTCGCAGCCGGACCAAAAGAAATGCCCTCGGCGCCACAAACACCGAGGGCATTATATCGTCAGCCGTTGACCGGCGCATTCATCGCCCAGGCGACGCCGAATGGATCGCGCAGCTGGCCCCAGCGATCGCCCCAGAACATAACCTGCGGCTCGACGACCACTTCCGCTCCCGCATCGACGGCACGCTTCCACCAGAAATCGAGGTCATCGACGACAAGCTGCATCGTGAAGGACTGCGGCTTTTCCAGCGCATGGCCGTATTCCGGAAAAGCGTCGCCGAGCATGACCGAGCTGCCGTTGATGTAGAGATGAATATGCATGGTCCGGCCTTTTTCATCGACCGGATACATGAAGGCCTGCTCGGCGCCGAAGGCGCGCTTGTAGAATTCGGCTGCCTTCACAGCGCCATCTACCGTCAGATAGGCTACGACGCCGCCGCGAACCGGCACGCGCGGCTGCTGGGACTGTTCTGTTGCATCACTCATGTTGGTCTCCTTGGAACGGTTCTTTGTGTCGCGCCCTTGTCGGGGCTGATCCAAGGACGTTGGTCAACCACCCTTCCCGACAACAAGGTACCAAATTTTTTTGGTTATTAATTGCGACGGCCGCCCGAAGGTTTCGGCGGTCATACATGCGCTGGTTTTCGGGCACGTAACGTCGGGGCGGGATAGGCCTCACGGAGAATTCGCGCCAGGGCATCCTCGCGTGACATTGGCCGGCCGAGCAGGAAACCCTGCACCTCGTGATAGCCCTCGGCTCGCAATTTTGCCAATTGAGCCTCCGTCTCGATGCCTTCAGCCAATGTGACCGCATTGAAGCCGGAGGCGATGCCAACTACGGCCCGCACGATGGCAAGATTACCGGGATCGGCATCCATGCCGGCGACGAAACTGCGGTCGAGCTTGATCTTGTCGAAAGAGAAGGAGCGCAGATAGCTGAGCGAGGAATAGCCCGTGCCGAAATCATCGATCGCGATGCGAATACCGAGCTCCTTGAGGGCACGCAGCAGCGATAAGCTTTGCTCGACCTCGGAAAGCAGGATGGATTCCGTGACCTCGATCTCCAGGCGTCCGGGACAAAGACCTGTCTCGCTCAGTGCTGAAACGACGGTGGCCAGCAGGCTCGAATGACGGAATTGATAGACGGAGAGATTGATTGCCACTTTCAGGTTGCCGGGCCACTCCATGGCGGTCCGGCAAGCTTCCCTCAGCACCCAGTCGCCGATCGGAACGATCATCCCCGTTTCTTCGGCGATGGGGATGAATTCTGCCGGCGAGATGAGTCCGCGCTTCGGATGGCGCCAGCGGATCAGAGCTTCGAAGCCGGAGAGAGTATCTTCGTCCAGACGAATGATCGGCTGGTAATGAAGTTCGAATTCGTCGTTCTGCAACGCCTCACGAAGCTCCAGCGTGAGCTGATGGCGCCGTTCAGCTTCGAGCCGCATCTCCGTCTGGTAGAACCGATAGGTCGAACGGCCGCTCGTCTTGGCGGCATAGAGCGCCAGATCCGCGTCCCGCATCAGCACGTCAGCATCGTTGCCGTGCTCGGGCGCAATGGCAATGCCGATGCTGCAGGTCACATGTTCCCGGACGCCATCGAGATCGAAGGGTGCCGACAGCGATTGCAACAACAGGTCGGCGAAGCGGCGCGCTCGCCCGGCATCCGTCATCCGTAAAACCAGCGCGAACTCGTCGCCACCCAGGCGCGCGACCAGATCGCTCCTCTCGGCAAGCTGCTGGAGGCGTTCGGCAACCTGGCGCAGGAGCATGTCGCCGGCGGCATGGCCCTTGCTGTCATTAATATGCTTGAAATGATCGACATCGATATAGAGCAGCGCGATTGGCTTTTCCGGCCTCGCAGCAGCCACCTGCCGCACGATGTTCTCGGAAAAGAAAGCTCTGTTCGGAAGCCCGGTCAAGGAATCATGCATGGCAAGATGCGCAAGCCTTGCCTCGACGCTGCGCTCCTCGGTCACATCCTGGGAAATGCCGAGAACATAGCGCGGCGCTTGCCCTGACGGGGCGGGAAGCGCCCGTTTCGCTGTCTTCAGGATACGCAATACGCCGTCCACCGTGTGAATGGTTTCCTCGAAGTAGACGGTTTCGGCGGTTTCGAAGGCAAGCTTGTCCTGCTCCCGGAAAAGCGCCGTCTGCTCATCGGAAAATATCGCACGATCCGACTTGCCGATCACATCTGGTGCTGCCTGCCCGACGATGGCGCCGCACGCCTCATTGAACAGGATATAACGACCATCCCGCTCCATGTCCTTGACGAAAACGCCGACGGGGAGATTGTCGACGATGCTGTCCAGCAGCGACTGGGTGGCATCGACCTGCCGCCGTGCCGCATTGACCTCGGTGCGGTCCTGCACGATCGCCAGAATCGCCATCTTGCCGTCGAAGCGGATTTCCCGCCCATAGGTCAGAACCTCGAATGTCTCGCCATCCGCCTTCAGATGCGTCCAGCGTTGCGCCGTCTCGATGTCGGTGCGGTGGTGCACCGCATCGAGCATGCGTTCGCGCTCTTCCGGAGGCCGGATATCAAGGACGGTCATGACCGCAAAAGCAGCGAGGCTATAGCCATAGAGATCGCGGGCGGCATCGTTGACGATCAGGAATTTCAGCGTCTCGGGATCATAGACCCACATCGGAGACGGATGCGTCTTGAAAAGTGACCGAAAATCGTCGTTCGGGGCGTCGGGCCAAACGGAATTCATAGGAGGTCGACCTTGCCAATTCGAGTTTGAAGATCAGCGAATTGGACATTGATAGACGAGAAAACTAAATAAAATCAAAATTGTAACAAGGTTAAACTTTAGGCAAAAGCCTATCGAATATGCAACAGCAGGCTTTATTCCTCCGCCCCTTTTCACCGACATGGGACGGCAAATGCCGTGAGGTTCAAAGCCCTGCTTTGCCGATCGCATGGATGACGCCGTGAAGTTCGCCAAGACCTTTCAAGCGGCCGATGAGGGAATAGCCGGGATTGGTCGGCTTATCGATATCGTCGCCGATCAGATGTCCGTGGTCCGGCCGCATCGGGATCATATGGTCTTCCCGGCCTTCCTTGCGACGCCGTGCCTCCTCCGTGAGCAATGTGCGCAGGATGGCATACATATCGCTGCGCCCCTCCAAATGGGAGGCCTCCACGAATGAACCATCGGCTTCGAGCGCAACGTCGCGCAGATGCGCGAAATTGATGCGCGAGGCAAATTCGCTTGCGATAGCAAACACATCATTGTCGGCGCGAGAGCCGAGAGATCCGACACAGAGCGTCAAACCGTTGGCCGGATCGTCGACATTGCCGAGGATGCGGCGCAGATCCGACGCCGTCGAGACGACGCGGGGCAGGCCAAAAAGCGAGATGGGCGGATCGTCGGGGTGAATCGCAAGTCTCGCACCGAGCTCTGCGGCAACTGGCACGATCTCGTGCAGAAAGGCTTCGAGATTGGCCTGGAGATCCTCAGCCGTCATACCGTCGAAGAGTGCGATGGCCGAGCGTATGGCATCGCGGCCATAGCTGTCTTCGCCGCCAGGAAGACCGGCGATGATGTTATTCTCCAGCCGTTGCACGGCCTCCGGCGAGAGCCCTTTCAGCCGCTCCTCGGCACGCCGCAGCAGGTCCGGCGCATAATTTTCTTCCGCACCTTGCCTGCGCAGGACGAAGACATCATAGGCAACGAACTCCGCCATGTCGAAACGCAATGCGAGCGCGGTGGTCGGCATTTCGAAGCGCAGATCCGTACGCGTCCAGTCGACGACCGGCATGAAATTGTAGCAGACGGTTTTGATGCCAGCGCGGGCGAGATGGGCGAGACTGTCCTTCCAGACACCAATCGCAGCCTTTGCTCCTGCCCCGCCGAGCTTGATCGCGTTTGGTACCGGGATCGATTCACAGACGCTCCAGCGCAACCCCGCCGCTTCCACCAGCGCCTTTCGCGCCTCGATTTCGGCCGGCGTCCAGACGCGCGAATGCGAGACTTCATGCAATGCCGTGACGATGCCTGTCGCGCCGGCCTGGCGCGCATGCAAGAGCGGAACGAGATCCTTCGGGCCGAACCACCGCCAGCAGCTTTCCATATGATGTCCCCTCCATTTGTCGGTCAAAATACCGCTGAAAAGCGAAATGTCCATCATCTTTGGTCGCTTGACGCCACTATTGACCAACAATATGCTTTCAACAACGGAGGAGAGACGGTGGTGGATACCGCTGATATCGAGGATAGAGGTTCCGCGGTCGATCAGGTGGTCGACGCGCTGCGGCGACTGATGCGCGAGCGCAATCTCGGTCTCGGAGACGCACTGCCCTCGGAAGCCGAGCTCGCTTCCATGTTCAATACCAGCCGCAATACGGTGCGCGAAGCGATCCGCATCCTGAAGGCCTATGGCATTGTCGAAAGCCGCCAGAAGGTCGGCGCGGTGATTACGGACCGCCGCCAGCAGGCACTGATGGACCTCTTCTCCTTCGCTATCGACATCTCGGCGGAGAGCTTTCTCGATATCCAGGGATTTCGTCGCCTCATCGAGGTCAATCTCAGCGATCTTCTGTTCGAAACGCTTGATGAAGTCGCCGTCGACAGGCTGCGCTCCATCAACGACGCGATGAAGGCCGCATCGACATTGGCCGAAGCTGCGGAACTGGATTTCAGGTTTCATGCCACCCTTGTCGGCTTCGCCGGCAATCAGACCCTGTCACAAGTCTATGGCATTCTGCAGCCATTGTTGCAGCGGCTGATGGAGGCGGGAAAGCGCTCACGCGAGGCCGTCGACAGCGCCTATCATGACCATCGCGCCATTATCGAAGCGTTGGAACAACGGGATCGAATCGCTTACGCCTATCACATGAACCGCCACCTGCAGGCGGGCCTGCAGTTCATCGCGCCAAAGGCTGTTTGAGACATCCATTTCATCACGGATACATGACATGAAAAGACAGACGCTCGACACCGGCTGGACCATCTCGCGCCTTCGCGCGCCCTCCAGCGCACCGGCCCTGCCCAATTCGATTCCCGCGACCGTGCCGGGCAACGTTCATCTCGACCTGATGGCGGCGCAGCTGATCACCGATCCCTATCTCGACGTCAACGAAATCTCGCAGGACTGGATCGGCCGCGCCGCCTGGCGTTATCGTCTGGCCTTCGACTGGGACGGCGAGGACGCCGAGCGCATCGATCTTTCCTGCCTCGGCCTCGACACTGCCGCGCGCCTGGAACTGAACGGCAGTTTGCTTGGCGAAACCCGCAACATGCATCGCAGCTACCGCTTTGGCATCAGCGATCATCTGAAAAGCGGCCGCAACGAGCTGATCGTCGATTTCCAATCCGCCTATGAACATGGCGAGGAAGTCCGCAAGCAGCTGGGCAGCGCCGCCGATATTCCCCAGAACTATCCCGGCCCAAGCAATCTCATCCGCAAGATGGCCTGCAACTTCGGCTGGGACTGGGGCCCGACCGTCGTCACTTCGGGCATCTGGAAGCCGATCCTGATCGAGAGCTGGTCGAAGGCCCGTCTCGGCAGCATCCGCCCGGAAATCACCCTGCAAGGCAGCCAGGGCGTCGCGCGCCTGCATGTCGAAATCGAATGGGCCGACAAGGGCACGGATAGCGTGGCGCTCGTGCTCTCCGTCGGCGGCAAGCGCGCGGAAGTGCGCGTCGCGCAGGGGGAGACCCACGCGCTGATCGAATGCCGCATCGACAATCCGCAGGTCTGGTGGCCGCACGGCATGGGCGGTCAGCCGCTTTACGATCTCGACCTGCAGTTGCTCGGCTCGGATGGTGCGGCGCTTGACGGCTGGAAGCGGCGCGTCGGCTTCCGCTCCGTGCGGTTGGATACGACGCCCGACGAAGTCGGCTCCGCCTTCACCCTCGTCGTCAACGATGTGCCGGTCTTTGCCCGCGGCGCCAACTGGATTCCCGACGATTGCTTCCTGCCGCGCGTGACACGCGAACGCTATCGCGAGCGGATCGCCCAGGCCCGGGATGCCAATATGAATATGCTGCGCGTGTGGGGCGGCGGCATCTATGAGACCGATACGTTCTACGAGGAATGCGATGCCGCCGGCATCATGGTCTGGCAGGATTTCCTGTTTGCCTGCGCCACCTATCCCGAAGAAGAGCCGGTCTACAGCGAGATCGAGGCGGAAGCGCGCGAGGCGATCACAAGGCTCATGCCTTACGCTTCGCTGGTCATTTGGAACGGCAATAACGAGAATATCTGGGGCTATTTCGACTGGGGCTGGCAGGACGTGCTGGGCAATCGCCCCTGGGGCGCCGGCTACTACCTCGACCTCCTGCCGAAGCTGGTGGCCGAGATCGATCCGACCCGTCCTTATTGGCCAGGCAGCCCCTATTCCGGCTCGATGGAGATCGCGCCGAATGCCGATGAGCACGGCTGCAGGCATATCTGGGATGTGTGGAACGAGGTGGGCTACGAGACCTACCGCAATTATATCCCGCGCTTCTGCTCCGAATTCGGCTGGCAGGCGCCGCCGACCTTCGCAACACTTGCCCAATCCGTTCGCGAGAAGGATCGCGCCCCGGCCTCCCCCGCGGTCCTGCATCACCAGAAGGCAACCGGCGGCAATGACAAGCTTCTACAGGGGCTGGAAGGCTGGTTTCCCCACCCGCAAAATTTCGACGACTGGCTCTTCGTCACGCAGCTGAACCAGGCGCGCGCAATCAGCTACGGCATCGACCATATGCGCTCGCATCGGCCGACCTGCATGGGCACCATCGTCTGGCAGCTCAACGATTGCTGGCCGGTCACCTCCTGGGCGGCCGTCGATGGCGCTGGCAGGAAGAAGCCGCTGTGGTATGCCTTGAAGCATAGCTATGCGCCGCATCTCCTCACCATTCAGCCACGCGGCGATGGGCTGGCCGCCGTTGCCGTCAACGACGCGACCCTGTTCTGGCGCGTGCCCTTCACGGTCGAGCGTTTCGATTTCACCGGCAAGCTGCTCGCCCGTCACCACGTCTGGCGCATCCTCTGCGATCGCTTCGAAAATACCGATATCGACATCCCGTCCGAGGTCGCGACCCCGGGCGATCCGCGCCGCGAATATCTGCGCGCTCGCCTCGGCGATGCGGAAGCCTGGTGGTTCTTCGAGAAGGACATGCAGCTGCAATATC
The DNA here is from genome assembly GCF_027109195.1 of Rhizobium sp. AG207R. Classification (NCBI taxonomy): domain Bacteria; kingdom Pseudomonadati; phylum Pseudomonadota; class Alphaproteobacteria; order Hyphomicrobiales; family Rhizobiaceae; genus Rhizobium; species Rhizobium sp. AG207R. The sequence goes on from NZ_JAEPVT010000004.1 coordinate 331,626, forward strand.
CGCAGCCCCGCTTCGATATCGAAAGCGTCCAGACGCCGGACGAGATTGCTATCACCATCACGGCGCAGTCCTTCCTGCGTGATGTCTGCCTGTTCGTCGATCGCATCAGTCCGAATGCCGAAGTCGACGACATGCTGGTCAATCTCGCGCCTGGCGAAAGCAGAACGTTCAAGGTCAAAGGCATTTCCAAGGAAGCCTTCGACGATGCCGATCTTTCGGCTGTTATACGCACGGCCAACCAGGTTGCGGAGCACCCGCACCACTGACACCGGGTGCTCTCCCACAGAAAAGATCCGGCGCATTGCGCCGGATCGGCGCCTGTATTTTCCGTAGGCCGTCACAAAAGATTGCGCTGGTGAATGGCGAATTGCCTCCTATGATCGGGCGCCGCCTTGTGATCTAGTGCCCCTCATCCGATCCATGAATCAGCGAGATCACGCTTATGTCCTCGGACACCAATCGCAGCTTTCAAACGCCCCGCCGCGAAGAACTTGGCCTTATCACGCTCGCCAATACCGCCGGTCTTTCGGCTTCGGCGCTGCCGAACGGCACACTGTTTTCGATCGACTTTGCCGACCAGCAGGGCGGCGTTATGATCAATCAGGTGCTCGGATCGCCTGTGTATGGCGGTATTGGCCGGCTCTATCTGCGCATCGGCGGGCGTAAGCCGGCGACGGCCGAAATCGTCGGCCCGAAAGCCACGGTAGAGTTCGGCCATGGCAAGAGCGGCTTTTCCTGGAGCGGCGAAACGGAAGGCGTACGACACACCGTCAGCCTCCGGCTGCATCCGAGCCAGACCGCATGGTTCTGGCAAATTTCGCTGGAAAACAGCACCAACGCGATGCTTTCGGCTGATCTCATCCTCGTTCAGGATGTCGGCCTCGGCGATCGCGGCTTCCTGATGAACAGCGAGGCCTATGCCTCACAATATATCGACCATCACATCGCCAGCCATGCCGCCTTCGGCCCTGTCATCATGAATCGACAAAACCTCAAGCAGGGCGGCGGGCGAAATCCGTGGCTTGCGCAGGGTTGCCTCGAAGGTGCGGCCGCTTACGCGACAGATGCAATCCAGCTGCTCGTGCCCCCCAAGAGCAATGATGGCGTCATGGTGCCGGATTTCGGCGCCAGCCTGCCGAGCACGCGCCGCCAGCATGAGGTCGCCTGCCCGACAATTCAGTCGAAGCCGCTTTCCCTAGCAGCAGGTGCATCAACCACAACGACCTTCTTCGGCCTCTTCATCGCCGATCATCCGGCTGCTTCCAGCGATGCCGACCTTACCCATCTCGATGGCCTGCCGAAACTTCAGGGCGAATTGGCGATCGATACGATTGCTACCGCTCAATCGGCACGCAGTCTCGTGCAGGATGCCCCTCTTGCTGAGAGCGGCAGCCTGGATCAGGCCGCCATCGACACGCTTTATCCGAAGCGGATGTTGGAGGAGCGGGCCGATGGAAAACTGCTCTCCTTCTTCGTGCCGGATGGAGTGCATAACAGGCACATCGTGCTCCAGGAAAAGGAACGCCTGGTGGCTCGCCGCCACGGCGCCATCGTTCGCAGCGGCCAGAATATGCTGCTCGATGACCAGACGCTGGCTGCCACCTGCTGGATGCAGGGCATCTTCGCCGCGCAGCTGACCATCGGCAACACCTCCTTCCACAAGCTGTTCTCGGTCTCGCGCGATCCCTACAATATGACGCGATCGAGCGGCCTGCGCATTCTCGTCGACCTTGGCGACGGCTGGCGCCTGCTCGGCGTGCCCGCCGCCTTCGAAATGGGGCTCAGCGATACCAGGTGGATCTACAAGCTCCCCGGTCGCACCATCATCGTTTCGGCAATCGCCTCTGGCGACGATCCGGCCATGCAATGGAGCGTTTCGGTGGAGGGCGAACCCTGCCGTTTCCTCGTCTTCGGCTATGTCGTGCTTGGCGAGCGAGACTATGAGGCCGTGGCGAACATCGCAATCGATACGGTAGGCAAGCGCATCTCCTTCCGGCCGCAGCCGTCCTGGCTCTGGGATCGCTACCCGAAGGCCGGCTATCACCTCGTCACGTCGACCCCGGATGCCTTCGAAACCGTTGGCGGCGATGAGCTGCTTTATACCGATGGCACCACCCGCAACGGCCCGTTCATCGCCCTGAAATCGCGCCCGACGAAGGCACTACGCTTTGCCGTCACGGGCTCGATGACCGATCCGGATGCGGCGGAAGCGCTTGCCGCGCGCTACAGCGCCGGTGTCGAGAGCGAAGAGATGCTCGCACCCGCGCAACGTTTCTGGAGCCATGTAACGCGAAGCGCGCGCATCGAGGGCGATGGCCGCGATGTGGCGGCACAGGCGGTCATGCTGCCCTGGATCGCGCATGATGCCATCGTGCATTTGAGCGTGCCGCACGGGCTCGAACAATATACGGGTGCTGCCTGGGGCACGCGGGACGTCTGCCAGGGGCCGATCGAGTTCCTGCTTTCCTACGAGCATGACGAAGAAGTCCGGCAGATCCTTTCAACGCTCTTTTCCGAGCAGTATCGCGATCGCGGCGACTGGCCGCAATGGTTCATGCTGGAGCCCTATGCCAACATCCGCGCCGGCGAGGCTCACGGCGATATCGTCGTCTGGCCGCTGAAGGCGCTCTGCGACTATATCGAGGCGACCGGCGACATCGCTTTCCTTGCAGAAACCGTGCCGTGGCGTGCCGACGACACCATGCAGCTGACGTCGGAACGCGCGACGATCTCCGATCACATCGAAAAACTGCTGAACACCGTACGCAGCCGCTTCGTGCCGGGCACGAGCCTCATCCGCTACGGCGAGGGCGACTGGAACGACAGCCTGCAGCCGGCCGACCCGCATCTGCGCGATTGGATGGTCAGCAGCTGGACCGTTTCACTTCTTTACGAGCAGCTGGTGCGCTACGCCAATATCCTGACGCTTGCCAGCCGCAATGAGGAAGCGCAGTCGCTTCAAGCGACTGCGGTCGCCATGCGCGCCGATTTCAACCGGCTCCTGATGCGTGACGGCATCGTTGCCGGTTATGGCGTCTTCGATCCGAGCCATGACGGCGTCGAATTGCTTCTGCATCCAGAGGATACGCGCACGGGCCTGCATTATTCGCTGATCGCGATGACGCAGCCGATGATCGGCGGCCTGTTCACGCCCGATCAGCGCCATGTCCATATGAAGATCATCCGCGAGAACCTGCTGTTCCCGGATGGCGTCCGATTGATGGAAAAGCCGGCGACCTATTCCGGCGGCCCAGAAAAGCTCTTCCGGCGTGCCGAATCCTCGTCGTTCTTCGGCCGCGAGATCGGACTCATGTATGTGCATGCGCATCTGCGATACTGCGAAGCCCTGGCGCTTGAAGACGATGCAGAGGCCGTATGGGCAGCACTGGCACTTGCCAACCCGATCGCAGTCAGCGGCCGGGTGGAACATGCGTCGCTGCGCCAGCGCAATACCTATTTCAGCAGCAGCGATGCGACCTTCGACGACCGCTATCAGGCTTCCGCGGAATGGGCGCGCGTCAAGGCAGGCGATATCGCCGTCGATGGCGGCTGGCGCATCTATTCGAGCGGCCCCGGCCTCTATACCAAGAGCCTCATCGGCAATATCTTCGGTTTCAAGCGGCAATTCGGGCAGCGCATCCGCAAGCCGTTGTTGCCGGCTTCGATCGGCGCCTGCGACGTCAAGCTGGATTTCAAGGCGTAAGCTACCCGTGAGAGGGGCCTCGCCATCGGCCCTTTTTTTTTCACACGCCTGCAATATTCGCCTTTGCAGCAAGACCCGCTTCGCACCTTTATCGACCGTCTGGTTAACCGAATCGGCTAACCTTGTCCGGACATGCAAAGCCCGGAGGCGGATTTGGAAACGGCGCTCTATCTCCCCATCAAGTCATTTCTCGAAGCCGCCGGCTATGCGGTGAAAGGCGAAATCGGCGGCTGCGACCTCGTTGGAGTGACTGATGGCGAGCCGCCGGTCGTGGTCATCTGCGAACTGAAGATGACCTTTAATCTCGAACTCATCCTGCAGGCGGTGGATCGCGCAGCTGCCAGCGATGAAGTTTGGATCGCCGCCCGCGTCTCGAAGAAGGGAAAGGGCCGGGAAGGCGATCGCCGGTTCCGCGACTTGTGCCGCCGGCTGGGCTTTGGCATGCTCGCCGTATCGGACAACGACGTCGTGGATATCGTCGTCAGCCCCATCGCGCCAATGCCGCGCAAGAACACACGGCGCAGATCGCGCCTTGTCGAGGAACATCGCCGGCGCAAGGGTGACCCGGCACTCGGCGGCAGCACCCGCAAGCCGATCATGACCGCCTACCGCCAACAGGCCCTTGCCTGCGCCGCCGCTATCGAAAACGGCGTGCAGCGCCCTAAGGATATGCGCGAAGCGGCACCGAAGGCCCCACAAATTCTAAGGGATAATGTCTATGGCTGGTTCGAGCGCATCGACCGCGGCATCTACGCGCTGACGGAGCTTGGAACAGAGGCCCTCAAGCGTTGGCCGGCAGCGCAGCTTTGAATATGGAAAATTTCCGGCCGCCCAACATTAAATTCATGTAATATCTTAAAATTTTGCAATAAAAACATGATCAATATTTAATTTGTAAAAGTTAATTTGCGGATCATATTAACACCAAGCGCCAATTCAAATCTATACTTTGCTTCCCGTAGTAAAAAATGGGAAACGAAGTCGCTCGCAAAATTGACGCGGACCAATCGCAGCCCATCCCCGATATGGACGGGCCGCCAAACCGCCAACGATCTCGCAAGGGACTTTTGCCATGCCTTCTCTTCTCCGCAAACATCGCACAGCCGCCATCGTCGGTGCCGCTATCATCGTCGGCGCCGGCGCATTGCCTTTTGCCTTCAGCACATCCGCAACCCTCGCCTCGGCGGCAGAGCCGGCCGGCATCATCGCGCCCGGCGGCTCCTTCGCTCCGATCGTCGACGCCGATAAACCGGCCGTCGTCACCGTCACCACCACCATGAAGGCGACCGACACCAGCGCCGAAAGCAATTCGCCGATGGACGAGCAGTTCCGGCAATTCTTCGAAAATCAGGGCATCCCGTTCCCGAAGCAGATGCCGCACCAGCAACAGAACCAGCGCGCCATGGCGCTCGGCTCCGGCTTTATCATCAGCCCGGACGGCGTCATCGTCACCAACAACCACGTCATTCAGAATGCGGTCGACATCAAGGTGACGCTCGATGACGGCACCGAGCTGCCTGCCAAGCTTTTGGGTGCCGATGCTAAATCCGATCTTGCCGTCCTGAAGATCAACGCGCCGAAGCCGCTCGCCACAATCGCCTGGGGTGATTCCGACAAGCTGAAGCTTGGCGACCAGATTCTGGCGATTGGCAACCCCTTCGGCATCGGCACGACCGTTACCGCCGGCATCGTCTCGGCCCGCGGTCGCGACCTGCACAGCGGCCCCTATGACGATTTCATCCAGATCGATGCGCCCATCAACCACGGCAACTCCGGCGGGCCGCTGGTTGACCGCGAAGGCAATGTGGTCGGTATCAACACCGCTATTTACTCGCCGAATGGCGGCAGCGTCGGCGTCGGCTTTGCCATTCCCTCCGACGAGGCCAAGGCGATCGTCGCCAAGCTCGAGAAGAACGGCTCGATCGATCACGGCTATCTAGGCGTCGCCATCCAGCCGGTGACCTCGGATATCGCCAATGCCATGGGCCTCTCGCAGACCCAGGGTGCGCTCGTTGCCAGCGTCAATGACGATACGCCAGCCGCACGCGCCGGCATCAAGAGCGGCGACATCGTTACCGCCGTCGGCAACGAGGCCGTCAAGACGCCGAAGGATCTGTCGCGGTTGGTCGCCGATCTTTCTCCCGGCGACAAGCGTTCGGTCACACTGTGGCGCGACGGCAAGAGCATGGACGTCAATGTCACCATCGGCGGCAATGACGACAGCAAGCAGGCTGCCAACGACGCTGGCGACGGCAAGGTGCAACCGTCCAACCAGCCAAGCATCGGTGTCGGCCTTGCCAACCTCACACCGGATGTGCGTGAGCAGCTGAATCTGCCGCATGGCGTCGAGGGCGCCGTCGTTGCCAGTGTCAATCCGGACAAGCCCGCCGCTGCGGCCGGCATCCAGACCGGCGACATTATCGTCTCGGTCAACGACCAGCCGGTGCATAACGCCCATGAGGTGCAGACGGCCGTCGCCAAGGCCGGCAAGGATGGTCGCAAGTCCGTGCTGCTTCTGATCGAGCGCGACGGCAACAAGACCTTCGTCGCCGTGCCGTTCTCGGCGGCGTAAGCATCTGAGGCAGTGAATGATCGGCCCGCTTCCGTCGACGAAGCGGGCCGATTGCCGTTATGTCACCAAAAGACGCCGACGTTCCACAAGGCTGACCATTGTCAACTCTGCCGGCTCAAGCAGTCGCGCTCGACCGAACGATTTGAGATGCTGAATTTCCACAGAAGAGGCTGCTCGCCTTTGACATAGGACTCTTTTTGTCCAAACTCTGCCTTTGTGATGGTACAAATAGCGCCGGAGCCGATTGAAACGGCCAGGCGGGACATTTAAACCGCGCGGGCGATATCAGCGGCCAGGCCTTAAAACAGGAACAAGCGGCGGCAGGAGTTGGAGTGACTGATCCATACGATATTCTCGGCGTTGCGCGCGATGCGGGCGAAGAGCAGATCAAGGCGGCTTATCGCAAGCGCGCGAAGGCAGCCCATCCGGATTCCGGCGGCGATACCGACGCTTTCGCGCAGCTGCAGAAGGCCTACGAGCTTCTTCTCGACCCCGTTCGCCGCAAGGTGTTCGACGATACCGGCTATGACGTCGAACTGACCGATGCCGTCGACTTGCAGGCGCTGGTCGCCATCGAAAAGCTGATTACCGAGATAGTGCTGGACGAGCGGGAACCCGGCACATTCGATCCGGTCGCCAAGATGCGAGCGAGCCTTCTGGAAGAAATTCGCAAGGCGAATTTCAGCAAGAGCGAGCTCGAGCGACACTCCAATCGCATCGGCCTTCATCTCGACCGGCTCGGCAAGCGCCCCGGCAAGGACGTGGTCGGACACATGCTGCGCGCCCGCATCAAGGCGATCGCCACCGCCATCAGCGAAACGGAAGCCAAGATCGGCGCCAACGAACGCGCCTGCGACATGCTCGAAGGCTATCTTTACGAGATGAACGAGCCTCTGGATGAAGCCGATGCTGCTCCCGAAATCGAATGGGACGAGCCAAGAGTCCGCTCGGCCGCGCAGTGAAGGCGGCGCTTTTCGCCGCTCTGAACAGATAAAATTCGCGTTTGCCTTGATCGCGAGATCACTTTCAGCAACGCAATGTTGCAATGCAACAATTCTCCCTAGACAAATCGAGGGGCTGGCCTAGATCAAGCATCCAACACGCCGTCCTGCTCTATCAAACGATGGCGAAGCGGCAATGGCGGGCGCCGGATCTCCGGCATCCGCTGCAGATCTAAAACGGCGAGGTATGCGATTGCTAGCGTCCGAAGCGGATGAAGTCGTCTTTGAACACTTAAGCGAAAACCGGTCACGGGCCGCATTGAGGGGCGCTTTCTGGTCGGCGCTGGATACGCTTATCCCGACGGCACTCAACAGCCTTGTCTTCGTCGTCACCTCCCGTTTCCTTCTGCCGCAGGATTTCGGCCTGGTAGCGCTCGCCTTCGCCATCGTCAGTTTCGCCTCCGGCTTCGGCCCGACGGCCTTCGGCGAGGCGCTGATCCAGCAGAAATCCATTCGGCGCAGCCATCTCGATACGGTCTTCTGGCTATCCTTCGTCTCTGCAGCCATCCTCTATGCCGCGCTGTTTCTGCTTTCGCCGTTTCTCGCCCATTGGCTAGGACATGACGATATCGTCAAACTGCTGCTGATCATCGGCCTGAAAATCTTCTTCGACATGATGATCATCGTGCCCAATGCCCTGATCGGCCGCACGATGTCCTTCCATCTTGCTGCGGCCCGCACCGCGATCGCCACCTCTGTTTCGGCGATCATCTGTCTTTCGCTGGTTTTCGCCGGTTTCGGCCTGTGGGCGCTTGCGATTGCCCAAATCGCAGCACCGGCCGCCGCTTGCATCGCCGCTTTCTGGGGTGCGAAATGGCTGCCTGGCTTCAGGGTAAAGCTCTCGAGCTTGCGCGAACTGCTGCATTACGGCATCTTCGCCTCGGGCAACCGCTTCCTCCAGACCATGAATCTCGACCAGCTGATCATCGGCACGCTGGTAAGCCCGGCTGCTCTCGGTATCTATAATTTCGCCCGGCGGCTCTACGAGATGCTCAACAATGTCGTGGCGGGCGGGCTGAATTCGGTCAGCCACGTGCTGCTCTCCTCACTGCAGCATGATAAGGACAAAGTGCGTGAAGCCTTCCTCATGGCGACCTTCGGGTGCTCGCTAGTGTCCTTTCCGGCCTTCATGGGGCTTGCAGCGGTCGCCGACGATGCCATTCCGCTGATCTTCGGGCCGCACTGGGCTGCCGCCGTTTGGCCGGTTCGCTTCTTCTGCGTCATCGGCCTGATGGCCGGCATCGGCATCATCCAGGCTTCCTTGATTACCAGCCAGGGCAGATCCGACTGGTGGTTCTACTATCAGCTGGTGCGCAACATCGTCTCAATCCTCACCGTGCTCGTTCTTCACCAATATGGGGTGACAACCGTCGTCTTCGGACTCATGCTCGGAGTGGTGATGCTCTGGCCGGTGACGCTGTGGATGGTGTCGCGATTGATCGGCCTCAGCATTCTGGAATATTTCGGCCAGTTCCTAAGACCTATCGCTGCTTATCTCGGCATGCTTGTCGCCGTCTTGGCAATCTCGTCGGCGCTGATCGACCGGCCCCTTGCGGAACGCCTCGTCTGCGAAGTCCTGGTCGGTGGCCTCGCCTATTCGGCCCTCATCCTTCTCTTATGCAAGGAAAGGGTCCTCTTCCTCGTGCGGACGACGCTGCAAGGCCGTCGCGCGAAGGCATAGTAGCCGCCATCGCGAATAAGGACGGAAACAACGCTCATTCGATCCCGCGATAGAATACCAAGTCGGAAAGGCGCCTCATGACACTGGTCACGTTCATCATTCCCGTTCGCCATCAGGCCAATTCCAATGATTGGCCGGCGCTCAAACGACGCCTGTCGCAAACGATCGCATCGATCGCCGGGCAGTCCAACAAAAACTGGCGCGGCGTAGTCGTCGCCAATGAAGGCGCAGATCTGCCGGATCTGCCGCCGAATTTTACGGCGGAACGCGTGACCTTCCCGCCGAACCAGCTCCACGACATCGATGGTGCCGATCGCGAAAAGGTCTACGATGCGTTCCGGCTGGACAAGGGCCGCCGCGTCTTGAGCGGCATGCTGTCCGCGCGCGATACCCGCTTCTTCATGATCGTCGACGACGATGATTTTGTCAGCGCCAATATCGTCGATTTCGCCGCTAGAAATCCCGATGCCAACGGCTGGAAGATCGACCGCGGCTATCTCTGGAACGAAGGCGGCCGGCTGCTTATGCATCACAACGACTTCGCCAATTTTTGCGGGACATCGCTGATCATCCGCTCCGATCTCTACCGTTTGCCGGCGACCTTCGAGGATGCCGAGATCGACTATATCAAATCCATGCTCGGCAGCCATGTGCGCATCGGCAAGCTGCTTGCAGACGCCGGCGCGCCGCTCGGCTCGCTGCCTTTCCGCGGCGCGATCTATCGGGTCGGCCATGCGGGTGCCCACAGCAAGTCCTCCAATCTCATCAGGACCCATTTCCTGAACCGGTCGGTGCTGACAAGTCCCCGTCAGTTCCTGGGCAATCTTTCGCGGGTGCGCCCGCTCGATCGAAATTTGAGAAGCGAATTTTTCGGCGCGCGTGCCGCTGGATAGCGTAAGCGCAATCCCTTCCGCTCAACGAGGTTTCGATCAATGCCGGCTGATGCGACGAGACATAGATATGCCGCCCTGGATGCGATGCGCGGCCTGGCGGCATTCGCCGTTGTCGTCTATCACCTCGACAGGCCCTATGCGCCTTCGGCCTATATCGCCGTCGATTTCTTCTTCGTGCTCAGCGGCTTCGTCATCGCCAGGGCCTATGGTGAAAAGCTTGATGGCGGCATGACGGTGCTGGCCTTCATGAAGGCACGATACGCGCGTCTCTATCCGCTCTTCCTGATCGGCAGCGTCTACGGCCTCGTGCAATTGCTGCTACATTGGCAGGCGGCAGGCGTCGGGCGGGCCGATCTTGCCGCAAGCATCCTCACCACCGTCTTGATGCTGCCTTCTCCAAGCTTTCTGACGCGGTCGGCCGGAGACATCTTGGCGCTCTACCCGCTGAATGGTCCCGCCTGGTCGCTGTTCTGGGAGCTGTTGGCCAATCTGGTATTCGCACTGGTGCTGTTCAGGCTGAAAACGCGGAGCCTCATCCTCATTGCCGCCGCATCTCTGGCGATGCTGATCGTCTCGGTTTTTTTCCACAAATCGCTCGATCTCGGCTGGGAATGGCACTCTGTGGATGGCGGCCTTGCCCGCGTCTTCTTCTCCTTCACCCTCGGAATGATCATCTATCGGCTTCGAGGTAAAACCGTGCTGGGGCGCACGGTGAACAGCTATGCCGCACTATTGCCTATCGCGGCGATCTTAGCCTTGCTGTTTCTCCCCACCTATTCGCTGAAATATGCGCTTGTCTTCTGCATTCTGATCTCGCCGCTCATCGTCCTTGCCGGCACCATGCTCGAACTGCCGGAGAGGCTGCAGCGGCTCGGAATCTTTCTCGGCTATCTCTCCTACCCGATCTACATGTGCCATCGCGGCTTTACCGAGATCTACGGGCATCTGATGCGTAATATCCACTTGCCGCAGCCCGTCTACATCGCGATCTATCTCGTCGCAATTTCCATCATTTCGCTCATCTCGGCCAGGCTTGCGACTATCCTCGTCAAGTACGCTTCCTCTTGGAGGGAGACGCCTAAAAGCCTGGGCGCAACTTCAAGCCATTAGCTCCACCCTTCACGTGTGAACGGCCGCCAGTGCGATGGCATCCGCAACATATTCGCGCCGCTCCAAGAGTTTGGCCGTCGCGACCCGCAAATGGCTGCTGGGCAGGATCGAGAACTTGGCGCCGGGATGCACTGCAATGCCCCGGGCGGCAAGCGTCACCATTGCGAAGGGCTCCGACGAGACAGGCACCCAGGCACATAGTCCTTCTCCATGCCACGCATCGACGCCGCGCTCGCGAAGCGCATCGATGAGGCCTGCGCGGCGTTCCCGATAGGTCCTGCGGGCATGATCGAGGCATGATGCCGTTGCCGGATCGCGCAGCAACCAGGCAGCCGCCGCCTGCAGAATGCGGCTGGTCCAGCCGGAGCTGAAGCTGCGATAGGATTGGATCTGGTCGATGATCGCGCGCGAGCTCGACAATACGGCGAGGCGCAGATCCGGCCCATGCGTTTTCGAAAATGACAGGATATGGATGACCCGATCGGGAAAGAGATGCCCCATGGAATGGCGAGGCGAGATCGAGATGTCGGCGACACCATCGTCTTCGACGATCAACGTATCCTTGTCGCGAAGGATCTCCGCGATCCCTGCCATGCGTGCAGGGCTCACGCTCTGGCCCGTGACGGAATGGATGCGCGGCTGAAAGATGAAGGCGACCGGGCGATATTTCAGCGCCTCCTCCAGCGAGGCCGGCAGCGGACCCTCTTCATCACATTTCACCGGAATGATGCGGGCGCCCCGATCCTCAAGAATATCGAGAAGCCGCATTCCCGTCGGATCCTCGATCGCAACGGCGGCACCCGGCATGACCAAGGCATTGATCAGGGTATAGACGGCATTATAGCCGCCATTGGTCGCCAGGAACGCTTCCGGCTCATAGGGCCATGTCTTCCTGACCTCGCGCTCAAGCTCCGGCAGGATGCGGCTGCGCTCGTAGCTGTTGAGATTTTCGGCCGAGGCGCCATAGGCCATCGCGGCCTCCAGCTTCGGCAGTAGCTGCACATCGGGAACGGCTGCCGTCAGATTGAGGGCATCGGAACCGTAGTCGCCGACGCTTGCCAGCCGTGCCGGCTTGGCGACGAAGCGGTCGCCGCTCACCCATGTGCCATTCCTGCCGCGCCCGCTGATGATCTTCTGGCGTCTGAGCTCGCTCCAGGCTTCCGATAGGGTAGCCGGGCTCACACCAAGGGCAAAGGCCAGGTCGCGGAGCGGCGGCAGCTTGGTGCCAACAGGTAGGGCACCGGCTCGGATGAGCGCGCTCGTCTCGAGCGCGATGCCGCGAATGGTCCGATCGCTCAATTTCGAGGCAAACCATTTCGCATCCCACTCTTCGCTCATTTTCGCACCATTTTTAATGTTCAATAACGTAATAACATTTGATCGACCTATATTGAACATTTACTCGTTGAGAAAACAAGTTTTCCTGCGAGTGAATTTCATGCCCCTTGCTCTCCGCCTTGCCCTTCGTGACTGGGATTACATGACCCCTCTGGTCCTGGGCGATGTCTCTTCCCCAAAACTCGACATTAGAGTGGACCGGGTCGGCACGCTGATCCCGCATGTCGGCAAGAGCGACGCCTATGACGCGGCGGAAACGTCCTTCAGCCGCTACACGCAGATGCGCATCGACGGTGACGAAAGTGTCGTCGGCATTCCGAATTTCATCATGCGCGGCTTCCGCCATCGCTGCGTCATCACCACCAAGGAAAGCCCGATCACAAGCTTTGCCGAGCTCGCCGGCAAGCGCATCGGCGTAACCGGCTGGCGCGACTCCGGCAATACCTGGACTCGGGCAGCACTACGGCGCGAAGGTGTCGGCGTCGAAGATGCCATGTGGTATGCCGGCCGCCTCACTGAAGCCCATCCGATCACCGATCGCCTCGACGGCTTCGGCCGCCCCGGCCGCATTGAGGCAGCACCTGGCGAAAGGCCGATGATGGAGCTGCTGAAGGAAGGCCAACTCGACGCGATCTTCACGCCATTCATGCCGGACGGCTATTTCGCCGGCAATTCCGGCTTCCGCCAGCTCCTGCCTGATTTCCGCGCCGCGGAACATCGCTATTTTGCCGATGTGGGCTATGTACCGGGTATGCACTTGATCGGTTTCAAGGCGGAATTTGTCGCCGAGCATCCCTGGGTCATGGGCGAACTGAGCGCACTCATCGATGAATCGCAGCGCATGTGGCTCAGCAAGCGGCGCAAATATGCCGACACCACGCCCTTCATGCTCGACGAACTGTTGAAATCGGCAGCCGAGCTGCCCGAAGGGTGGGATGCGAGCGGCTATGCCGCCAACCGCAAGATGATCGCAGATTTCGCCGGGGAGCTGCATGTGCAGGGCATCCTGCCGCGGCTGATGACGCCGGAAGAACTCTTCCCGTTCGACGTTGATGGCAGCCGGACGAGCGCTGCCTGACGACCACCTGAAATCAGAGACACAAAGCAAAAAGGGGAATGAACATGTCGCTGAAGAAAATGACCTACGTCGCCCTGGCAAGCCTGATGATGTCAGGTGCTGCCTTCGCCGAGGATGCGAGCCTGCCGAAACTTTCGGTCAACAAGGACCTGCAGACCAAACTGCCGGAGGCGATCCGCACATCCGGCAAGATGATTTCCGTCAATAACGGCTCTTTCCCTCCCTATGAAATCGTCACCGGCACCAAGCTGACGGGCGCCAGCGCCGATCTGACCGATGCGATCGGCGAGGTGCTTGGCGTCAAGATCGAGCACGAAAGCGTCAGCGGCCTGCCCGCCATCCTCGCCGGCATCAATTCCGGCCGCTATCAATTCGCCTTCGGCCCGATCGGCGACTTCAAGAGCCGCGAAGAGGCCAATGATTTCGTCGATTGGGTACAGGAATTCGTCGTCTTTGCCGTCCAGAAGGGCAACCCGAAAGCCATTGCCTCGCTCGACAGCGCCTGCGGCCAGCGCATCGCCGTCATGGCCGGCGGCTCGGCCGAAAAGGTCATCCAGGTGCAGGCCGAGAAGTGCAAGACCGTCGGCAAGGGCGCGATCGAGGTCCAGTCCTTCACCGATCAGCCGAGCTCGATCCTCGCCGTCCGCTCCAAGCGCTCCGATGCCTTCTTCTCCTCGCAGGCCCCGCTCACCTATTTCGTCTCGCAGGCGAATGGCCAGCTGGAACTGACGGGCGTCGGCCAGAAGAACGGTTTCGAGGATCTCTATCAGGGCGCCGTCGTGCCGAAGGGCTCGCCTCTCGGCCCAATTCTGAAGGATGCCGTCAAACTTCTCATGGACAACGGCACCTATGCCGCCATCATGAGGAAATGGGGCCTTGAGAACAACATGATCAAGGAACCCGGTATCAATCTTGGCGGGACATTGCCGAAATGAGTACGAATTCCAGAAACAACGCATCGCCCTCTGGCGATGCGTCGGAACGGGATGTGGCGAACGCCCACACACCGTTCCCGAAGGGTCGTGTGGCTGCCTGGATCGTTACCCTTGCGATCGCGGCCTATTGGGCCTGGTCGGTCGCCCACAATGAAAACTTCGGCTGGCATGTCGTCGCCCAGTACTTCTTCGATCCCGTCGTCGTCAGCGGCCTCTACGTCTCGCTTGGCCTGACCGTCGTCGCCATGGCGCTCGGCATCGCCTTTGGCCTGCTTTTGGCGATTGCCCGCATGTCGAAGGATAGGCTGGCAAGCACGCTCGCCTCGCTGTTCATCTGGTTCTTCCGCGGCACGCCGCTGCTCGTGCAGCTGATCTTCTGGTACAATCTTTCGACGCTCTTCCCGACATTGTCGATCGGCATCCCCTTCGGCCCGACCTTCGTCAGCTGGGACACGAATTCGGTCATCAGCCCAATGACGGCGGCGATCGCCGGCCTGGCGCTGAACGAGGCTGCCTACATGGCGGAGATCATCCGCGGCGGCCTGCTTTCGGTCGACAGAGGCCAGTTCGAGACCGCCGAGGCCTTCGGCATGACGAGAAGCCGGGCCCTGCGCCGCATCATCATCCCGCAGGCCATGCGCTCCATCGTGCCGCCAACGGGCAACCAGCTCATCAGCATGATCAAGGCGACCTCGCTCGTCAGCGTCATCGCCATGGCCGATCTGCTCTATTCCGTACAGTCGATCTACAACCGCACCTTCGAAGTCGTCCCGATGCTGCTCGTCGCCGTCATCTGGTATCTGCTGATCACCTCCGTGCTCAACATCGGCCAGAGCTACATCGAGCGCTACTACAGCCGGTCGGACCGCCGCACTGGCGGGACGAGAGCGGTAACGGAAAGCGCACCAGCGCTCGTGCCGGCACAGGAGGCGGGCCAATGAACGCTCCGATGAACACACCAATCAGCACCGTTGCCGATTTGCCGCCGCTGGTACAGGCGCGCAACGTCCACAAGTCCTTCGAACATCTCGAAGTCCTGAAAGGCATCGACCTCGATGTGGCGCCAGGCGAAGTCGTCGTCATCCTCGGTCCCTCCGGCTCCGGCAAGTCGACCTTCCTGCGCTGCATCAACCATCTGGAATCGATCAATCGCGGCTCGATCGAAGTGGATGGCGAGCAGATCGGCTACCGGCTGAACAAGGGCCGGCTGGTCAAGCTCTCCAACCATGCGATTGCGCTGCAGCGGCGCAAGATCGGGATGGTGTTCCAGCAGTTCAATCTCTATCCGCACATGACGGCGCTACAGAATGTCATCGAGGCGCCGATCGGCATCCATGGCGAAAGCCGCCGCCAAGCGACCGAGAATGCGCTGGCGTTGCTTGATCGCGTCGGGCTTTCGGCCAAAGCCAACAATTACCCTCGGCAACTCTCCGGCGGCCAGCAGCAGCGCGTTGCAATCGCCCGAGCGCTGGCGATCAAGCCGAAGCTGATGCTCTTCGACGAACCGACGTCCGCGCTCGATCCAGAGCTGGTCGGCGAAGTGCTTGCCACCATGCGCGACCTTGCCAAACAGGGCCTCACGATGATCGTCGTCACCCACGAGATCGGCTTTGCCCGCGAGGCAGCCGACCGCGTGGTCTTCATGGACGGCGGCAAGATCGTCGAACAGGGCAAGCCCGAGGATGTGATCGGCAATCCGCAGCATCCCCGCACCAGAAGCTTCCTGTCGCGCTTTATCTAGCGCGGCGGCACCATCACCAAGGGCCTGCGCGCATTGTGCGCGAATGGCGGCTCAAGCGAACCATTGGAATAGCCATGACCCTCGACAACGATTTCGCCCGCCTCTCGGATTTCGAGCCGATGAAGGCCGAACTGACCGGTATCCGCCAGCATCTGCACGCCCATCCCGAGCTGTCTTTCGAGGAGGCGGAAACGGCGCGTTTCGTCGCCGAAAAGCTGGAAGCCTGGGGCTATGAAGTCACGCGCAATGTCGGCGGCCACGGCGTCGTCGCGCGCATGACGGTCGGTGCCGGCAAGAAGAGCATTGCAATCCGCGCCGACATGGACGCGCTGCCGATTGCCGAGCAGACCGGCAAACACTATGCCAGCAAGGTGCCGGGCAAGATGCATGCCTGCGGCCATGACGGCCACACGACGATGCTCCTGGGGGCTGCCGAATATCTCGCCCGCACCCGCCGCTTCAACGGCACGGTGAACCTGATTTTCCAGCCGGCCGAAGAGGCGGGAGCGGTGAGCGGCGCTCCGGCGATGATCAAGGATGGGCTTTTCGAACGCTTCCCCTTCGACGTCATTTACGGGCTGCACAATCATCCGGGTGCTGCGGAAGGTACGTGGCTGTTACGCTCCGGCCCGCTGATGGCCGCCGCCGATACGGTCGAAATTACAATCACAGGCAAGGGCGGCCATGCCTCACGCCCGCATCTGACCATCGACCCGGTGGTTGTCGCCTGCAACCTCGTCGTCAGTCTGCAGACGATCGTCGCCCGCAGCGTCGATCCGACGCAGACGGCGGTCGTGACGGTCGGCGCTATCCACGCCGGCGAGGCTTCGAACGTCATTCCGGAGAGCGCGAAGATGCTACTCACGGTCCGCTCCTTCGATCCGAAGGTGCGGGAGCTGCTTGAAGCCCGTATCCGCAAGCTGACGGCTTCTATCGCGGATGGCTATGGCGCGAGCGCCGAGATTGACTACGCCCACGGTCATCCGGTCGTCGTCAACTCCGAGAAGGAAACGGAATTCGCGCGGATGGTGGCTGAGGAGCTTGTCGGCGCCGAAAAGGTCACCACCTGCGGCCTTATCCCCGGCAGCGAGGATTTCTCCCACTACCTGGAACACAAGCCCGGCAGCTTCCTGCGCCTCGGCAATGGCTTGAATTCGGCAATTCTCCACAGCGCCAAGTATGATTTCGCCGATGCAAGCCTCACCGTCGGTGCCGCTATGTGGGCACGTCTAACCGAGCGCTATCTCGACGCCTGAACCTGTTCTTATCTCGATCGCTGATGAAGCCGGCGCCGCCACGATAAATAACAGCCCTGGCAATAAGCCGGGGCTGGCCCGTTTTCTGGATGTCATGGAAAAAGGCGGAATGCGATGCTCTCAATAGCGCCGCAAGACCTAGGAACACGGTGCAATTCCTGCCTTTATAAATACTACTTATCGAGGGATCCGAGACTATCGCCCGTTGCAGGCGCTGTATTTGCAGGCGTTTCAGTCCCCAGCCCGGTTTCCAGCTGCACATTCTGAGTCTGCATTACCCGCCACTCATTTTCGAGGCGATCAATCACATACGTAGGAATTTCATTTCTTACGCTTTCAAGCTCTTGCATCACGACCTCCATTGCCATGCGTTATTGGCATGACATGGAGGAGTTTCTTTGTAAATCAAGGTATTAAACTATTTAAACGATTAAAATATTTTCAATCGTTTGAAATATCGTCTTCTGTGGAAAAGTTTCCAACAGCGTTAATGCGCAACGCAGAGCCTACCGGCGTGAAGCCGGGTCATCGACGGCACCAAAGCCGGGGTGGCGAGCAGCCGGCGGTTGCAATCGGCCTTCGAGCTCCAGGTCTTGCGCGCGCCAGATCGAATCATGCTGCTCGCGCATGACATCGGCCGCCTCGCGGACAACTTCGGAAATCTGCAGAAGCTGCTTGGCGAGAGGGCTTGTCCTGCGCCAGATCATGCCGATGGTGCGCGAAGGCTGCGGGCTTTGGAAGCGCACCGTCGATACCGAAGCCGAGCGGGTTTCGACGGCTACCGCCATCTCAGGTATCAGAGTGACGCCGATGCCGGCGCTGACCATCTGCACCAGCGTCGACAGCGAACTGCCGTCCATCAGTTCCCGCGGCAAGGCTGAATGGATGTTGCAGAAGGAAAGAGCCTGATCGCGGAAGCAGTGCCCTTCCTCAAGGAGCAGCAGCCGCATTTCGCGAAGCGCCTCGCGGTTGGGAACCGGCTTGCCCTCGTCCTCGCTTGGCCGCACCAGCACGAAATTTTCCGCAAACAGCGGCACTTCCGTTAGCGATGTTTCGGAGATCGGCAGGGCGACGATCGCCGTATCCAGCCTCCCCTCCTCCAGCTCCTCGACCAGCTTCGAGGTCAGGGTCTCGCGCACATGGATATCCAGCCCCTCATAGATGCGGGTGAGGTTGCCGATGATGCTCGGCAGCAGATAGGGTGCGACCGTGGGGATGATGCCGATCCTCAGCCGCCCCACCGGCTGATTATGCGATGCGCGGGCAAGATCTCCCAGCTCATCGACGGAGCGCAGGATGTCGCGGACGCGGATCGCGAAGGCCTCGCCGAAATTGGTCAGCCGGACCTGGCGCGCGCCTCTTTCGAAGAGATCCGTGCCGAGTTGCTCCTCCAGCTCCTTGATCTGCATCGACAGGGCGGGCTGGGAGATCGCGCATAGATCGGCGGCACGTCCGAAGTGGCCGAGCCGAGCCAGCGCTTCGAAATAGCGAAGCTGTTTGAGCGTGAAGTTTGCCATAAGTTCATCTTATCGCGCCAATCAGGAAATCCAACTTAAATTAATGGAAAGGCTTGGCTATAGTGCCGCGGCAGAGATGAGATGCGGCCGCCTGTCATGCAAAGCTCATATTGAGAGCATTGACTGCGTTCAGTTCATCGATGCACGGACCGGTCGGAAGGCAGGGGACCCAAGCTTTGCCTGCTTCCACGTCTCCGTTTCACGCGAGGCCAGAACAACGAGAGATTCATGCGTCTGACATGTCGCTGCCATACCCGTTTTAGAACCGGGCCATTCCCCGGCGGACTGGCAAAGCTCCTTCTCCGGTCGTCACAAATCAAATCATCGTAAGGGAGAGTATCATGGATACAAAAGTCGAAACTGCCGGCAAGTGTCCGTTTCCGCATGGGAACACGAGCGTTTCCGCACGTTCGAACCGCGACTGGTGGCCGAATCAGCTGAACCTTCGGATTCTTCACCAGAACACGGCGCTATCCAGCCCGATGGGCAAGGCGTTCAACTACGCCGAGGAATTCAAGAAGCTCGATCTGGAGGCTCTGAAGAAGGATCTGTCAGCCCTTATGACGGATTCGCAGGAGTGGTGGCCGGCCGACTTCGGTCACTACGGTCCGCTCTTTATCCGCATGGCCTGGCACAGCGCCGGCACCTACCGCACCGGCGACGGCCGCGGCGGCGCCTCCTCCGGCACGCAGCGTTTCGCGCCGCTCAACAGCTGGCCGGACAACGTCAACCTCGATAAGGCTCGCCGCCTGCTCTGGCCGATCAAGCAGAAATACGGCAACAGCATCTCCTGGGCCGATCTGCTGATCCTCACCGGCAACGTCGCTCTGGAATCCATGGGCTTCAAGACCTTCGGCTTCGGCGGCGGTCGTGAAGACGTCTGGGAGCCGGAAGAAGACATCTACTGGGGCGCGGAAGACACCTGGCTCGGCGACAAGCGCTACAGCGGCGATCGCGATCTGGAAAACCCGCTCGCAGCCGTGCAGATGGGCCTCATCTACGTCAATCCCGAGGGACCGAATGGCAATCCGGATCCGCTTGCAGCCGCACGCGACATCCGCGAAACCTTCGCCCGCATGGCCATGAACGACGAAGAAACCGTCGCCCTCATTGCCGGCGGCCACACCTTCGGCAAGACCCATGGTGCGGGCGATGCGGCCCATGTCGGCCCCGAGCCGGAAGCAGCCGGCATCGAAGAACAGGGCCTCGGCTGGAAGAACAGCTTCGGCAGCGGCAAGGGCGGCGACACGATCGGCAGCGGTCTCGAAGTCACCTGGACCTCGACGCCGACCAAGTGGAGCAACAATTTCTTCTGGAACCTGTTCGGCTACGAATGGGAACTGACGAAGAGCCCGGCCGGCGCGCATCAATGGGTGCCGAAGCACGGCGCCGGTGCCGGCTCGATCCCGGATGCACATGACAAGTCCAAGCGGCATGCTCCATCCATGCTGACGACCGACCTCGCCCTGCGCTTCGACCCGGCCTATGAGAAGATTTCCCGCCGCTTCTTCGAAAATCCGGATGAGTTCGCCGATGCCTTCGCCCGCGCATGGTTCAAGCTGACCCATCGCGACATGGGGCCGCGTGCTCGTTATCTCGGCCCGGAGGTGCCGAGCGAAGAGCTCATCTGGCAGGATCCGATCCCGGCTGCCGGTCCCGCATCGATCAATCCCAGCGATGTCGCTGCCCTCAAGGCCGAGATTGCCGCATCGGGTCTCACCATCCCGCAGCTGGTTTCGACCGCCTGGGCTTCGGCTTCGACCTTCCGCGGCTCCGACAAGCGCGGCGGTGCAAACGGCGCCCGCATCCGTCTTGCTCCGCAGAAGGATTGGGAGGCCAACCAGCCTGCCCAGCTCGCTTCCGTGCTTGCAACGCTGGAAGGCATCCAGAAGAAGTTCAACGATGCCCAGACCGGCGGCAAGACGGTATCGATTGCCGATCTGATCATTCTCGGCGGCTCGGTCGCTATCGAACAGGCTGCGAAGAAGGCCGGCCACGATGTGGTCGTACCCTTCGCTCCCGGCCGCACCGATGCGTCGCAGGAACAGACCGATGTCGAGGCCTTCGCCGTTCTCGAGCCGATCGTCGACGGCTTCCGCAACTATCAGCGGCGGGCCTACACCGTCTCTTCCGAAGAGCTGCTGATCGACAAAGCGCAACTGCTGACGTTGACGGCTCCGGAAATGACGGTTCTCGTCGGCGGCCTGCGTGCGCTGAACGCCAATGTCGGCCAGAGCCAGCACGGCGTCTTCACCAAGCGTCCGGAAACGCTGACCAACGACTTCTTCGTAAACCTGCTTGACATGGGCACGGAGTGGAAGGCGGTTTCCGATGCCAAGGACGTCTTCGAGGGACGGGACCGCGCAAGCGGCGACGTGAAGTGGACCGCGACGCGCGTCGATCTCGTCTTTGGCTCCAACTCGCAGCTGCGCGCGATCGCCGAAGTCTACGGCCAGGCTGACGCTGAGAAGAAGTTCGTCCAGGACTTCGTTGCGGCATGGACCAAGGTCATGAACGCCGACCGCTTCGACATCGCTTGAAGTGACTGAACAATACGCCCGGACGCGACCCTACTCTCAGGTCGCGTCCGGGCATGACGTGATTTCTAAACGCGCTCCGGACCACAGCGCGCAGACTGCAATTGCAGGCGCGAGACGCCGGCTGCAACGTTCAGGCCGGTTCCCGCTTCCGCGCTCAACGGCTGCAGGGCGAAATTCTTGGAATTGCCGCCAACGAGAGCATTCGCACCTAGGCCGAGGCCAACGGAAGCGCCCGCCGAAGCACCAACATAGGTGCCGGCCAGGGCACCGTCGCCCACACGCGTTGGCGCGGTATTGACGACGACCCAGCTCATATAGGTCCTGCGGGTGACCCCGATATCGATGCCAAGCTTGCCGATCGTGCCCGTATAGCGTTCAACTCTGCCGGCCCTCTGCTTGAATGTGCAGCTGATCGCCTTGTTCGACCCGATGATCATGCCGACGCCGCCGGCGACCTCGCAGGACAGCGTTCCGAGCCTTTGCTTCGGCTCGGACACCACCTGTGTCGACTGCCTTTTGGAATGGGTGCTGGCGGCGAAAGCCACAGAACCAAGGGCGACTGCAATTGCCGCGGCCGTTACAATGACTTTTTTCATGACGTCTCCTTCGGCGTTTTGGGCGCCGCGGTCTGCCCGGACGGCGCGGGGGAATTCGACCGCTCGATCTGCGGACGGCTGGAAGGGTCGCGATCAGCCCGGAGGGTGATGCTGCTGACGATGCGGGTCCGGTCATATTCGGCGGCTATTGCAATGGCCCGCTGCCGCGCCTCATCGTTCGATGACACTCCGGAAAGAACGATTGCGCCTTCAATGGCGGCAACATCGATATGACAATCCTCAAGTCCCTCGGCATAAGCGATCAGACAGCGGATCGCCGCGCAGGTTGCGTAGCGACCCGACGGTGTCGTCGGCGATGGGCACCTGGCCAGGAAAAGCATCGAAAGCCTCGATAAATCGCGGTGGCAAAGTTTCGCACGCGCTTGGCGTCAGCGAAGCGCGTTCCTGATGGCGTCTTTGGCCTTACCGACTTTCGCCTGGATCCTGCCTTCGACCTTCTCGGCTGCCCCCTCCATCTTGAGTCGATTGTTTCCCGTCAGCTTTCCTGCGGCCTCCTTGATGGAACCGCTTGCTTCCTTGACTGCGCCTCTGACACGGTTCTTGTCCATTTTCGATCTCCTTGAGCTTTTCAAAAGAGGAGGTATCGGCGTCCCGCCGAGACCATGAACAATGAAGTAGGTTAGATAGGCCAGCCAATCGATAAGGGAAGCCATTGCGATCGTCGGCAGGGATGCCGGCGTCGGCAACCGCCCGCACAAGCGACGGTTTGCGGTTCAGTCTACACAGCACAAGGGCGCGGCATTCTGCAACGGCAGCGGCAGGGCAGTGACGGGATTCGGGATCGTAAGCGCATCCAGCGTCGCCGTCTGCTCGGGCGAAAGCCGGACCTCAAGTGCGCCGATATCCTCGTTGAGTTGTTCCAGTGTATGAACGCCGATAATTGTCGAGGTTACGCCAAGGCGTCCCATTGCCCAGGCAAGAGCGACGCGTGCGGTTGTCGTACCGAGCTCATCGGCAACGCGGAACAGGGCGTCGACGATTTCAAGGTCCTGCTCGTCGGGCCTTTGCGCCAATTGCGCGGCATGTCCCGTTCTTGCGCCCGCATTGTTGGCACGCGTATATCGGCCGCTGATGAGGCCGCCGCTCAATGGCGAATGCGAGACGACGCCAAGCCCCAGGCCGCGTGCCAAGGGAATGAGCTCGATTTCAAATAGCCGTGCGGCAAGCGAATATTCGATCTGCAAACCGATGAACGGAGCCCAGCCGTTGGACTGCGACAGGAGATGGGCATGCGCTACCTTCCATGCCGGCGTATCCGAAATACCGAAATAACGCAGCTTTCCCGACTGAACGAGATCGTGGAGCGCCTCCAGCATTTCCTCCAAAGGCGCCTGTATGTCCCAATTGTTCAGCCAATAGAGGTCGAGATAGTCGGTGCGCAGCCGACGAAGGGTCTCCTCGAAGCCATCGATCACGGCTTTGCGGCCAAGCCTTTCGCCATGTCGCGCGACATCGAATTTGGCGGCGATGACAAGACGATCGCGCTGGATCGAGTTTTGTGCGACATAACTACCGACGACCGTCTGGCCGCCCGCTTTCATCGCTCCATTGCCTGTATCGAGATAATTGCCACCGAGTTCGAGATAGCGCGTCAGGATCGCCGCGGGCTGATTTTCATGCGAATGCCGGATGAACCCCTTATCGAAAGTCATGGTTCCGAGCGCAAGCGGACTGACGCGCAACTCCGAGCGGCCGAGTGCGGCATAGTCTTCAAGATGCATGCATAATCCCCCAGCCGGCCTGCAACCGTTACATACCCGTGCAGGTTATGTAAAAGCATCCAGCAAAGGAGATAAGCACCAATTTCCAATTTTACAATTCGGGAATCCGGATAATCGGCCCGATATCGTTCAATTTTGCAATGCGAAGAGGGAGGAACAGTTCTAGCGCTTGCGTATGAACTCGGTGCGAAGAACCAAACCCTTGATCCCGTCGTAACGGCAATCGACTTCTTCAGGATTGTCGGTCAGTCGAATCGACTTGATAACGGTACCCTGCTTCAAAGTCTGATTGGCGCCCTTCACTTTCAAATCCTTGATGAGGGTGACGGAGTCGCCATCGGCGAGGACGTTGCCGCTTGCATCGTGAACGACAAGCTCCGTAGCGACGGCAGCCGCTGCCATCTCCGCGGCAGGTCGCCACTCGCCGGTCACTTCGTCATAGACATATTCGTCATTTTGGCTGGTCATGCCAAACTCCATTCTGCAAGTTTCTTGAGTATTCCAAAGCCGGCAAATGCCTAGCTTTCATCTCATTCACGATCTGTGAATGGCATCTACCCGAGACAATCAGCCGATGCAACAAGCGCGAAGTGGTGCGCCGATGCGGATACTCGGCTTTGCTATTTCAGCTCGGATGCCGGCCAGGGATTACGGCCCTCCCGAAGCCACGACAGCGTATCGACCCAGAAACCGGCAGCATGGCTATCGTGAAAGAGGCCGAAATGGCCGATTGCGTCCCGACCAAAATCAGCCGGACGGAGCAGCACCGACTGACGTTGCGCGCCGGTATAGTAATTCAGTGTGCGGCGAATTGCCGGTACGGTGCCAAGTTCGTCGTCCGAAACCGCAACGGCCAGGATCAATGCTTTCACGGCGCTCATTCGCCGTAGCACCTCCCGCCTCTCGCCCACAGGATGGCTGCGCTCGAACCGGGGGCCACGAAAGCTCCACTCGTTTGCCACACCTTTCGGCAGATCCTCCAGCCAGCCAAGCCGCCGGCCCGGGAAATAGCCGCAGAGCGCAGTCATCGCAGGCATAGCCACATGCCATTTGAGGAACAGAGCGGCCCGCCTGCTCGGCATGTAATCGCCCCACCAGGCATATTGAGCTCCGACCGTCAGCATCCTGTCGATCTCCGGAGCATTCTCAGCCAATCCCGGCAGGAATCCGCCGACGCTATGACCCACCACCAAAAGCGGACCGTTGCGACGGTGATCGGACATCAGCCGAAGCGCGGCATCGAAATCCCGCTCGCCCCAATCCCGCCAGCGATAACGGGACCCACGCAGCCGTTGCGGGCGCGACTGGCCGATGCCGCGATAATCGAAGGTCAGGACATCGAACCCATGCCGCACCAGAAATTGCGCATAGCGGTGATAATAGCGTGCGAGAACTCCGGTGGCCGGGTTGATGATGACGCTGCCTTCCGGCCTTTTCGTCTCCGCCAGCCAAAGGCGGCCACCGAGAACGACGTCATCCCGACAGGGGATGGAAATCGAAAGACTGTCTTCATTCAAGGATGGTCGAGGTTGCTGGCTCATGGGCGTCAAGATGGGACGATCGCCGCGTTGTGTATATTCACTACCCGGTATACATTGAGCCATGAGAGACAGTTCCCTGCCGACACGCGAGCGTATTCTTCAGGCCGCCGCAAAACTCTTCCACAGCGACGGCATCCGCGCGATCAGTGTCGACGCCATCGCCGAGAAGGCAGGCGTCACCAAGCGCACCCTCTATTATCATTTCCGCAGCAAGGACGACCTGATCGCCGCCCATCTGCAGGCGCGCGACGAGCCGAACCTTGCCTTCTTCAAACGCTGGTTCGAAGAAACCGAAGGCGACATTTCAGAAAAGGTTGCCGGCATTTTCCGCCAGCTGGCGCAATCGGCACGCAGCGCCAAATGGAAGGGCTGTGGTTTTTTGCGGACTTCGGTGGAACTCATCAACCTTCCCGGCCATCCCGCGCTGGTTGCGGCGCGCGCTCACAAGAAGCGGGTTGAGGAGTGGCTGGGATCGGTCTTCGTGGAGGCGGGCGCGGGCAACAATGCCCTGCCGCTCGCGCGCCAGATCATGCTGCTCCTCGACGGTTCATTTGCGGTGGTCCTGCTCCATCGCGATCCGAGCTACATGGAAACCGCTGCTGATGCGGCGGCACGGCTGATTGCCGAACGATTGTCGGATGCAAAGACGCCCGAGAACCGGCTCTCGGGCGCTGCATAGCAATACGCTCAATGATACTTCAGGCGCTCGCGACCGAGGATGGCGGGCGCGTCCACACCAGCGATCGGCTGGGAAAGATCGCTGGAAATGTCGCCGGCCAGCTGCAGGTCGAGATAGCGGGCGCAGCACACCCGCAGGAACGAGGTGAAATTGCCGAGATCGTGGCCGGCGTCGATGGATTCGTGGTGCAGCTTGGTGATCAGCTGCACCACATTCATTCCGTCACGTCGCGCGATTTCCTCCAGCTTCGACCAGAAGAAATTTTCCAGCCGGACACTGGTCACCATGCCATCGATGCGCAGGGAGCGCGTGGTGCTTTCCCAGAGCCTGGCATCGGCCTTGATGAACAATTCGCACATGCGCGTCTCCCCTCAAGTTCAAGCAGCGTTTGCTGACGACAAGGCATTGGCATCCAGCACGGCCATGAATTGGCGCAGCCATGACGGATGCGCCGGCCATGCGGGTGCAGTCACGAGGTTGCCGTCGGCAACTGCATCATTGATGGCGATGTCGGCATAAATGCCGCCGGCAAGTTCCACCTCGGGCCGGCACGCGGGATAGGCCGAGCAGGTGCGTCCCTTGAGGACACCGGCCGCGGCTAACAGCTGCGCGCCGTGGCAGATGGCGGCAACCGGCTTGCCCGCCTCGAAGAAGTGCTGAACAGCCTTGATGACGTCTGGATTCAGGCGCAGATATTCCGGCGCACGGCCGCCCGGAATGACGAGCGCATCGTAATCTTCGGCGCGGATGCTGGCGAATGTCGCATTCAATGCAAAATTATGACCGCGCTTCTCGGAATAGGTCTGATCGCCTTCGAAATCATGAATGGCCGTTGCCACCGTCTCGCCGGCATTCTTGCCAGGGCAGACGGCATGGACCGTGTAGCCGCAGGCAAGCAGCGTCTGGAACGGCACCATGGTCTCGTAGTCTTCGGTGAAATCACCTGTAATCATCAGGATCTTTGCTGCTGGCATCGTCTTCCTCCCTGAAAACCAACGGACGGCACTTTAGCAAAGTGTCTGCGGTCGCAGGTATTAGGCGAATACTACACGCCGTTTATGGCCCCGCCTATTGCACCGGCGCACGGTTGATGTCCGGGATTACGCAGGCTTCGCCACCGCCGAAGAGGCGCGAGCGTGTGAGAAATCGTTTCTCCCGCCTATTGTCGAGCGAGAACATGCCGCCGCGTCCCGGTACGACATCGATGACGAGCTGCGTGTGTTTCCACGCCTCGAACTGACTGCCGCTGATATAGACGGGCACACCGCCGATCTCGCCGAGCTTGACGTCATTGTCGCCAATCATGAATTCGTTGGCCGGATAGCACATCGGCGAAGAGCCGTCGCAGCACCCGTCCGACTGATGAAACAGGATATCGGGATGGTCCTTCTGTATCTCGCGGATAAGCTCAAGTGCCTTCTCGGTCGCAAGCACCCGCGGTTCCGACCCATTATCGTCCATGATGATCCTCCATCCCCAATGTGCGAATACTCGAAGGCTCCCGGCCGCAGCCGGGAGCCTTGTCAGCTTCCGTTGGGAGGTCTCAGAAGAAGCCCAGAGCCTTCGGGCTGTAGCTCACCAGCATATTCTTGGTCTGCTGATAGTGATCGAGCATCATCTTGTGCGTCTCACGTCCGATGCCCGATTGCTTGTAGCCGCCGAAAGCGGCGTGGGCCGGATAGGCGTGATAGCAATTCGTCCAGACGCGGCCGGCCTGGATCTCGCGACCAAAGCGATAGGCGCGATTGCCGTCGCGGGTCCATACGCCGGCACCGAGGCCGTAGAGCGTATCGTTCGCGATCTCAAGCGCTTCCCTCTCATCCTTGAACGTCGTGACCGATACGACCGGACCGAAGATTTCCTCCTGGAACACGCGCATCTTGTTGTGGCCCTTGAAGATGGTCGGCTTGATGTAGTAGCCGCTCGACAGCTCGCCGCCGAGATCGGCACGACCGCCACCCGCCAGTACCTCGGCACCTTCCTGCCGGCCGATATCGAGATAGGAGAGAATCTTCTCCATCTGCTCGCTCGATGCCTGGGCGCCGATCATGGTTGCGGCATCAAGCGGATTGCCCTGCTTGATGGCTTCCACGCGCTTGACGGCACGCTCCATGAAGCGGTCGTAGACTGATTCCTGAATCAGCGCTCGGCTCGGGCATGTGCAGACCTCGCCCTGGTTAAGCGCAAACATCGCAAAGCCCTCAAGCGCCTTGTCGAAAAAGTCATCGTCTTCGGCCGCAACATCGGCAAAGAAGATGTTCGGCGACTTGCCGCCGAGTTCGAGCGTGACGGGGATCAGGTTCTGGCTGGCGTATTGCATGATGAGCCGACCCGTCGTCGTTTCGCCGGTAAAGGCGATCTTGGCGATGCGCGGGCTGGTGGCGAGCGGCTTGCCGGCTTCGAGGCCGAAGCCGTTGACGATATTGAGTACGCCCGGCGGCAGGAGATCGCCGACCAGTTCGGCCCAGACCAAAAGCGAGGCGGGCGTCTGCTCGGCCGGCTTGATGACGACGCAGTTGCCCGCGGCCAGTGCCGGCGCAAGCTTCCAGGCGGCCATGAGGATCGGGAAGTTCCAGGGAATGATCTGGCCGACGACGCCGAGCGGCTCGTGAAAGTGGTAGGCGACGGTATCGTGGTCGATCTCGCCAATCGAGCCTTCCTGGGCACGGATGCAGGAGGCGAAATAGCGGAAGTGATCGATGGCGAGCGGGATATCGGCCGCCATGGTTTCGCGGATCGGCTTGCCGTTGTCCCAGCTTTCAGCCTGCGCCAGCACTTCCAGCTTGTCTTCCATGCGCTGGGCGATCTTCATCAGGATATTGGAGCGCTCGGTGGTAGACGTCCGCCCCCACTTGTCCTTGGCTGCATGGGCGGCATCAAGCGCGGCGTTGATGTCCTTTTCGTCGGAGCGCGGTATCTCGCAGATCTTGCCGCCTGTTATCGGCGTGAGATTGTCGAAATACTTGCCCGCGATCGGCTCGCGCCACTCGCCGCCAATATAGTTGCCATATTTGAGTTTGAACGGAGATTCCACGATCTTCTGATGCAGCATGCCATCCTCCCTTGGTCGGCAGGTTCAATAAGCGAACCGATGGGAGAAGTCTGAGGGCATATCGCGGCGGGCGATAGAGGCGGCTTGCCGTGCTGCAGCGCACAGTGTCGCAACTCTGCGACAGCTGCCAGATCGAATGCGCGTTGATGGCGCTTCAGTGGAGATTGAGGCGGTTCATCTTCCGATGCAGCGTCGAGCGGCTCATGCCGAGCGCTGCGGCCGCCTGGGAGACATTGCCGTTGGCGCGCGAAAGAGCCCTCAGCAAAGCAGCGCGCTCGGCCTCCAGGAGATCCTCACTCCCGGCCCCCTGCTCGCTAAGAATGTCAGAAGCAGGAATGCCTGCAGCAATGCGGTGATCATCGAGCCGCAGTGCTAGACGGGCCGCGCGGGTCGCACCAAGCACGAGGTCGTTGCGGTCGACGGCCAGCAGTGCTGAGGTGGAAGCCGTATCCGTCGGCACCATGACGAAGCGGGCACCTGCAAAGGCGCTGCGGAAAAGATTGAGTTCGATGCGCACAGCCGCATCGCGCACCGTCTGCGACAGGATCGCCAGTGTCGCGTCGTTCACGTCATCGCGGCAGGTGGAAATGTCGAGCGCGCCGGCAAGCTGGCCGCGATGATCGCGGATCGGCGCTGTGGTGCAGCTGAGATTGATGTTTGAGCAGAAGAAATGCTGGTCACGGAAGATCGCAACTGCCCGCTCGTCGGCAAGCGCCGTACCGATGCCGTTGGTGCCGATGCTCGCTTCCGTCCAGACGGATCCCGTCCATAGACCGAGATCGTGGAAATCCTTGTCGTCGCCGGCAGCACCCCGGCGTTCGAGTGCGATGCCATCCCGGTCGGTCAAAAGCAGGCAGCAACCGGCTTTGCCGACCGCGAGAAAAAGACGATCCAGTTCACTGGCCGCTTCGGCAACCAGCCGTTCCGATCGCTCCAGCGCTGTTTGAAATTCCTGGCTGGTCAAGCGCATCGGCAGACGCTTCTCTTCCGGCGCCAGACGATGCATGACCATGCACCGTCGCCAGGAGGCAACGACCGAAGAACTCGCCGCCGCCGATTGCGCCGACGCGTAAACCTGATCCGCATGTGCGGAATAGTGCTGCATTTGGCTCCTCCCACCGAACGCTAGCCCAATTGTCGCTAAAAAAGGCCATCGAAGCAATCCTCGTGGCGACTTTCGCCCAGGGCCGCGAAATTCGGCGGCTACCTTGTTGATGGCACAGTCTTTTTCGGCACCGTTGTTTCTTCAGCCCATGATTGCACAGTCCGAACATCGAAGCTGTCTGGCAGATGCCGTGCGTTTTGGTTTTGCCGCCTACACAACCGAGATCTGACCCGCCAATCGCGACCTTTCAGGCCGCTGTCAGCGTGTTGCTGTAGCAGCTTCTTCCTAGGGAAACGGAGCGGAAGGCGATTGGTGAGCCCAGCTCCACGAGCGGCTGTTTCGACATTGATGGAAGTCGGCTTTATGCAGGCATGGCAGCGGGGCCGAGAGGCCATAAAAGAAATGCTGGGACGTTCCGCCGACACCGGTCGCAGACGCATGGCTGGCGGCCTTCACTGCTTCTTCAACACCCCGACCATTAAGCCGCCTGCGAATCGCGCATTTCTGGAGCGCCCGATCGTTATCATCGCCATCTTCCTCGCCTTATCATTGCTCGTCATGTGGGCGGCCGATTATCCCTTGGGCATCTGGATGAAATCGTTTCCCGCGCAATTGCGTGGGACGGCGAAATGGATCAGCAGCCTCGGCACCGGGCTTCTGGTGCTCTCATTCAGCGGAGCGCTGCTGATATTTGCGATCCTCGCGCCCGCGCATAAGCTGCGGAAATCCATGCGAACGGGGGCAGATCTCATCGCGACCGCGGCTGCTTTCGTCTTCCTGGCGGTGGCCGGCGGCGGCATTGTCGATTCGCTCGCAAAGAACATCATCGGTCGCGCCAGGCCGGAACTCCTGGATACGAACGGCGCCTTTTTCTTTCGTCCCTTTGCCTTCCACGCCGACTTTGCCTCCTTTCCTTCCGGACATTCGGCAACGGCCGGCGCCATGGCGATGTCGCTGGCGCTGGTCTTTCCCCGCCTTCGCCCCGTCTTCATGCCTGTCGGCGTCCTCATCTGCCTGTCGCGCCAATGGGTCGGCGCACATTGGGCAAGCGACACGCTAATGGGCTGGGGCGTCGGCGTAGCTTTTGCCCTGTGGCTCGCGCATGCATTCGCGCGACGCCGTCTCCTGTTTGCCTATGATTCCAGCGGCCGCTTGTGTCCTGGGGAACAATACAAGGCAATTCTCGCCGTTCTGCGCGCGTTGATCCGGCGCATGCCGCTCATCGGCAGGAAAACGGTGCCTGCAGCAAAATCGTGCCCGGCTCAATCTCGCCTCGCATCCCGAGCCCTTGAAATTCGATCCTGATCTCGCGGCCTGATTCCGCGGTAAGTACAGTTCTCCTGCATCGCTCGCCGGCTTACGCACCGCGTATGCCAGCCTTTCCCGTCCGAATGCAAAATCATCGCTATGCAGCGACGGATTTGCCGCTCGTCCCCGTTCAAGCGCTGAAGGGATAACAGCTTGAAGCTCTTCAAGGACGAATGAGGACATCATGAAAAAGATCATTTTGCTGGCTTTCGCCGCGACCGCCTGCTTTGCGGCCATCTCTCCAGCCGAAGCCCGCGATGGCTGCGGCATCGGCTGGCATCGC
Organism: Rhizobium sp. AG207R; assembly: GCF_027109195.1. Lineage (NCBI taxonomy): Bacteria > Pseudomonadati > Pseudomonadota > Alphaproteobacteria > Hyphomicrobiales > Rhizobiaceae > Rhizobium > Rhizobium sp. AG207R. The sequence continues at coordinate 363,297 of NZ_JAEPVT010000004.1, forward strand.
AATCCCTATGGCTACTGCCGTCCGGATGGACGGCCTGTGGTCGTCGTGCCGGCGGTTCCGGCCTATGGCATCTACTATCCCGGCCGCGGCTACTGGGATGGGCATCGCTATTGGGTGCATCGCGAGTGGTGGCATGGTGGCTGGCGTTATCGCTAAGCTACTCTTCCGCGATGCGCGCGGCCCGATCTTGCAGATCGGGCCGCATGCCAACCGGCGATCGAACGGCTTGCTTCTCTCGATCCTTCCGCTGCCCAGCGCTGCGATGCAAAGCTCGCGGTCGTTTGCCGGTTTGACATGGCAGCCCACGGAAACGTGCAATTGACGGCGACAATGCAACCGGTCAAAGCTGTGACCAGACGGGTCTACGGAAAACAATGCCGCCAACATGAGCAAAAGCACCATCAGCGACTATCAAGGGCCGATCATCGTCTTTGACGCCATGTGCGTCCTGTGTACCGCCAACGCCCAGTTCGTGCTGCGTCATGATCGCCTCGGCCGTTTTCGTCTTGCCTCCATGCAGAATGAAACCGGCATCGCCCTCTATCGCCGCTGCGGCATGGACCCCACCGATCCGGATAGCCTCATCATCGTCGACGGCGCGAAGGTGCTGCGCGATAGTGACGCGGTGCTGGCCATTTATGCCGGTCTCGGCTGGCCCTGGAAGGCCATTTCCGTACTGCGCATCGTACCGCGCATGCTGCGCGACCCGATCTACCTTTGGCTTGCCCGCAATCGCTATCGCATCTTCGGCAAACGGGAGACATGCTGGCTGCCGACACCCGAGCAGGCGAGCCGCATACTTTGAAAAGAACCCTCGTTCTCGGCGGCTATGGCGGGTTCGGCGCGCGGCTATCGCGGCGCCTTGCCGAAGACGGCTTCGAGGTTCTGGTCGCCGGACGCAATCTTGAAGCAGCAAAAGCAATCGCCGCTCGATTACCCAACGCACTTGCCCTGCAAGCCGATCGAAATGGCGATATCTCTGCGATCCTCGGGGAGCACAGACCCTTTCTGTTGATCGATGCGGCAGGCCCTTTCCAATATAGTGAGCAGAGAGTTCCGCGGTCCTGCATAGAGGCCGGTATCCACTATATCGATCTTGCCGACGCGCGCGATTTCGTCGGCGCGATCAGCTCGCTTGACGAAGAGGCTAAGACCGCTGGCGTCACCATCATCTCGGGCGCGTCGAGCGTCCCGGCGCTCTCCGGCGCCGTCGTAGCCGCCCTTGCCAAGAACATGGAGGAGGTTCGCTCGATAAAAATGTCGATCAGCGCCTCCAATCGCGCGACCGCCGGCGCCTCGGTCGCAGCCGCGATCCTGAGTTACGTCGGCAAGCCGGTGCGGCTCTGGCGCGGCCGGCACTGGCAGGATGCGACGGGCTGGCACATGCTGAAGCGCGAAACCTATGCGGTTTCCGGCCACCGCGCTCTGCGCCGGCTGGTGGCGCTTGCCGACGTGCCGGATCACGATCTTCTGGTCGATAGTTTTGCCGGACAGCCCAGCGTCATTTTCCGCGCGGGGCCGGAATTCGTCTTTCAGTCTTTGGCGCTCTGGCTGTTGTCCTGGCCGGTCGCCTGGGGCTGGCTGACATCGCTTAGAAAGATCAGCCGCTTTCTGCTGCCGTTGCAACGCCTGACAGCGAGGCTTGGCACGGCGCGATCGGCTGTGATGATCGAGATCAAGGGCATAGAGCAAGGCACCATGAAGGCTCGTCGCTGGACCCTGATCGCCGAAAATGGAGACGGCGTGGAAATTCCCACGCTTCCGGCGCAATTGCTGGCGCGGGCCTTGCGCGACTGCCGTCTTTCGCCCGGCGCCCGTCACGCCGGCAGGCTCCTGTCGCTTGAGGATTTCCGGGGCTTGTTTCGCGATCTGGCGGTTGCCGAGGAAACGACGGAAGCACCCTATATGCCGCTCTATCAGCGTGTCATGGGGCCTGCATTTGCTCATCTATCCGAACCGGTCCGTGCCATGCACGAGGTCTTCGGCGATGGCGGCGCCAGAGGCGAGGCGGTCGTCACCCGTGGGCGCTCACCGCTTGCACGGCTGGTCGCGAAAATATTTGGCTTTCCCGCGGCAGGAAAGCACGCATTACATGTGTCCTTCGAGGAAACCAACGGCATAGAAGAATGGACGCGGGATTTTTCCGGCCAGCGCTTCCACAGCCATTTGAACGAAGAGAATGGCCACCTTGTCGAACGCTTCGGTCCCTTCCGCTTTGCATTCGATCTTCCTAGCCGTGGCAACGGGCTCAGCATGGAGATGCGACACTGGTCGTTCCTGCGCATTCCGCTGCCGCGCCTTCTGGCGCCCCAAAGCATCGCTCGTGAATGGGCGGAGGACGATCGCTTCCACTTCGACGTATCGATTGCCCTCCCTCTCATCGGCCCCGTCGTTCATTATCGGGGCTGGCTGCAGCCAATCGAATGATCCAATCCGGCGTCTTGGCGCCGCCCGGCTATCGGCCGATTTGCAGCCGATAGCGCGGGCGGAACAGACGATCGTCAACCGGCCGTACTGGCGGCGCTGAGGACAGCCTTGACGGTTGCGGTCGCAACATCGGCATCGATACCTACGCCGAAGACCTGCGATCCGTCCGGCCGGACGCATTGCAGATAAGCGGCCGCTTGCGCATCGCTGCCGCGACGCAGGGCATGCTCCTGATAGTCCATGACGCTCAGTTCCACTGCGAAGGCCTCGGCAATCGCGGCAAGTACCGCCGAAACGAGGCCGTTGCCGCGACCGCTGACGACGACATCCTGGTTTCCATGGCGAATCCGGCCAGTGAAGATGCGCTCGGCGCCGGTTCCCCTGCGAAAACCACCTTCGTAATCGACGAGTTCGAAGCGCTCGAAATCGTCAACATGATAGGCGTCGACGAACGCCTTCCAGATATCTTCGGCCGTCAGTTCGCGCTTCGTCTCATCGGCGAGGAGCTGCACCCGCCTGCTGAAATCGACCTGCATGGCGCGCGGCAGCTTCAAGCCCTTGTCCTGCTCGATCACCCAGGCGACCCCGCCCTTGCCCGACTGGCTGTTGACGCGAATGACGGCCTCGTAACTCTCGCCGATATCGGCGGGATCGACCGGCAGGTAGGGCATTTCCCAGACGCCGTCATTGCGCCGCTCATGCGCGGCAAATCCCTTGCGGATCGCATCCTGATGCGAGCCGGAGAAGGCCGTGTGCACGAGTTCGCCCGCATAGGGGTGACGCGGATGGATGGGCAGACCGTTGCAATATTCCACCGTCTTCACCACCTCACGGATCGACGGAAAGGTCAGGCCGGGATCGATGCCCTGCGTGTAGAGGTTTAGCGCCAGCGTCACCAGATCGACATTGCCGGTACGCTCGCCATTGCCGAACAGGCAACCTTCGACCCGATCGGCGCCTGCCAGCAGCGCCTGCTCGGCCGAGGCCACCGCCGTACCGCGATCATTATGCGGATGAACGCTGATGATGACGGCATCGCGGCGCGAAATATGGCGGCAGAACCATTCGATCTGGTCTGCATAGACATTCGGCATCGCCACTTCCACCGTTGCCGGCAGGTTGAGGATGGCTGGGCGTTCCGCAGTCGGCTGCCAGACATCGAGCACGCGCTCGCAGATTTCGAGCGCGAAATCCGGCTCGGTGAAGCAGAAGGTTTCCGGCGAATATTCGAAGGTCCAGTCGGTCTCCGGCTGCTCCAGGCTTTCCTCCTGCATTGCGGTAACACCGCTGATGGCAAGGTCGACAATCTCGTGTCGCTCCATGCCGAAGACGACGCGGCGGAAGAGTGGTGCGGTCGCATTGTAGAGATGGACGATGGCTTTGCGGGCGCCGATGAGGGATTCGAACGTGCGCGCGATGAGATCGGCGCGCGATTGGGTCAACACCTGGATCGTCACATCCTCGGGGATGCGGTGTTCCTCGATGAGCGCACGGACGAAATCGAACTCGATCTGCGAGGCCGACGGAAAGGCGACCTCGATCTCCTTGAAGCCTGAGGCGAGCAGCATGTCGTAGAAGCGCAGCTTGCGCTCGACATCCATGGGGTTGGCGAGCGCCTGGTTTCCGTCGCGCAGATCCGTTGACAGCCAGCGGGGTGCCTTGGCGAGGCGCCTGTTCGGCCATCGCCGATCCGGCAATTCGATGGGCGAGATGAAAGGACGATATTTGGTTTCAGGATTCTTCAGCATGATCCGTTCCGTTGCATGTCGGTCAATTGGGGAGAAGCGGACAGCAGAATACGGCCGCCGGGATGCCGTCAGGCCCGACGACCGCGGCTAAGTCGCAATGCAACGGAAAACTGAAGAGAAACGGGTATGCAGGACGAAGTGCCGGCATCCATCCGCACGCGCAGCGATGCGACGGCAGCGCCATGCGGCCGATCCGATCGATGCAGATTGTGGGATGCGGCAGACACGAAAGTAGATATCCTGCTGGAAAGGAACTCTAGGTTACTGTCGACATCTTTGATATTCTCGCGCGTATGGATCATTCATCGTCGCAAAAGGATCAATACTATCTTCAGCACGGCACGGATGTCGCTGAAGGTGTCGCCGTCATCGCACATGACGATCATCGCTTCACCAGTTCTCGCCACAGCCATAAGCAGGCGCAACTGCTCTACGCCGTCAGCGGCGTGATCTCCTTGACCACGGATAGCGGCACCTGGGTCGTACCGCCGAGCCGAGCGGTCTGGCTGCCGCCGCAGCTCGAACACGTGACGGCAAGCCATACGAGCGTGCAGTTTCGCTCATTATTGATCGATCCCAATGGCAGAGATGCGTTACCGAATGAGTGCACGGTGGTGGAAGTCACCCCGCTGCTGCGCGAACTCATCCTGCGGCTCGCCGGTCTTGTCGACAAACCCGATCAGAAAGAGGTTGTGGAGGCAGTCATTCACCTGCTGCTTCTCGAACTTACCCTTTTGCCGGCACAGCCGCTGAAGCTCCCTCTACCGAAACATCCGAGGCTTGCGGCGTTCTGCGAAACCTTGCTCGGCGATCTTGCGAGCACAATCTCGATCGAAGAGGCGGCCAATGGGCTGCATATGAGCCGGGCAACCCTCATGCGGCTATTTCAGCGCGAAACGGGACTGAGTTTCGGCCGGTGGCGACAACAGGCACGCATGCTGAAGGCTCTCACCTTGCTCGCGGAAGGTCGAAGTGTTCTCGATGTCGCGCTGGACTGCGGCTATGAGAGCCCAAGCGCCTTCTCGGCCATGTTCCGGCGGACGCTCGGGCGCTCGCCCCGAGGCTATTTTCAATCCGCAGCGCTGGCCGGCGAAATCAGCCAGGGGACTGACTAGAGGCTAGTTCTGTCGGTCGCTGGCCAGGCAGCCGAACATGCGGAAATCATGGAAGGCCTCTTTGAACCGCGCCTTCTGCCGCAGTGTGCCCTCATATTGGAAGCCCGCTTTTTCCAGAACCCGATCGGAAGCTGTGTTTCCCGGCAACGTCCAGGCTTCGATGCGATTGAGCGAAAAATCGTCGAAGCCGCACCGGACGATAGCCCTCGCCGCCTCACTCATCAGCCCCTTGCCCCAGGCCGAAGGGTGCAGCTCATATCCAAGTTCGGCGCATTTGGCACGCCGATCGATGCTATTGAAGCGGATCGCGCCGAGCAAGTGGCCTGAAAGCCGATCCTCGATGATCCATGAACAACCTGCTCCCTTGGGGAAGATTTTGATCATCCATCGCAGGGAACGTTCAATCTGCGCCATTTTGGGCGCATCAACCCAATTCGAGAACCGCGTGACCTCCGGAATCGAAATCAGCGCATGGAAGTCGTCGCGATCGTCCATACTCGCTTCGCGAAGCCGCAGCCGCTCGGTGACAAGGGTGGGGAACTCGGCTTTTGAAGGCGCCATCGTCACGCTTTCAGCAGATTGGCAAGGATGATTTCGCGCCAGACGCGGGCGGGCGTGATCCACGCGTCCCAGGAATTATACTTGCCGGAGTAGATGACAGCGGCGATATCCGCATCGGGCATCAGCCAGAGCCTCTGCCCACCATTGCCGAAGCCGGCATACCATGGACGCGGCCCATCAAACGCCGGCACCGGCGCGTCGCCCGAGAACCACAGTCTGCCATAGCTCAGACCGTCCCCGGTCGAAATCGCCGGCGCGAGAGATTGCGCGATCCACTCTTCCGAGACGATCCTTTTGCCGTTCCACACGCCCTTCTGAAGGAAAAGCATCCCGATCTTCAGCAAATCGGGAGCGGTCAGGCGTAATCCGGATGCGGGCGACGCCACGCCGTCACGCCCGGCGTTCCAGTGGAATTTTGCAATCCCCAGCGGTTCGAAGAGAACTTCTCGCGCAAAATCGGGCAATTGCTTGCCCGTGCCGCGCTCGATGACCGCCCCCACCAGCGCGACGCTGCCGCCGGAATAAATCCAGCGCGTCCCCGGCTCGGCAATCACCGGACGTTCCAGAACAAAACGATATCGGTCCGGCGCATTCTCCATCGCAATTTCGCTGTTCAGCGGGTCCGTATAGGGGCGATCCTCGTCCCACTCCATCCCCAGCGTCATCGTCAGGGCATGGCCGACAGTGATCTTGGCGCGCGCAGGATCTCGGGCGAGATCGCCGTATTCCGGGAACTGCTCGTAGAGCGATGCATCCAGTGGCGGTACCAATCCCCTGTCGAGCGCGATGCCATAAAGAAGGCCGGCAATGCTCTTGGTGACCGAACGAAGATCGTGCAGCGTATCGGCGTCGAAGGCGACATCCCCAAGCGGATCTCCCCAATTTTCGTCGGAACCAACGGCGTAATATTCCAGGCATACGCGCCCGGAACGGGCGGCAAGCACGACATGCAGATCGCGCAGCAGGCCGGATTCGATGCCGGCTTCAAATTTGCGTCCGAGCTCGGGATCAAAGCCCATGGCCTGCAAGGTCTCGCGATCAGGTGACAAGGATGAATTGCTCTGCGTCACGGCCATGAAATCACCTTCCTCCGCTATGCGACCTTCAGCTCAGGCTACAATCCAAGCATGTGTTCGGCAAGGTGACCACACCGCATTTCGCCGCCGCTGTCGTCCGTCGAAATCAGCTCCGTTCCACCCGCAATTCACCGCCCGCCTCCACGACGAACGCCGCCACTGTCCGATTGCGGCCGTTCAGCTTTGCCTTCAGCAAAGCGCCGTCCGCGCGGTTGATCAGGGTCGTGGTCGGTCCCGACACCGGGGAAGAGGCGATGCCGACGGAGACGGAAAGCGGCCCAACAATCCGCGCGCGATAAGAAAAAGGCGTGCCGAACACACTCGTACGCAGCTTCTCGGCAAGCGCAAAACCTTCCTCGTCGGTCATATCCGTGGCAATGACCGTCAACTCCTCCCCGCCGAAGCGGTAGACTGTACCGGCCTCGCCAACCGTATCGGCAACGATCTGCCCGACATGTCGCAGCACCTCGTCACCGGCATCATGGCCGAACTCGTCGTTGAAACGCTTGAAGTGATCGATGTCGATCATCATGCAGATGACCGTGCGGGCGGATTGATCCCTGTGAAGGTTGTTGAGCGCCTCGTCCAGGGAGCGCCTGTTGAGCAGGCCTGTCAGCGCGTCGCGCACGGCGAGATTGATCAACCGGTCGCGCAGCTGCAGATTGGCGATCGCAAGGCCGATATTCTCGGCGATCAGCTCCAGATAGAGCCGCGGCGCATCGGCGGCCGTCGCATCCTTCGTGCGGTCCTCGAAGTAAAGCAGGCCGATCGCCTCGCCGAGCGCGGTCAGGGGGACGCAAAGACCCGGCACGCCGGAGTGATCCAGATGCTGACAGGGAATATCGGTATCCGCCACGTGGCTGACATGCGGACGGCCACGGCGCAGGCCCCAGCAGGCGGAAGCGGCAAAGAAAGGCTCGGTATGTTCAGGCTCCAGCCACCGGCTGACTTCGCTCAGCGCCGTCCTGCTTTCATTCATCGTGTAGAGGCACCCTGCGACGCCGGGGAAGATCTGCGGCACGAAGAGCGCAACGACTTCGGCAAGTTCTTTCTGGGCGTAGCAGGCCTGGAGGCGATGCATCATCTGCAGAATGAGATCCTTGGTTTCCAGATCGCGCTTGCGCTCGGCGTCGAGACGGTTTCGCTCCAGACCGTTCTCGCGGAAGATCTGTATGGCATCGTTCATTTCGCCGATCTCGTCACGGCGGCGGTCGGTCGGCACCTCGACGGCATAATCCTGTCTTGCCAGCCGGTTGACGATCCCGGTCATGCGCACCAGCGGCAGCGCCACCCGGCGCCGCAGGATGAAATAGAGCACGCCGAGGAATATCACCGCAGTCAAGGCTAGCATCACCTTGGCAATGTTGGCCCAGAGATCGCTGCGTGCCTGCGCGGAACGGAAAGCCGCCTCGGTGCGCGCCGTCGCTAGGGCGCGAAACTGATTGACGCTGTTGAGCAGTGCCGTCTGGATGCGCTCATGTTCAGGGCCGAACAGCGTATCGCGCGCACCGGTCTGATCGCCGCCGGTATAGGCGGCGACCGCCGCCGCCTCCACTTTATCAAGCGCCTGCGCATTGACCGCCACCTCCTCGATGACCTGACGCTCGGCATCCGGAATGCCGGGGCCGCGCAGAGCATTGATGGCCGCATCCCGACGACGCTCTTCACCTTCGTCGACGGTGAAGGCATTCAGATGTCTCTCCTCGCCGCGCACGACATAGAGGCGAGCTTCGTCCGTCGTTTCCTCCGCGCCGAGCGCAAGCTCCTCGCCCATGCTGTTCAGCAGCAGATGCTGCTCCACGGCCTGCCGCTCCTGCACAGCACTTCGGGCCGAGAGGATGAATGCCACAGCCGACAGCACGGTCAGGACCACGGTGATACCGTAGGCCCAATTCGTAATTGTGGTAATTCTCATCTGCCGTCCTCTATGCCTTCTTCAGGCACTCCTAAAGTACACGCCGTGCCGAGCCCTCTATTATGAAAAGCAGCTGCGGGATCAAGCGAGAATATGCAGCGTGGAAAGCTTTTTTCCGGCGCACAGGCACCAACCCTCGTCTGCATCGCGCGGCGCGGAGAGCTGTGGGCGTCGCGATCTTCTGACGAGAACCTCGGTTGCGGCCGAGCGGCCGCTTCCGAGATTCCCGGCTGTCGTCAGGGGTGAGTACGACAGCCGCGTCAACAAATCGATTTTCAGACCGGCAATCCATAGGCCGACTGGAAGCTGGGAAATATATGCTTAAGTTCCACAAGTGACTGCCCCATTTTGAGACATCTTTCACGTAATGCTAAAATTTATCCTGCCCAGATTGGCCTTGCGCACGGCAATTGTTGTTCAAATCTCAGACAAGTGCGATGATTTGAACTTTCCAACCTAACCCATTTTCCTGAATAGCTCCTGGGCTTCTGCACAGATTCTGCAAAGACGGGCGCCATCGTCGCGCCATGAACAACACGCCCGAGACAGTCACCGCTCCGCCCGCCCGCTTGCCACGCAGCCTTCTCAAAGAAGGCTGGTGGCTCAGGGACGATCGTCATCCTCAAGCCGATCCGCCCGCTCAAGAGGCCGAGATCATACCCTTCGCCGAACATCTCGCACGGAGCCGATACCGATGAGCCTATCCGATGCAGCGACCCTTCCCTTAAACTCCACAAATAAATCCCGTCGCAAACTCCTCACATTCATTGCCCTTGTCGCCCTGGCAGACCTTCTCCTTTTCGACAGACAGCCCGGCCTCAATCTTTTTATCTTCACCAATGCCGTTGCCGCCGGTCTGCTCAACTCCTCCCGAAAAAGACCATCCGTTCAAAAAATCGCGGCGCTTGTCGCCCTCGGCCTTGTCGCGTCCATTCCGCTTGCCGAAGCCACCTCCTGGATGGGCATCGCAATCAGCCTTCTCAGCCTTTGCTTGATCTCGCTCGGCATCGGCGGATTGATCCCCTCGCAATGGACTCGCCTGCCGCTTGTGCTGCTGTGTTTCCTTCTGGACGTACCGGCGCGGCCTTTTCGCCGCGCGAGCTATCGCTGGCTGCAGCACCTGCAAAAACCGTCACCGCGCGGCGTCCGGCATCATCTTCGCAACTGGATCATGCCGCTGGTTTTTGCCGCAGGCTTTCTTGCCCTCTTCGCAGCCGCCAATCCGCTGATCGACAAGACGCTGCGCAGCATCGACCTTACCTTCCTGCTCCAACTGTTGAGCATATGGCGGATCGGCTTCTGGCTTGCCGTTGCAGCCTTTCTGCGCCTGCTGCTTCGCCCACGCCTCATGCGGCGGCGCCTTCGCCGACGGGATGTTCCCGATATCGCAACCGGAGCTGAAGATGCGCTATTCAGCCATGGTGCCCTGCTGCGTTCGCTGCTGGTCTTCAATGTGCTGTTTGCCGTGCAGACGCTGCTCGATCTCACCTATCTCTGGGGTGGCGCCAACCTGCCAGATGGCATGAGCCATGCCGAATACGCCCATCGCGGCGCCTATCCGCTGATGCTCACCGCAATCCTCGCTGCCATCTTCGTGCTTGCTGCCATGCGGCGCGGCGGGCCAGGCGATAGAAGCCCCATGCTTCGCGGCCTGGTGCATCTCTGGATCGCGCAGAACATCCTGCTTTGCCTTTCCTCCATTCTGCGGCTCGACCTCTATGTCGAAGTCTATTCGCTGACGGAGCTGCGCGTTGCTGCCGGCATCTGGATGGGGCTGGTCGCGGTCGGTCTCTGCCTCATCCTTCTGCGCATCCTGCTGGATCGCTCCAACGAGTGGCTGATCGCGTTGAGTGCCGCGATGCTGGTTCTTACGCTCTATGCCGCCGCGCTCACGGATATTCCCGCCTTCATCGCCCGCTTCAACGTTGCCCATAGCCGTGAGATATCGGGTGAAGGCATCGTGCTCGATCTTGATTATCTCTTGACACTCGGCCCGGCGGCCATTCCGGCGCTCGACACCTATCTGGCATCGCTGCCCGCCGACGCGGATGCTCGCAGGGTGCGCGAAACACTACTATGGCAGCATCTCGGACGCTCACACGATTGGCGAAGCTGGACATACCGTGGAGCCCGTCTCGACGGCTACCTCAAATGGACGCAACTCTTGCAAGATCAGGCGGAAACGAAGAAAACGAATGGGTGAACCAGGATCCTTACAGCATGGCCCAGCGCATCCTCGTCGCCGACGACGAACCGAATATTCGCGACGTGATCTGCTTCGCGCTCGACCGCGCCGGCATGAAGACGACGACCGCGCGCAATGGCACTGAGGCCATGATGGCCTTTCACAAAGGCGGTCTCGACCTCATCGTCCTTGATGTCGGCATGCCCGATATGGATGGGCTGGAAGTCTGCCGCCGCATTCGCAAGACATCGAACCTTCCGATCCTCTTCCTGTCGGCGCGCGACGAAGAAATCGACAGGATTCTCGGCCTGGAAATCGGCGGCGACGATTATGTCACCAAACCTTTCAGCCCGCGCGAACTGGTTGCCCGGGTGAAGACTATCCTGAAGCGAACCGGCCATGGCTCTGAGCCGGATGCGGCCAATGGCTCCGTGTCCGTGGGATCTCTGCGGCTCAATCGCGGTGGCCGCACCGCCAGTTTTGCCGATGTACCACTCACCTTGACCGCACTTGAATTCTCGATCCTCGATACGCTGCTGTCGCGCCCCGAGATCGTCTTCAGCCGCGATCAACTGATGGAAGCGGCCTATGGCGCTGACATGCAGGTCGCAGACCGCACCATAGACAGCCATATCCGCAATCTCCGCGCCAAGCTTTCGGCCGCTGGCGGCAAGGGCATCATCGCCACGGTGCACGGCATCGGCTTCAAGCTGACATCACCAGCGGAAGGAAGCGTCTGATGCATGCGCCAAGGGTAAAGCCGAAATGGCGGCCGCCGCTTGCCCTCATCGTCTATGCCGTGCTTCTGACCGTGATGATGCTGCCGCTGCTGACTGTCATCTGGTTTCGCGCCGTACGCGCCGCCTCGGGAGCCATGGCACCGGCGGAGATCGCCACCCTCGCTGCCGTTCTGATCCTCACCCTCATCGTCGCCTATGTGCTCACGCGCACGCTGACTACGCCGATCAATGCCCTGATCGCCCGCACCGAAGAGATCGCCCGCGGCGGACGATCCGCAATCCGGCCGCTCGACATCTACGGCACGCGCGAGGTCGCAGCCCTTTCGCAGAGCTTTCTCGATCTCGCCGGCAAGCTGGTCGATCATTCCGATTATGTGCGCTCCTTTGCCACCCATGTTTCGCACGAACTGAAATCGCCCCTCACCTCGATCAAGGGAGCGGCGGAACTGCTGCGCGACGATGACGACAGCAATCCGATGAGCCCGGAGCAGCGCAACCGCTTTCTCGGAAATATCATTGCCGACACCGAGCGGCTGGACAGGCTATTGTCCCGCCTGCGAGAGCTGGCGAAAGCCGAGCTTCCGTCCGAGCAAGGTTCAAGCAGCCTTCGCGACGTTATAACCGAGCTAAAGATGCAATTTCGCCAATTGGCCATTAGCGACGAAGGCAGCGTCGTCAAGATGCTGCCGCTGCCAGTCGAGGCCGCCGGTATTGTCTTCGCCAATCTGGCGGAAAATGCCTCCCAGAACGGCGCCACAAGCCTTACAATCAAGGCAAGCGACGAAGGGCGGAGAATGACGATCCAGGTGCGCGATAATGGTCGTGGCATTGCCGATGGCAATCGGGATCGCGTCTTCGAGCCCTTCTTCTCGACGCGGCGGGACGATGGCGGCACGGGCATGGGCCTCGGCATCGTGAGAGCGATGCTCGCCTCGCATGGCGGTAGCGTCGAGTTGTTGGATAGCGGCAAGGATGGCACGACGTTTCAGATCATCCTGCCAATTGCCGCCTGAAACGAAAGTGATGCACTCCGCCATGAACTGGCAGCAAAAAGCGGCCGATGGCAGAAACCATCGACCGCTCCGCTGCTTCAGGATCCGGAGCTTACGCCGCCTGTGACTGCGCTTGAGCTTCCAAAGCCATGGCACGCGCCGTCACGAAATCGACCTTGCCGGAGCCGAGAACCGGCACCTTGCCGACGGTCACTTCGGCGGGGACCATCATTTCCGTGGCCCCCTTCGATTTGGCGAATGCTAGGAAATCGCTTCGCGTCGCACCCGGCGCATCGGTCAGGAGCACGAGACGCTCGCCCTTCTTGACGTCGGGCACCGCCGAGACGACGCTGAGAGCACCCGGCCAGAGCTGTGCGGCAAGCGTTTCCACCGCGGCAAGCGAGATCATTTCGCCGCCGATCTTGGCGAAGCGCTTGGCGCGGCCGCGGATCTTGACGAAGCCGTCCTCATCGATCGTAACGATGTCGCCGGTATCGTGCCAACCCTCAGGCAGCGGCTCGAGGACGCCGGGATTGTCGGCGCGCAGGTAGCCGGCCATGACGTTGGCGCCGCGAATCAGAAGGCGGCCGCCCTCGTCGATGCCGGGTACCGGCTCGAGCTTCCATTCTATCCCCGGCATGATCTTGCCGACCGTTCCGGTGCGGTTATACATCGGGGTATTCAGCGATATGACCGGCGCGGCTTCGGTGACGCCATAACCTTCCAAGATGCGCAGGCCAAACTTCTCCATGTAGACCTCGCGGGTCGATGCCTTCACAGGCTCGGCACCCGAGAAGATGTAGCGGATCGACCGCAAATCGTAAGGATGAGCTGTGCGGGCATAGCCGTTCAGGAACGTATCCGTGCCGAAGACGATAGTAGCGTTCGACACATAGATCAGCTCCGGCACGATGCGGTAGTGCAGTGGCGACGGATAGAAGAACACCGGCACGCCCGAGACCAGCGGCAGGATCGTGCCCGCCGTCAGGCCGAAGGAGTGGAACATCGGCAGGACATTGAACACCTTGTCGCCAGGGTGGAAGTCGATGCGCGAGGCGGCCTGGGCGGCATTCGAGAGAACATTGCGGTGCGTCAGCACGACGCCCTTCGGTGCCCCTTCCGAGCCGGAGGTAAAGAGAATGACCGCCGGATCATCGGCATTGCGTTTTACCAGCGGCCGATATTTACGCATGAGGCCGACGATCTTGTCGAAAGCGGTGATCTGCGTGCGCAGCTCGTCCAGCCAGACGAGGGTCACATGCTTTTCGAGCTCCTCGACCACAGGACCGAGCTTTGCTTGCGTGATGAAGGCACGCGAGCAGAGCACATGCTTGACCTCAGCCGTCCGACAGGCGGATAGGATGTTGGCCGCACCAGCCGTGAAGTTCAGCATGGCCGGAACCTTGCCCGCCGACATAACGCCGAGCACGGTCGCGGCGGTGCCATTGGCATTCGGCAGCATCACGCCGAGCGTCTTCTCGTTCGGGAACATCTTCCTGAACTTCGCACCCAATACCGCAGCCCCTGTCAGCAGCTTGGCATAGGAGAGCTTGCCGGCGATCGGGTCTTCGACAGCGAGTTTCTTGCCGCCATATTCATGGGCGCTGTCGATGACGCGTCCAAGGACGGTATTATTGGTGTCGGCGGTGCGGAACATCAGCGTCGACATGATCTGGTAGAGAGCGGCACCTGCGGCGACACGGCGCTTCCTGCCCTTGAGTTCTGCGGATACGTCGAGCTTGACCGGCTCTAGGATCGTCACCTTGACCTTGGGGAAGAGGCGACGGCGAACATGGCTCGAGGTCAGATAGGAGGCATAGCTCTTTTCCAAACCATCGATGCGAACGGGCACGATCATGGCGCCGGTCTTGTCGGCCACCATGGCGGCACCGTCATAGACCTTCATCAGCGTGCCGGTGACGGTCAGGCGTCCCTCGGGGAAGATGCCGACAGGGCTGCCGTCCTGGATGACCTTGATCAGCGAGCGCGTCGCCATCGGCTTGGTAGGGTCGAGCGGCAGGAACTTGCACATCTTCAAAAGCGGCCGCACCCACCATTTCCTCGCGAAGGCATAGTCGATGGCGAAGACGGGCTCTTCCTCGGTGATGGCGAGCGCGAGAGCACCGTCGAGCAGGCTTACATGGTTGAGCGCGATGATCGGTGCGGGGCCGGCCTTGCGGATGTTCTCAAGGCCCTCGACCTCTAGCCGCATGAAGGCGCGGAAGATGATGGAGATGAGATCACGGAAGGCATTGGTTGGCAGCATTTTCAGCATGAGCCAGGCGATCGCCGCGTTGAGCACGGAGATGCTAAGAATGATCATCGGGATCGACAGGCCTACGGCCTGAAGCACCGCCACAAGCGCCAAACCCACGGCAATGAAGAGAGCGGAAAGCACATTCGAGGCGCCGATGACGCGGGCGCGGCGATCCTCATGCGCCCAGCTCTGCATGGCCGAGAAGGTTGGAACCGCCAGGAAGGCACCGCCAATCGCCATGCCGGCGAGGTCGATGGCAACGCGGATGGTCTTTGGTCCCTCGAAGAAGGCGAGAATGGTTTCGGCATGAGAGGTCGACTGCAGACCCCAGAGGTTCCAGCCGAGATCGAGGCCAAAGAGCGCGACGATGAGCATGCCGATCGGCGCCGGCAAGAGCACGATGCGGCCGGCCGCCATCCATCCGGCAATGGCTGAGCCGATGGCAACCGATATGGCGAAGATCGCCAGATAGGCGGGAACGACGATTTCCGAGCCGCCGAGAATATCGGTGACCATGACCGGCAGCATCGACATGATGAAGGCGCCGACGAACCAGAACCAGCAGTTCATGAGCGAAGCGCGCCAAATGCGGCTGTCAGCGCGAAGCTCGTTGACCAGCCGGTAGCTCGAGCGCACGACATTGGTGTCGACGATGAGATCAGGTGCCTTGGAACCGGTCGCAGGAATCAGACGGGCGGCGAACCAGCAGAGGATGGAAAGCCCCATCATCATCGGCCCGAAGATCCAGACATTTTCGCCCTCGCGGAAGGCGACCGCCGCAACCATCGTGCCGGTCAAGATGGCAATGAAAGTACCGCCCTCGATCCAGGCATTCGCCTTTGGAAGATCCCGGCTTTGCAGATGATCCGGCAGGATGCCGTATTTGATCGGCCCAAAGAGCGAGGAAATGACGCCGAAGCCGAAGAGGGCAAGCATCAGGATCCAGATGGAGGAGAAGGCGATGCCGACAACGGAGATCGCCGCGACACCGAGCTCGCAGCGCTTCAGAAGCTCTGCCATCTTGGCCTTGTCGTATTTGTCGGCAAGCTCGCCGGCGATCGCCGACAGGAGCAGGAACGGCACGATGAAGATGCCGCCGGCAAGTGTGACCAGCGCCGCACCCTCGGTCGCCATCTGCGCGAGAATGACGAAAACCAGGGTCTGCTTTAAGAAATTATCATTGAAGGCGGTCAGAAATTGCGTCCAGAACAGCGGCGCGAACTTCCTCGATCTCATCAGGTGCGTTTGCATGGCGTATCCCTCATTCGGCCAACAGGACGCCATAGAGTTGTTACGCAAAGATTGAGCGCGGATACAACCCTATGGCACCGTTAATAAAAACTAGTCCTGACCGTCACGATTGAACTTAACCAGAAGCTTTTCCGTACGGGCATCCTCCACCTTCCGGATCAGTTTGTCAGCCTCGCTATTGTCTCGGATTGTCTTGGTGACGTTGACCGCCGTCTGCACCAGCATCAGGATGCCCATAGCGAGATAGCCTTTACCCCAGAGATCGATCGGCATCATGTAAAGGCCGATGAGGAGCATAAATGCGGCAGCGGCAAAAGAGATGTAGGAAAAGCTGACCCAAGCCTGGGAATGTTTCTGAAAGCTGTCATTCATGATCGTATCCTCTCAAATGTGTTCGTTGTGTTCGGTTTCAGGCTGCTGAATTCATGCGCTCACGCAGGCGGGTAAGCACGTCGTCGGCCGAAGGATCGAGCGGTGCGCCGCAGCCGGCATTGGCGAGTTTTTCGATGATATGTGCCTGCCGGCTCGCGGCATCCATCTCCTTCATGGCCGAGGCTGCGATCTCGCAGCGGCTCTGATAGGCCTGAAGACGGGCAAGCGTCTCCTCGGCGTCATCGAGTGTGGCCAGGCCGGAATTGTCGTCGCAGGCGGCATTGAGCTTCTGTGTCTGCTCGGTGGCGCGCGCCAGGCGTTCGCCCCGCTGCAATTCCTGCAGCCGCGCTTCCGATGTGCGAACGGTTGCCTTGAGTTTGCCGATCGTCTGAGTGAATTGCGCCTGTGCCTTCTCGGATGCGTCGCGCTCGGCTTCGAGCTGGGCGATCGCCTCGGCCGCTTCCCGCGCGAGTTCTTCGCTTCCCTTCTGCAGGGCGGCGACGGCGCGTGTTTCCAAGTCCGCAATGCGGCCGATGATCGCTGCGTGCCGGTTCTTTTCTTGCTCATTCTGCGCGATGGCAATCGCCACGGCCCGCCGCGCCGACTGAATCGCGCTGGCCGCCTCGCGGATCTGCTGGGCCAGCAGCGGCACCGCGTTGCGATCGATGAATGCCTGTTCGGCATCGTAGGCCCGACCGCGAATGAGCGTCAGAATTGAATTGAACATTTGTCGTCTCCCGTTTATGAACGATGTTCACGAAACGATGTATGCCAGAATGATGAACATCGTTCAAGAAAAATTTTGAACGATGTTCAAAAAAATCGGATTGGAATTGTCAATGGCGAGAAAAACTCTGGAAAAGCGCGAGGACCTGAAGCTCAGGTTGATCGAGGCGGCACGCAATCGCATTGCAGCCAATGGGATTTCCAACCTGAGGGCGCGCGACGTCACACAGGATGTCGGCTGTGCTCTCGGAGGTCTTTACACTGTCTTTGCTGACCTTGACGATCTGGTCATTCACGTCAATTCGGCAACCCTGAAGGCGCTGGAAGCATCGCTGACACTCGCCGAAGTCAAGGATCACACACCGACGGACCGGCTGCGCAATCTCGCGCGCGGCTATCTGCGCTTTGCGGTCACCCATCGCAATCTGTGGAAGGCGCTGTTCGACCATCGGCCTCCCGATGACCGCCCGAGCCCCGAATGGCATCTCGAAGAGCATATGTTCCTGATGGGCGTCATTGCCGAGCCGCTCGCGGAGTTGCAGCCGAACATGTCGGAAACGGCACGTGCAATCCGGGCGAGAACGCTCTTCGGCGCCGTGCATGGCGTCGTCAGCATCAGCCTCGAAGGGCGTTTCGTCGGCTTGCCGATCGAAAGCCTGGAACAGGAGCTCGACGATTTCATCCTGACGGTCGCAGCAGGAGCTGCGGCGAGGCAAGGCTAATACCCATTGTAAGGGAAACGCGCTCCGTCATATGGTGCCGTTCAGACCGCCGCTTCAACGAACGGTTTCCTGACTGCCTCGATATCCCCGTCGACTCCTTCTGTCAGCTTGGAACTTCATTAAGGGAGCACTCAGCCCCCTCGCTCATAGTAACTCCACCCAAGACACGATCGCTGAGTTCACATCGTCCTTGCGGTCCTGCATGATCCAGTGCCCGGCGTTCTTCCAGACATCGACCTTGGACTTCTCGTTCGAGAACCATGTGCGCATCCGTGCGGCCTGGCTCTCGTCACGGCAGAGATGATAGAAAGGGACTGTGATCGTCTTGCAGAAGGTTTCGCTATTGCTGCCAAGGCCGACCTGATCAGATCCGAAGAATAGCGGTCCGAAGGATTCTCGAACGGGATGCTCCGGCATTCCCTGAAGTCGTCTTGCATGCCAGCGCTTGATTGCCGGATCGGTTGAAGGGTCGTAGACGCTTTCGAACAGGGCCGGACCGACCACGCCGGGACTCTGCGTCTGGAGGCCGTCGACGGTTTTCTTGAAGATCGGCCCAAGGCTGTCCGCAAAGCCAAGAGAACCATCGACTGATACAACCGCATCGACAAGATCCGGCCGCTTTGCCGCAAGGCGCGCGGCGACCTGCCCACCCATGGAATGTCCTATCAATATAAATTTCTCACCCTCGAATTTCCTTTCGATCAGAGCTTCGATGTCACGAACATAGTCGCCAGGCATGTAGCTGCCTGATGGCATGATCTCGGACCAGCCATGGCCGCGCAGATCGACGGCAACGACCCGATAGCGGCTTTCAAGGGCGGGCAATTGCCAACTCCAGTCATGGGAATCACACGTCCAGCCATGCAGCAGCATTACGTTCCGGCCCTTTCCGGAGACCGTATAGAAAAGCTTGGCGGTGCGCGGCGGCGCGGCAAGGGCAGCACCGGGGCCTGCAGCAGCAGCCGCAACCGTCATTCCAAGGATGGTCATCAGACCGCGCCGCGATAGGTCGAAATTGCTCTCTGCCACTGATAGTCTCCTTTGAAATCTCTGGCATGTCCGCCAGCTTCCCGCTCGGCAGCCCGGTGTTGATTGCTCGGGTGACTTGTAGATATACATTGGAAATCTACGATCAATTACGCACCTTAAAGTGCGTAGATATACCGGAGGATATCCAGATGCCCGGCAAGGTGGACAACGTCTTCTTCGCGGACTGTGCGGCGCGCTCGTTCTTCGATCAGGTCGCGAACAAATGGTCCGTCATGATACTGACCGTGCTTGAGGAAAAGCCCACCCGCTTCAATGAGTTCATGCGCAGGTTGGAAGGAATTACTCACAAGGCGCTGACCCAGGCATTGCGACGGCTTGAAAGAAACGGGCTGATTTCGCGCAGAGTGCTGGCAACCTCACCGGTCGCGGTGGAATATTCGATCACCGATCTTGGCCGGACGCTTCAAGTGCCGTTCGGCGCGGTCTACGAATGGGCGATCAACCATCTGCGGCACATCGAAGAGGCACAGGAAAACTATGACGCTCGCGCGAATACATAAGGCGAGCATATTCGAAAACGACGATCGCTTCTGTCTCGAGCCTTCGCCCTGCCGCGCAAACATGCACGGTGATTTCGCGCTATGTCCGAGAGATCACAGACCCGAACCTGAAGACACAGAAGTGTTCAAGGTTTCGAGGGCGCATAATTCCTGATGTCGCCGAAAGCGTAGCCGCGCTCCCTAAGCTTGCGGATCAGCGACTGCAGGTTTTCGCGACCATTGAACTGGTCCTGAAACATCTCGTCATGCATGAGCAGGATCATCTTTCCACGCTGCGTGAAACGACCGTATTGAAAAAGGTGGTCGATCTCGTTGACGAGATGGTCCACCGATTGGACCGGCTTGCCGTCGTCGCTATGCACCCATTCGAAATCCCAGCCATAGAGATAGAAGCCTGCTTCGGCGACGAGCTCGTAATCCAGCCACTCGCGTTCCCATTGGGCAACGTTGATGGATAGATCCTCCCGCGATACGGTCGGAAGCCGGAAGACGTCCCTGCCCGGCAGTCGCGCATTGACGATCGGCGTCAGACCCAGCACCTCATTGGCGTGTAGCATGTCGGCAACCACGGCCTGGGTATTGGAATAGTATCGTCTATAGCGATTATTGGCGTGGCTGTAGCTGTGATTGCCGACGGTCACCAGCGGCATCGCCTTGGCTTCTGCCAGGAGATCGCGCCCGGCTGGAATAGTTTCGACATGCTGGCCGACCATGAACATGGCGGCGGGGACATTTTCCTGACTTAGCACGGAAAGAATGTTCTTCGTTCCAGGCAAAGGGCCGTCATCGAAAGTCAGAAAGATCGTCTTATCGGCCGCGCGAGCAGAGACGGCGCAGGCCGCAACCAAGAGGCCGGTGAGCAGCCATCTGAAGATCGCATTCCATCGATAATTCAACCCGCTCAAGCCAGCCGCCTCCCGCCTCATCGCTGCAAACTGGCATATAGCATGGAACAAGAAAAGCACCCGGCATGCGACAAAAGCAAAGGGCGCTCTACCCATTTCTGGGGAGCGCCCTTGCTTATTGACCCGGACAGCGAACACCGCCTCGACACAGAAATGTCAGCGCGGCAGGCCATCGATACAGGTGATGGGCTGCAAATAATCGCGAATCGCACCCTTTGCAAGAGGCGGGTGCGAAAATTCTAGCAATTCTGTCACACGAGAATTCCATGTGACAGAATTCGCACATTTGACAGGCGTTGGCCTATAGTCAGGCCGCCTTCAAGGCCGCGTCGCGCGGGATCTCGACATCGATCTCCAGCATGGATACGTCCTTGTCGCGATCCATCTTCACCTGCACTTTGTCGCGATCGACCTGCACATGCTTGGCGATAACCGCGAGAATTTCCTCCCTCAGCACGGATACGAGATCCGAGCCCACGGAAGCACGCTCGTGGGCAAGGAGGATCTGCAGGCGCTCACGCGCCATCGGTGCAGATCTCTGCTTGCGGAACAGTCCGAAAATGCTCATGCGGCCCTCCTTGCGAAGATCTTGCCGAAGATACCCCGCTTTTCGCCAGGGATGGTGATCGGCACCTGCTCGCCGGCAAGACGGCGTGCGGCGTCGAAATAGGCAAGCGACGGCGCGCAGCGCGCATCGGCAAGCGTCACCGGCGAGCCGAGGTTGGACGCGCGCAGGACATCAGTGCTTTCCGGAATGATGCCGAGCAGCGGAATGGAGAGGATCTCCAGCACGTCGTCGACCTTCAGCATATCGCCGCGTTCGGCGCGGCCGGCGTCGAAGCGGGTCAGCAGCAGGTGCTTTTCCATGCGCTCGCCGCGCTCCGCCTTTAGCGTCTTGGAGTCCAGCAGGCCGATGATCCGGTCGGAATCGCGCACCGAGGAGACTTCCGGGTTGGTGACGACGACGGCGACGTCGGCATGGCGCATGGCAAGCGTGGCGCCGCGCTCGATACCGGCCGGGCTATCACAGATGACCCAATCGAAATAATTCTTGAGCTCGTTGATGACGCGCTCGACACCCTCGGGCGTCAGATTGTCCTTATCGCGGGTCTGCGAAGCCGGCAGGAGGAAGAGCGTTTCCAGCCGCTTGTCGCGGATCAGGGCCTGCGGCAGCTTGGCATCGCCGTGAATGACGTTGACGAGGTCATAGACCACACGGCGTTCCGCGCCCATGACCAGATCGAGGTTGCGCAGACCGACGTCGAAATCGACCACGACGACCTTTTCGTTTCTCTGTGCCAGAGCCGCCCCCAATGCGGCCGTCGAAGTCGTCTTTCCAACTCCGCCCTTGCCTGATGTGACGACGATTACCTTGCCCATCTTGCTCTCCTGTTTTGGCCGGCTTCGGCTCAGATTAGTTTTTCGGCCATGATCGTTTCACCATCCAGCCAGAGCTGGACGGCTTGCCCCTTGAGGCCGGGTGATATGTCTTCCGCCATCTTGTAGATGCCATCGATCGCCAGCAGCTCGGCCTCGAGCTTGCGGCAGAAGATTCGCGCCGAGGCATTGCCGATCGAGCCCGCCATGGCGCGGCCGCGCAGGGCGCCGTAAATATGGACCGATCCACCCGCAATGACTTCCGCGCCCGATGCCACCGAACCGATGACAGTGACATCGCCTTCGGGAAAGATCACCGATTGGCCGGATCGTACCGGCTCGCGGATGATCAGCGACTGCGTAACCGCACGAACTTCCGGCGGCGGCGCCTTGGGCTCGCTATTGCGGCGCTCCACGACCGGTTCGGCCTCGGAGACTTCGAAATCGGCAGCCGGACGCCCACCCTTCAGGATCGGCGGCATACCAGGCCCCGATATCGACGGGCGACCGCCCTCGATGCCCATGATGCTGACATTGCGGGCCGAAAGCTCGGCAATCAGCTCCTTGAGCTGCGCCTTGTCGATCGGCAGATCGGTGATATCGAGCACGACCGGCCGCCCCAGAAAGAAGCCGGCCGAACGGGCTGCGAGGTCGTCAAGCCTGGTCAACCACTGATCCAGCGGAAGATCCGGCGAAAGCATGACCGCAAGAAAAGAGCGGCCCTTGATACGGATCGAACGAGCGTCTGTTAGCACTTTGGTCATCTATGTGAATAAATCGTTGATCCTGTGTACCGTTGATATGGTTAACAAATGGTTAATTCGGGGCTCGATTGGGGCCCGAACCGCCCCACAAAACGGCGAGGCTCGCAAGCGCCGAAGGCTCGTTGGAGCTGGGGTCGTAGACGCAGGGAGCGGCAAAAATCGCAGCTCCTGCAAGGAGAAGAATGATTGGTCGCATGAGATCCTCCAGAGGGAAAAGCAGGCGCCGGCCTGCTTGATAGTCAATGCAGAAAAATTAACGATTCGGCGCGCCGCACCTTCCGGAACGACGCGCAATATCGACGCTTGAGCGATTCTCAGGCGAGCTTCAGCTCGACATTGATGTTGCCGCGAGTCGCCTTCGAATAGGGGCAGGTCTGGTGAGCTTCCTCGACCAGCGTACGGGCAAGCTCTGGCTCGATGCCGGGCATGCTGATGGTCAGGCGCGCCTGCAGGAAGTAAGCACCATCCGTGGTACCCAGATCCACTTCGGCATCGACGGCGAGATCGGCAGGAAGCTTGATCTTGCGCTTGCCAGCGGCCAGGCCCATGGCTCCGATGAAGCACGCCGACCAGCCGGCGGCAAAGAGCTGCTCGGGATTGGTGCCGGCATGGGCGCTGCCGGGAGGCGAAAGCTTGACATCCAGCTGGTTGTCATCGCTGCGCGCGAAGCCGTCGCGGCCGCCGATGGTGTGGGTCTTGCCGGTGTAGAGAACCTTGTCGATCTTGGTCATGGAACACTCCTTTGTTGCGCTGCCCGATCTGTTATGTCGTGGGAGCAACGTCTGTTGACGGAGTTGTTTTTGATGGATCGACGTATCCGGCATGTTTCCGGAATCGCCGGAAGTGTTACAAAACGTAGGCCTTAACACGCCGGATACAAATGCTTACAAAGATCCTGAAGATCTTTTGAGGACTGATCAGGAAATAACAACTTCGGCGGCCAAGCCGCCGTCCTCGCGGTTATAGAGTCTGACGGAGCCACCGAGCGTCTGGGCGAGCTGCTGGGCAATCGCCAACCCGAGCCCCGTACCGCCCGTGTTGCGGTTGCGCGATTGCTCCAGCCGGAAGAAGGGCTGCATCGCCGCTTCTATCTGGTCCTGCGGAATGCCGGGACCGCGATCCAGAACGGTGATCGCAATCTGGCCCGTATCCCGCCGCTCCACGGCGATCTCCGCCGCACCGGCAAATTTCAGGGCATTGTCGATGAAGTTGGTGAGGATGCGGCGGAGCGCATGCGGCTTGGTCGTCGCCGTGCCCTGGATCAGGCCAAGAATCTCGACGGACTTGCCGGTGTCCTGATAATCGTAGCTGATGCTTTCGATGAAGGAAGCGAGATCGATGCGGGCGCTCTTCTCGCCATTGCCGTGCGCGCTGCGTGCATAGGCGATCCCATCCTGCACCAGACGCTCGATCTCGCCGAGATCCTGCAGCAGCTTGGTTTTCTCCGGCGAATCATCGGCAATGTCAGCGCGCAGGCGCATGCGGGTGATCGGCGTCTGCAGATCGTGCGATATCGCCGCAAGGATCTGCACGCGCTCTTCGAGATAATGCGCTATTCGATCCCGCATGGCGTTGAAGGCCCTGGCGGCATGCGCCACTTCGCTCGGCCCCCGATCGCTCAAGGCCGGGCTCTTGTTGTTCGGATCGAGCGCATCGGCCGCAGCAGCAAGCTCGGCGAGCGGACGTGTCGCTTGGCGGACGGCAAACCAGGTACAAAGCACGATCAGCAGCATCTGTACAACGAAGACATAGGGCAGCCAGGCCGCGATCGGCATGACGCCCTTGGGCGTAACATCGATCGTCAGCGGACTGCCATCGCTCAAATTGAGATGTGCCTGCAGCCGCGAGATCGGGCCTGGTATCGATTCCATGCGAATGGGAAAGCGATGGCCGACCGCGTCCTCTATCTTGGCGGCGATCTCCGCGCCGTGCGCAGAGGTATCGGGCACACCAGGCAGGCCCGTCCCAAGCTCGAAATTGTAATTGCCGCGGCTGAGCCAATCGACGAAATTCGCCCTCTCATCGGCCGGCAGGCGATCAAGAACCGCGATCGAGGTCGCAACGTCGTTCTCCAGCGTGCCGAGCATGACCGCCTTTGCCGACATATAGCGCTCGATATAAAGCACGCTGAAAGACAGGCCGTAAGCAATTGCGAGGCCAGCCAGCAGGATCAGCGAAATGCGAGCACGCAGGGTACTCGGCCACCATGGCCGGTGACCCGGAAGGTCGATCACCGTCATGGGCGAAGCTCCGCAATTTCCACCGGCACGGAGAAAACATAGCCTTCGCTGCGCACCGTCTTGATATACATCGGCTCCCGCGCGTCATCCCCCAGCCGCTGACGAAGACGACTGACGAGCAGGTCGATGGAGCGATCGAAGAGATCGGCGTCGCGGCCCTGGGTGAGATTCAGAAGCTGGTCGCGGTTGAGCACCCGCTGCGGATGATCGATGAAAACGCGCAGCAGGCGGTATTCCGCACCGCTAAGCGTGATCTCCGTGCCGTCCTTATCGAGCAGATGACGGCCGACCGTATCCAGCCGCCAGTCTCCGAAGACCAACAATTGACCGGCTTCGCTGATCTGCAAATTGGGCGGCAGCATGCGGGTGCGCCGAAGAACCGCCTTGATGCGGGCAAGCAGCTCGCGGGCGGCAAACGGCTTTGCCAGATAATCGTCCGCGCCCATTTCCAGGCCAAGGATCCGGTCCATTTCGTCGCTGCGCGCCGTCAGCATCAGAATGGGTGTCGCCTTGTGCTTTCCGGCACGAAGCTCGCGACACAGCACCAGGCCGTCATCACCAGGCATCATCACGTCGAGCACGATCAGATCGACCGAATTGGCCTCGAGGAAACTGCGCATCTGCCGGCCATCGGCGGCCGTTGTCGCCCGCAGACCGTTCTTTTTCAGATAGCTCGACACCAGTTCGCGGATTTCCCGATCGTCATCCACGATCAGGATATGGTCGATATGATCCATTTCGATTTCCCACTCATCATCGTAAGCATCGAGCTACGAACATTCCCTCATAGCACCAACGACAGGAGGCGCCAGCTTACGCCGGCACCCTCCCACACGCTACCGCTGAACTAGAAACGATCAACATCTATTACAGCCTGGGCGAAAGCCTGCGGCGCTTCCTGCGGCAGATTGTGGCCGATGCCGCCGGTGATGGTGCGATGCTCGTACTTGCCCGAGAACTTGCCGCGATAGGCCGCAGGCTCCGGATGCGGCGCACCGTTGGCATCGCCCTCCATTGTGATGGTTGGGATCGAAATCACCGGACCTCCGGCGAGCTTCTTTTCATAGGCATCGAACTTCGCTTCGCCTTCGACCAGACCGAGGCGCCAGCGGTAGTTATGGATGACGATATCGACATGGTCGGGGTTGTCGAATGCTGCGGCCGAGCGATCGAAAGTGGCATCGTCAAAAGCCCATTGCGGCGAGGCGGTGTGCCAGATCAGCTTTGCGAAATCGTGCCGGTTTTCCTGGTAACCAAGTCGGCCGCGCTCAGTGGCGAAATAGAATTGATACCACCAGGCAAGCTCCGCCTTCGGCGGCAGCGGCTTGCGGTTGACCTCCTGGCTGCCGATGAGATAGCCGCTGACCGAGACCAGCGCCTTGCAACGCTCAGGCCAGAGAGCCGCCATGATGTCAGCGGTGCGGCCACCCCAGTCGTAGCCGGCAACGACGGCCTTATCGATCTTCAGCGCATCGAGAAGGTCGATCATATCAGCGGCAAGTGCGGCCTGCTGGCCATTGCGCGGCGTGTCCTTCGAAAGGAAGCGGGTGGTCCCGTAGCCGCGAAGATAGGGGATGATGACCCTGTAACCGGCACCAGCCAAGAGCGGTGCGACATCGACGAAGCTATAGATATCATAGGGCCAGCCGTGCAGCAGCAGCACGACCGGGCCATCGGCCGGGCCGGCTTCCGCATAACCGGCATTGAGCACGCCGGCATTGATCTGCTTCAGCGCGCCGAAGGACGTGTGAGTGCCGGCCTTGATCGCCGGCAGGGTCGATGCGGAAGCCTTTGTTTCTTGTGCGCCGGCAATGGCAGGCAGGCCGAATTCGGCGGAGGCGACGGCGATGGCGGCCATGCCGAAAAAGCGGCGGCGGGTGTGGTTGATTTCCTCGGACATCTCTATCTCCTGTCGATTGGATCGTGAGCATAAGAAAGCCAGCCGCATGTATCGCCGATGTGTCGCAGCCGGTGGCGTTTTGAATGCCTTTGTAGCTTCAGGCGGCACAGATACAGTGTGATACAATCCACTAGGCCTGACCCGCAAACAATCGATAGGCGCCGAGACCCCCGTCCAAATCGGCTCGCGACAATCAATTTGTATCGCAATGTATCGCAGCCCGAGACATCGACGTTTCGGTACATTCTGCCATCCAATCAGACACATTTGAGATACGTCGCCACCGGCAGATAGCGTCACTGCTGCACACGGCACCTGGCCGTTCGCAGCCGCTCAATCGCTTCTAAAGGAACAAGAACGATGACGCTTCTTATCATAGCTTATCTCGGAGGAGCGCTGACGATTCTCAGTCCGTGCATCCTGCCCATCCTCCCCTTCGTCTTTGCCCGTGCAGGACAACCCTTCGTCCGCAGCACGCTTCCCATGCTTGCGGGCATGGCGCTCACCTTTGCTGTCGTCGCGACGCTGGCTGCTGTCGGCGGTGCCTGGGCGATCCGCGCCAATGAATATGGCCGCCTCGCGGCGATCGTTCTGCTCGGCGTCTTCGGCCTGAGCTTGATTTCGCCGCGTATCGCCAGCGCCCTCTCCCGACCGGCCGTCGATCTCGGCAACAACCTGCTGAACGCCGCCGGGGCCAATCGGGCAACAGCGAGCGTCAGAAGCTCCTTCGTGCTTGGCATCGCAACCGGCCTGCTTTGGGCACCTTGCGCCGGCCCGATCCTCGGACTGGTCCTGACTGGTGCGGCTTTGAAGGGCGCCAATCTGCAGACGACATTCCTGCTGCTTGCCTATGGTGCCGGTGCCGCGACCTCGCTTGCCGTTGCTCTCTTTGCCGGCGGCAAGATCTTTGCCCGCATGAAGCAGTCTCTCGGCGTCAGCGAACGCATCCGCCAATTCGCTGGCGCCGCCGTTTTGGCCGGTGTTGCAGCGATCGCCGTTGGCCTCGATACCGGCCTGCTCGCCCGCCTCTCCTACGCAAGCACCGGTTCCTTCGAGCAGGCCTTGCTAGAGAAGCTGCACCCCAAGACCTCAGCCCCGGAAACCGAGGTTGCCAGCAACAGCGCCGTCAAGGTTGCGACAGACGCGGTGCGCCCGTTCCACAGCGATCTTCCCGTCGAAGGCCCCGCTCCGTCGCTCGATGGCGCGGTCACCTGGCTGAACTCGCAGCCGCTGACGACGGCCGAGCTTCGCGGCAAGGTCGTCCTCATCGATTTCTGGACTTATTCCTGCATCAACTGCATCCGCACCATCCCCTATGTTCGTGCCTGGGCGGAAAAGTATAAGGATCAGGGCCTCGTCGTCATCGGCGTCCATGCTCCGGAATTCGCCTTCGAGAAGAATGTCGACAACGTCAAGAAGGCGGTCGCCGACTTCAAGATCAGCTACCCCGTTGCGATCGACAACGACTATCGCATCTGGCGAGCCTTCGAAAACAACTACTGGCCTGCCCATTATCTGATCGATACCAAGGGACAGATCCGCTACCAGCATTTCGGCGAAGGCAACTACCGCCAGACCGAACAGGCAATCCAGGACCTCTTGCGCGAAGCAGGCAGCGACATGGCCCAGAGCGCCCCTGTGGTTCCGAATGCAAAGGGTGCGGAAGCAAGCCCGGACCTCAGCCATATCCGCTCCGGCGAAACCTATATCGGCTATAGCCAGGCAACAGGCTTCGTCTCCCCCGAAGGGCTGAAGGCAGATACGACCGCCGACTATTCCATTGCCAATCCCGGCCTCAATCAATGGGGCCTGACGGGCACCTGGACAATCGGCCCGGAACAGGCATCGCTCGATAAGGCAGGCGGCGGCATCACTTACCGCTTCAGCGCCCGCGACCTGCACCTCGTCCTCGGTCCCTCGGCAGATGGAAAGCCGATCCGCTTCCAAGTAACCGTGGATGGAAAGGCGCCCGGCGCCGACCACGGTTCCGATATCGACGCCGACGGCAACGGCACAGTGACGGCCACCAAGCTCTATCAGCTCGTCCGCCAGTCCGGCGACATCACCGCCCGCAACTTCGAAATCCGTTTCCTCGATCCCGGGGTGCAGGCCTACGCCTTCACCTTCGGCTGAAATTCCCCTTCACCCCCAAGCATGAAGCTCAACTGACAGGAGTTATACCCATGAAGACCCGTTTTCTCTCCATCATCGCTCTCGGCCTTGCCGCAAGCACCTTTGCCTTTGCTGCGCAGGCAGCCGAGATCAAGAACATCGTTATCGTCCACGGCGCCCTTGCCGACGGTTCGGGATGGCGCAAGACCGCCGAGATCCTTGAAAAGGACGGCTTCAAGGTCACGGTCGTGCAGGAACCCATCACCTCGCTCGCCGACGATGTCGCCGCCACCAATCGCGTGCTCGACCTTCAGAACGGGCCGAGCCTGCTCGTCGGCCACAGCTATGGCGGCATGGTCATCACCGAAGCGGGCAATCGCCCTGATGTTGCCGGTCTCGTCTATGTCGCAGCGTTCCAGCCCGACAAGGGCGAGAGCCTGATCAGCCTTGCGAGCTCGAAGCCGGCAGGTAGCATGAACATCCGCGAAACCAAGGACGGCCAGTATCTTTATCTCGATCCGGCGACTTTCGCTGCTGACTTTGCCGCCGACCTGCCGAAGGATGAAGCCAATTTTCTGGCGAAGTCACAGGTTTTCGCGTCGAAGGCCGCCTTCACCGCCAAAGTCGGCGATCCCGCCTGGAGGGCGAAGAAGAGCTGGGCGGTCGTCGCAACCAACGACCGCTCCATCAACCCCGAGCTTGAGCGCGACATGGCAAAGCGCGCCGGCAGCGACGTGACCGAAATCAAGGCAAGCCATGCCATCTTCGCCTCGCAGCCGGAAAAGGTCGCCGCCGTCATCGAAAAGGCAGCCAAGGACGCCGGCAAGTAAACTCAAGCAGGCGGCGGCTCAGGAATGAACCGCCGCCTGCCTCCAGTCCTTATACAGGATCGTAGCGGCTAACTTCGATC
Source organism: Rhizobium sp. AG207R (assembly GCF_027109195.1). NCBI lineage: Bacteria > Pseudomonadati > Pseudomonadota > Alphaproteobacteria > Hyphomicrobiales > Rhizobiaceae > Rhizobium > Rhizobium sp. AG207R. The sequence goes on from NZ_JAEPVT010000004.1 coordinate 393,142, forward strand.
CCGGAGCCGACGGGCAACAGAACAGAGGTAATGCCAGGTTTGGCGCGAACGGCTTCGCCATAGCGTTTCACATCCTCATTCCCGGGCATGAACATATTGTCGGCCACAATGATCGCGCCGGCATTGAGCTTCGGATAGAAGGCCTCAAGGCATGGGATGTAGAGATCCTTCCACAGGTCAACGAGCACGAAATCGACGCCGGACGACAGCGCCTTGATCATCTCCACCGCATCGCCGATCTGGAAATCGATATGCGCCGATAACCCCGCCTTTTCGGCCATCTCTCTGGCAAACTCGGTCTTATAGGCGTGCAACTCCATGGAAATAAGCTTGCCGCCGCTGGCGCGCGCGGCCTCGGCAAGCCAGATACCTGAATAGCCGAAGGATGTGCCAAGCTCCAGAATGGTGGGCGCCTTCAGGCTCTTCGCCAGAATGTTGATGAAGCGACCCGTCTCCGGTCCGACCGCCCTCAACCGACGATCCTGACCACCGTCACGCCCGCCCGGCGGCATTTCCCTCGGCTTGCTGTGCTCTTCGCGAATTAGCTCATGATAGGCTTCGAGAACGGCTTCGATCTTCTGGTCCATGACACGCTCACCTTCCAAACAATCATCTCGACGATATCTCAGGCGATATGGCTACATCTCGATATGGCGCCACTCAAGCGCTATGGAGATTCATGTCTGAAACTTAATCTTTCACCGACGTTCAGCGGGACGCATTGTGCTCGCGGATCAGATCAATCAAGGCCCGCAATCGGGCCGGCATCTGGCGGCGCTCGGCGAAATACAGGCTGAGCCCCGGATAGGGTGGGCTCCAATCCTCCAGCACCGCGATCAGATTGCCCGCCGCTATGTGCCCGGCAACGGAGGCTTCGCTGATATAGGCCAGCCCCGCCCCCTCGAGCGCAGCGCTTAACATCAGGTCGGAAGCATCGAGGGTGAGGCTTCCCGGTGCATCGACAAGGATGGACTGGCCGTGCCGCTCGAACTCCCAGCGATAAAGCTTGCCGCTCGCCATGCGAGCACGGATGCAGCGATGTCGCAGGAGATCGCCCGGAACAAGCGGGTATGGCCTGTTGCTGAAATAGGCAGGTGAGCCGACGACCAGCGAGCGCAGCGTCGGAATAATCGGGATTGCGACCATATCGGTCGGAACTGCCTCGGCAATCCGGATGCCGGCGTCAAAGCCCTTGCCGATGACATCGACCAAGGCGTTATCGGTGACGATCTCGATTTCGACATCAGGATAGCGCCGGCCATATTCGAGAATAAGCGGCGTCAGTAGTATGCGCGCTGCGCCGGGCGCCATATTGAGACGAAGCGTGCCTGATATCGTACCGGAAGACAGGCCTGCATTTTCGATAGCCCTGTCGATTGCCACAAGCGCCGGCGCCACTTCCGCCACGAAGCGCTCACCGGCATCCGATAGCGTGACACTGCGCGTCGTCCTGTTGAATATCCGTACGGACAGGCGCTCCTCCAGTGTTGCGACCGCGTGGCTGAGCGCCGAGGAGGACATCCCGAGTTCGCGGGCGGCCGCGCGAAAACCGCCATGGCGGGCAACCGCAGCGATCGCCTCAAGCTCCGCCAGACTAGCCTTCATTGCGCGATTTTCCTTATCAGCCTGTCCCACTTTGTCCTACTAGACCGAACAGATAGCGCATCTTACCTCTGTCGTGAAGATGAAGGAGACGCTCATGCGCGCGATAGATACGATTTACATCAATGGCAGCTTCGTTCGGCCCCATGGCAAAGAGGAAGCACCTCTTTTCAACCCGGCCACGGAAGAGCGGATCGGCACCGTATGCCTTGGCGACGAGCAGGATGTCGACAACGCTGTCAGCGCCGCCAAGGCGGCATTTGCGAGCCAGTCGCAAAGCTCGAAGGCCGAGCGCGTCGCCATGCTGCACAGCCTGCACGACGCCGTTGCGGCCAGAGCCTCAGACCTCACCGACGCCATGCGCGAGGAATATGGCGCGCCGGCATCCTTCATCGGTTTTTCGGTGCCACATGCCGCCACGGCATTCCTCAACATGGCCAAGACACTCGAAACCTATGAATTTCGCCGCCGTATCGGCCATGCGGAAATAGAGATGCGCCCAGCCGGTGTTGCAGCCGCGATCACGCCCTGGAACAGCAATTACGGCTTCATCTGCAACAAGCTGGCCACAGCCATCGCTGCAGGCGCGACCATGGTCATCAAGCCCTCCGAGATGAGCGCGATCCAGACGCAACTCCTCACCGAGTGCCTGCATGCGGCCGGCCTGCCGAATGGGATTTTCAACATCGTCAACGGCTACGGCCATGTGGTAGGCGCCGCTCTCAGCAGCCACCACGACATCGCAAAGATCAGCTTCACCGGCTCGACGGTGACGGGACGGGCGATCCTTCAGGCGGCGTCGGCGACCTTTAAGCGCGTGACGCTTGAGCTTGGCGGCAAGAGCCCAAACATCATTCTCGACGATGCCGATCTCGATCTTGTCATCCCGCAGGTCTTGGCAGCCGGATTTGCCAATAGCGGCCAGGCCTGCATCGCCGGCACACGCATTCTCGCGCCCGAAGGCCGGCTGGCGGAAATCCACGATCGTCTGACTCAAGCGGTTGCGACACTCAAGGTGGGCGATGCAAGCGATCCCGCCGTCAGGATCGGCCCCATGGTCAGCCGGAAACAATGGGATCGCGTGCAATCCTATATCCGTCTCGGCCAGGAAGAAGGCGCGTGGCTGCTCGCGGGTGGTGAAGGCCGGCCGGAAGGGGTCGATCGCGGCTGGTTCGTTCGTCCAACCATCTTCTCCCGCGTCAATAGCGACATGAGGATCGCTCGCGAAGAGATTTTCGGACCGGTACTCTGCGTCATCCCTTATCGCGATGAGACGCATGCACTCGAGATCGCCAATGACACCGTCTATGGTTTGCAGGCCTACATCTTCTCCGCCGATGTCGACAGGGCAAAGCGGATGGCGGATCGCATCGAAGCGGGCCGCGTCGTCATCAATGGCGCGCCGCATGAACCGACTGCACCCTTCGGCGGCTTCAAGCACTCGGGCATAGGCCGAGAATTCGGCGCCTTCGGCCTGGAATCATTTCTCGAACCGCGCGCGGTGCTCAGCTGATGTGAGGAAGCCCGGAGCCCCGGAAGAGCTTAACAGCCTTCCGGGCACCTCCCTAGCCGGACGCGAAGGCTGGCGCCCTCAGGATACCGCCAGGTATGCGCCAGGATATGAGGATGCCGAACGAAGTACGCTGGAAGGCTCGCATTCAGGTTCTCGTTAGAATCATGTTCTACCTTTAGAACAATTCCAATTTAAGGAGACCCGATGCCTGCCAGATCGACCTACTCTGCTCCGCAACGCATTCTTCATTGGCTCATGGCCATTCTCATCTTTTTCAATCTCCTGTTTCCCGATGGCATGAACGCGTGGCGGCGTCTTGTGCGGCATGGCCAGGTGCCAACACCGGCCGATGTCGCCAGTGCCAACATCCATGCCTATGCCGGTATCGCGATCCTGCTGCTGGCTATCGTGCGCCTTTGCCTGAGATTGGTGTCCGATGTCCCAGCATTGCCCGACAATCAGCCCGCATTTCTACATTACATCGCAAACATCACGCATTTCCTGCTCTACGCACTGATCTTCGCAATGCCCCTATCGGGAATGGCAGCCTACTATTTCGGTATCGATACAGCCGCCTTCGTCCATGGCGGCCCGATCAAGACGCTGCTTTGGATCGCCGTCGTACTGCACATATTCGGAGCGTTTGTTCAGCACTTCTATTTCAAATCGGATGTCTTGCGACGTATGACGATCGGCTAGGTCATCTGCGAAATTGGCGGCTAAGCGGGTTGGCCGCCAAGTGCTTTTCGAAGGAGAACAGAGCAGTCGGCAGCGCGCTGCCGCCTTGGAGCGCCAGATCGGCGAGTATCTCGCCGACCACGCTCGTAAACTTGAAGCCGTGGCCGGAACAGGCTGACGAGACCACCACATTCGGCTGTCCAGGCACTTTATCGATGAGAAAATCTTCGCTCGGCAGCATTGTATAGCGGCAGGTCGTCGCCCGCACGCGATATGACGCGGCATTCGGCAAGCGCTTGCGGGCGAAGCTGTCGAGCAGATCGGTGTCGGCGTCATTGACCGGCGGATTGGGCATGGCGGGATCGATCGGCTCCCTGAAGTGAGCATGGCGGCCGATTTTCACACCATCGATGCCAATGGCCGGAAAGCCGAAATAGGAGCCTTCGGCGCCTTCATCCCGCAGGAAGCAGGGCATGCGCTGCGGCTCAGCAACAAAACCGTCCCTCGGCTGATACCAGGCAACCACCTGGCGGATCGGCTGTGCGTGCGCCTTCAGCTGTGGCACGAGTTCGGCAATCCATGCACCTGTTGCAACGATCACCTTGCGGGCGCGATATCGTCCCGTCGAGGAAACGACCGTCACGCCCGTATCGTCGGGCTCGATCACGACAACGCGCTCGCCGAAATGCAAAACGGCACCATCTTCCGCCGCAAGCTTCAAATAGCCCATGATCGCTGCTTCAGGCCTGACATAGCCGCCCTGCGGATCGAGCACGCCGACCTCCCCTTCTTCCAGCGCAAAAGCCGGAAAGCGCCGCTTCATGGCATCGCGATCGAGTATCTCGTGCGGCAATCCATGCATGTCACAGGAGGCGCGCGTGCCGCTGACGATCTTGCTGTCGGGCGTGCCAATCTGCAGGACACCCGTGACGGTCAGGATTTCGGCCCGCAGCCGCGCCTCCAGTGAGCGCCAGTTTTGATAGGCACGCTTCAGCAGCGGAACATAGGACGGATCGTCGAAGTAGCCGAGGCGGATCAGGCGGCTGTCGCCATGCGAGGAGCTGAGCACATGGGCGGGGAAATGTGCCTCGATCCCGATCGCCTTTGCACCGCGCGCTGCGGCGAAAGACAAGGCTGCACTTCCCATTGCGCCGAGGCCAATGACGGCAAGGTCGAATTCCGCAGTCATTTCATGCTCCAGTTTCATCTTCCGCAGGTGGCGCGATCTTGGCGATCATGCCCCGCAAGGCTTCCATATCCGCATTCAGCGGACGGTCATCGCCATAGATGGGCACGCAGGAACGGGCGGCCGCGTAGATACGCTCGGTTCCCGGCGCCCGCGTCCCGTGCGAGGTAAGAAAATCATGCGCCTGGGCCGCCGCCATCAGTTCGATCGCCAGGATGTATTCCGCGTTATCGAGGATCGCGAGCAGCTTGTTGGCCGCCGCTGTCGGATGGGCCAGAAAATCCTCCTGCAGGCCGGAGGTCAGTCCGCCGTCAAGCGATGCGGGCGCGGCGAGACGCCGGTTGTCGTTGCTCAGCGCGGCAGCCGTGTATTGCGCGATCATGAAGCCGGAATGGCTGCCGGCGTCGCTCGCAAGGAACGGCGGCAGGCCGCTGACCAGGGGATTGACGAGACGATCCGTCCGCCGCTCGCTCATCGCGGCAATTTGGGCGATCGCGATCGCCAGACTATCAGCCGCCTGGCCGAGGGCGGGGGCAACGGCATGGGCTTCGGACGAGACGATCGGCTCCTCCGGCGTACCCGAAACGGCCGGATTATCGGTGACCGAAGCCAGTTCCTGATCGACAATGCGCGCCGTCTGCTCGAAGACATCCCAGGCTGCGCCATGGGCATGAGGTACCGATCTCAGACTCAGAGCATCCTGCGTCCGCCGCCCAAGGGCAGCAGCGACAAGGCCGCTGCCATTCAAGCGGCTGCGAAGCCTGCGCCCGACCTTGGCGATCCCGGCCGATGGACGCAGCGCAAGCACATTTCCCTCGAAAGCTGCCATCTGGCAGCCTACGGCTTCCAGGGTCAGCGCGGCGATGGCATCGGCCCAATCGAGCAGGCGTTCGGCACGCGAGACTGCAAGCGCCGACAATCCCGTGGCGCATGCCGTGCCGTTGACGAGGCTCAAACCCTCCTTGGCACCCAGTACCAGGGGAGGCAGACCGATCGCTGCGAGCGCCTCTGCACCACTCATCAGCTTGCCCTTCACGACAGCTCTGCCCTCGCCGATCAGAACGAGAGCGATGTGGGCATTGTGTGTGAGATAGCCGGCAGAGCCTTTGGACGGGACTTCCGGAATGCAGTCATATTCGAGAAACGCAGCAAGATGCCTGACGATCTCGGGCCGCACACCGGAATAGCCATGGGCGAAATTGGCGATCTGCGCCGCAATGATCGAGCGCACCTCGCGCGCCGGCAGAAGCGGGCCGACACCGCAGGCATGGCTCAAGATGATGTTGCGCGAGAGCCGGCTCTGGGAATCGCGATCGACCACCGTATCGGAGAGCGCGCCGACGCCGGTGTTGACGCCATAGGCGCGCACGCCCGTTTCGACGATACGCTCGACGATGCGGTTTGCCTGCTCAACGCGCTTCCAGGCTTTGTCGGAGAGGATCAGCGGCTCACCGCCGCCAACACGAACGACGTCGCGCCAGGATAGCGACTTATCGACGATGACGGTCATTGCCCATTTCCGAAATGGCCGATGAATTGACGGAAGGCCGGCGAGGCGCCGCTGCCGAACATCTCGTCCGGCGTGCCGGTGCTTTCGACGAGGCCTTCCTTCATGAAGACGACGCGGTTGGAGACGTTGCGGGCAAAGCTCATCTCGTGGGTGACGACCAGCATCGTCGTGCCTTCTTCGGCAAGCGAGCGCATGACACGCAGCACTTCGCCGACAAGCTCAGGATCGAGCGCCGAGGTCGGTTCGTCGAACAGCATGAGCTTCGGCTTCATGGCAAGCGCGCGGGCAATCGCCGCTCGCTGCTGCTGCCCGCCGGAAAGATGCGCGGGATAGGCGTGGCGCTTGTCGGCAATACCGACTTTTTCCAGCAGCACTTCGGCCTCGGCGATGCATTCTGCGCGGGGACGCTTCAGGACATGAACCGGCCCCTCGATGACATTCTGCAGGATCGTCATATGGGACCAGAGATTGAAACTCTGGAAGACCATGCCGAGTTCGGAGCGGATATGATCCACCTGCTTATGGCTCGCCGGATAGCTTTTGCCATTCTTGTGGACCATGCGGATCTGCTCGCCATCCACCCAGATCTCGCCATCCGTGGCGATTTCGAGGAGGTTGATGCAGCGAAGGAAGGTCGATTTGCCCGAGCCGGAAGCGCCCAGCAGCGAAATCACATCGCCATCCTGTGCATCGAGGGAAATGCCGCGCAAGACCTCGTGAGTACCGAAGCTCTTGCGGATGTTGCGGACGGAAAGTCGGGTGACACCTGGCATGATTTGCCTGCTCCAGTAAGCTTTAAGCCTTCAGCGCCGGCGGGATCGCACGGCGATGGCGGGACAGAGAATATTCCAGCAGGGCCATGGCCTGCAGAATGATGAAATTCAGCACGAGGTAGATGATCGCCGCGCAGATGAAGACCTCCATCGTGCGGTAGGTTTGCGAGATCAGCCGCTGCGCAACGCCCGTGACCTCCCAGACCGTGACGAGGCTCGCGAGCGCGGTCGACTTCATCATCAGCACGATCTCGGTCGAATAGGCCGGGAGCGCATGCCGGAAGGCGATCGGCGCGATGATGCGACGCACCAGCAGGAAGCCGGACATGCCGATCGAACGGGCGGCTTCGATCTCCTTCGGCGAAACGGCACGGATGCCGCCGCGGAAGATCTCGGCCGAATAGCCGGCGGTGCAAAGCGCCAGCGACAGGATCGCGCAGACGACCGGCTCGCGCAGGAAGGGCCAGAGGAAGGAGTAGCGAATGATCGAAAATTGCGCCAAACCGTAGAAGACCAGGAACATCTGGATCAGCAGCGGCGAGCCGCGGAACACGAAAATATAGCCCTTGGCAAAACCGGAGAGAATCGGATTGCCGCTGACGCGCATGGCGACGATGACAAGCGCCAGAATGCCGCCAAAGAAGATCGACAGGAAGAACAGCAGCAGCGTCATTGGCACTGCCTTCAGCAGTGTGACCATCGTGCTCGAAAGGAAATCGAAATCCATACCGTCCTCCTCAAGCCTGGCCGATCGTCGCAGCCGGCATGCTGCGATTGGCGCGACGTTCAGCCTTGTTGAAGATGCGATCCGATAGGCTGGTCAGGACCAGATAGAGAATGCCGCCGGCTATGAAGAAAAGGAAATACTGGCGGGTGGAACCGGCAGCCACCTGACTGGTGCGCATCAATTCCGCAAGGCCCGTGACCGAGATCAAAGCGGAATCCTTGAGGCTGAGCTGCCAGACATTGCCGAGCCCGGGAATGGCGAAGCGGAAGACCTGCGGAATGATGATGCGACGCAAACGCAAACCGCGATGCATGCCGATTGCGGACGCCGCCTCAAGCTCGCCCTTGGAAATGGCGAGATAGGCTCCACGGAAAACCTCTGCCTGATAAGCGCCGGAAATGATGCCGACAGCGAGAGCACCGGCGGCAAAGGATGGCAGGCCGAGAAAGCCTTCATAGCCAAGCCATTTGCCGATGGAGGTTACCGCCGACGACCCGCCGAAATAGATCAGATAGATAATCAGAAGTTCGGGCACACCGCGGAAAACGGTGGTGTAGATATTGCCGAGCGTCTTCAACACCATGCTTCCCGAGAGCTTCGCGAAGGCAATGGCCGCGCCGAGGACGGCGCCGATGGCCAAGGCGGTCGCCGTCACGGCCAGCGTCATCAAGGCGGCAACAAGCAGCAGCGCGCCCCACCCGTTCGAGCCGAAGCCCAGCAATTGCAAGCTTGCCATAGATCCAATCCCTGTCCGTGGCAGTTTTAGGCGTCAGGATACCATAGGGTCTCCGGCCGCAAAGCCGGAGACCGATGATAACGGCCCAAAGACGTACTCATCAATTCGGGCTGACGTCGACCTTGAACCACTTCATCGACAGGGTCTTGATGGTACCGTCGGCAAGCGCGGACTTGATCGCCTCATTGAACTTGTCGCGCAGGTCGGTATCCGCCTTGCGGATGCCAAGGCCTTCGCCTTCGCCCCAGATGGAACCGGCGATTTCCGGGCCGGTGAAGGCGAGCGAATCATTCGCGCTGGCAAAAGCGTTCGCGAAGTAGACGGCATCGTCGAAGCCGAGATCGATGCGGCCGTTCTGCAGGTCGAGATCGCGGTCGGCGCCGGTCTTGTATTCGCGGATCGTGGCGATCGAGCCGAAATTGTCATAGACGAACTTGGCATAGACGGTTGCGGCCTGGATGCCGATGGTCTTGCCCTTGAAGGCTTCCTTCAACACGTCGATTTCCTTAACGCCGGTCTGGCCGGGGGTCATCTTGATCGTGGTGCCGGTGCCGGCAGCATTGGCAAGCGGGCTGTCCTTGGCGGTCGCAAAAGCGGCAGGCGTTGCAGCATAAGGAATGGTGAAGCCGATGACCTGCTTGCGCTCGTCGGTGATCGACAGAGCATCCATGATGACGTCGAACTTGCCGGCGTTCAGCGCCGGGATCATGCCATCCCAGTCGGAAGCGACGAGCTTGCAATCGATCTTGGCGCGTTCGCACAGAACCTTGGCAAGCTCCGGCTCGAAGCCGCCGAGCGTACCATCGGCGTTCGTCATGTTCCACGGCGCGTAAGCACCTTCCAGGGTGATCGTTGCCGTCTTCCAGTCCTTGGCGAAGGCCGGCGCGGCAAAAGCGGCGGCAGCCACGACGCCTGACAAGAGAATTGCACTGAATCTCATCGTGTAGAGCTCCTCTGAGGTTGAAATAAGCCTTGCAGCATTTCCTACCGATCTTCGCCGGCTTGCCCGCTTTCCCAATTAATTTTTAGGATTGATTGCGAGGTTGTATAGGGTACCATATGTGATAATTTATGATATGCAAGTGGGAAAGTTGTTTTCGAGGCAGATTCACTCTGTGCAAAGGAAATAGGCAATGAAACGTTCCGGCGAGATGAAACGCGAACTGGCGGAAAATGACGCCGCGCCCCTCTATGCCGGCGTCAAGCAGATGATACTCGACCGCATTCATAGTGGCGAGTGGCCGCCCAAATATCGCGTTCCCTCCGAAAACGAATTGGTGGTCGAACTTGGCGTCAGCAAAATGACGGCCAATCGTGCGCTGCGGGAACTGGCCAATGAAGGCGAGCTCGTTCGCATCCAGGGCGTCGGCTCCTTCGTCGCCGAGCGCAAGGGCGCCTCCGCCCTGTTCGAGGTCCGCAACATCGCCGAGGAGATCGCCGAACGCGGCCATTCCCATCAGGCAAGCGTAGTCGTTCTCGCCCGGGAAGCCGCATCGCCCGACATTGCCGACGCGTTGGAACTCGACATCGGATCGCCGGTTTTCCATTCGCTGATCGTGCATAGCGAGAACGGCGTGCCCGTGCAGATCGAGGACCGGCATGTCCATCCGGACGCCGCACCCGACTATCTGCAGCAGGATTTTACCGACATGACGCCGAACGCCTATCTCTCGGCCGTTGCTCCGCTCAGCGGATCGGAACATGTCGTCGAAGCCGTCATGCCGCAAGCCTGGGAATGCAAGCTGCTGACGATCCTGAAGACCGAACCCTGCCTGACGATCTGGAGGCGCACATGGTCGGCGCGCGGCATTGTCTCCACAGCGCGCCTCGTTTATCCTGGGCATCGCTATCGGCTGGAGAGCCAAAGCGGCAAGCCGTCTGATCGTTAGTTGTATATGGAAGATATGATCATTCATTCGCTTTGAGAAGGCGCAAAGGATGCAAGGGGGGTCGAATGGGCTGGGTGCTGTCGGCAAATTACGATGCCTGCAGCATGCACTCCATAAATAATGCGCCCAAAAGCAGGCCCGAAACCGTAGCAAGCACTTTCAAGATCGCGCGCTCGATCCTGAGGCACTTCTGCGGCAGGATGAGCGCGAGCGACTCGCTTGCAGCTGCAACCAATATGCACACAAGAGCAATGATGCGGCGGTCTTCCGGGTAAGCCATGACAAACAAAAACCCCAGAAGGCCGAACGGGATGACGCTATCGATACTCGCCATCGCCATGAACGGATACCTCGTCCCGACCGGAACGACCGTCGTCACGGCGATCAGACCAAGCACGATCCAGGCAAGGGCATGGGCAAGCAGAGCAAGTTCCATACGAAAATCATAACAACAAGCCGCGAGTTTTCAAGCTGCGGGGCACGGCCTGTCTGCGCTTCCGTTCGACAGCGCGAGAATCCATGATGGCTGGCTGTATGCGGTTCGCATCGGCCACATCCGCCAACGATGCCTCTCACAGGCTGCTCAGCAAAAGGCTTGTCTCGCTGTTCGCAACGCCATCGATCATCCGCACTTCGCGCAAGACCCGATCAAAGTCCGACAAGCTGGTCGCGCGGATATTGGCGACCAGATCCCAATTGCCATTCGTCGTATGCAGCGAATATATTTCGGGAAGGCCGCGCAGTTTACGGATGACCTGCGTCGTCGATTTCCCGACGACTTCGATCATCATGACGGCATGCACGGTCTGCTCCTCATAATCTTCCCGAACCCTTACGGTGAAGCCAAGCAGCGTGCCGGTCTCTATCAGTCGATCCAGCCGGTTCTGCACCGTACCACGCGCGACGCCCAAGACATCGGACAGTTTGGAGAGCGAAGCCCGCCCGTCAGCGCGCAGATGAGCGATGATACGCCGGTCGAGATCATCGGGAATATATTTGGCGAGCGTCATCGCACGATCCTGATCTTGTTCAATCCGTCAAAAATTATGGGTAATTTGTGCAAACCCATACCAAAACTGGCACAGTTTTGCGATTTCAGTCAATCGATCCGCTTGATACCCTATGGGAAATGATTTCCATCGAGGATACGAGAATGTCCGCACCGCTCCCATCGGAAAGAGCTTTCATTCCCTTCGTCAGCGTCGAGAACATGATGCGGCTCGTCCATCACATCGGCATCGAAACCGTGCTCATCGAACTCACCGACGCCATCGAAGCGGATTTCCGCCGCTGGGACCTCTTCGACAAGACGCCCCGCGTCGCTTCCCATTCGCATGACGGCGTCATCGAGCTGATGCCGACATCGGATGGCGCCGTCTACAGCTTCAAATATGTAAACGGCCATCCAAAGAACATGGCGCAGGGCCTGCAGACGGTGACCGCCTTCGGCTTGCTTGCGGAAGTTTCGACCGGTTATCCCGTGCTGCTAACGGAAATGACGCTGCTGACGGCGCTGCGCACTGCGGCAACCTCGGCGATGGCGGCGAAACATCTGGCGCCGGCCAATTCGCGCCGCCTCACCTTGATCGGCAATGGCGCACAGGCGGAATTCCAGGCGCTGGCGATGAAGGCCGTCCTCGGCATCGAGGAAGTCCGCCTTTACGACATTGATCCGAGAGCCACGGAAAAGACGGTTCGCAATCTCGCAAAGACCGGCTTGAAGCTCGTGCACTGCACTTCGGCCCAGGCCGCCATCGAAGGTGCCGACATCATCACGACCTGTACGGCCGACAAGCAATTCGCGACCATTCTGACGGACAATATGGTCGGTGCCGGCGTGCACATCAACGCCATCGGCGGCGATTGCCCCGGCAAGACGGAGCTCCACCGCGATATCCTGCTGCGCTCCGACACTTTCGTCGAATATCCGCCGCAGACCCGCATCGAAGGCGAAATCCAGCAGATGGATCCGGATTATCCGGTCACCGAACTCTGGCAGGTCGTGAGCGGCCGGGCACCCGGCCGCAGCAGCGACCGGCAGATCACGCTGTTCGACAGCGTCGGCTTCGCGATCGAAGATTTCTCCGCCCTGCGCTACGTTCGCGAGAAGCTGGCGGGCACGAACTATTTCCAGAAGCTCGACATCATCGCCGACCCGGACGATCCGCGCGATCTCTTCGGCATGCTGCTCAGGGCAGCCTGACGAAAGATAATGGCGGCCATTTCCACGGTCGCCATCAAACACATCCGTCCTTCAGGCTAGGCGAATTCAGCCTTTGCTGCCGTAAGCAACCAGTTCCGGCTCGCGGACCCGTCCATTCAAAGAGAAGGCCAGCAGGGCCGACAACAGCATCAGTGCGCCTACGATAAACATCGGCAGCTCATAGAGGCCGGTCGCATCCTTGACGAGACCCGTCACATAGGGTGCGGCAAAGCCTGCGATATTGCCGATCGTGTTGATCAGGGCTATGCCCGCGGCAGCCGCCGGCCCAGTCAGGAAGCGCGACGGAATGGCCCAGAAATTCGGCAGGGCGGAAAAGATCGCGCAAGCCGTCAGTGTGATCATCACGATCGTCGCTTCAGGCGAGCCCATATAAAGCGCGGCCGGAATGCTGAAGGCGCCCACCAAGGCCGGAATGCCGATGTGCCACGGCCGCACACCACGTCTGGACGCATCGCGGCTCCAGAAGAAGAGGGCAAAAGCCGCAGGCAGGTAGGGGATAGCGGTAATCAGCCCCTTGTCGAAGACATCGAACTTGGTGCCAAATTTCGTTTCGAAGCCGGCAATGATCGTCGGCAGGAAGAAGGCCAGCGCATAGAGGCCGTAGATCAGGCCGAAATAGATGACCGACAGCAACCAGACGCGGCCGTCCGTCAAGGCAAGGCCGGTCATCTTGCCATGCGCCGCCGCCTTTGCCTTTTCCTCGCCGGCAAGCGCCCGGTTCAGCCAATCCTTCTCGGCCTGGGTCAGCCATTTCGCATCATCGGGGCGATCAGCGAGGTAGAACCAGGTGATGATGCCGACGATGACAGCCGGAATGGCAACGCCGAAGAACATGACACGCCAGCCTTCGAGGCCGAAGAGGCCATGCATCTGGATCAGCGTGGCCGCAAAGGGCGCTCCGACGACTGTTGTCAGCGGCTGGGCAAGGTAGAACAGTGCCAGGATCTTGCTGCGATGCTTGGCCGGCACCCACATGCTCAAGAACAGGATGGCCCCCGGGAAGAAGCCGGCTTCGGCAACGCCCAGCAGGAAGCGCAGCACATAGAGCTCCGTCGCGCTCGATACCCAGGTGAACAAGATCGCCACAATGCCCCAGCTTACCATGATGCGGGCAAGCCAGCGGCGCGCGCCGTATCTGTGAAGCGCGAGGTTGCTCGGGATTTCGAGAACGATGTAACCGAAAAAGAAGATGCCGGCGGCAAAGCCGAACTGCGCCGCCGTCAGCGCCAGATCCGTCGTCATGCCGTTCGGCCCGGCGAAGGAAATCGCCGTGCGGTCAAGAAAGTTAATGAAGAACATCAAGGCGATGAACGGCACCAGCCGCTTCGAAACCTTTGATATGGCCGAACGCTCGACCTGTGACATTTCCTGATTTGCGGGCTGCAATGAAAATCCCTCCCCCGTGCTGAAATCTTGACAACGCAGCGATCCGCTTGCGTCGCTGACAGGACGGAAACTCCGACTTCCCCTCCAGTCCCTGCCTTCGGCCGCATGCGCCTTCGAATGACCTTGATCTCTAGCGGGATGGACAAGCCGCAAGCAAACGATTTAATCTCCCTATCATGTGAGGAAAAATCACATCACGGGATAGCAGAATCTAAAAAATGAGCGGCCCTCTTCCATCCTTGAATGCGCTGAAGGCATTCGAAGCAACCGCGCGGCACAGGTCGATGACGCTTGCTGCCGACGAGCTCTGCGTTACGCATGGTGCGATCAGCCGGCACATTCGCGGGCTAGAGGAGACGCTCGGCGTCATCCTCGTGACCCGCCGCGCCCGTTCGACAGAGCCGACGCCGGAAGGCTCGCGGCTTGCTGAAGGGCTGGCAAGTGCTTTCGGCCTGATGCAGGCAAGCGTCGAGCGCGTCCGCCCAAGCCCGCTGACGCTCTCCTGCTCTTCCTCGATCATGATGGGCTGGATCATTCCGCGCATCGGCCAGTTTCACGAGCGCCACCCGCATATCGCCCTTCAGTTCAACATGAATTACGATCAGGTCGACTTCGTCCGAGACAAGATCAGCCTCGCCATCCGCTCCAGTGTCATCGATCCGCCGAAGGATGCGATCATCCGGGAGCTCGGCGGCGAGGCCATCGGTCCTGTCTGTTCGCCGGAATATCTGAACCGCTCCGGCATTTCGCGTCCCGACGATATGGAACATGCAGCGATCCTCTCCACGCAGACACGACCGCAAGCCTGGAGCGACTGGCAGGCCATAGCCGGACAGGCGGATCTGCGTCTGACACCACAGGCGGCCTTCGATCATTTCTATCTGCTGATCCAGGCCGCCGCATGCGGCCTCGGTATGGCGGTCGTGCCGCAAATGCTCGTGCTCGATCAACTTGCTTCCGGGCGGCTGGTGGCACCTTTCGGTTTTCTACCCGGCCCGCGCCGCATGGTGCTTTGGATCGCGCCGCACATTGCCGGAAGGCCGGATGCCCTAGCGCTCGAAAGATGGCTGACGGCCGAAATGCATGCAAGGCCGGACACCTGACAACTCACTCGGAGCCAGGGGCGGATTGCGCTCGCCTCGGATGAGAGGCTTTGCAACACCACCTCGAGCAATCGGAAATAGTCACGACGGAAACGCTGCTTATGTCAGCTAAAATACATTGAAATCAGCAGTTTTTCTCTCTGCACTTCGTGAGGGATAATATGCTATGAATTCTCGCAAGCATAAGACGAACCGGGCAATCCGTGCGGATTACGGTCGCCAAAGAGAGGATGCATCCTGAATATCGTGCCGGAACTGTCGAGACAAACGAACGAGATGGCTGCACTTATCTCTAGCTACGATTGGGCAGCCACCAGTCTTGGCCCCAGATCGGCGTGGCCCATGTGCCTTACCGCTGCAGTCGACCTCATGCTCCCTGCCCAAGCACAGATCGTCATGTTCTGGGGCGAGGACTTTATCGCACTCTACAACGATGCATACGCGCGAACCATAGGCGACAAGCATCCGCGAGCGCTCGGACGGCCTGCGCGGGAAAATTGGGCCGAACTCTGGAGCGATCTCGAACCGCTTCTTCGCTCCGTCCTTCATGATGGCATGGCGGTCGTTGCCAAGGACCGGCCCTTCTATATCGAGCGCTACGACTATCCAGAAACGGTTTACTTCGACATTTCCTATTCGCCCGTCCGCGGTACGGACGGCAAGGCGTTGGGTGTATTCTGCATCGTCAACGAGACGACGGAACGGGTCCGAACGGAACAGGCGCTGCGTGAAAGTGAAGAGCTGTTTCGCGCCGTCATCTCGCAATCGACGACAGGGTTTGCCCAGTGCGAACTCGACGGCCGTTTCGTTCGGGTGAATGAGCGTTTCTGCGAAATTGTAGGCTATTCCGAGAGCGAGCTCCTCGGCATGAAGACATACGACATCACCTATCCGGACGATTTGCATGAGAATACTCGTCTGTTCGAAGCGATGATGGCGACGGGAGAAAGCTTCGAGATCGAAAAGCGCTATGTTCGCAAGGATGGCAGCCTCGTCTGGGTCGCGAACTGCGTTTCCGCCTTGAAAGACGGTTCGGGACGCATCCAGCAGGCTGCCGCGATCGTCACCGATATAAGCGAGCGCAAGCGTGCACAGGAAGTAGAGCGGCAACTCGCGGCGATTGTCGCCTCATCGGACGACGCTATCCTCAGCATCGATCTCAACATGATCATTACAAGCTGGAATAGCGGTGCTGAGAGGCTTTACGGACAATCGGCCGAAGAGGCCATCGGCCAATCCGTGATGATGCTCGTTCCGGAAGACCGCAGCGACGAAGAGCCGGCGATCCTGGCGCGGATTCGTGCGGGCCAAAAGGTAGAGCCTTACGAAACCAAGCGACGCAACAAGAACGGCGCGCTTGTCGATGTTCTGCTTAGCGTTTCCCCGATCTATGACGTCTATGGCAGAATCGTGGGGGCGTCCAAAACTGCCCATGACAACAGTGCCAAGAAGGAGGCCGAGCGCCTGCAGACCGTGCTGGTGGGCGAGCTCAATCATCGCGTCAAGAATGTGCTCGCAACCGTGATGGCCATTGCGCGCCAAACACTCGGGCGGGACGATGTGGACAAGGCATCCGTCGAGACATTCGAGGCGCGGCTCTCCTCGATGGCGCGCGCCCACGATCTGCTGATCCACGGCCAATGGGAGCAGGCGGAGTTGACCGCCGTCATTGCCCAGGCGCTATCCCCCTATCCGAAGGACAGGTTCGAAATTTCCGGACCGGCAATCAAACTCGCGCCGAGAGCTGTCGTTTCCATATCGCTTGCACTGCATGAGCTTGCGACGAATGCCGCCAAATACGGTGCGCTTTCGGTGGCGGATGGCCGTGTTGCGATCACGTGGTCACTGGAAACGGGCAGGACGGATCACCTCAAACTGCGCTGGCAGGAATCGGGAGGGCCAATCGTAAAGCCTCCGACCCGCAAGGGCTTCGGCTCCCGCTTGATCGAAAACCTGCTGGCGGCGGAATTGAGCGGCAAGGTCCAAGTCCGTTACGAGCCGAGCGGCTTGATCTGCGAGGTGGATGCCGCCGCAGGGATCGGCTGGGATCAAGCTCACGACAAGGCAGAGTAACGCCGCACCCGGTGCTCAATCCCGGTCGATTCAACGCAGTCCTTTCGGCCGCGTCGCGAGCACATTGCGGATCGAGAAGCTCGAATGGATTCGCAGCACTCCCGGCATGGTCGACAGAATATCCTTATGGATGCGTTCGAAGTCGCCGGGATTGGCGACCTCGACGCGCAGCAGATAGTCGGAGCCGCCCGTCATCAAAAAGCACTCCTTGATCTCGGGATGTTTGCGTACCGCCGCCTCGAAACGATCGAGATGCTCCTCCGTTTGCCGCTCGAGCGTGATGTTGATGATGACGGCGATCGATGCCTCTGCCTGGGACGTGTCCACCAGGGCCGTATAGCCCCTGATCACGCCCGCCTGTTCCATCAATTTGATACGCCGCAGGCAGGCCGATGGCGACAGCCCCACCTCGCCTGCCAGCTTGGCGTTGCTGACTCGGGCATCGAGGCGAAGCAAGCGGAGAATATTGCGGTCGATGGCGTCGAGAGCGGGCATGTGGATTCTTTCAAAAATTCGCAGATCCTTTCAATATCAATGCATTTAAACAATAATCAATCACTGTTTAGCAAGCAATTTCGCGATCCTTTCAATAATCTTATATTGAACGACGAGGGCGGACATGGACGGCGGTATTGTGGATTCTCTGGCGCCAAAATTGGCGATCGATAGTGGAGCGTGTGGCTATCTGACGATCGATCTGGCCGCGCTATGCCGGAACTATGACAAGCTATCCACTATCGTCGCACCGGCGCGGGCCGCCGCCGTCGTCAAGGCGGATTCCTACGGACTTGGCGCCAATCAGGTATCGAAAGCACTCTACGAGCGCGGTTGCCGCCACTTTTTCGTCGCCCACTTCATTGAAGCGCTACGGCTGCGTCCGCAACTCCGTGGCGATGCAACTATTTTTGTGCTGAACGGCCTTTTACCCGGCAATGAGGCTGCCTGCGCCGATGGCGGCATCGTGCCTGTGATCAATTCGCTCCAACAGTTGCGGCAGTGGTCGGAGATGTCACGCTCTCTTCACCGCAGGCTCCCCGCGGTTCTCCAATTCGATACCGGCATGTCGCGGCTCGGCATACCGCCGGAGGACAGAAGCGCCGTGGCAGCTCATCTGCAGACATCCGACGACGTCGATATCCTGTTCATCATGAGCCACCTCGCCTCCGCAGATGAGACCGACAGCAGGCAAAACGGTGATCAGCTTGCCGAGATGTGTCGCGTCGCAACGGAGTTTCCGCAATACGATGTTTCGTTCGCCAATTCCGGCGGCATCTTTCTTGGCGGAGATTTCCATGGCGTACTGGCACGGCCAGGCATCGCTCTTTATGGCGGCGCTCCCACCAGTGGCGTTGCCAACCCCATGGAAGCGGTTGTCCGGCTCGAAGTTGCCGTGGTGCAGACACGGACCGTTTTGGAAGGCGCTCGGGTCGGCTATGGCGGCGTGCATGTGACGAAAGGCAAGACCCGGCTCGCGACGATCGCCGCCGGCTACGCCGACGGCTTGCCGCGCAGCCTCAGCGATCGCGGCGCCGTCTATTACGACGGCGTGCGTCTGCCCATCGTCGGCCGCGTGTCGATGGACAGCACGACAATCGATATCAGCGCCTTGCCCGAAGGCGCTCTCTCTTTCGGCAGCATGGTGGAAGTTCTGGGAGATCATCAGACCGTGGATGATCTTGCGTGCGACGCCGGCTTGATTTCCTATGAAATCCTGACCAGTCTCGGCCATCGCTTCCACCGTCAATATCGCTGACCTTCCCATCTCTCAAGTCTCTGAGGACATCATGAAAGTCGTCGTTCTGGGTGCCGGCATCATCGGCGTGACGTCAGCCTATCAGCTTGCCAAGGCGGGCCACGAGGTTACGGTCATCGACCGGCAGCAGGGCCCGGCGCTGGAAACGAGCTTCGCCAATGCCGGCGAGGTTTCCTTCGGCTATTGCTCGCCCTGGGCCGCACCCGGCATTCCCATGAAGGCGATCAAGTGGCTGTTCATGCACCACGCGCCGCTCATCCTGCGCCCGAAGGTCGATGGCGCCATGCTCTCATGGCTCATCAAGATGCTGTCGAACTGCACGTCGGAGCGTTACGCGATCAACAAGAGCCGCATGCTGCGCCTTGCCGATTACAGCCGCATTTCGCTCGCTGAGCTTCGCGAAGAGACAGGTATTGCCTATGACGAGCGTATGCAGGGCACGCTCCAGCTCTTCCGCACGCAAGCGCAGCTCGATGCATCCGCCAAGGACGTCAAGGCTCTTGCGGCCGACGGCATTCCGTATGAGGTGCTCGATCCCGACGGCTGCATTCGCGTCGAACCGGCCCTTCGGCATGTCCGCGGCAAGATCGTCGGTGGTCTGCTGACACCGAAGGACGAGACCGGCGACTGCTTCAAATTCACCAATGCGCTTGCTGCAAAAGCGATTGAGCTTGGCGTCCGGTTCCAGTACGGCACGACGATCAAGGGGCTCGCCATCGAGGGCAGCCAAGTACGTGGCGTGGTGACCGATCGTGGACGCCTGGATGCCGATGCGATCGTCGTCGCGCTTGGCAGCTATTCGCCGCTACTGCTGAAACCGCTCGGCATCAGCCTGTCCGTCTATCCGGTTAAGGGTTACTCGCTGACGATCCCGATCACCGATGCGTCACGCGCACCGGAATCGACCGTCATGGACGAAACCTACAAGATCGCGATCACTCGGCTTGGCGATCGCATCCGCGTCGGCGGCATGGCGGAAATCTCCGGCTATACCAATGATCTCGGCCTTGCGAGACGCCGGACACTTGAGCATTCCGTGACCGATCTCTTCCCCGGCGGCGATGTCGCCAAGGCCTCGTTCTGGTCGGGCCTGCGGCCGATGACGCCGGATGGCACGCCGGTCATCGGACCGACGAGGATCAAGGGGCTTTATCTCAATACCGGTCATGGCACGCTTGGATGGACCATGAGTTCCGGTTCGGCACGCGTCATCAGCGATCTCGTCAGTGGCCGCAAGCCTGATATCGACGCGACCGACCTCGCGATCAGCCGCTACGCCTGACAAAGGGGTCTCAACGCGGGCGCTCAAGAACAGCGGCGGGCTGATCGCCCGCCGGTTTCGATCAATGCCGCGGAATTCGTGGCAGGAAGATCGTGAATAATCCCAACAACGGCAGATACGAGCAGAGCGTATAGACGAAGGGGATGCCACGCGCATCGGCGAAATCGCCGAGCCAGGCCGCACCCAGTCCACCCGCCCCGAAGGCAAAGCCGAAGAAGATGCCGCCGATCAGTCCCACGCGGCCAGGGATCAGCTCCTGCGCAAAGACCACGATCGCCGGGAAGGCCGAGGCAAGCACGAGGCCGATGACGACGGTCAGGACGCAGGTCCAGAACAGGTTCGCATAGGGCATCAGCAGCGCAAACGGGATGACGCCGAGGATCGAGAACCAGATCACGAAACGCGCGCCAAAACGGTCGCCCACCGGCCCGCCCATGATCGTGCCGACCGCGACCGAGCCGAGGAAAAGAAACAGCATCAGCTGCGCATCCCGGACATCGAGATGGAACTTGTCGATGACGTAGAAGGTGAAATAGCTCGAAATGCTCGCCATGTAGACGTTCTTCGTCGCCGTCAGCAGGATGAGGATGGCAAGCGCCCACATCGCCTTGTTGCGCGCGATCGGCAAGGCGCGGCTCGGTGCAGGGCGGGCCGACTGCTGGCGGCGATGGTTGATGAACCAGTTGCCGACCCAGCTCAGAACGATGAAGCCAATGACGGCCAGCACCGAAAGCCAGGCGACGCTCTTCTGGCCATGCTGGAGGACGAAGAACGCGGCAATGAGCGGCCCGATCGCCGAGCCGGCGTTACCACCGAGCTGAAACAGCGACTGCGCCAGCCCGTGACGTCCGCCCGAAGCGAGACGTGCAACGCGCGAAGCCTCCGGATGGAAGACGGCCGAACCGAAGCCGATCAGGCTTGCAGCGATCAGGAGCACGCCGAAACTGCCGGCATAGCCAAGCAGCACCAGGCCTGCAAAGGTGCTGACCATGCCCACGGGCAACGAATAGGGCATCGGCCATTTGTCGGTCACGATACCGACCACCGGCTGCAGCAACGAGGCGGTGATCTGGAACATCATCGTCAACAAGCCGATCTGCACGAAATCGAGCGCATAATTCTCTCTGAACATCGGATAGAGCGACGTCAGCAGCGATTGCATCGTATCGTTCAGCAGATGACAGGTACTGACCGCCATAACGATCGACATCGTCGTCTTTTGATATCGGGCCTGCGTACCCGCCACTTCCGCAACCATGTGGGGAATCCTCCTGCGCCGGCGAGACTTGCCGACGATATGACTTGATCCGCCTTTACCACGGCTTGCGAATGTCCTTCTTTCGTGTTTTGGTCCAATAGTTTCTCGATTGGGCCAAAATGGAAAAGCTATCGAAACAGTTGCTGGCGACCCTCGACGACGACCATGTGCGAAACATGCGCTGGATGGAGGAATCGCCAGCCGACGTGCTCGTCCATAGCGCCGAGCCGCCGCAGGGCTACACGGTTCCCTGGCATCACCACCGCCGCACGCAGCTGCTTTGCATCTTCGCCGGCGTCGCCCTGATCATGACGGCGCGCGGCCGCTGGATGGTGCCGCCCGGCCATGCCCTATTCATCCCCGTCGGGCTGGAGCATTCGATTGAGATCCTGAGCGACGTCAGCATGAAGTCCGTCTACGTGACGCCGCGCGGCCAGCCGCCGAAGGGTGAAGCGCCGCGTGTCGTCGAAGTGACCGATCTTGCCCGCAGCCTGCTGCTCGAAGCCATCCGGCTGCGGGAGGCGCCGGTCAGCCATCGCAAGGCCAAGCTCGTTCTGTCGCTACTGGTCGAGGAAATCGCAACGTTGCCCGAGCGTCCGCTCGGCCTGCCCTTCCCGTCCGACCGCCGATTGACTGCGCTCTGCCGCGACTATCTCTCCAACCCATCGCCTAATGCCAGGCTGGATGATTGGGCCGAAAAGCTTTCGGTAAGCCGCCGAACGTTCACCAGGCAGTTCCGCAAGGAAACCGGCATCAGCTTCACCACCTGGCGCCAGCAGGCAAGCGTCTTTGCCTGCCTGCCGCAACTGGCGGAGGGCCAGCCCGTCATCAACATCGCGCTCGAAGCAGGCTACGAGAGCGTGGCGGCGTTTACCACCATGTTCCGCCGCATGCTCGGCACCTCGCCGCGCAGCTATATGGCCAACCGCTGGACCCTTGAGCGGCAATCAGCTTGAAGCCTCCTCTTGAAATGAGCAGGCGCTTCCGGCAAACAGCGCTGAAGAGCGAGGCAAAGCATATGCGGCATATTCACATCGTCGGTATCGGCACGGGAAACCCCGAACATCTGACCGTGCAGGCGATCAATGCGCTGAACTCAGCCGATGTCATCCTCATTCCAAGCAAGGGCGCGGCCAAGAGCGAGCTTGCCGACGTCAGGCGCGATATCTGCCAGCGCTATGTCACCAATCCCGCCACCCGCTACGTGGATTACGACGTGCCGTCACGCCAGATGGCGGACCGCAGATATGTGCGGAGCGTCGATGAATGGCATGACGCGATTTCCGCGACCTACGAGCGGCTGTTTCTGGAACATCTGACGG
Source organism: Rhizobium sp. AG207R (assembly GCF_027109195.1). Classification (NCBI taxonomy): domain Bacteria; kingdom Pseudomonadati; phylum Pseudomonadota; class Alphaproteobacteria; order Hyphomicrobiales; family Rhizobiaceae; genus Rhizobium; species Rhizobium sp. AG207R. Next base: position 416,157 of record NZ_JAEPVT010000004.1, read on the forward strand.
AAAGCCAGAGTGCTGCCTTCCTCGTCTGGGGCGATCCCGGCCTTTATGACAGCACGCTCCGCATTCTCGAGCGTGTCGTCGGTCGCGGCAAAGTCGTTATCGATTATAGCGTTATTCCTGGCATCACCAGCATCCAAGCGCTGACGGCAAGCCATCGCATCCCCCTCAACCTCGTCGGCAAGCCGGTTCAGATCACCACCGGTCGGCGATTGGCCGAAAGCTTTCCCGGAATTGCCGAAACGGCCGTCGTCATGCTCGATGGCGAGCAGGCCTTCAGCAAGATCGACGATCCCGATGCCCATATCTATTGGGGCGCCTATCTCGGCACCAAGGATGAAATCATCATCGCGGGCAGGCTGGCTGAGGTTTCCGAGCGGATTCTTGCGACCCGCGCCGAAGCCCGCGCCCGGCATGGATGGATCATGGATATCTATCTTATGCGTAAGGGTCGGGACTTCGACGATCTCGAATAAGCGCCAAGTACCAAATCGTTTGCCCGCCGATCCGGTTTGTGCAAGGAAATGTCCCTTATGAAGGGCAGTCTTATGGTTGCGGTCGACGCGCAGACAGTGGAGGAACAAGCGTGCTTCTCTAAAGGGGGAGCTGCCGAGGACGGCGTTGCATCGCCCCTGCCCTCTATGGTTCGCGGTGCCTGCCCCTCGCTGAATGCACCGATGCAGACCGGCGACGGCCTTCTTGTTCGTTTGCGGCCATCGACTCCGGGGCTGACTATCGCGCAATTACGTCTCTTGGCGGAAGCAGCCGAGAGACACGGCAATGGCCTGATCGAGATCACTGCGCGCGGCAATTTTCAGCTGCGTGGCATGACGCCGCAAAGCATGCCTGGACTGGCCGCCGATATCGATCGGGCCGGCATCGTGCCAGAGAGCGGCGTCACGATCGAAGTCCCGCCGCTCAGCGGTGTCGATCCGTCCGAGATTGCTGATGCACGTGGGCTTTCTGAGCGTCTGCGAAGCGCCATCGATGCACTTCGTCCCAAGCCATTGCTCGCTGCAAAGCTCGCCATTATCGTTGACGGCGGCGGCCGGCTCGTCCTTGACGAACTCTCGGCGGATATCAGGCTGAAGGCTGTCACTGCCGCCGATGGCCGAAAGCTTTGGACTCTTGCCATTGCGGGAACCGAGACGACGGCCACACGGCTTGTCGCCTTGTCTGGCGAAGAAGCGATAGCCTGTGTCATGGCATTGCTCAAAGCGTTGGCGGCAATCGGCCCTCGCGCCCGCGGCCGTGACCTGGACATCGCCGCTTTAGGACTACAGTTTCCTGCCCCTTCCAGCTTCCCACGACGAGAAACTAACTCATCCGCCCTTCCTGTCGGTGTCATTCCGCTCGATAACGAACAGACCGCACTCGGATTGCGGCCCGCCTTCGGTCAAATCCACGCTCAAGACCTCATCCGATTTCTTGACCATGCAGAGATGACTGGGGCGCATGAATTACGGACCGGCCCCGAACACAGCCTGTTGCTGCTCGGCCTCCCGCGCGAGCGGATCAAAGGTATTCTCGCCGCGGCAGCTGATTGCGGCTTTCAGACACGCGCCGATGATCCCGCAAATTATGCCGTTCCCTGTTCCGGTGCCGGCGCATGCGCCTCTGCCCACTACGCCACGAAAAAGGCGGCCGCCGATCTGGTCGAAATCGGGCATGAGCTGCTGGATGGTTCGCTCAAGGTGCATCTATCCGGCTGCGCAAAAGGCTGCGCCCATCCTTTCCCGGCGATGCTGACCATCGTCGGTGCTGCAACGGGCTATGCTATTGTCGTAAATGGGTCAGCATCATCAGAGCCCGTGGCTTACATCCATAAGGAATATCTGAAATCGGCGCTGGCTGCGCTCGGGGAACTGGTGCGAAACAACAAAGCTGCTGGCGAATCGGCACAGCAGTGTCTTAAACGGCTCGGCCGGGACGCAATCGCGACGGCCTTACGACAGGGATAGAAATGCCTGACTATGACTATATCCGCGAAGGGGATGCGATCTACGAGCGCTCCTTTGCGATCATCCGCAGCGAAGCCGATCTCCAGCGTTTCCCTGAAGCCGAGGCCGATGTCGCCATCCGCATGATTCATGCCTGCGGATTGGTGGAAGCGGCAGAACATTTTCTCTTCTCTCCCGATTTCGTCGCATCCGCCCGCAAGGCGCTGACTGACGGTGCACCGATTTTCTGCGACGCAGAGATGGTCGCCCGCGGCGTCACCCGCGCCCGTCTGCCTGCCGCCAACGAAGTGATCTGCACCTTGCAGGACCCGCGGACGGCGGAGATCGCGAAGACCATTGGCAACACGCGCTCGGCCGCAGCCATGCATCTTTGGACGGATCGGCTGGCGGGCTCTGTCGTCGCTATCGGCAACGCGCCGACGGCCCTCTTCCACCTTCTCGAAATGCTGCGCGATGGCGCGCCGAAGCCGGCTGCCATCATCGGCATGCCCGTCGGTTTCGTCGGCGCGGCGGAATCGAAGGATGCGCTTGCCGAAAACTCCTACGGCGTTCCCTTTGCCATCGTGCGCGGCCGGCTGGGCGGCAGTGCCATGACGGCAGCCGCCCTCAATGCGCTTGCGAGGCCTGGTCTATGAGTGCGCCGTCCAATGGAAACCTGATCGGCGTCGGCACCGGTCCTGGCGATCCGGAACTGCTGACGGTCAAGGCCGTCAAGGCTCTCGACCGTGCCGATGTTGTCGCTTACTTCGCCAAGCAGGGTAGAGGTGGCAATGGGAAAGCCATCGTCGGCGATCTGCTGAAGGCGGACGTAACGCTGCTGCCGCTCTACTATCCGGTGACGACCGAGATCGACAAGGACGCGCCGGAATATCTCCGTCAGATCACCGCCTTCTATGACGCCTCGGCCGAGATGGTGGCGGCGCATCTTCGCGAAGGAAAGACGGTTGCCGTACTCAGCGAGGGCGATCCGCTCTTCTATGGCTCCTACATGCATCTGCATGTGCGCCTTGCCGATCGCTTCCCCACTGAAGTCATCCCGGGCGTGACCGCCATGTCCGGTTGCTGGTCTCTTGCAGGATTGCCGATGGTGCAGGGAGACGACATTCTCTCCGTGCTGCCAGGAACGATGGCGGAGGCCGAGCTAACCCGCAGATTGGGTGATACACAGGCTGCCGTGATCATGAAGGTCGGCCGCAATCTGCCCAAGATCCGCCGCGCGCTTGATGCCGCTGGCCGACTGGAGGAAGCGATCTATGTCGAGCGCGGCACGATGGCGAACGGCGCAATGACGCCGCTAGCCAGCCGCAACGATGCCGAAGCGCCCTATTTCTCCCTTGTGCTGGTTCCCGGCTGGGAAAGCCGGCCATGAGCGGACGTCTCTATGTAATCGGCACCGGCCCCGGCAATCCCCAGCAGACGACGCCGGAGGCGCTTGCTGCCGTCACGGATGCTCATGAATTTTACGGTTACGGCCCCTATCTCGACCGCCTGACGTTGCGCAGCGACCAGATCCGTCAGGCATCCGACAATCGCGAGGAGCTGGACCGCGCCAAGGTGGCGCTGCAGCGGGCGGCAGCCGGCGTCAATGTCTGCGTTGTTTCCGGCGGCGATCCCGGTGTTTTTGCCATGGCGGCCGCCGTTTGCGAGGCGATCGATCATGGTCCGGTTGAATGGCGGACGGTAGACCTTATCGTCGTGCCGGGTATCACGGCCATGCTTGCCGTTGCGGCCCGCATCGGCGCTCCCCTTGGGCACGATTTCTGCGCGATCTCGCTTTCGGACAATCTGAAACCCTGGCCGCTGATCGAGAGTCGCCTCCGCGCCGTTGCCGAAGCGGGCTTTGTGATCGCGCTCTACAATCCGATCAGCAAGGCGCGGCCCTGGCAGCTTGGCAAAGCCTTCGAGATCCTGCGCGCCGTGCTGCCCGGCGAAACACCTGCCATCTTCGGTCGGGCCGCCGGTCGTCCCGACGAGCGCATGACAGTGGCTCGGCTCGCCGATGCCGAGGCCTCGCAGGCGGATATGGCGACCTGCGTCATCATCGGCTCGGCCGAGACGCGCGTCATTGCCCGCGAAGGACGCCCCGATCTGGTCTATACGCCGCGCTTCATCAGGGAAGAGACGAAATGATCGATCCGATCGAGCGCAGCGTCTACCGTTTCGACCACCGGCAACCCGGCGGTATCCGCGCGCTCGACCATGATCACCTTGATTCCGAGCTGCCTTGCCGCCTCTATCTTCCCGTAGGTCGCGTCACCGCCGCTGTTCTTGGCGACGACCGCCTCGATTCCATGCCGTTGCAGCATCTCCAGCTCGTCCTCCAGGCGGAACGGACCGCGGCTGTGGATGTAGCTGACGTCAGGCACGGTCAGCGGCGGCTCGACGGGATCGACGCTGCGGACCCAGTAATGATGCTGCCGCGCCGCGTTCGCCTGATGCGCCTCCTGCCGGCCAGTCGCAAGGAAGACACGCAAAGGCTTGGCGCCAAGTGCAGCGATGGCTTGCGAAACGCTATGTACGGAAAGCCAGTCATCGCCTTCGACCGGCATCCACGCCGGACGGCGCAACGCAAAGGCCGCCACAGCGCATTGAACAGCCGCTTGCGCGGCATTGGCGGAAATGCGGGCCGCGAAGGGATGGGTGGCATCGATCACCAGATCGATCTTTTCATCGATGACATAGCGGGCAAGCCCCTCTGCGCCACCGAAACCGCCGCTGCGCACCGGAACGGGCTGCGGCGCCGGATCGGCGGTTCGTCCGGCAAGGGACAGAACAATGTCGAGATCAGTGCGCGGGGCAAGCGCCGCCGCCAGCGCTCGGGCCTCGGTCGTGCCGCCGAGGATCAGAATGCGGACCTTGCCCATGGCTGAGACACCTTCAGTTCAACGCTGGCTTACTCTTATCGGCATCGGCGAAGACGGTCCAGCCGGTGTCGGCGACGAGGCCAAACGGCAGATCGCTGACGCGCCGTCGGTCTTCGGTGGTGTACGCCACATCGAGTTGATGAGGTCACTGATAACAGGCGAAACCCATCAATGGCTTTCGCCATTCGAAAAATCCGTTGAAGCGGTTCTTGCCCGGCGCGGAGAACCGACAGTGGTTCTTGCCTCCGGCGATCCTTTTTTCTACGGCGTCGGCGCGACACTTTCGCGGCACATTCCGGCCGCTGAAATGACCGTTATCCCAGCACCCTCCTCCTTCAGCCTTGCCGCGTCGCGCCTCGGCTGGCCCCTGCAGGAGACGACGGTTCTGTCGCTCCATGGCCGGTCCATCGATCTGATCCGGCCGCACCTGCATTCGGGCCGCAAGATCCTGGCGCTGACATCCGATGGCAAAGGCCCCGCCGAATTGGCCGCCCTGCTGCGCAGCTCTGGTTTCGGTCCGTCAGAACTGACGGTTCTGGAAGCGCTTGGCGGTCCATACGAAAAAGTCTCCCGGGAAACTGCGGCTAGCTTTAGCCTCTCCGGCATCAACGATCTGAACATCTGCGGCGTCGAGGTCAAGGCGGAAGCCGGCGCGCGGATTTTGCCGCTAAGCGCAGGCCTCGCCGACGAGCTTTTTGAACATGACGGCCAGATCACCAAGCGGGAGATCCGCGCGATGACGCTATCCGCGCTGGCGCCACGTTATGGTGAGCTGCTCTGGGATATCGGTGCCGGCTCCGGCTCGATCGGCATCGAATGGATGCTGGCCGATCCGTCACTGCGCGTCATTGCCATTGAGGCTTCCGTTGAACGCGCCGCTCGAATCCGCCGAAACGCAGCGAATTTCGGTGTACCGGGCCTGACCGTTGTCGAAGGCGAGGCGCCGGCTGCTCTTACCGGCCTGCCGGCACCGGATGCGATCTTTATCGGCGGTGGCGGCAGCGATGCCGGCGTGCTGGAGGCCGCCATCGGCCAATTGAAAAGCGGCGGCAGGCTGGTCGCCAATGCCGTCACGACCGAAATGGAAGTCCTTCTGTTGGCCGAACAGGCACGCCGCGGCGGCTCGCTGATCCGTATCGACATTGCGCGCGCCGCACCTGTCGGCCGCATGACCGGCTGGCGGCCGGCCATGCCGGTGACGCAATGGTCTTGGATCAAGCCATAATTGAGAATGAGGTAGAGTGATGACAGTGCATTTCATTGGCGCAGGCCCAGGCGCCGCCGACCTGATCACGGTGCGCGGCCGCGACCTGATCGGCAAATGCCCGGTCTGCCTCTATGCCGGCTCGATTGTCTCGCCGGAACTGCTGCAATATTGCCCACCCGGCGCCCGCATCATCGATACGGCGCCGATGTCGCTTGACGAGATAGAGGCCGAATACCTGAAAGCCAATGCAGCGGGCGAGGATGTCGCGCGCCTGCATTCGGGCGATCTCTCGGTCTGGAGCGCGGTTGCCGAACAGATCCGCCGGCTGGAGCAGCATGGCATCGACTATACGCTGACCCCAGGCGTTCCCGCTTTCGCAGCCGCAGCTTCGGCGCTCGGCCGCGAACTGACCATACCAGCCCTCGCCCAAAGCCTAGTTCTGACCCGCGTTTCCGGTCGGGCCTCGCCGATGCCGAACAATGAGACGCTAGCGAAATTCGGCGCGACCGGCGCGACGCTCGCGATCCATCTGGCCATCCATGCACTCAAGGAAGTCGTCGAGGATCTGACGCCGCTTTATGGCGCGGACTGCCCGGTTGCGATCGTCGTCAAGGCATCCTGGCCCGATGAGCGGATTATCCGGGGCACGCTTGCCACGATTGAGGCAAAGGTAGCGGCGGAGCCGATCGAGCGCACCGCATTGATCTTCGTCGGCCCGTCGCTCGCCGCTAGTGATTTCCGCGAAAGCTCGCTCTACGATCCCACCTATCAGCGTCGTTTCCGTGGCCGCCAATAACGCCTGATACCGTTGCAAATCGCTTCGAAATTTCCTCTAGTCGATGTCAACCGCTGCGTGGAACGAGGATCAGGATATGCAACGCATAACCATCACCATCGACGACGATCTTTTGGAGACGATCGATAAGATCAGCGCGCAGCGCGGCTATGCCAGCCGCTCGGAAACCTTGCGCGATCTCGTGCGCGATGCCGTGACCCGCGCGCAGCCGACCATAGATGGCGAAGCGCGATGCTACGCGGCCCTTGCCTACGTCTATGAACACGAGACCCGCGACCTGTCGCGCCGGCTGACGACGGCGCAACACGATCACCACGATCTTTCAGTCTCGACGCTTCATGTTCATATCGATGGGCAAGATTGCCTCGAAGTCTCCGTGCTGAAGGGTAAGGTGGACGAGATAAAGACCTTTGCCGACAGCGTCGTGACGCAACGCGGCGTACGCTTCGGGAACTTGCACATCATTCCATCCGACAACGGCGCAGACCACCCCGAACCCCATTCGCATGACTGAGTGGACGGCAAGTTGCCCGCGGACTACCCAGTTAGAGCTGATGACTTAGGCTATACTCCTTGAGAGCGGCAACCAAAACCAGGCGGCTTCAACAGGGCCAGTGATGCCGGCGGCGGCCAGCATCGGCTTCAGCGCCGATCCGGGTCATGCCTTCCGGGCGGTAAGCACGGTCAAACCGAAGTTATTGCTCACCACATAAGATTCCGTCAGGCCTTGACGAAGGACGGCGAAACATAAATGTCTTCCCATCACGGCAAATGGGGGAAGCGATGAAGATACTCGGCATATCGGGCAGCCTGCGTAAAGGCTCCTTCAACACGGCCCTGCTGCACGCGGCCGTCGAATTGGCACCAAACGGCGTCGAGCTGATCGCCCGCACCATCCATGGCGTGCCGCTTTACGATGCCGATCTCGAGGCTGCGGATGGCATTCCGGAAAAAGTACAGGAACTCAAGGACCTCGCCATTTCAGCCGATGGGCTGATCCTGTTTACGCCGGAATACAACAATTCGCTTCCGGGCGTTTTCAAGAACGCAATCGACTGGATGAGCCGGCCCTCCACAGACATCGCTCAGGTTTTCGGCGGAAAGCCGATCGCCGTCCTCGGAGCTTCGCCGGGCAATTTCGGTACCATCCTCAGCCAGAACGCCTGGTTGACGGTGTTGCGCACGCTCGGCGCCGAAGCCTGGTTCGGCGGTCGGCTCATGGTGTCACGTGCCGGCAGTGTCTTTGATGCCGATGGCGCAATCGTCGACGAGAAAGTGAAGCACAATCTTGCGGCTTTCATCGATGGCTTCACGGCCTTCGTCGCGGATCGCAAAAAGGACTGATGCGTGGCTCTGCGGATGGACCGGACCGCAAACATGGAGCCTATGATTGAACCGATGAATGACCTAATGTGAATGTGGTGCCGGGTCCCGGCGCCTCCGGGGCCCCGCACATCTTCTTCCTTCGAAAGCCATGAAATCCAATAGTACCGGTTACGTCTTCACGCTGTTGGCAATCAGCATATTCGCCATACAGGACGGCATCTCCAAGCACCTTGTCAGCGCCTACCCGCCGCTTCTGGTGGCGATGATCCGCTATTGGGCTTTCATGCTTTTCGCCATCGCAATGGCTTCGCGCGCGCCTGGCGGCTTGCGGCGCAACGTCAGGACCAAACGCCCTGTCCTACAGATTGCCCGGGGCTTGCTGCTCGCCGCGCAGATCGTCGTCGCCATCTCGTCCTTCGTCGTCGTCGGCCTTGCCCATTCTCAGGCGATCTTTTCATCCGGTCCGCTGATGGTGGCCTTGCTGTCGATCCCCATCCTCGGCGAGAAGGTCGGCTGGCGGCGATGGCTGGCGATCTGTTTCGGTTTCTTCGGCGTGCTGTTGATCCTGAAGCCGGAAAGCGGCGTCTTCGATGCGCGCTTCCTGGTGCCGCTCTTCGGCGCATTGCTATTTTCGCTTTACGTCGTCCTGACACGCTATGTCAGCCGCGAAGACGGCGCCATGACCAGCTTTTTCTATACGGGTGTGGTGGGCGCGATCGCCATGACCTGCATCGGGCCGTTCTTCTGGACACCGCTTGCGCCCCATGACTGGATCTTCATGGGCATTCTTTGCCTGACCGGCGTTTCAAGCCATTATTTCCTCATCCGAGCCTACGATATGCTGGACGCGGTGGTGATCCAGCCGCTGACCTATCTGCAGCTCGTCTTTTCCGCCATTATCGGTGTCATGATATTCGGCGAAAAGTTGAGCGCGCCCATGATCTTAGGCGCGCTTATCGTTGTCGCGGCGGGCATATTCACGATCTGGCGCGAACATGCCCTGGCGAGAACCCGGCTCAAGACCGGCAAGAGACCGGCGGGCTAAGCATCCACCTGGGCGCGCGGCTGCACCTCGGTATAGTAGCTCACATATTTCTGCCGGTAGCGCTCCGTTCCGCCGAAATCGCTGTAGCGCGGCAGTTCCGACATGTCGGTCTTGTTGAGGATCACACCGAGGATGCGCGAGTTGATCTGCGGCTCCTGCTCGAGAACATCACGCACCAGATTGGTCGGCGTTGCGCCCCATTCGGTCACCAGCAGGAAGGCATCGACCTGCGGCGCGAAGGCCTTTGCGTCGATGACGGGACCAAGCGGCGCAAGATCGACGATGATGTAGTCGAACATCTTGCGGGCATTTTCCATCAGATGCTGCATGCCCTGCGAGGACAGAAGCTCGCTGGTGTGCAGCAGATGATCACGCACGGCGACCGGAAGAATGGCAAGCTTGGTGCGCGGGTCGACCTTCACGGCATTCGTCCAGGGCACCTCGCCAAGCACAGCCTCGATCAGGCCCGCCTGCGGCGGCGTCTTCAGCGTGCGGCTGAGGCCCGGATTGCGCAAGTCGGCGTCGATGAGAAGCGTGCGCTTACCGCTGCTCGCAAGCAGGGCGGCAAAATTGGCAGCCGTCGTTGACTTGCCTTCGCCCGGCAGTGCCGAGACGACGCCGATGACACGGTCGGCACGGCCTTGCAGCATCACGTCGCTGGCGAGTTTCGCATTCCTCAAGGTCTCGGCGAAGATCGAGCGCGGCGCTTCGACGGAGATGCGCATTATGCGCTCGAAGGCGACGCCGTTTTCTCCCTCTTCCGCCGTTATCGGCTCCGCTCCGGCATCGGCCCTGCGCGACTTCTTCTTGCTCTTGCTCTTGCTCTGCTGACCGAGCAGCGGCAGATAGCCCAGGAATTTCAAACCGAGAGCAGCCCGCACGTCGGCCTCGACGCGGAAGTAACGGTCGCGGAACTCCTGGAATGCAGCTACACCGCAGCCGACCATCAGACCGAGGATGACCGAGAGCGCCATGACGAGCGTCTTCTTCGGGCTGGACGGCGCAGTGGGCACGCCGGCCACCGAAATGACGCGAGCCTTGGCGATGGGGAACGAGCGCTGCTGGGTCGCCTGTTCGAAGCGGCCGAGATAGGACTCGTAAAGCGTCTTCAGCGCCGATGCCTTCTGGTTCAACTCATTCAGGTGAACCAGCGACTTGTTGGCCTCGGAATTCTTGCCGACGACCTTGTCGATGCTTTCGCGCAGCGATTCCGCCCGCGACTGAGCGACATCATACTCGTTCTTGTAGCTGGCGGTGAGCTGCTGAAGGACCTGATAGATCTGCCGGGTGATGTCCTGCCGCTCGGCCTTGAGCGCCACGGCCTGCGGATGATCGGCGCCGAAATTCTGCGTGACATCCTGTTCGCGCTTTTCGACGGCGAGATAGCGCGTCTTTAGATCCTGCAGCACCGAATTGTCGGTCGAGCTCGACGAGATGGTCGCGTTCTTGACGGCGTTATCAGGGCCTTGGTCAATGATCGACTTATACTGATTGTAGCGGGCGGCGGCGCTGGCCGTGTCGGCCTGGGCGATGATCAGCTGCTTGTTGAGGTCGGAAATCTGCTGTTCCGACATCAGTTCGCCGCCGGTTGACGTCAGGCCATTGTCCGCCTTGTATTTCTCGACTTCCAGCGAAGCCTCCTGAGCGCGCTGGCGCAAGTCGTTCAAGCGTTCCTGTAACCAGACGGAAGCGCGTTCGGTTGCGTCGAAATTGGCGTTCAGCTGGTCGGTCAGATAAGCGTCGGCATAAGCGCTCGTAACCTTGGCGGCGAGACGCTTGTCCGTCGAACTGAAGGAGACGGCTACGACCGAGCTTCGCGTGACGCGCTCGACCTTCAGATTATCCTGCAGAACGGCAGCAACCTTCTGGCGCTGGGCTTCCCGCTGTTCCTCGGGCGTCATAGGTGGGCGGCCAGGTGTGAAGACGCTGACGATCAGGCTAACGCCGGATTTGAGCAAGGCCGCCGGAGATACGGGCGGATTGAGCAAGGTATTGTTGTCCGCGAGGCCCGCCGTGTCGACGACACGCAACGCCATCTCGTTCGATTTGAGGATTTCGACCGCACTGGCGATCTCCATGTCCGCCTGCTGGCTGCTTGCCGCCGGCGGCTGATCCTCGGCATATTTCGTCATGGTTTCGTCGAGCAATATCTGCGTCATCGACGTATAGCTCGAGGTGGCCGTCAACAGATAGACGACGGCCAGGATGACAAAGGCGGCCACGGCGAAAATGATGGTGCGGATGCGCCGGACCACGACGGCCATCAGCCGGTCGAGATCGATAAAGCTATCCTGCGACTCCGCTTGCGGAAGAGCGCTGTGGAAAGTGAAGTTCTTCTGATGCATGGCGACCACCTTGTCGGAGAAGCCCGAATGAACAATAGCCATGGCCCGCGGCCTTACCGGCCGCAGGCCACAATGTGAACAGGCTTAAGCGGCGGTCATCTGCGCTTCGTGCGAGACGACCATGTTGCGGATCGAGTCATAGACCAAGCTGCCGATATCGGAGCGAGCGAGCGCGAAGGCGACGTTCGCTTCGATGAAGCCGTGCTTGGACCCGCAGTCGAACGTGCGTCCGTTATAGACCTGGGCATGGAAGGTCTGCGTCTCGGAAAGGCGCAGCATGCCGTCGGTCAGCTGGATCTCATTGCCGGCGCCGCGCTCCTGACGGGCCAGAATGTCGAAAATCTCGGGCTGCAGAATATAACGGCCATTGAGGTAAAAGTTTGAAGGCGCCTCGGACGGATGCGGCTTCTCGACCATTTTGGTCACGGCGAAGCCATGGCGCACGGACTCGCCCTTGCCGATAATGCCGTATTTCGAGGTTTCTTCCGGAGCGCATTCCTCGACAGCGACGATGTTGCCGCCGGTCTCATTATAGAGGTCCATCAAGCCGGCCATGCAGCCGCGAATGCCGTAGCAGAGCATGTCAGGCAGAAGCAGCGCGAATGGCTCGTTGCCGATCAGATCGCGGGCACACCAGACAGCGTGGCCGAGGCCGAGCGGAGCCTGCTGGCGGGTGAAGCTGACAGCGCCCGGCCGCGGCAGGAGGCGTTCCAGCTCGCTGACCTGGTGGCTCTTGCCTGCCCTTTGCAGCGAAGAAATCAGCTCCGGCGTGTCGTCGAAATGGTCTTCGATCGCCGACTTGTTGCGGCTGGTGACGAAGACGATGTGCTCGATGCCGGCTTCGATGGCTTCATCGACGGCATATTGCACGACCGGACGATCGACGATCGTCAGCATCTCCTTTGGCATCGCCTTGGTGGCGGGCAGGAAGCGCGTTCCATTGCCGGCAACCGGGATGACTGCTTTTCTCACACGACGTTTGGGGTCCATGGCTCTATCCTTTGTTAGAGTGAGGGCCTGCGCCCATGTTGGGCAGGGGGGAGGAAAGTTGGGAGGTAGGCGACGGCTGGCGACCGCTCCGCAGAGATGCGGCCAACCGACGAAAACGCGCAAAGATCGGCATGCTGAGATGGCGCACCGCCCGCGGGTTGAGGCATGCGATCTTGAGCATCGCCTGCAATTCACGTTCCTTGATGCTGTCGACCAGCTTCAGGAACGCGATGACGTCCTTCAGATTGCGCGTGCGTCGCCGCTGTGCGGCAAGGGCAGCAGCCCCGAAGGGATGTTCGGCGAAGAATCTGGTATCTGCGGCAAGCATGGCTTCGACATGGTCTTGCCTGAGAACACGCGAGATCGATCCATCGCGAATGTAATACAAGTAGCCTACGGTCGGCTCGACGACGCAGAGGCCGCCACGAGCGAGCGCGGAAGCCAGGAAAATGTAATCCTCGCCAATCCGCAGGGTTTCATCGAAGCGCAGGCGATGCTTCTCGACGAAGGCTCGCTCGAAGACCGGCTTCATATAGCCGAAATTGTGCTCGGACTGGAAAATCATGTTGGAGGCGATGAACTTTGCCAGCGTCAGCGTCGGCATGCGTGCCAGCATCGCCTCGGGGAACATCGGCAGCATCGTGCCCACGTCCTCGCGGATGACGTCGAGATTGTCGACCGCGATCTGCGCCTCGGCCTTTTCCGCCCTGGCGATCAGGCGGGCCATGCGGTCCGGACGCAGGGCATCATCAGAATCGAGCACGGCCACCCAGCGACCCCGGGCCGCATCGAGCCCGGCATTGCGGGCAGCGCCCGGGCCACCATTGCGGGCCATGGCGACGAGTCGTACGCGCGGATCGGGATGGTTGCTGGCGATCTCGCGCGTGCCGTCCGTCGAGCAATCGTCGACGACGATGACTTCCATGCTGACGGCACCTTGCGCCAGCGCGCTGTCAATGGCGCGCTCGAGCGTTTCCTCGGCATTATAGGCAGCAATGACGAAGCTGACATCGGGGATGAAATCCGTCATTGCGGTGCCTTCTCCAGATTTCCGTATTGTTCTATTTCGCGAACTCCGAAGAGGCCGCTGACGACGCCGGCATGCATGATGCCGCGCAGGCCATAGCGATGGCGCTTGATGGGCGATGCCGAGAGCAACGCCGCGGCAACAAAGCAATAGGCAGATTTCGTGCCTGCAAGCGCGATCGCGCGCCAGCGCCCGAAGCCACCCCTGGCTTCCAGCAGCATGCGACCATGCGTCTGTCCCATGCGATACCGGCGCTTCGAGAGCCAAGAGACGGTTGCCCGACCGTTGGGAACGGGTTCGTAGACCAGCGCATCCGCGGCATAGGCGATCCTGCCGCCCGCCTTGTGCATATGGGTGAAGAACTCGGTATCTTCGCCGCCGCTGCGCCCGAGGGCGATATTGAAACGCCGCCCGGCAAGCGAAGGCGCGCCGCGGCGCAGCAATACATTGCAGGTGTAGCCGGTCAGGATTTCTCCCGCGACCCAGACCGGCAGAGTCGAATGGAAATCGCCCTGCTGCATCCATGCCGGAGCGACATTCGCGTAAACCGCCTGCACGGGGCCGAGAACGGCGTCGGCGCCGGTCGTGTCGGCCATGATGAGCATTTCCGTCAGCCAGTCTTCCGAAGCAGTCTCGTCATCATCGATGAAGGCAAGGAAATCGCCGCTTGCATGATCGAGGCAGGCATTGCGGGCAATCGAGATGTTCGATGCCGGGCAATGGACATAGACGATCTCGAAGGGTACGGCCGAACGCATGGCGTCGACACGGCCCCGCGCGCTCGGCGTCACATCATTGTCGGCGACGATGATCCGGATGACCGCACCTGTGGGGACGTTGAGCACGGCAAGCGACAGCAGCGTCTGATCGAGCTCTGCCCGCCGATAGGTGCAGACCGCTATGTCGATCTTAATGGGGCGTCGATGGACTTGTGTCATGACGCGACCCTGCGATTGCGAAAGCTGAAAACTTCCATCCAGAAGCCCATGGACCAAGCGAAATGCATGACCATGGCGGAAATTGCGGCCAGGGGGCCGTAGGGGTTCTTCTGGCCGAGAGCGATCCAGAAACCGTAGGCGATGCAGGCCACAGCCCACAGACCAACCGGAATAACCGCAATCCAGTTAAGGACCGCCAGGAAGGCACCGATGAAAATCGGCACGACCGCAAGCGGCAGCATCTGGCGCAGGCTCGGCATGCTGCGATGCTTGAGAATATTGCGCGCGCGGCCACGGCCATAACCGAGATATTGCTTGAAGAGCGTCGGGACGCTGGAGCGCGGATAGTAGGTCATGGCAGTCTTGTCCGTCAGCCAGATCCGATACCCCGCCTTGTTCAGCCGATAATCCAGCTCGGCATCCTCATTATGGCTGAAGGTTTCGTCGTAGCCGCCGACGGCACGGAAGGCGGCAACGCGCATCAGCGCATGATGCCCATGCTCCGCCCAATGGCCCTTGGCTCCTTCGCGATGTTTGGAGCCGCCATTGCCGAGCTTGGAGTTCTGCGCGACGGCCGTTGCCTTCTGGAAGGCGCTGAAACCCATGGTGCGCATAGCAACGACGACGGAATCCGCGCCCGTCGCACCGGCCTCTTGCACCAGCGTCTGGCAGTAATCGTCGGGATAATCGCCATGGGCGTCAATGCGGATGAAATACTCATGATCGTCGCCGAACGTCTCGATGGCGAGATTGATCGCTGCGCTCTGCAGCCGCTTCGGATTGTCGAGCAACAGAACGCGGGGATCTCTTACAGCTATATCCCGGACGATCTCGCGCGTGCGATCGGTGCTGCCGCCATCAGCCACTACGATCCTGGCGTCGAGTTCGTCCAGAGCCTGCCCGAGTTTGGCGATCAGCGGCTCGATATGCTTTTCCTCGTTGAGGCAAGGAATAACGATTATGCAGCGCATGTCCCCAGAGCTTTCAGTCGTCATTGCAATCCACCTCTATTGCGATGCAGTTGTGGGAGGGCCTGTACTTCGGCAATCTGCTCATTGGCGTGCGTCAGCGACGCCAGCCGCTGCACCAGCCCCTGACAGTCGGCGCGATCCATCATCCATTGCTTGCGATCCTGGGAAGCCACCGCCTCGAAGGCGTCGAGATAACGCCTCATGTCCATCTCACCCAAAAGCGCCGTCAGATGTTCGGCATCAGCCTGGTCGAGCGTAAGCCCGATCTTTCGGCTGGCAAGAAATCTTGCCGTCTCCGTATCCTTGATCGCAATCGGCACAGCGCCATAAAGACCGCCTTCATAGAGGCGGTTCGGCAGCAGCCAGTTGGAGTTCAAGCCTTCTTCGAAAAAATCGATCGCCCAGGAGAATTGGACTTCGCCATAGATCGCCGAAAGATCCTCGGGATTCTTGTAGGCGCCGGCAAAATGCATGAAGGGTGCATCGCGGACGGTGCGATCGAAGTCCTCGAACTCGGAGTAGGCCGGGCGACCCCGCAGGACGATCTCGAAACGGCCCTCCATCCGCCGCGAGAATTGATCGAGCAAGGCCAAGGACTTGCGGCAGCGAAGAGCGCCGAACCAGCCTATCTTCCAGGGCTTGCCCGCAGCCGGCGGTCTTGCTGTCGATGCGATGGCGCGCGCCGCAGGTTCAAGCGCCAGCACCTTGTTTTCGAGCAGCATGACCGGCACATGCAGCCCGGAGCGCGGGCGGAAATAACGTTCGATGAAGGCTGGCGAACTGGTCACCAGCAATGCCGCCTGCGAACCGAAATGGCGTTCCGCACTGCGAAGCGCGCTGCCCACGACATCGTCGCGCAGCAATAGCCGGTGGATATCGAGGCATTCATAGACAACAGGCATATCGCCGCCAAAAATGGACTTGGCGCGATGGGCCAGCGCCAGCATTTCGAGATTGCGGCCGATGATGATGTCCGGCCTTGCGACCGAGCGCAGCGCACCACGCAGTTTCGCCGCCGATTTGGCCACCGCCGCGATGCGCTGCGCAAACTGGGCGTCCCGCGTCTTGCCGAGCTCGATCGGCTCGACACCCTGGATGGCAGCCAGCGCATTGTCATCGCGCCGGAACCCCGCGAGCGTCACGAGTGCCCCGCCGGCCTGCAGCATCAGCACCCGCCTGCGCACAGCCGGGTCGGCAAGATCATGGACGAAATACAGTATATGCAGCATCAAAATTTCCGCTTTTGCGCCCGGCCACGACCGGGCGCCTTGTGTGGTTGGTGTTGCATGGTGGCATTGCAACCGACCGCGCGAGATGCCACGCGGCCGGCCATGTTCAATCGAGCTTGCAGGTGATCGATTCCGGGAACAGGCACTTCTCTCCCGGCGCAGTGAAGGCGACGCGCTTGATCTCCATGGTTGCCGGCTCGCCGCTATAGGCGAACTTGCCCATCCAGCCGCTGAGCGTATCGGTGCCCCAGAGACTGAAGAAGATCTTCTGCGCGTTCGTCGGTATCTTCGAAGGATCGGTGACTTCCTGAACGAGCTTGCCGTTCACGTAGTAGCGCAGACGATCCTTTTCCCAGACGAAGGCATAATCGTTGAAGTCCTGGTCGGCGCCACCTGCAACCGGCACCAGCTTTTCGTTGCCGCCCTTGGCGGAAATATATTGGTTGACCTGAACTTGGCCGGGATTCTTCCCGAGCACTTCGAAATCGATCTCGTCATGCGGCTTCTTGTCGGTGGGACCGATATAGGTGAAGAAGGCTGAGTTGAGGCCAGGCCCCTTGGCTGTGCGATAACGCGCCTCGTAGGTGCCGTATCCATAGCGTTTCATCGTCTGGATTTCGCCACAAGCATAATTGCGATCGCCAGTCTTGGACTGGGTGAACTGCAGTTGCAGCGTCCCATCCTTGACGTTCACCTGTTTCCGCGACCAGGTGCAATTCTGATAAGCTCCATTGTTCCAGCCATCGGAAATATACCAGCGGCTGGTATCCAAACGTTCGAAATTGTCGACGAATGACTGGCCGGTTGCCTGATCATCCTGGGCAGACACGGCCTGTGGCAGGAAGCACGCGCTCAGGAGAGCGATTGAGACAAGACCAAGTCTTTGCATGTAACTTCTTTTCGATGTCGTCATGGCATCACCTTTGCTTCGAACGCACTTGCCGACCTTCGGCGGCGCGGTTCTGGACAGCACGGATTCCGGTTTGCGGGCGTACCCGGCTGCCAGTCAGCAGGTTGTGGAAGCTTGGCAGGGCGTAGCGCGCCATGCCGTTGGTCAAGGGCAGCAGCAGTAAGGCAAGCGCTGCCGCCAAAAGATAGAAAATCGGATAGAGTTCGCTGCCGCCGCGGTTCCAAAGAACCCATAGACAGAAGAGCAACGGATAATGGGCGCAAAAAATCCAGAAGCTGAGGCTGCCCGTTCCCGCCAGACCCATC
Organism: Rhizobium sp. AG207R; assembly: GCF_027109195.1. Taxonomy (NCBI): domain Bacteria; kingdom Pseudomonadati; phylum Pseudomonadota; class Alphaproteobacteria; order Hyphomicrobiales; family Rhizobiaceae; genus Rhizobium; species Rhizobium sp. AG207R. The sequence goes on from NZ_JAEPVT010000004.1 coordinate 434,068, forward strand.
CCGATCCGGCTGCGGATGAAGATTGCCGATACTGCCCAGAACCCGGGAATGCCCACCAACACCATCAGATTGCGACAAACCTCGAGCCACAACGGCAATCCAGGCCCTGTCATATAGGCAGCCGTGGCCAGAAGCGCGGCAAGCGCAATGAAGGCGGGCGCGATCAGGGCGGCATAGCGATCTATGAGCGTCACGTCGATACGATGGAGGCTCAGGTAGATTCCAAAGCTGAAACTGAAGAGGATCGAGTTCCGCAACACTATCCCGATAGATATTGGCCATGCCGCCAGCAAGAGCAGAAAGATCAACGTCGGTAACGGAGCACGACGAATAAGAAAAGCCAGCACCGGCGACAGCAAAATGCAAACAAAAAGATCGCGCAGGAAATAGAGCGGCAGATTTATCGGTTCGCCATCGATAGCGAGCAGGAGATTCGATATCGTGTACGGATTAGCCTCCGACAGATCCGGCAGGTATCCATCTCCGATACCATAATACTGAAGAAGAAGTACGAAGAGGAAGAACGCGCTATTCCACAACAGGAACGGCAGAATAATTGTCTTTGTCTTCCGGCTAATGGTCTCTGTATAGCTCTGCGGTGCCTTTCCATTTCGAAACAGCAAGTATCCGGAGATTACGCTCAGGCAGGGAACACCTACACGGAACAAGCTGTCACGCAGGAACACTCGCAGCCAATCGAAAAAGCCATAGGCGCCGTTGAATGGGCTGCTATGCGGATCGAACGGTATATGAACAAAGATTATGCCCGAGATGAGCACGATACGCATGAGGTTTATCCGCGAAGATACGTTGGCAGTCACATTCACGATGTCTGTCACCCCTTCTTCGTGCTGCATCCCCCCTTGCAGCCATTTCAAACAGAGCACAGCAGAGCTCGCAGACTTAACCTAGGGCGCTCTTTGGAAAGGGAATATGGCACCGCAGCAAAAATGAGTAAAAAATCATATGCGGACCAGTGCTGAAAACACCGGTCTGCATGCCTTTGAGCATGGAATAATCGATTTGAATTGGAGAAAAGCTCTGCTGCGAAAGGCACTTAGACGCCCGCGCGAACTTTCGATGCCGGCTTCCGAGGAAGAGTTCGACCCGTCTTGTTTTTTTACTGGAAGGTGAAGATTTTTTGCAGCGCAGCAGAGTTTGGTAGGCGAACCATGACCAAAATGCGACAGCATTTCAATCCATGTGAGAAAAGCGGCTTACGTCGCTCCCCTCATGGGTGCATAAATGTAAGATCATGGCGCGCAATGTGTCACAATGATCCCTCGCGAGATGGTCTGGGATCCCACGGCGGGATGGTCTGGATGCCGTCGCGCTGGGATAAAGTTTCAGAAAATCTCGTTTCTCAACATTGCTCGACACCGATTGGACGCTACCTGTTGGCGTCACAACGACCTCCGTTATGGGTCAATCGGCCGGAAAATTGCCGCGGATGCCGTTGGAAAGCCAATGATCATGCCCTCGGGGATGAGACCGCAAGCCCCTGAATCAAAACCGTAAAGGCGGGAAAATGGCGTCTATCACAATTGTTATTCCGTTCTATCAGAAGCAAACCGGCGTTCTGCTGCGCGCGTTGAAATCAATATCCCGGCAGACATTTCAGGATTTCGACATCCTCATCGTCGACGATGCATCGCCGCTTCCGGCGGAAGACGAGCTGCAGTCGCTGAGCAATGAAGAAAGAAAACGCATTCGTGTGATCCGTCAGACCAACGCGGGTCCCGGCGGGGCCCGGAATACCGGCCTTAACAGCGTGCCAGCTGAGAGCCGGTTCGTGGCCTTTCTGGATTCCGATGACGAATGGGCACCGGAACATCTCAGCAACGCCTTCGGAACGCTGACCCATTACAATGCAGATTGCTACTGGGACTCCATCGATGGCGGCAAGGAGTTCTATTATCATTTCAGCATCGCCGAACTCGGAAAGTCGGCCGATACGATACGATTGTCGGACAGGCCCGCCGTCGTCGAAATTCCGAACATTGCCAGCGTCATGCTGCAGGATTGGAGCTTTTTGCATATGTCCTGCATGGTGATCGGGCGGCCGCTCTTCGAAAAGATCCGTTTCGAGCCGTCATTGCGGCTGGCGGCAGAGGACGTCTTGTTCTTCTGCGACTGCGTTCTCGCAGCCAAGCGGGTATTGCTATGTGAAAATGCCGGTGCACTGCGTGGCGAAGGCGTGAATATCTTCCACAGCATCGATAACGATTCCCCCGAATTCCTGCGTCAGCAATTCAACACGTGGACGGCGCTCAACACGCTGGAACAGAGATTTTCGCGGCGGCCTCAGGATGTCGAGTCCATCCGCCTCTATAAAAATCGCGCCCGGCGGCAGGCGCTCTGGAGCCAGGCGCGGCAGGTGCGGCAGCGGCGTCTGCCGCAATTTGGACTGCTGGCAAAATGGGCCTTGCGCGACCCGGCGATTTTACAAAGCGTCATGCAGCTTGCCGTCGGCAAACTCGCGCCCTAGATTTTGCAGCGCAGCATGAGCTGCGCATGCCGCATCGAAGAGCCACGGCGTGCCCCGCTATCGTTTGGATCAGCAAGGAGTCCTGTATGAAGCCGTTCCACTGGGAATCCACCCATGGCAATTTCGGTGATGATCTCAATCTCTGGCTCTGGGATTTCCTACTTCCCGGCCTTCGCGATGTTCACAAGGAAACACTGCTGGTCGGCGTCGGAACCGTCCTCAACACAGAGATCCTGCCCGACGAGGGACGCAAGCTCGTCATCGGCAGCGGCTTCGGCTATGGTTCCCTTCCCGACATGCGCGACACATCGCAATGGGACATTCGCAGCGTACGCGGCCCGCTGACAGCGGAAAAGGCTGGCCTGCCTGCCACAATGGGCATTGTCGACCCCGCCGTCCTGGTGACGGAAATGCCCGAGTTCCAGAGCATTTCGAAAAACGGCAAGCGCACCTTCATTCCGCATTGGGAATCGGCTGCCGCTGGTCTCTGGCCTGAAATCTGCAAGACCGTGGGCCTTTCCTATCTCGATCCCCGCGGCGAGGCAAAGGCCGTGATCCGCGAAATTGCCGCCTCAGAAATGATCGTTGCGGAGTCCATGCATGGCGCCATCCTTGCCGATGCTTTCCGCGTTCCATGGATTGCAGTCAGCTCCTCGCGCTCCATCAACAGCTTCAAATGGAACGACTGGGCGCGCTCGCTCGGCGTCACCTATCAGCCGAAGCACATCCCCGTTTCGACCCGCGCCGAGGCGATCGCCAAGGGCGCGAAGTTCTGGGGAGTCGGCTTCGAACGCAGCAAGCTGGCAGCAGACGAGCTCGGAAAACAGCGCTACGGGGAAAACGTGATGCTTGCCGATCCCGAGCAGACTACGCTGCGCATCATGGCAAAGCAGGCACTTGCCATGCCTTCCGCCCTGGCTCTGTGGCAGGCAAGCAAGGCGAGGCCGCAGCTGAGCAAGGATAGCGCGCTCGCCGCCTGCAAGGAGCGCCTCCTCAATGTGGTCGAAGGCGTTCGCCGCGATTATCTGTAAGCCGCGATACCGCTATTTCGGAGCGGCCTGCAGAAGATAGCGCAGGCCGTTCGCACCGGCATGGGCAATGGGCGCACCGCTCCGCTTGCGGAAGCGCTCGGTCTTATCGGCCAGAATGCCGCCGGCAATCGCCGGGACGGCGAAGGGATGCGAAAGCGCATAGATCGCAGCAGACAAGAGCCCCGATTGCGACTTGATGTCTAGGAAATGCCTGAGCTCGTAGCGATCGCGGATATGCTGCTCATGACGGCGGATTACCGCAGCATCTTCCGAAGAAAGCCCGCCCTTGGCAAGAATGGTCCGGTCAGCCTCATAGAGACGACGCAAATCCTCCGTCCTGTGCCGGCCGCTCAGGGAATCGCTGCGCACCACGGCGCCGTAACCGCAGCTATGGATGACCTTGTAACGTGCACGCTTCGCCAGCGCGCGGACGTAAAGGTCATAGTCCTCGCCGAGGCGCAGCGCCTCATTGTAGCGCAGGCCATGCGCATCTAGAAAGGAACGCCGCATCAAGGGCTTCAGGAAGCCGATCTCGCCGCGGCGCACGCCTCGCTTGGAAATATTGCCCTCGACGAAAGCAGCAAGATCAAGAAACCGCGGCTTCGCATCGAAATGATCGAGCCGTGCATGCGCGTCAGGAACGGTGTCGGCACTGACGAAGGCGATGTTGTCGGCGACGAAATCCCAATCGTCAGCGGCAAGCAGCGCAGCAAAACGCCCCGGAAAGAAGAAATCGTCGGCATCGAGAATGCCGATCAGCGGAGCCTTGGATATGTCGATCGCGTGGTTTCGTGCTGCGGCGGGACCACGGTTCTTCTCGAATTCCTGGATCGTCAGTCTGCCGCTGCCGTCATCGGCCTTGGCCGCCGCGGCAGCGGTCCCATCCGTCGAACCGTCGTCGATGACGACGACTTCCGCCACTTCGGGCTCGCGAAGGGCCGAGGCAACGGCCAGCCCGATGGTGTCGCTGGCATTCTTTGCGGCAATGATTACGCAGACACTTTTTTCTGCACTGTCGATCACGTCAGCCTCCAATGGTTCAGGCGGAGACTTAGGACATGGCGCCGATCCGGCAACTACCGGATCATCAAAAGATCTAATCGTCTAGCCGGTTCAGGGGTTGAACGGTTCCGAACGCTTTAAACTGGAGGCGGACAGACCGGCGACCTTGCTGTCCTCCTGGGCCGATGACGGCACCTTATCTTCGCTCGACAGGGCTTCATGCGCCTTGCGCTCTTTCCAGACAAGGTAGAGCACACCCAGGAAATAACCGACCTGCAGAAGGACGGCACAGATGACCGTTTCGATCAGGGTGGTCGAAAGCGAGTTCGTCAGGAAATATGTTGCGATGGCAAATACGATCAGCGTGCCCAGCATGCTGATGAAAACGCGGGGCGCATACATAATCTTACCCCGCCCGCTCGACCATCAAATGAAAAACGATCAAGGTCTTTCCTCCCTTATCAGACCTAAGTCTTAAATATATTTTATGATTCATTGAGATTCAACCAAGTTACCCAGATCCGTTGCGATTTGAGACGACCCTAACGCCGGGCCTGTTAAAACTACACCTCGATTATAATTACAATTGAATTTGTTCATCTTTCTCTTTGCAATTATATGGAGATGTAATGAAATAATGCAATTTTTACGAAGCATGAGGTCAGCCGCGCCTCCATCGTTTCATCGTCAATCCAATCAACTTTTATTACAAAGTCCTGAAAAATCCGATCTCAGTATGTGCGCTGCAAAATATTGCTGCAGCGCAATATATCTCATGAAGAAATCGGGATAGCATATAGCTGAAGGGAAACCAAACACAGGCTATCGAAGCCAATGATAATGAACAACTTACCGTTCGATGCCTATAACATCCTTAGAAATCGTCGACTATGACGCGGCAGAGCTGTCAACCGTGACATTATACGCAACACGATACAGTACAACCCATCTATAGTTGATCACTAAATTAAACCAATTCACCATCGGTGCGGTAATTCTATACCGCCATGCCATATCGCTACAAAAGTTTGGCTTAAAAAGTCCAAATCGGAACCTACACTCCGATCATCCCGGCTCTAATTACGCGTCCGAGAATTTCCGACCAATCGTCAACATGAATGGAGTTTTCTCTATGAAGTCTGCGACGAGATCGGCCACATCGGCTTTTTTCAGCGCCGCGGAAAGCGACGTCTTTCCGCCCACTGGTGGAGTACTGAAGCGCGTTTTCGACGTCTCTACCGCTATGCTCGCTTTGGTTCTCATCAGCCCGCTCTTTCTGATGCTGATGCTGCTGGTAAAACTTACAGACCGCGGCCCCGCTTTCTACGGTCATCGCCGTATCGGCCATAACGGCAAGACCTTCCGTTGCCTGAAGTTCCGCACCATGGTCGTCGATGGCGACAAGGTGCTGCATGCCTACCTGCAGGCCAATCCGAAGGCAATGGAAGAGTGGCGCGCAACGCGCAAACTGCAGAACGACCCCCGTGTCACCACCGTCGGGGCCGTCCTGCGCAAGCTCAGCCTCGACGAGCTGCCGCAGCTCATCAACATCATCCGCGGCGAAATGAGCGTCGTCGGACCACGCCCGGTCGTGGAAGACGAGCTCGAACGCTACGAGACCGCGGCAATCTACTATTTGCAGTCCCGTCCGGGCCTGACCGGTCTGTGGCAGGTCAGCGGCCGCAACGACGTCTCCTATGAAAGCCGTGTCGCCTTCGACACGCATTATGTGAAGAACTGGTCGCTCAGCAGCGACATGGTGATCATCGCCAAAACCATTCCTGCAGTCTGCCTCTCGCGCGGCAGCTATTGATGATGACTGACAGATACCGCGGGAGGTTTCCTGCGGTTCTCCCGCGTCTTGCGGGTTGCCTACCAATAACAGGGAAGATCCTGCATGATTGAATTTCGGCCTTCCAAGAGGCTTGTACGCGTCAATACATCGCTACGCTGCGCAACTATCGTTGCTCTCAGCCTTTGCGTAGCTTCCGTCTCGGCCTCGGCCGAAAACCTTCCCGGATATCATCTGGGCGTCATGGACAAGCTGCATGTGCGCGTCGCCGAATGGCAGACCGCCGAAGGCACGGTTCGTGACTGGTCCACCATTTCGGGCGATTATACGGTCGGCCCTTCCGGCTCGATATCCATTCCCTTCATCGGGGACATGCCCGCAGTCGGCAAGACCACGGATCAGATCGCCGAAGCCATCGGCCTCGGGCTGCAGAAGCAGTTCGGCCTGCGTGATCGCCCATCGGCTTCAGTTGAAATGTCGCAGTTCCGACCGATCTACCTTTCAGGGGAAGTGCAGAATCCGGGTGAATATCCGTTCGTACCCAACCTGACCGTGCTGAAAGCCGTAAGCCTCGGCGGCGGCATGCGCCGTGCCGATGCCGGACAGCGCTTTGCGCGCGATTTCATCAATGCCAAGGGCGACGCCGTCGTCTACATGGCGGAGCGCAGCCGCCTGCTGATGCGCAAGGCGCGGCTGCTGGCCGAATTGGCTGGCAAGGATGACATCGATGTGCCGCCAGAGCTCAAGCAATTGCCCCAAACGGCAAGTCTGCTCGCAAGCGAGAAAGCGCTGATGGACACGCGCGCCAAGCGCATGACGACGCAGCTAAAATCACTGGAAGATCTGAAGGCGCTCCTACAGAACGAAGTCGAGGCGCTTTCGAAAAAGAACGACACGCAGAGCCGCCAGCTCGATCTGGCCAAGGCCGATCGCGACAAAGTCGAAAGCCTGACGGAACGCGGCCTGGAGCTTGCCTCCCGCAGGATCTCCGCTGAACAGCGCGCCTCCGATCTGGAAGCGACGCTTCTCGATACGGAAACCGCGTCCCTGAAAGCCAAACAGGATATCAACAAGGCCAACCAGGACGAGATCACTCTGCACAACGACTGGCAGAGCTCGTTGGCCCAGGACATGCAGGATACCGACACGCAGCTGGAAACGCTGCAGCTGAAACTGTCGACCAGCCAATCGCTCATGCAGGAAGCCGTGGCCCAATCCGCCGACGCCAGCAACCTCGATCCAAGCGGACCGGGTGTCAGCATCTCCTACACCATCATTCGTGACGAAAACGGCCAGTCGAAGGAAATTCAGGCTCAGGAGAACACGCAGGTACTGCCGGGCGACCTAATCAAGGTCACTACCGGCCTTGCCATCCGATAGGAAAGTCGATGCGGATAGCCAAATCGATCTTTGTGCGTCCAGGCAGCAACGCCACCTACGGAGCGGTGGCGATTGCTCTCTCCTTCTTCGTATTTGCCTATTCCTCCCGCTTCGGCCAGCCCTCGATTCTGCTGTACTATGCCCTCTGGTTTCCGCTCGTCATGATCGATTACCGGAACGTGCTCGGCAGCTATAATAGACAGCTCTGGCTCTTCGCATTCGGCGTTTTCACCTGCCTTTCGATTTTCTGGTCGGTCGTGCCCTCCGTGACGGCGCGCGCGGCGATCCAGTACATGACGCATATCTTCTGCGCCTTGGTCGCCATGCGCACGCTCGATATCCGCACGCTGACGCGCGGCGCGATCGCGGGCACCGCCATCGTGCTCATCTATTCGATATTGTTCGGCTATTACGCCTATGATCCGATCGACGGAAGCTACAGCTTCGTCGGCGCCTTCGATTCCAAGAACCAGCTCGGCTTTTATGCCTCGCTCGGCATCTATTTCGCCTTCGCAGCCGTCTTCGTCCTTGGCGAACGTCGGATCTGGATGCTGGGTGCAGGATTTGCCGGCCTGCTGTCCGCCTATTGCCTCCATGCTTCGGCATCGGCAACATCGGTGCTGACGACGGGACTGGTCGTAGTGTTATGCATAAGCCTGCGCGTCATCCTGTATCTGTCTCCCAAGCAGCGTAAAAGGCTGTTTGTGACAGCGGCCGTCTCCGGCGTCATCCTCGCGGTTGCCGGCGTCTATCTCGGTGCGGTCGATCTTGTTCTCGGTGCGTTTGGCAAGGATTCCACGCTTACCGGGCGTACCTATCTTTGGCAGCAGGGCATCGCGGCCGCACAGCAGAATCCTTTCTTCGGCGTCGGCTATCAAGCTTATTGGGTCCAGGGTTTCTCCGAGCCCGAGCGACTGTGGGATGAGTTCTTTATCGCCTCCCGCGCTGGCTTCCATTTCCATAATACCTATATCGAAACTACGGTCGAAACCGGACTCGTCGGCGTCTTCCTGCTCGCCTCGATCCTGCTGACGGCTTTCATCGGCCATATCAGCCGCTTTCTGAGCGACATCAGAAACGATGAATCCTACATCCTTCTGGGTGTCGCGACCCTGTTGCTGATCCGCTCTTTCGTCGAGATCGATATTCTCAATCCGTACCATGTCGGGTCCTTCCTGTTTTACTTCACAGCAGGAAAGCTTTCCATGCGAGCGCGCATGCCGGCGAACATGCCATTGCGAACGGATGAGCAGATACCATTCGCGCCGCCTGTCAACTGGGAGCCGCGAACGGGCCAATGAAGACACTCTACGGCATTCAATATCTCCGTGCCTTTGCAGCGCTCGCGGTAGTGTTCTTTCACGCAGCCGAGCGCAGCGGCGGCCATTTCCGCATCGGCGCCGCTGGCGTCGACGTCTTCTTCGTCATCAGCGGATTCATCATGTGGACCATGAGCGAGCGTCGACCGGTGACGCCGCTGCGCTTTGCGCTCGACCGGCTGCAGCGCATCGCGCCATCCTACTGGATCGTGACCGCCATCATGATTGCCGGCGCCGCCATCGGCCTGTTTCCGAACATGAAGCTGACGGCAGGTCATATCCTCGGTTCGCTGCTGTTCATTCCTGTCCGCTCGCCAAGCACGAGCGGTGATGAGATCTGGCCGGTTCTGGTGCAGGGATGGACGCTGAATTTCGAAATGTTCTTCTACGTCATCTTCGCGGCCTGCTTGTTCCTGCCGCAACGGCTGCGGCTTGCCAGCATGACGGCGATCTTCCTCGCCTTTGTCCTTGCCGGCGGCATCATCGCCTCACAGTCCCCGCTGCTTTTGACCTATACGCGGCCGATCATCCTGGAATTCGTCGCCGGCGCAATCCTCGGACGCCTCTGGCTATCCGGACACGTGCCGGGGGCGGGCCTCGGTCTTGCCCTGATCGCCGTCGCATTGTCGGGCTTTGCTGCGATCCAGATTCTCGGCCTGGACTTCAACGAGGTGACCTGCGGACCCCTCGCTGTTGCCCTCGTACTCGGCATGGTGTCGGTGGAACGCAGCGGCAAGTTGCCCTCCATCCCGCTCCTTACCTATCTCGGCAACAGCTCCTATTCGATCTACCTCTGGCACACATTGGCCATTTCGGTGGTCGTCAAGCTGATGGCGCGGATGCAGATACCCTCCGACGCCATCACCTTCGTCGCCGTCATCAGCGGCACCATTCTCGGCATCTGCGCCTACGAAGCTGTCGAAAAGCCGCTGCGCAATCTGCTGAGAAACCTGAGCTGGCAAAGATCGCGCCCTTCGCCGGCCTGAGGCCCGCGCTGCGCACACCCGTTGCGCAATATCGCGCATACGCTTGAGGACGCCTCGGTAGACCTCTCCTAAAGGACAGTTGGTTCCGGCGCAGCTTGTGCGCAGACTGATGCCTGCTTCTACCTGCAAGCCTCTAAACTGGCGCCTGCCCGGATAGGTCTAGGCCCACAGCGCTCCAAAGCGACCTTCCTTGACGACAAGCATGGGCAACAATCGAACGGGGATAGCGTCCCGCTCGATTGTCGCCCCATGCCTCGCCCTGTCCCTTTCCTAGGCCCGGCGGCGCCGCAGCTGGTCGAAATAAACGATGACGATGATCAGGACACCGGTGATAATGCGCTGCCAGAAGGAATTCAGGTTCAGCAGGTTGGCGCCATTGTTGATGGTTGCCAGGATGAAGGCGCCGATCAGCGGGCCGTAGACCGTTCCGACGGCGCCGAACAGGCTGGTTCCACCGATCACCGAAGAGGCGATCGCCTGCAACTCCCAGCCGTCGGCCTGCGTGGCATTGCCGATGGCGATACGCGAGGCAAGAAGAATGCCGACGAACGCCGCACAGGTCCCTGAAAGGATATAGGCGAGATAGATCATCCAGTTGACGTTGACGCCGGACAGACGTGCAGCCTCGCGGTTTGAGCCGACGGCGAAGAGATAGCGCCCCCAGCGGCTCAGATGCAGGAAGATCACGGCCGGGATCGCCACGAGGATCACCATCCAGAACAGGCTCGGGATTCCCAAGAAATCCGAGACAGCGAAATTGGTGAAATCATCATTGACGATATTGATCGTCGAACCGTTGGTAATCAGCAGGCCGATACCGCGAAGCGATGTCAATGTCGCGAGCGTGATGATGAAGGGTGGCAGGCCCATGCGCACGATGCCGAAACCATGGAACGCCCCGATCAGAACCCCGAACAGCAATGTGATCAGGATGGCCGCCCAGACCGGAAACCCGGCCTGCAGCAGCCAGGCGATGATGACGGTGCAGAAGCCGACGATCGCGCCTACGGAAAGGTCGATGCCCGCGGTGATGATGACGAAGGTTTGCCCAAGCGCAAGAATGGCCGTCATAGAGCCCTGACGCATCAGATTGGTGATGTTGAGCGGCGTCCAGAACTTGTCGGTCCAGAGTCCGAGCACGACCCACAGTGCCAGCAACAGCAGGATCAGCGTCAAGCTGAAGAGGATGTTCATCTTGCGCCGGGGCGCAACGGTCGGGCCTTCTGTCGTATTCGCGGCCATTTTTGTTCTCCCTCTTTAGACTTGTTTATTGTTCAGACGCCGATCGCCTCGCCGAGGACTTCTTCATGCGTCGCGGCATGGAAATCATGGCTGGCGACCAGCTGGCCGTGGCGGAAGACGTGCAGACGGTCCGCGAGCTCGTAAACCTCGGGCAGATAGGACGAAATGACGATGATGCCGGCGCCGGCGCGCAGCAGCTTGGCAAATAGCCGATAGATCTCCGCCTTCGTTCCGACATCGACGCCGACTGTCGGCTCATCGAAGATGAAGAGCTTGGCACCGTGGCTCAGCCATTTGCCGATGACCACTTTCTGCTGATTGCCGCCGGACATGGCTGAAACCAGAACCCGCCGGCTCGGTGTCTTGATGCTGAGATCGCGGATCTGCTTGTCGGCATTCGCAGCTTCACTCTTGTTGTTGATGATCGGACCGTGGCTCAGCCGCCGGAACACGGGGAGATTGATGTTGAGCCCGATCGGCAGGTTGAGGCAGAGGCCCTGATCGCGTCGGCTCTCCGGTGCCAGGGCAATACCGAGTTCCATCGCGTCACGCTCGTTGCGGATGTCGACCTTGCGTCCCTGCCAGTAGATTTCGCCTGCAGAAAGCGGCTGGCGACCATAAAGACCCAGCGCGAATTCGCTTCGGCCGGCGCCGATCAGTCCGTAAAGACCGACGATCTCGCCTGCACGGACGCTGAGCGAAACATTCTCGAAGCCGGGGCCGGAAAGGCCGCGGGCATCGAGGATGGTATCGCCGATCGGGATCTCCTCCTTGTGGTAGATCTGCTCGATGGAACGATTGATCATCAGCTTGATCAGCTCGTCCTCGTTGGTTTCGGCGATCGTGCGGGTGCCGACATGCGTGCCGTCACGCAAAACCGAGACGCGATCGGCCAGCTCGAACACCTCTTCCATGCGGTGGCTGATATAGACGATCGTTACGCCTTCGCCCTGCAGACGGCGGATCAGCTTGAACAATTGCGCCGATTCCTGGCGGGTGAGATAGGCAGTCGGCTCGTCGAAAATCAGGAATTGGGTGCCGCGCATCGCGGCTCTTGCCGTTGCCACGAGCTGCTGCTGGCCGATGGTGAGCGAGCTCAGGAGTTCGCCGGCCGGCAGTCCGAAGCCGAGATCATCGAGCACGGTTTGCGCCATCGCCACCATCTGCTTCTTGCGCATCAGGCCGAAACGATTGACTTCATCGCCAAGGAAAAGATTGGCAGCGACGGTCAGATGCGGGCAAAGCACGACTTCCTGATGCACCGCATTGATGCCGCGGGCGATTGCCTCATTCGGCGTTGCGAGCGCAACCGGATGCCCACACCAGAAAATTTCGCCCGCCGTCCTGGTGATGACGCCGGTCAGGAGCTTGATGAGGGTCGATTTGCCCGCACCATTTTCGCCGACGATCGCATGAATCTCTCCAGCCAGAAACGTGACGGTCGCCGGCTTCAGCGCCTCGACGAAGCCATAGCGTTTCTGCAGGCCCTTGAGTTCCAGGATTGGCGAGCCTGGCGGAATGCGGTTTGCTTCCGTCTTGACGGTATCGTCGTGCCGATGGCTGATTTCTTCAAGGCTCGTCATGAGGTCTCCTCCCTCTCGCACCGCCGCGCGACCGCCTCGGAGAAGCGGCCAGACGAAAAGGCCGCGCCCGCTTTGTGCAGGCGCGGCCTCAAGCCTTACTTGACCTTCGGGTTCAACAGCGCGTCGATCTTCGGATCGCTCATGTTCGCCTTGGTGACGAGGTTGGCGCCGGTGTCGACATTGGCCTCGACCTTTTCCTTCTTGGAAGCAGCGAGCGCCGTTTTGATGCCGTCATAACCCATGCGGTAAGGGTCCTGCACCACGAGGCCGGCAAGAACGCCCGACTTCAGGAAGCCGACCGTCTTGTCGTCATTGTCGAAGCCGATGACCTTGATCTTGTCGCCGAGCTTGTTTTCCGCAATCGCTTGGCCCACACCCTGCGCCATGATCAGGTTGGAAGCGAAGACGCCGACCAGCTTCGGATTGGCCGTGATCAAGTCGGTCATGATGTTGAGACCGGTCGTGGCCTGACCGTCCGCATATTTGTCGGCAACGACCTTCAGGCCCGGGTACTTGCTCTTGACCTCTTCCAGGAAGCCCTGACGGCGCTGGTCGAGAGAACCGACGCCCGGCAGGCTGGTGATGATGGCAATCTCACCCTCTTCCTTGCCGGTCATGCCCTTGATTGCGGCCGCAAGACCGTCTGCAGCGATACGGCCGCCCTGGACGTTGTCGGTCGTCAGGAACGAGACGAAGGACTTGGAATCGGCAGCAGAGTCGATACCGACGACCGGCACGGACTTGGCGGCTTCATCCACGGGCTTGCCGAGCGCCTTGAACTCGGTCGGCGAAATGACGACAGCAGCCGGCTTACCGGCAACGGCGTTTTCGAGAATGCTGATCTGACCGTTGATGTCGGATTCCGACTGTGCGCCGAGTTCCGGCACCTTCACACCGAGATCCTTGCCCGCCTGGCGAGCGCCGGCAAGAACGATCTGCCAGTAGAAGGATGTGGTATCCTTGACAATGATCGGAATGGTCACGTCGGCCGCGAAGGACTGCACGGGCATCGCCATCGCTATGATGGCAGCGCCGGCAAGGCCGGTAAAGCTGCGGCGGGATAGAAGTGACTTGGCAATTTTCATCTGCTTCTCCTCTCAACGCGCTCTGTTCTCCTGCACACCCGCCGCTGAACGCTTACGGCTCGGTATCGCAACGCCTTGCGGCATTACGCATCGCGCGGCGGAAAGGCCACCGACGCCAAAACAGGCTTTCCTCCTCTTCGAGGCCGTCTCTCCCGACGGCTCGATAGCTCCCAATCTGCTAGACTCTGACCGCCTCGTCTCCCAATGGAGGCGCGACCACAGTCAAACCTTCGAACTCCGCATAGAGACTGTCGGGAAGCCTTGGCTCCACGAGCTGCATGTTGCGGACAAGACTTTCCGGCTTCGCCGTACCGATCAGTACCGACGCCACGCAAGGGCTGCGCAGCGGGAACTGAAGCGCCGGCTGGGCAAGCGGTACACCGTGCTTGCGGGCGATCTCCTCCATCGCCCCCACCTTGGCCAGAATATCCGGCGTCGCCGGCAGATAGTCGAAATGCGCGCCAGGCACGGGGCCAGTCGCCAGAATACCGGAGTTAAAGACGCCGCCCACGATGAGCGACGTTCCCTTCTTCTCGCAAAGCGGCAGCAGCTCGGCAACGGCCGAACGATCCAGCAGGGTATAGCGGCCTGCAAGCAGAATGCAGTCGATATCAGCCGCGTTCATCACATCCAGGCAGACCGGCACTTCGTTGACGCCGAGACCATAGGCCTTGATCGCGCCGGACGACTTCAGCTCCCCCAGAGCTTTCAATCCCGACCCCAGGAGCTGCCCAAGGTAACGCTCGTTCAAGGCTTTGCCGTGCGTATAGCCGCCGATATCGTGGACATAGAGAATATCGATGCGATTGAGTCCGAGACGGGCATAGCTGAACTCGACTGAGCGCATGATGCCATCATACGAGTAGTCGTAGTCGGCATCGAAGGGCAGAGGATCGACATAGCCGTAATTCGGCACCTTGTCGGTCGGCACCGGGCGCATGAGACGACCGACCTTGGTCGACAGCACGTAACTGTCCTCGGGCTGGTCTCGTAGAAAATCACCAACGCGGCGTTCGCCAAGGCCAAAGCCATACCAGGGCGCAGCGTCGAAATAGCGAATACCGCTGTCCCAGGCGGCCTGGAGGGTTGCCATTGCCTGGTCGCGCGGACAGGCACGATAGAGGCCGCCCAGCGCCGCAGCGCCGAAGCTGATCTCCGTGACCTTGAGGGCCGTCCTGCCGATTGTTCTTATTTGCATCACCTCTCCCTTGTGATGGCTGTCACGCAATTTCCCATGAGCGCATTTCCGGCGCTCTTGTATCCCTATCGGAGCGATCCAAGCGGGCCGCTCCCATTCCTCCTTCGTCATTGGTGGCGGTCAGCTCCCGATAGTCCATCCACCAATTGATTTTGTTTTTTATCTACAATAAACATTTTGGTGTCAACGAGCAAATCGCCTGACGCCTTGGAGGAAGGTGGCCAGTGCGCTCCATCAACACTCCTGCAATTGACTGCCATTCGATCATGGTTCAGACAGCGCCGCCGGTAAAGAGCGGCGACGATACGCGAGGGGGAAATGGCAAGGCAAAACACGCTCTTCAAGGAGGCGTATAATCGCTATGCGGCGCGCCTGAAGCCCGATACCGAGCTGCCAAGCGAGCCGGAAATCGCCGCCGAACTCGGCGTCAGCCGCAGCACGGCGCGCGCGATCCTAATGCGTCTAAATGACGCCGGCATCATTCTCTGGAACAAGCGGCAGAAGACGGTTCTGCGCCGGCCGACGGAGGACGATTTCTTCCCGAAGGAAGAGACCGATTCACTCCATGACATCATCGAACGCAGTTTCATGATGCGCATCATGTCCGATGAAGCACAGCCCGGCATGCAGATCAACGAGCTGGAACTGGCGCGCGAGATCGGCACCGGTACCTCGGTCGTGCGCGAATTCCTCATTCGTTTCAGCCGCTTCGGCCTGATCGAAAAGCGACCAAACAGCCATTGGATCCTCAAGGGCTTCACCAGCGAATTTGCGCTTGAGCTCGCCGACGTGCGCGAAATGTTCGAGCTGCATTCCGCCGCCGAATTCGGCCGCCTGCCCGCCAATCACCGCGCCTGGGAGGATCTCAAAGCGATCGAGCAGGAGCATCACGCCCTGCTCGAGGATTTCGACGCGCATTACCGCGATTTCTCGCGTCTCGATGAAAAGTTTCATCTTCTCATCCATCGCGCCTCAAGGAACCGCTTCATCGCCGATTTCTACGACGTCATCGCCATCATCTTTCACTATCACTACCAGTGGAACAAGACGTTCGCCCGCGAGCGCAATGCCCGCGCCGTGACCGAACACCTCGACTATATCGAGGCCCTGCAATCACGCGACCAGCGAAGGATCGAGGCCGCGTGCCGCCGGCATCTCGCCTCGGCGCGGCAGACGCTGTTACAGTCGATCCCCCAGGGTGCGGGGGAAATTGCCGGCTCGGTCGCCTGACGGCAAGAGCCGGCTGCTCGCTCACCTCGCAGTAAAACTCAAGCTTTGGCTGGCAAAGCGCGGGGACGAGACTTCGAGGTTGATCGTCCCAGACTTGCCCGTCGCCTGCAGCCAGAAGCCCGTGGTTCCACCCTGGAATGCCACCGTTTGCGGTCCGAGGACCTTGCCCGGGCCATCGATCTTGACCGTGATGGCTTCATTGAGAAAAGCCAGACGCGAGCCGGCCTGATCGAGGGCACGCACGATGACACGCACCGTGTCACGCTCACCCGCGCGCAGAGTATCGGCATCGGCTTCCACCTGCAGCGAGGTCGGCAGCGGATTGGCGACCATATGTTGCTGCGCTACCGGCTTGCCATTGATGTAACCGGTGAAATGCACGTCCTCCCACTCCATCCCCCATACGCCGAGTTCGTCCGGTGTGAAGGATCGATGATCGAAAACGACAGGCGGGTGCGGCAAATGCGGGAAAGTTTCCCGGTCCGGGCCGAGACGCTTGGTCAGCGACCCATAGCGCAGTTCGACCTCGTCGCAGTTCGTCAGCACGATCAGCGGCAGCGCGCCGCCGATGTTGCGCTCGCCCCGCGCCCAGATCGTTACCGGCTTCATGACGATCTCTTCGGCGGGCTCGCACTGGCTGGCATAGACATAAGCGGCGAATTTCGGCTCGCGGAACATGTCCATGACGCCGTGGTAGCAGATCCGGTCACCCGAGCCGAAATCGCTATGCGTGTTGTAGTCGAACATGCACCAGCCAATGGCGCCCGATATCGACGGATCACCATAGGCGGCATTCAGGACTTCCAGATGCCGGCGGACATGCTCGGCCTGGCGCTGCTCCTGGTCATAGATTTTCGTCGGATACATATGGCCGCCGAATTCGGTAATCAGATAGGGCACATCCTTGGAGAGACCGGTATTTTCCTGCTGCGGCCTCAGCGGCGTGCGCGGCCGGTTGGCACCCGGCAGTTCCTCGTTGCCGAGGATGAAATCGTTCATCGTATAGACGTCCTCGAGCATTTCGCTCTCGGTGATATAGCGCACCCCGCCCGTCTGGCGCGTCGGATCGAGCTCGCGTGCCAGGCGGTTCGTCTCGGCGTAGAAATCGTGAGAATCCTGGGATTCGTTGATGCGCACGCCCCAGATGACGATCGAGGGATGGTTCCAGTCGCGTTCGATCATCCGACGCACGTTGCGGATCGATTCCTGCTGCCATTCCTTATCGCCGATATGCTGCCAACCGGGGATTTCCTCGAAGACCAAGAGGCCGATACGGTCGCAATGATCGAGGAACCATTTCGATTGCGGATAATGCGAAGTGCGTACGATGTTGCATTTCAGCGTACGCTTCATGATTTCGGCATCACGCTCTTGGGCGGAACGGCCCATCGCATAGCCGACATAGGGGAAGGCCTGATGGCGATTGAGACCGCGCAGCTTCAGCTTTTTGCCATTCAGCAGGAAGCCTTCCGCTGTGAAGCTCGCGGTACGGAAGCCAAAAGTCGCAGCAAGACGGTCCGCGCCGTGCTCGCTCGCAAGCTCCACTTCCGCCGAATAGAGGACGGGGTTGTCGAGCTCCCAAAGCGCAAGACCGGAAAGGCCGCTAAAGCTGAGCTTGACGCTTTCACCTGATGTGTCAGCCTCACCCGAAGCGATGGCTGCTCCGTCGGCAGAGCGCAGAGTAACAGTCACCGTACCCTTGAAAGCGAGATTTTGCGGATTGGAGATGTCGCAGCGCACCGTCGCGGATTTGTGGTCGGAAAGGACATCTGTCGTCTCGATCTTGATGTTGGCGACCGAGACGGGCGCAGCGACCTTCAGCCAGACATCGCGATAGAGTCCGGCATAGGTGAGATAGTCGATCCGACCGCCGAAAGGCGGGATCTCGGGATTCTCGCTGCCATCGATCTTGACCGTGATCAGGTTCTCACCCTTATGCAGGCGACCAGTCAGCCGCGCCTCGAACGGCGTGTAGCCATCCTTGTGGGCAACGATTTCCTCGCCGTTCAGATAGACGACGGCATCGGCCATGGCCGCATCGAAGATCAGCGATACCTCACGGCCTGCGAAGCTTTCATCCCAATTGACGATTTTCTGATAGGTGAAGGCGCGCTGATAGGATTTCTCGTCGAAATAATTGAAGGGCAGTTCGACGGCCGTATGCGGCAGAGTGACCTGCTGTCCATCCTGCGGGCGGCCGGCATCTCCGGGCGAAAACCCTTCATGAAACGTCCAGGATTCATTGAAGGCGACAACAGAACGCATATTCAATCCTATCGATTAAGCCCGTCGCATCGGATGACGAACAGATGTTGCTGGGAAGTCAGACGCGCGGCGAGGCAGGCGGGACGCCGCGGGGCGATATCTATACAGGCTCGCCGCCGTTGCGCAATGCGACCGGTTGGCGGATTTCCATTTTCAAGACAGGCAAGCGATAGCAAGAATGCCGACCTATCACGGTTCTATCGGCTCCGTGCATTCTTCGTCTCCTCGACCGGGCTGCGCACCGCGGCATACATGCCCGTCGTGCGGAACTCCGTCGGATTGATGCCGTAGATGCGGCGAAACACCTTGGAGAAATAATTGGCATCGTCGAAGCCCGACATGATCGCGACTTCCTTGACCGGAATGAAGGCAGCCTTCGTCAGCAGCTTCGCCGCGCGCTGCATGCGCTGCTGCAACACGAACTCGGCCGGCGGCACGCCTTCGCTCTCGGCGAAGACGCGCGAAAAATGCGCGCGGCTGAGGCCGCCAACTTTCGCAAGCTCTTCGACCGGCAGCGGCTTGTCGAGATTGGCATTGATGTAGTCGATGACGATCTGCATGACGGATCGGTCGGCGGCAAAGGCATGCGAGCCGAAGACGTCGTCATAGAGCGCCATGGCCGCCTCATAGGCGA
Organism: Rhizobium sp. AG207R; assembly: GCF_027109195.1. Classification (NCBI taxonomy): domain Bacteria; kingdom Pseudomonadati; phylum Pseudomonadota; class Alphaproteobacteria; order Hyphomicrobiales; family Rhizobiaceae; genus Rhizobium; species Rhizobium sp. AG207R. The sequence continues at coordinate 453,303 of NZ_JAEPVT010000004.1, forward strand.
TGGCCGAAGCCGAAGCCGGCGTCGTGGCGCCCTTGACGAGCCGAAGGCTGCAATCGGCAAGATGATCGATCGTCGCCTGCTGCAGCTTCAACACAGGACCGGCGGCAGCGAGTATCAGGCGATGGATGCGCAGTGCTTCCTCACCGTTCATGGAAATCCAGAAATATTCCCAGCGCTCCCCCTTCTCCAGCCAATAGCGGTGATTATGCGGCACGAGAACGAGCAGCGTGTCGCCGGCATTGACGCGATAATTGCGGCTTTCATAGCGCAGGCGCCCGGTGCCGCTGATCGTGTGCTGCAGCACGGTGAATGGCGTCAGGCCGCGCCGCCGTCCATCCCAATCATAGGGTTCGTCATAGCGCACTTCATATCCCGCACTGGTCGGCATGGCGTGCAATCGGTGGCGTCCACGCGGCAGCGAAACCGTCCGCATGACCTGTCCGTTGTCGATCAATTCTTGCAGCACAAAATTACCCTCAAAAGCATAATAGTTCTCTGTTCGCTTCGGCGATTATAGGCATAATCCCGCCAGAAAACAGCGCATGCTCGCCGGCGAGGAACGGCGATCGGAGGGAAAATCTCGATTTCGGCCTGTTCCGCAATCGATGCGACACTGGACGAAAATGCCGTCGATTTCCCTGCCGCTGCTTGTTCGATCGACTTGAAGGTGAGGATCATGAGTTTCAAAATCGCTATCATCGGCGCCGGCAGCGTCGGCTTCACGAAAAAGCTGTTCACCGACATTCTCTGCGTGCCGGAATTCCGCGACGTCGAATTCGCGCTGACCGATGTGAGTGAGCACAATCTGACGATGATCAAGGCGATCCTCGACCGGATCGTCGAAGCCAACAAGCTTCCGACACGCGTCACCGCCAGCACGGATCGCCGCAAGGCACTGGAGGGCGCCCGCTATGTCATCAGCTGCGTGCGGGTCGGTGGTTTGGAGGCTTACGCCGAAGATATCCGCATTCCGCTGAAATACGGCATCGACCAGTGCGTCGGCGATACGATCTGCGCCGGCGGCATTCTCTACGGCCAGCGCAACATTCCGGTCATTCTCGATTTCTGCAAGGATATCCGTGAAGTCGCCGAGAGCGGCGCCAAATTCCTGAACTATGCCAACCCGATGGCGATGAACACCTGGGCGGCCATCGAATACGGCAAGGTCGATACGATCGGCCTCTGCCACGGCGTCCAGCACGGCGCCGAACAGATCGCCGAGGTGCTCGGCGCCAAGGACAAGCGCGAACTCGACTATATCTGCTCCGGTATCAACCACCAGACCTGGTTCGTCGACCTGCGCCTCAACGGCCGCAAGATCGGCAGGGACGAGCTGATCGCGGCCTTCGAGGCGCATCCGGTCTATTCGCAGCAGGAAAAGCTGCGTATCGACGTCCTCAAGCGTTTCGGCGTCTATTCGACTGAGAGCAACGGTCACCTGTCGGAATACCTGCCCTGGTACCGCAAGCGCCCGGACGAGATCAACAAATGGATCGACATGTCGGACTGGATCCATGGCGAGACCGGCGGCTATCTTCGCCACTCCACCGAGACGCGCAACTGGTTCGAGACGGAATTCCAGCAGATCCTCGACAGCGCGTCGCAACCGATCGATCCCGCACGCCGCTCCAACGAGCACGCCAGCCATATTCTCGAAGCGCTGGAAACCAACCGCGTCTATCGCGGCCATTTCAACGTCAAGAACAATGGCGTCATCACCAATCTGCCAAGCGACGCGATCATTGAATCCCCAGGCTTCGTCGACCGCTTCGGCATCAACATGGTGGCGGGTATCACATTGCCAGAGGCATGCGCCGCCACCTGCATTTCCTCGATCAACGTGCAGCGCATGTCGGTCCATGCCGCCATCAGCGGCGACATCGATCTCTTGAAGCTCGCTGTATTGCACGACCCGCTGGTGGGCGCCGTCGCCACGCCGGAGGAGGTGTGGCAGATGGTCGATGAAATGGTCGTCGCGGAAGCGCGTTGGCTGCCGCAATATGCCCATGCGGTTGATGGCGCAAAGGAGCGCCTGTCGCGCGGCGAGGTCAAGACACGCGACTGGAAGGGCGCGGCGAGCCGCAACGTTCGCTCGATCGAGGAGTTGCGCGCAGAGAAAGCAGCCTTGAAACAGGCTGGCTGACGAGCAGGCAGGCCGGAAGGTGGGGGTTGAAGCGGGATCTTAAGGGGATGTCCCGCTTCAACCAGCCATCTTTCGTTTCAAAGGAGGAACGCGAGGTCTCGAACGGAACGCTCGCGATTTAGGGAGAGAGAAAAGATGAGACATTTTCGACCGATCGGCCTTTTGGCTGCGTTGACGATTGCCACATCCGCAATCGCGATCAGCGCCCATGCGGCCGACCCGACTGTGCCGCCCGTTCCACCGGTCTTTCCGGCGGAAGGAAAAATCAAATATGTCGAGCGCAACTCCATTCTGGAGTTCAAGGCGCTGCCGGAATATCACGAGCCTGCCTGGGTGACGGAGAAGTTCGTCAAGACCGGCAAACTGCCGCCCGTCAAGGATCGCCTACCGAAAGAGCCGCTCGTGTTCAAAACTGGCAACATGCCCGACGGCATCGGTGTCTATGGCGACACGCTGCGCCATGTCATCGGCGGCCGGCCGGAAGGCTGGAACTACGGCGCCGGCCAGACGCAGGGCTGGGGCGGCATCGACATCGGCCTTTCGGAGTGCCTGACGCGCACGGCTCCCCTCTTCCAGGTGGAAGCCAAGGACACCGAACCGCTGCCGAACCTCGCCAAGAGCTGGGAATGGTCTCCGGACGGTCATAAGCTCACCATGCACCTGATCGAAGGTGCAAAATGGTCCGACGGCGCGCCCTTCAACGCCGATGACATCATGTTCTACTGGGATGACGAGGTCATCGATCCGAACGTCTCGCCGCTTGGCGGCGGTGCATCTCCGGAAGCTTTCGGCGAAGGAACAACTCTCAAGAAGATCGACGATTACACAATCGAATGGACCTTCAAGGACGCCTTCCCGAAACAATATCTCTACACGATGGCCTATCCCAATTTCTGCCCAGGCCCGTCGCATCTTTTGAAGCCGCAGCACCCGAAATATTCCAAGAACACCTACGACCAGTTCAAGAACGCCTTCCCGCCGGAATATATGAACATGCCGGTCATGGGTGCCTGGGTCCCGGTCGAATACCGTTCCGACGATATCATCGTCATGCGCCGCAATCCCTATTACTGGAAGGTCGACGAAAAGGGCAACCAACTGCCTTACCTCAACGAGCTGCATTACAAGCTCTCGACCTGGGCAGACCGCGACGTACAGGCAGTTGCCGGCTCCGGCGACCTGTCGAACCTCGAGCAGCCGGAAAACTTCGTCGCCTCTCTGAAGCGCGCCGCACAGCCCGATGCTCCTGCCCGTCTCGCCTTCGGTCCCCGCCTCATCGGCTATAATTTGCAGATGAATTTCTCTGCCAATGGCTGGGGCAGTCCGGACGAGCGTGCACAAGCGGTGCGCGAGTTGAACCGCAACGAGGATTTCCGCAAGGCCGTCACCATGGCGCTCGATCGCAAGGCGCTCGGCGAGTCGCTGGTCAAGGGACCGTTCACCGCGATCTATCCGGGCGGCCTATCCTCCGGCAGCAGCTTCTATGATCGCAATTCCACGGTTTATTACCCGTTCGATCTCGCGGCAGCAAAGGCCGAGCTTGCAAAAGCCGGCCTGAAGGACACGGACGGCGACGGCATCGTCAACTTCCCGGCCGGCGTCAACGGCGGCAAGGATGTCGAGATCACGCTTCTGGTCAGCAGCGACTACACCACCGACAAGAGCCTTGCCGAGGGCGTCGTCAGCCAGATGGAAAAACTCGGGCTTCGAGTGATCATAAACTCGCTCGTTGGTCCGAAGCGCGACGATGCCAATTATAGCGGCCGTTTCGACTGGATGGTCCGCCGCAACAGCACCGAGCTTGCCTCGGTCGTGCAGAATACCGAACAGCTTGCACCGGTCGGCCCCCGCACCAGCTGGAACCACCGCGCCCCGGAAAGCGGTCAGCTGGACCTGATGCCCTTCGAAAAAGACATGGTCGATGTCGTCAACAAGTTCATCACGTCGAAAGATAACGACGAGCGCGTGGCCTTGATGAAGCAGTTCCAGAAGATCTCGACCGGGCATCTCTACAATATCGGCCTGACCGAATATCCAGGCGCTCTCATCATCAACAAGCGCTTCTCCAACGTTCCTCCGGGCACGCCGATCTTCCTGTTCAACTGGGCAGAAGATTCGATCATCCGCGAGCGGCTCTGGGTGGCGGCAGACAAACAGGGCAAATACGAGCTGTTCCCAGAGGAACTGCCGGGTGCCCCAGGCAGAGCCGGCCCGATCAAATAAGGTTCCAACCAACCCCATGGCAGCCTGTATGATGCAGGCTGCCATGGGACCTGAAACATCCAGCGATCAGCTATCGCCGGGTTAAATGAAGCGCTGGCGATGTCGTTCCTGGAGAATGGGACAGTCGACAGCATCAAGAGAAGCGAACCGTCCCATGTTACGATTCCTGCTCGTTCGCATAGCCTCCGCCATTCCCGTGCTCCTGATCCTGAGCGTGGTGACGTTTGCCATCATCCAGGCGCCGCCGGGCGATTATGCCGATTATATCCGCTCGCAACTGATGAACCAGGGCGGCGCGTCCTTCGAACAGGCCGACGCCCAGGCGCAGGCCTATCGCAAGGAACATGGCTTGGACAAGCCGATGATCGTCCAGTATTTCAACTGGATCGGTGGCATCGTCACCAAGGGCGATTTCGGCTACAGCATGGTCTACAACAAGCCGGTGGCCGATGTCGTCGGGGAGCGCCTGCCGCGAACACTAACCTTGGCGCTCGTGTGCCACATCCTGGCTTCCATTCTCGGCATCGGTTTCGGCATCTGGGCCGCAACGCGGCAATATAGCTGGATCGACAATCTGCTTGCCGGCATCTCCTTCCTCGGCATGACGGTGCCGCGCTTTCTGATGGCGCTGATCATCGTCTATCTCCTCGTCTTCCAGCTCAACGTCTCGGAGATCGGCAGCTTCTTCTCGCCGCAATATGGCGGTGCGCCCTGGTCCTGGGCCAAATTAGTCGATCTCGTCAAGCATGTCTGGCCGGTCGTCGCGATCGCCACGTTCGGCGGCCTCGCCTACAACATGCGCATCATGCGCGGCAATCTGCTCGATACGCTGAATGCCCAATATGTGGAAACGGCGCGAGCTAAGGGCCTTTCCGGCGGCGCCGTCGTTATGCGCCATGCCGTGCCGAATGCGCTGCATCCTCTGATCATGTATCAGGGCGTGGTTCTGCCCTATATGCTGACGGGCGAAATCGAGACCGCGATCATCTTCACGCTGCCGACCGTCGGGCCGGCGATCGTCGGCTCGATGGCTGTCGGCGACGTCTACGTGACCGCAACCTTCATGATGGTGCTTTCGGCAACCCTCATCGTCGGCAATATCATCGCCGACGTGTTGCTTGCCCTGCTCGATCCACGTGTGCGTCAACAGGGAGGAATCCACTGATGCTCGCCTTCAGCAACTCCCCGCCGCCGCCCGAAGAGAAAATCAAGCAGAAGAGCGGCAATGAGAGCTACCTCGCCCTGGTCTGGCGTCGCCTGAAGCGCTCCTGGACCGGCATGGGCGGCCTTACTCTCGTCGTCCTGCTGCTGCTGATGGCGATCTTCGCCGAATTCATCGCACCGCTCGACCCCAAGGCGACCGACACCGGCTTCGCGCCGCCGCAGGTCATCAGCTTTCACGACAAGGACGGCAATTTCGTCCTCCAGCCTCGGGTCTACGCGCTTGCCGAGACCAGCGATCTCGATCCGGTCACGTTCCAACCGATCGTCGGACCGGATTACGATCACCCTCGCCTGCTTGGTCTCTTCGTCAAGGGTGACCCCTATCATCTCTTTGGCCTGATCCCCGGTGACCGGCATCTCTTCGGCGCCACCGACGGCGGCCCCGTTCATTTCCTCGGCACGGACAAATTCGGCCGGGATGTGCTGTCGCGCGCCATTTACGGTTCGCGCATCTCCTTGATGATCGCCTTGACGGTGGTCGCCATCGTCACCGTCGTCGGCACTGCGGTCGGCATGATATCTGGCTATTTCGGCGGCACGCTCGATGCCTGGATCCAGCGTTTCGTCGAAGTGGTACTGGCTTTCCCGCAACTGCCGCTCTACCTGGCACTGACCTCGCTGATCCCTGTGACGGCTCCGACCAACGTCTTCCTCGCCTTCGTCATCGTCGTCATGTCGGCGCTCGGCTGGGCGCAGATGTCGCGCGAGGTGCGCGGCAAGACGCTGGCTCTGGCGCGGATCGATTATGTCCGGGCGGCCATGGCGGTCGGCGCGACCGACCGGCGCATCATCCTGCAGCATATTTTCCCGAACGTCATGAGCCACGTCATCGTGACGGTCACGCTCGCGATCCCGAGCGTCGTGCTGCTGGAATCCTTCCTCGGCTTCCTCGGCTTTGCCGTCAAACCGCCGCTGATCTCCTGGGGTCTGATGCTGCAGGATACGTCGACCTATTCGGTCATCGGCTCCTATCCCTGGATCCTTACGCCCGTCGCCTTCGTTCTCGTCACCGTCTTCGCCTTCAACGCCCTTGGCGACGGCCTGCGCGACGCGATCGATCCCTATTGAGAGGAGAACGGATATGGCTCTTGCACTCGTCAATTCCTTCGCTCCCGACAGGCGGCTCGATGCTGCGAACAAGACAGCCGCACCTGTCATCGACGCCCGCAATATTGCCGTCAAGTTCAAGGTCGAGGACGGCATGGTCGATGCCGTCAAGGACATCACCTTCCAGCTTTATCGCGGCGAAACCATCGCCATCGTCGGCGAATCCGGCTCGGGAAAATCGGTGACCGCCCGCACGGTGATGGGCCTGCTGACCAAACGCGCCGTCGTCTCCGACAAGTCCGCCGTTCATTACGACGGCAAGAACGTGCTGAAATTCTCGGAGCGGGCGCGTCGGCAATTGCGTGGCGACCGCATCTCCATGATCTTCCAGGAGCCGATGAGCTCGCTCAATCCGATCTACACTATCGGCAGCCAGATCGTCGAAGCGATACGGGTCCATCGCAAGGTCAGCCGCCGCGACGCGGAGAAGCGCGCGCTCGATCTCCTGAAGCAGGTTCAGATTCCCGATCCGGAAGCGCGACTGAAACAATATCCGCACCAGCTCTCCGGTGGCCAGCGCCAGCGCGTGATGATCGCCATGGCGCTCGCCAACGACCCGGACGTATTGATTGCCGACGAACCGACGACAGCGCTCGACGTCACGGTGCAGGCGCAGATCCTGAACCTTATCCGCAACCTGCAAAAGCAGCTCGGCATGGCCGTGATCCTGATCACTCACGACCTGACGGTCGTGCGCCAGTTCTCCGACTACGTCTATGTGATGCAGCATGGCGAGATGCGCGAGCACAATACGACGGAGGCGCTCTTTGCGCGCCCGCAGCATCCCTATACGCAGCACCTACTGACCTCGGAGCCACGCGGACAGGCAAAGCCGCTGCCGCCGAACTGCGACACGATTCTCGAAGGCAAGTCCGTCAAGGTGGCGTTCATGCTGCGGCACGGCAGCTTCTTCAAACCCGACATGCGCGAACTCGTCGCCGTCGACAGCCTCAATATCGAGCTGCGCCGCCACGAGACGCTCGGGCTTGTCGGTGAATCCGGCTCGGGCAAGACCACCTTCGGTCAGGCGCTACTGCGGCTGATCGATGCCGATGGCGGCGAGATTTTCTTCGACGGGCAGCCGATCCATGGCCGGTCTCGCGCCGAGATGCGGCCGTTGCGCTCGCGCATGCAGATCGTCTTTCAGGATCCTTTTTCGTCGCTCAATCCGCGCATGACCATCGGCCAGATCATTTGCGAGGGGCTGATTGTCAACAATCTCGGTTCCAACAAGGCGGAGCGCCTGGAGCGCGTCAAGGAGGCACTGGTCAGTGCCGGCATGCCGGCCAACATTCTCTCGCGCTTCCCGCATGAATTTTCCGGCGGCCAGCGCCAGCGTATCGCCATTGCCCGCGCCATCGCGCTCGAGCCAGAATTCATTCTGCTCGACGAGCCGACCTCCGCACTCGATCTTTCCGTTCAGGCCCAGATCATCGACCTCCTGCGCAAGCTGCAGGATGAAAAAGGCCTGAGCTACCTTTTCATTTCCCACGACCTCAAGGTCGTCCGCGCCCTTTGCCATCGCGTCATCGTCATGCAGCATGGCAAGATCATGGAGCAAGGGCCGGTCGAAGAGGTTCTGTCCCATCCCAAGACCGCTTACACAGAACGCCTTGTCAGAGCGGCGTTCGAAGTAGCTTCGTAGCATCCCAGGAGATTTTGACATGACAGGTACTCCCAAGATCACCTTCATCGGCGCCGGCTCGACCGTCTTCATGAAGAATATCATCGGCGATGTCTTGCAGCGGCCCGCCCTTGCGGACGCCCGGATCGCGCTGATGGACATCAATCCGCAGCGGCTGGACGAAAGTGCTATTGTTGCCCGCAAGCTGGCCTCGACGCTGGGCACCTCCGCGACGGTCGAAACCTTTACCGATCAGCGCAAGGCGCTCGACGGTGCGCATTTCGTCGTCGTCGCTTTTCAGATCGGCGGCTACGAGCCCTGCACCGTCACCGATTTCGAAGTGCCGAAGAAATATGGCCTGCGCCAGACGATCGCCGACACGCTCGGCGTCGGCGGCATCATGCGCGGCCTGCGCACGGTTCCGCATCTCTGGAAGATTTGCGAAGACATGCTCGCCGTTTGCCCGAACGCGATCATGCTGCAATATGTGAACCCGATGGCCATCAATACCTGGGCGATCGGGGAGAAGTACCCAACGATCAAGCAGGTCGGTCTTTGCCATTCGGTGCAGGGCACGGCCATGGAACTGGCGCACGATCTCGACATTCCCTACAACGAGATCCGCTACCGCTCGGCCGGCATCAACCACATGGCCTTCTATCTCGAATTCGAGCATCGTCAGCCGGATGGTTCCTATCGTAATCTCTATCCGGATCTCGTTCGCGCCTATCGCGAAGGACGCGCGCCGAAGCCCGGCTGGAACCCGCGCTGCCCGAACAAGGTGCGCTATGAAATGCTGACCCGCCTCGGCTATTTCGTCACCGAAAGCTCCGAGCATTTCGCCGAATACACCCCCTACTTCATCAAGGAGGGCCGCGAGGATCTGATCGAGAAGTTCGGCATTCCGCTCGACGAATATCCGAAACGCTGCATCGAGCAGGTGGCGCGCTGGAAGAACCAGGCTGAGGAATACCGCACGGCGGAAAAGATCGAGGTCAAGCAGTCGAAGGAATATGCCTCCTCGATCATCAATTCGGTCTGGACCGGCGAACCCTCCGTCATCTACGGCAATGTCCGCAACAATGGCTGCATCACCTCGCTGCCTTATAATTGCGCGGCGGAAGTCGCCTGCCTCGTCGATGCCTCCGGCATCCAGCCGACCTATGTCGGCGATCTGCCGCCGCAGCTGACGGCGCTCATCCGCACGAACATCAACGTGCAGGAGCTGACCGTGAAAGCTCTGATGACCGAAAATCGCGAGCACATCTACCATGCCGCGATGATGGATCCGCACACGGCAGCCGAACTCGATCTCGACCAAATCTGGTCGCTGGTCGACGAGCTGTTGGCAGCCCACGGCGACTGGCTGCCGGAATGGGCGCGCGGCAATCGCAAGGTTCAGGCCGCGTAAAGCCACTCTCTCCCGGCTTGCGGCCCAAAAGGCCTCGCGGTGGCGCCGCGGGGCCTTACATTTTTAGCTTCCAGGAAAAGATGAAAATTCAAAATGCAGCGAATGATGCCGTCATAACAGATGGCAAAGCGGGATCGACTGCGCTAGAAACGCTCGCAGTTTGGAGGAGACGAACGACATGGCCAGCTCGAACACATTCACCACCGGAACATTCGTCGGCCGCATCTGGCGCCCGGATGTGCAAGGCCCCGCTCTCGTCACCCTTCGCGACGGCACGCTCTATGATATCACCTCGAAGGAAACGCCGACCATGCGCGACCTTCTGGAAAAAGATGATCCGGTGGCTTTCATTCGCACCCAGAAAGGCGAAGCCATCGCCAAACTCGATGATCTGCTGGCCGCCAAGGCCGACCACTCGGCCATCCACCTTCTCGCCCCCATCGACCTGCAGGCGATCAAGGCCTGTGGCGTCACCTTTGCCCGTTCGATGCTGGAGCGCGTCATCGAGGAGCGCGCAGCCGGCAATCCGGACCTAGCCGAAGCGATCCGCCGCAAGGTGACCGCACTGATCGGCGACAGCCTGCGCAACTTGAAGGCCGGTTCAGCGGAAGCGGCCAAGGTCAAGGCAGCGCTGATCGAAGAAGGCGTCTGGTCGCAATATCTCGAAGTGGGCATCGGACCGGACGCGGAAGTCTTTTCCAAATCGCAGATAATGTCGTCTGTGGGACAAGGCGCCGATGTCGGCCTGCATCCGATCTCCAAGTGGAACAATCCCGAGCCGGAAATCGTGCTGGCGGTCGACAGCCAGGGCCGGGTCAAGGGCGCCACCCTCGGCAACGACGTCAACCTGCGCGACGTGGAAGGCCGATCCGCCCTGCTCCTTGGCAAGGCCAAGGACAACAACGCCTCCTGCTCGATCGGGCCGTTCATCCGTCTGTTCGACGAGACCTATAATCTTGATGACGTGCGCAACGCCGATCTCGACCTCAAAGTCGAAGGTGAGGACGGTTATGTGCTGCACGGCCGCTCGTCGATGAAGGAAATCAGCCGCGATCCGCTCGATCTCGTCTCCCAGACCATCGGCCGCCATCATCAATATCCCGACGGCTTCGTGCTATTCATGGGAACGCTTTTCGCCCCCGTCGAAGATCGCGACACGCCCGGCCAAGGCTTCACCCACAAGGTCGGCGACATCGTCACCATCTCGAACGACAAGCTGGGGGCGCTGAAGAACCGCGTGCTGCTATCGACCGAATGCGCGCCATGGACATTCGGAACTTCGCATCTGATGCGCAATCTCGCACGCCGCAGCTTGATTTGAAACATCAATTACCGGGCGCGAAACTGGAAAGGCCAGTTTCGCGTTCAACTCGACGGTTTTGATGGACGCAAGATTGCCGCTCTCGCTGAGAAAAAATCCGCAGCGATACGAGACTGCGCGTATTTCGTTATTGCGTTCGCCAAATTGAAACGGGGGCGCCCGCCGGCCGATGGCATATCCCCCAATCTCAATGAGTGGACATCGACTGCGGCTGGTCGAGGCGGCTGCGCACAGCGGTCAGTTCCGAAGTCGTGTGGTTCAGGCGATCGGCCAGCACGCGCATGATCTCGACCGCCATCTCCGGGAAATCGCTGAGCAGCTTCAGGAAATGCTCCTTGCTGATCTTCAAGGCTTCCAGCCTGGAAGTCGCTTTCACCGTGGCTGTACGGGAGACATCGCAGAGGATGGCAATTTCGCCGACGATGGAATTGAGGTCGACTTCGGCAACCTTGATTTCGCCGGCTGGGCTATCGACGAGAATATCAGCAGTTCCTGAAAGAACAACATAGGCCGCATCACCTTGATCGCCCTGATGAAACAGGGTTTGGCCAGCATTGTAGCTGACCCGATCGGACGTAAACGCCAAGAGTTTCAATTTTGCGGGTGCAATGCGCGAAAAAATCGGCACCCGCTTCAGCATTTCAACTTCGTCCTTCAGAAGCATGAGCTTCGGTACCCCCAGTGTTCGGCCCCAGACGCCACTGTCGAGATAGGATATTACGATAACAGTTCTTTGAACATACCGTTTTTCTCTAAAAGATCGGTGGTAGAGCCATTTTCGACGAGGCTGCCGTGATCGAAAACCATGACACGGTCGAACAATTCGGCAAAACTGGGGTTGGAGAGAACCCAGATGATCGCCGGCGCATAATCGCCGCTATGGAGTTCGCCCAGAATGGCTCTCGCGATCTGATCCTGGACGCGATGGTCGAGTGCCGGCAGCGGCCGATTGCAGATGATGTAATCGGCTCGTTTCAAAAGGGCGCGACCGAGATTGAGTTTCTGGCGCTGCACGTTGGTCAGGCGCTTGCCGCCCGAGCCGACGTCGAAATCCAGCCCGATCGACAGAACTGCATCATGCATGCCGAGACGCCCGAACACATCGTACATGATTTGATGGATACGCTCCGGCGCATTCGCCTGCTGATGCGCGATGCGCCCGAACAGCACGTTGTCCATCAAGGTGGCAGACGCAGTGAAGCGCTCCGGATCGTAGCGCTCGATGACCTTGGCGAGATCGGCCGGAATATTCTCGTAGAATCTCGCGCGCGCCTTCACGATCTTTTCCATGAGCACCTGCGTCAGAAGGCCGAAGCGGTGACGCGGTTCGATATAGGAGAAGCTCAGCCGGATGATGGCCGCACGCTCATCGTCGGTAGCCGCCTCATAGCCCTTGCCGTTCAGCTTCTGCAGCAGCGCCTCATAGGTCGGGATGTCTTCCGCCGTCATGAAGGTCAGCTGCTGGAAGAACGGATGGTCCGGCGGCAGGTCCGTGAAGAGTTCGACTGCGTTTTCGGCGATCTCCAGGCCCATATCGTACAAATCGGATACCAGACCCGTTTCGGCGAATATCTGCTGGAAATAGGGATGAGCCGCCAGTTTGCGATTGGTCATCTGCGGCCGCTTCAGCGTACCGAAAAGCAGATTTTCACCAACGGTCGCCTGCGGATTATAAGCATCGAACTCGAAGGGAACCACGAGATCCGCGAGTTTTTCCTCCTCGAGCCGCGACCGCAATGCCTGCCGCAGCTCGACGATGCGCGACGTCAGATCCTGATGTGCCGTGGCATCGACATTCGAGCGCAAGGCCATGTCGAAAATATCCTGCGACATGGCGACGGCATCGAGAACCGGACGGATGGCGGAGTAGATATCATCCGGCCCCGTCGCCCCGGCGGCGGCATAGTCCACCCAGTCGCTATTGAGGTCGAATTCCGGATTGGCCGCACGACGCGCCTCGGCCATGCTCCATTTGACCTTTGTCGCTTCATCCTCGCTATAGACGGGGGCAACGAGCGGAGCGTGCTTGAGACCATAGAGGAGATTGCTGCGCAAAGTGCCGTGAAAGAAGAAGGTCTCGGAGGAGGCGTAGGCGATGCGTCGCCCGATGAGCGATTCCGGCAGTTCCAGAATATCGTGGCCGTCGATCGAGATGCGGCCGCTATCCGGCCAGATCAGGCGTCCGAACGCCTCCGCAAGATACTCGCCGCCCGCACCGCTATCGCCGACGATCGCCACCCTTTCGCCCGGATGAATTTCGACCGAGACATGATCCAGCACGCGCGCGCCGCTGTCGTCGACGATGGTCAGATTGGTCGCGACGAGAGAATGGGTGATGCGGGCGGCGGGCGCGGGCGAAACCGCCTGGATTTTCGGATCGATCAGATGCTCGACGCTGAACTGTTCGACCACCTGATTGTATTTTACCTGGACGTCCTGACGCGACTGGTCCCAGTCGATCAGCTCCTTCAGTGGTCCGGGCAGATCCTTGTAGGCATTGATGACGGCGACGAGCTGACCGATGTCCAGTCGGCCCTGCAACGCCAGGAAGCCGCCGATCAGATAGAACAGGAACGGCGTTACCTGAGCGAGGAAGTTATTGATGAATTTGACCAGGAACTTCCACTGATAGAGATCGTAGCGGATCGAGAAGATCAATCCGAGCCGGTGCGCGATATCGGCGCGCTCCAGGTTCGTGGTATCGTTGGCGTGGATAGTGCCGATACCATCGACGATCTCACCGACGCGGCCGGAAAGTTCGCGCGCCGTCAGCTGCCGCTGGCGCCCGAGTTCCAGGAGCCGCTTGCGCATGCGGGGAATGACGATGGCCTGCACGGCAACGATGGCCGCGGCGATCATGCCGAGCCAGAAATTCTGCATGATGATGAAGACGAGCGCCGTTACCGCCTGGCCGCCGAGAAGGGCGGGCTGCACGAAAGCATCGCCCGTAAAGCCACCCATCGGCTCCACCTCGTCCTTGATCATGGTGGCGATTTCCGCGGGCTTGACGCGCTTGAAGTGCGCCGGCGGAAACCGCAAGACCCGGTCGATCAGCTCAAAGCGGATACGGCGAAGCATGCGCTCGCCCAGACGTCCCTTATAGGTGTTGATATAGAGCTTGAAGAGACCGTTGAGGACGACGAGCGCCAAAAACACCATGCTCAGCGCAACGAGCATCCACATGCGCGTCAGCTGCACGCCCTGAAAAATCTCGACATGGCCGATGAGCGGCACATTGAAAGCAATGTGCATGAAGGTCTGCGTATCGCCGGGATGTTCGAAACCTTTGCCCTGGATAGGCCCGTTGACGATCTGCTTCGGCAAGTCGAAGGACAGGAAGTACGGGATCATCGAGGCCGCGACGACGAGCAGTATCCAGACCTGCTCCAGCCGGGTATTCGACCAAATGTAACGCGCTAGGCTTTTTTCCATTGCTTACTGCAGGCTTTCAAATTCAACGCCCAGCGCCAGCGCGATGCCGGCACTGATGTTGCAGAGATGCGGGAAGGTTTCGTTACGGATACGTGGCCCCATATGTGAAAGGGGACTCCGCCCGGTCTTTCGTCCACGCTCCTCCCGATTCATCGATTTTTCGATTTATATCACAAGATTGCGGGAATCCAGGAGGATAAAACGACAGGATGTCTCCGATATCAGCCACACACGTCGCTACATGACCTCACGCAGAATGGCGGAAGTTCTGGCGGCGCCGCCAAGATCGATATCCGGCTTGCCTGGCTTGGGGCGCGACAATGCCGTCTTCACGGCTTCGACCAGCATATCCGTCGTCAATCCCGCTTCTGGCAAGGCCAAGGCCAGGCCCAATCTCTCCAGCCGCTCGGCTCGGACGGATTGCTCCGTCTCCCCACCGGCGGTGAAAGGAACCAGGATAGCTCGGCAGCCAGCCACGAGAAGATCGCCGACCGTATTATAGCCGGCCTGCGAAATCGAAAGCTCGGCGCCGCGCAGAAGGGAGGGAAAATCCTTGCGGAAGCGAACCAGTTCGACATTACCGGGCGCGTCGCTGGCGAGCTCAGCATAATCCCGCTCCGGGAGGTTCGGCCCGGCGATCAACAGCCAGCGGCGATCGCTCGCCACTCGGCTTGCCGCTTCGAGCGAGGCGCGGATAAGGTCGCGCCCGACAGCGCCGCCGCCGGCTGAAACGACGATGTCGAAGGTTTCGACTGGTTCCGGTGGCAAAGCGGGTGCGACAAGACCCGTATAGATGATCTTGTCAGCGATCGCCTCCGTCAGGGGAAAGGTCTCTTCCAGCCGGACGAAATGCGGATCGCCATGGACGAGCACGCCATCGAAATGATCGCGCAGGAGGCCGACCGTCTCTTCGTCGCGCCCCGGTTTCTTCTGCTGCTGCAGAATGTCCCGCACCGAGGTGTAGAGCCTCGGCTTCGGATCGGCTTCAGAAATGGCATCGAGCAGCGGCAGAAGCTCGAAACGCATCTGCCTGCGACCGAAGGGAAAGGCCTCGATGATGACGACATCGGGCGCCGCCTGCCGGAACGCCTCCAGCAACAAGTCGCGGCGCCGAGACAGGAACTCCTCGCCGGCGGCATTGCCAGACTGATCGGCGAGACCGGAGAAGCCGGCGCTGCTCGCAACCACGGCCGGCAATGTGACGGAGGTGACGTCCGCCCCCGGGAAGCCGTTTACCGGCAGGCCGCCGGTGACCACCGTCACCTGGCAGCCGTCTTGCGCCAGCGCGCTGGCGATGCGGCTCGCGCGCGCCAGATGGCCGATGCCAAGCAGATGCTGAACGTAGAAAAAGACCCGCAACGGTAGGCTATGCGAGGTTGTCATGCGGATTTCCGCCATTGATCTTCTCTCTGCCATTGCTCCTCGAACAGCCCCGTCAGTTGCCGGATGCTGGCGTGATAGTCGAAATGCTCGCGCACCCGCTTTTCGGCCGCTTCGCCCAGCCTGTGACGCAGTGCCGGGTTACGAATGGCGGATTCCAGCGCTACGGCGAGCGCCTGCGGATCCTCCGGAGGAACGACAAGACCGTTCGCACCATCTTCGAGGAGTTCGGGAACGCCGGAGACATCGGTGGAAACGCAGACAAGGCGCTGGCTAGAGGCTTCAACGAGCACGTTCGGCAGCCCGTCGCGATCACCGTCGGCGGCCACCCGGCAGGCGAGCGCGAAGATATCGGCCTGGCGATATTGGGCAAGCACGTCTTCCTGTGCCAGCGCACCCTTCCAGGTGATGCGGTCGGCGATGCCAAGCGTATCAGCCAATGCCTTGAGTTTCGTCAAGCCATCTCCGCCGCCAATGTGGGTAAAGCGCCAGTTGAGATCGCCGGGAAGCAATGCCAGCGCCTTCAACAGCACGTCGTATCCCTTTTTCTCCACCGCACGTCCAACGCTGAGGATAAAAGCGGGATCGGAAGCGTCCTTGCCGTCGCGGCTGGAATGTTCGCCAGTGAAGGAGCCGAAGCGATCCAGATCCAGCCCGTGATAGCTCAGATGAACCTTGTCGTCCGCTCCGACCAGATCGCGCATGTGCTCGAAACCGGTGCGCGTGCAGGTCACAGTCCAGCGGGCGCGGCCGAGCTTTTCCGAAAGCTCCCAGTCCGGTGACGTCCAGATATCCTTGGCATGGGCCGAACACGTCCAGGGAATGCCGGTCATGATACTGGCATAGGATGTCACCGAGGCCGGCGTATGGATGAAATGCGCATGCAGCCATTCGCCGCCATCGGGCCATTCATGCGCCAGCACCAGGGCCTGACCGAAGCGCCGCACGCGGTTCGGCGTGATATCCCGCTTGAGATCGGTCCAGAACTGCTTTAGGAGCGGCTTGAACCCGGGCTTGCCGATACCGGCAAAGAACGCGCGAAGCACCCTCAACGGTTCGTTATGCAGATATTCGGGCAGATAGATGACGCGCGCCTTGATCTCGTCATGGACGGGGTGGCGCTTCTTGTCCGTAGGCTTGCGCATCGAAATCAGCGTCAGGTCGAAGCCGGCCTTTTCCAGGCCGAGCAGCTCCTGCGCGATGAAGGTTTCCGACAGGCGGGGATAGCCTTTCAGGACCACCAGTATTTTCTTCCGCATCGACAGGTTCCGGTGATCTACTCGGCAACGATCGATAGCGGCGTATAGCGCTCGCGGTCATCGAACCATTCGCCGACGGTGCGCGAAATATGCACGAGCCCTTCCAGGCGCATGTTGCTGTTGCTCGCCGAAGGTGGCGCCCTGTTCGGCAGGCGCTTCAGCGCAGCGGCAAGCTGCTTCGGATCGGCCGATTCTTCCGGCAGCAGCATGTCGACGAGGCCGAGTTCGCTTGCCCGCTGCGCGCGGATGAGCTGCTCCTCGCGCGGCCGCGTGCGCGGAATGATCAGCGCCGGCTTGTCGAAGGACAGGATCTCGCAATAGGTATTATAGCCGCCCATGGCAACAACGGCCTTGGCGCCGGCGATCAGCTCTTCCATCTTGTTGTCGAACTCGATGACCTGCAGACAGTCGATCTTGCTCGCGCGTTCCAAAAGCTGACCGCGCTCCTTGGCTGGCATATAGGGGCCGAGCACGATCAGCGTCTTCTGCGTGAGAGAGCTATCCTCCTCGAAAGCGGCAATGACATCGCTGACGAGATCGGCGCCGTCGCCGCCGCCGCCAGTCGTCACCAGGATATAATCCTCGTCAGGCACATGTTCCGACTTCGTGCCCAGGGTGGAAACGCTGCGCTGCAGGAAGCCGACGAACTCCATCTTCCGGCGCACGCCGGGGGGAACATCGAGGCCGACGAGTGGATCGTGAAAGTCCGGCGGGCCATAGACCCAGACGCGATCGTAGAACTGATCGATCTTCTGCAGGGCGTTGTTCTTCTTCCATTCGGCTTCCAGGAGATGCGGCGCATCCATGACGTCGCGCATGCCGAGTACGAGCGTCGTGCCGCGCGCCTTGAGATAGGTCAGCGTTTCCTCGACCTCACCTTTCAGCCCCATCGGCTCCTTATCGACAATGAAAACATCGGGCTGGAAGGTTTCGGCCGTGTGGCGAATGATCGATTGCCGCATCTTCAGCGTTTCCTGCAATGCGACATGGCTCGCCATAGACGTGTATTCGCCGTCGCGCAGCTTGATGACACTCGGCACTTTGACGAAATCGACACGGGCGCGATAATCGAATGCGCCGGCGATCGTCGCGCCGGATATGATCAGCACATTCAGGCCGCGATAGTCCTCGACAAGCGCATGGGCAATCGTTCTGCACCGCCTCAGATGGCCGAGACCGAACGTGTCATGGCTATACATGAGGATTCGAGCATCTTCTAAGCGCCGCTTCATAGGCAAAAACCTCTGGGGGTGAAAGTTATACGCGGTATGTCGGCAAACGACATCCGCGGGCCGCTTCTCGAATTGCAATCCTGTCTTCGCCGTTCATCCTGCTATTTGTAGGGATCGGCGGCATCGCGCAAGCCGTCTCCTAAAAAGTTGAACGCCAGAATGACCAAAATCACCGGGATCATAGGGAAAAGGAGCCATGGATAGAAGGCGATGACGCTGACGCTTCTTGCCTCGGTCAGCAAAATGCCCCAGCTCGTGATTGGCGGGCGAAGCCCCAATCCGAGAAAGCTAAGGGCGGTTTCGCCGAGAATCATGCTGGGAACAGAGATCGTCGCCGTGGCAATGAGATGCGACATGAAGCCGGGAACGAGATGACGGCCGATGATGCGGCGTGTGCTTGCGCCCATCAATTGCGCGGCGAGCACGTAGTCTTCCTCCCGCAGGGACAGAAGCTTCGAGCGCACGGCGCGTGCAAGGCCGGTCCAGTCGAGAATGCCGAGAATAATGGTAATGCCGAAATAGACGATGATCGGACTCCAGCTCACGGGCATGATCGCCGCCAGCGCCATCCACAATGGCAGGCTCGGCAGTGATTGCAGCACCTCGATCACGCGCTGAACGAGGAGATCGAAAAGACCGCCGTGATAGCCCGCCAGACCGCCGATGACGACGCCGAGCACGAAGCTGATCGCTATGCCGATCAGCCCGATCGTCAGGGATATGCGCGCGCCGTAAATGATGCGCGACAGCACGTCCCGGCCCAGGCGATCGGTTCCAAGCAGATACATTTGCCCGCCGACGGAAGGGCAGACCAGATGAAGGTTCGAATCCACCAAGCCCCAGAAACGATAGGAATCGCCGCGACAGAAGAAACGGATCGGCTGCACGTCGGAAGGATTTTCGGTATAGATCCGACGCAGCGTATCGATATCGAGCGTCATTTTCCGGCCATAGACGAACGGTCCGACGAACTCGCCCTTGTCGAAGAAATGAACCATCTGCGGCGGCGAATGAATGTAATCGACATTGCGGCTGTGCAGACCGTAGGGCGCCAGGAATTCCGCAATCAGGATCATGCCGTAGGCGAGCAGCAGGAAGATACCGGAGGCGAGCGCAAGCTTGTGCTTTTTGAACTTCCACCACATCAGCTTCTTCTGCGAAGCCATGTAATAGCGCTGCTGGCCGGCCGACATGGCTTCGAACTGATCCGGATCGAAATCCGCGTTCGAGACGTAATGCTCCAGGGGAGCCCCGGGTTTTGGCAGAGATACGCTCACTTTGTACTCCTGCCTTGCAAGCGGATGCGGGGATCGAGAAAGCCGAGCGCGATATCCGAGATCAGCACGCCGATAACATTGAGGAAGGCGAGAAACATCAGAAATGAACCGGCAAGATACATGTCCTGGCTTTGCAGGGCCCGGATCAACATTGGGCCGGTCGTCTCCAGCGACAGCACGATGGCGGTGATCTCAGCGCCCGAAATGATCGACGGCAGGATGGAGCCGATATCGGCGACGAAAAAGTTCAGCGCCATGCGCAGCGGATATTTCACCAGAGCCTTCAGGGGGTGCAACCCCTTTGCCCGTGCGGTGATGACATATTGCTTCTGCATCTCGTCGAGCAGATTGGCGCGAAGGCGGCGGATCATGCCCGCCGTTCCTGCCGTGCCGACGATGATGACCGGAATCCACAGATGCGACAGGATCGAGCGCGCCTTTTCCCAGCTCATCGGCTGCGAGAGATATTGCTGATCCATCAGATGGCCGATCGACACGCCGAACCACACATTGGCGAAATACATCAGGATCAGCGCCAGCATAAAATTCGGAATGGCGATACCGAGCAGACCAAGGAAAGTCAGGCCGTAATCGCCCCAGCTATATTGATGAGTCGCCGAATAGATGCCGATCGGGAAGGCGATCAGCCAGGTCACGAGAATCGTCGTCATCGATACGAGAATGGTCAGCCACAAGCGGTCGCCGACGACATCCGAAACCGGCAGCTGATATTCGAAGGAATAACCGAAATCGCCATGCAGCATTCCGGCAACCCAATGGACATATTGAAGCGGCATAGGCTGATCGAGGCCGTATTCGTGACGAAGATTCTCGATCTCCTGAAGGTTCGCCGTCTCGCCCTGGGCGCGCAGCTCGGCGATCTGGCTTTCGAAGAAATCGCCAGGCGGAAGCTGGATGATCGTGAAGACCAGCATCGAAATGACGATCAGGGTCGGGATCATCACCGCGATGCGCCAAAGGATATATCTAAGCATTCCGGCGATCCTCCTTCATCCAGAAGGTATCCGGCATGTAGACACCGAGAAAACAGGTTGGATCGAAACCGTAAAGCGCCTTCTCCGGCACGTTCTGCATGCGCGCCGAATGCACGATCGGCTGCAGCGTGGCGTTGATGAGGCCGATGGAGAAAACCTGGTCCGTATAGATCGACAGCATTTCGTGCCAGATCTCGGCGCGCTCGAAGGAAGAGGCGGCCGCCTCCCATTCGCGGAGCAGCTTGACGAGCTTGGCCGCCTCCGGAACATCGGGCGCAACGCCCTGCGTCTCACGCGAAAGATAGTACATGCCCCAGAGCGGCCACTGCATCTGGTCGTCGGTTGTCGGCGCCAGTTCCGCCGGGTTCATGTCCGCTGTCGGCACGCCATTGTCCAGGCCGTACCACAAGGACATCAGGATACGCCCGCCCATGGCGCGGCTGCGGAAAATGTCGCGTTGCGATACACGCGTGAACAGCGCAATGCCGACCTTGCGCCAGTGATCGGTGACGAGTTCGAGGACGTCCGCATCCAGCGGGCTTTCGCCCGGTGTTTCAACCGTGATCTCCATGCGCCGCCCGTCGGGCAACAGGCGAACGCCGTCTTCATCGCGTTTGGCAAGACCGGCGGCGTCCAGCAGCACATTGGCCTGATCCGGATCGTACGCAATCCAGGCCGCCGCATATTCGGGCTTGAAGAGAGGGCTGTCTGGCAGGACCGTGTTGGCGCTTTCAGTGCCGAGGCCATAGAAGACGGCCATGTTGATCTCATGGCGATTGATCGCCAGCGACAGGGCCCGCCGCACCCGGACATCGCGCAAAACGTCTCGCCATACGGTATCCGCGCTGTTCAGATTGGGAAACAGTGCGACCCGCGACCCACGCGCCGCCTTCCAGAGATTGACCTTGATCGGGTGCAGCCTCTCCGCTTCCTTGAGGAAGGTATAGTCGTTGAAATCTATGCCGTTTGCCTGCAGATCGCTTTCTCCCGCGCCGGTCTTGGCAGCGATGATCGCGGAAGAGCTGATGTTCAGGATCATCCGGTCTATATAGGGCAACTGGCGGCCGTTTTCGTCGACGCGATGGAAATAGGGGTTGCGCTCGAAGACGAACTGCTCGGCCGGTGGGGCGGTCGTGTTGCGCCAGGGATCGAGTACCGGCAGGTTGGGATTTTCAGGCCGGTAGGAACGGGCCATCTTGATATGAAGGTCCTGCCATTTCTTGGCGCGGTTTTCCTTCATCAGCGAGGAAAGGCGAATGCTGTCCTGATATTTCTTGTGAAACTGCTTCAGATAATGCGCAGGGCCGGCAATGACGAGCGGCTGCGGCGCCGCAAGGATCGGCAGGAAATCGGGATTAGGATCATCCCAGGAATAACGCACCGTCAGTTCGTCGAGCAGCTCGAAGCGCGGCAGGCTGCCGTGCGGGCGCAACTCCAAGGCGCCGCCGCCCGGTGTCAGTTCCTTGTTGAGGATGACGTCTTCCCACCAATAGCGGAAATCATAGGCCGTGAAAGGATGCCCATCCGACCATTTATGTCCGTCGCGCAGCTTGAAGGTGAAAACCATGTCGTTGACGGAGGTGAATGACTCCAGAATATCAGGTTGCAACGACAGGGTACGGTCATAGCCGACGAGACGGGCATAGCCGTATATCGTCATGAAGCGGATATCGTTCTGGCTGCCGACAATGGTGCGCACGGAGCCGCCATATTGACCCGGCGTACGGCCCATGGCCGCGACGTTGACGATGCGCGGGAATTTCGGCAAACGCTTGGCAAGGTGCGGCATCTGACCCGCCCTCAGCCAATCGGCAAAATATTCCGGCTCGTTGTCGATGTCGGCTGCGAGAACGGGCTGAGGCAGAACGGTAGAGGCCAAAAGGCCAAGAAAAGTGCGCCGATTGATCATTTGCGCAGCTCCCGGGCACCGAGGCCCCGGCGGGCGCGCACGAAATGCCCCCCGCCCAAATCGGCATAGGCCAGATCTCCGTCTGATCCCTCGGAGAATTGCGGCCCCCATTTCTGCTTGGCCGCGGCGCCTTCGCTGCCCAGGGCGGAGAAATCCAGCGGCCGGTCCAGGTCGGGGAATGGCACCGCCGCAAGCAGCGAGCGCGTGTAGGGATGAACGGGATCGCGCAGGATGATCTCGCGCGGCGCGATTTCGACGATGCGTCCACGCGCCATGACGGCAATCCGATCAGCCATATAGTCGACCACCGCCAGATTATGCGAAATGAACAGATAGGTCAGGCCGAGTTCTTTCTGCAGATCCTTGAGGAGATTGAGAATCTGCGCCTGGACGGACACGTCGAGAGCCGAGACGGGCTCGTCGAGGATCAGAAGTTTTGGCCCAAGCGCCAATGCGCGCGCAATTCCGATGCGCTGGCGCTGGCCGCCGGAGAAGCTGTGCGGATAGCGGCTCAGATAGTGCTTGTCGAGCCCGATCGCCTGCATCAGCGCCGTGACTTTCTCCTTGCGCTCGTCGCTTTCGCCCCGCCCGTGGATTTCCAGGGGTTCGCTCAGGATGTTGCGGATGGTCATGCGCGGAGAAAGCGAAGAGACCGGGTCCTGGAAAACCATTTGGATCTTCGTGCGCAGATCCATCAATTCATCGCCCTTGACGGCAAGCACATCGATCTTGCCGCTGCCGTCATCGAAGGTGACGGAACCGCTATCGGCGGTAACACCCCGCATCAGGATCTTGCTGACGGTCGTCTTGCCGCAACCGCTTTCCCCGACCAGGCCGAGACATTCGCCGCGGCGAATATCGAAACTGACATCATCGACCGCACGGAACTTCGTGCCATCCCGCCGCCCGAACAGCCCACCGGCCTTCGAGGTGTAGGTCTTGGTCAGATTGCGCACGCTGAGCAGGACATCGAGTGCGGTGCCCGCAGCCGGCACACCGTTGCCGATAAGCTTCTTCTTCCCCGAGAAAGTGCCGAGATTGACCGGGACATCCCGCAAAGATTTCAATCGCTCTCCCGGCTTCATGTCGAAATGCGGCACCGCCGACATCAGCGCCTTCAGATAGCGATGCTGCGGCTGACGGAAGATCGTCTCAACGGGACCTGCTTCCATGATCTCGCCGTGATAGATGACCACGACCTCATCGGCCATGTTCGCAACCACGCCGAGATCGTGGGTGATCAGCAACATTGCCATGTTGAACGTCTGCTGGAGATTGCGCAGCAGTCCGAGAATTTGCGCCTGAATGGTGACATCCAATGCCGTCGTTGGCTCGTCGGCGATCAGCAGCGCCGGATTGCAGATCAGCGCCATGGCGATCATCGCGCGCTGACGCATGCCTCCGGAAAGTTCGAAGGGATACATGTCGAAAGTGCGAACCGGGTCCTGAAAGCCGACGAGGTTCAGCATCTCTTCCGTCTTTTCGCGCTGCTCAGCTCTACTGGTGCCTGCGCTGTGAATGCGAAGCGCTTCACTGATCTGGTTGCCGACCGTATGCAGCGGCGACAGCGAGGTCATCGGCTCCTGGAAGATCTTTGCCATGCGCGCGCCACGCAGCCCGCGGATCGCGGCGCCGTCGCGCGGCAGCTGGAGAATATCGGTCGTCAGACCGTTGAGCGGATCGGTGAAGAGAATCCGGCCCGTCGCCTTTGCCGCCGTTGGGAGAATGCCCATGATCGATTGGCTGATGATCGACTTGCCGGAGCCAGATTCGCCGACGAGCGCCGTAACCTTGCCTGGAAGCACTCTCAAGCCGGCATTCTTGACGACGCGCAGACTATCTCCGTAAAGGGAAAACGAGACGTCGAGGTTCTCGATACGCAGTAGATCAGTCCCTGACGCCATACATATTACTTCCCGCTCACATGACCTTTGTGGCCTTGGACGGCACACTAACGTAGGCCATAACGGGTGTCTAGCTGGTCAAAGCAATGCGGAGACTGTAAAAAAACTGTCGCCTTTCCAGTGATATATCGGCTTATGCTGAAGCGCGAGGCATGCGCAGTCACGGAGTCAGGTTTTCGACTTGAAGACGGCTCTCGAACTTCTTGGCGTCCCTATGCAAGAGAATGACCTGTTCGGCCTCGGAGAGGCTGTCTGGTGCCGTCTCCTGAAAGGTCTCGAGCGCGCCATTGGATGGCGTCGCCGCTTTCGGGGAGACGACGGTGAAGCGCTGACGCACACCGCGCAGCTTCTCCTCTCCAAGTTTTCCCCATTCGCAATCGGTGTAGCTGGAAAATGCCTGGCTCGCGACGACTTCGGTCCCATATTTCTTGGTCAGCGACTGTAGGCGCTCGACCTCATTGACCGCCGCGCCGAATGCGGAAAACGTCAACCGGTCCCTCAAGCCGACATTGCCGAACATGACGTTGCCGACATGCAGGCCGATCCCATAGCGAACTTCGCTCAAATTGCGCGACTGGCGATCGCTGTTGAGTGCCTTGACACGGCGTTGCGCCTCGAAAACAGCCGAAAGTGCGGCTTCGCAAGCCACCTTTGACGGGTCCTTGTGCCGCCCGCATGGGTAGACGGCGAGAAATCCGTCGCCAAGGAAGCTCAGGATTTCGCCGCCATTGCGATTGAACGGCGCCGCGATCGCGTCGAAGAACTCATTGAGCGTATCGATATAGGCCTGGCGCCCTTCCTTTTCGGCATAAACTGTGGATTGCCGCATGTCGCCCATGACGAGGGCTGCGCGGATTGTCTCGCCGTCTCCGCGGCGAATCTGGCCGTTCAGCACGCGCTTTCCGGCATCGCCGCCGAGATAGGTGGTCAGCATATTGTTGGCGAGCTTGCCGAGGACCGCCATCTTGGCGGCCATGGCCAGATGGTTCTGCATGCGCATCAGCGCGCCGATCATCTCTTCGCTGAAACCGCCGATGCTGTCGGTCGACCAGGAACCCATCATCCCCTGCACCGAGCCCGCGCCGAAAGTCTGCACGAAGGCCATATAGTCGGTGACCTTCTCCTTGCGCAGATCCTCGAAAATCGGAAATTCGACCGCACCGTCGACATCGATCCGGCGACGCAGGTGCTGAAGATTGTTGGACAAGAGATAGTAGTAGGGGCTCTGCACGAAGCGTTCCGGTTTCTCGTTCCCATGCCGATAGCCCTCGATCATCAGACCGCCGGCACGCCGCCAGGTAAAGCCGAGCGCATCATAGAGCGGATGAAGCATGGAAAAGGTCAAATGCACGCGCTTGAGCGGCATCCCCGTCGCAGCCATGCGTTCGCAGAAGCCGCGAATGATGGTCTCCAGGTTCTCGCCCGTGAGCGCCGCCTGTGTCAGCCATTCCGCTACTTTATCGAGAAGAAGATCAGAAACACTCGAATGGATAGTCATTGTCCCCGCGGCCTATCTTGCAATGCCCGATGTCTCGCCGGCCATGGAGCACCGGCTCTTTCGCCGACGTCCACTTCCGGAATTTCCGGCCTATTGTTCAAGGCTGGATGAAACAATCATTCAACGGCACCAGCGCGTTCCCTTGCTACCCCTGGATCGCGCGGACACCAGAAAATCGACTGCATCTCTCACGCCCCCGCACCAGAAATGCAGCACAACGACAGCCGTCGCAATCGGCGACTCTCGTTTTGTTCTCTTTCAGATAAGGCGCATATTCAGCTGAAACAATGGGCTAAACCGAAATGGGTCGATAAAAATCACGACTGAAACCCATGGCCAGCTGCGCGTGGCAATCGAAGATCATTCGCTCGCGGCAAGCTCGGGCGGCCTCTTTTCCCGCAGCGCCATGGCCGCCATCGCATAACCCCCGCTCGCCCCGTCGATGAAATGCATGTGGTCGCGCATCAGCGGGGTAGGCACGAAACAGGTCATCAACGCGCTATCCTGGCGATGCAGACCAAAACGGCAGACACCCTCCGCCTCGGCCTGACGCAAGCGCGCCTCGATACGCTCAAGATGCATGGCGTCGACATCGATCGTCATTTTCAGACCGTCGTCGAACTTGCGGAAATCGGAATTCGCTGCGAGATCACGCCGGTAGATCTTGACATCAAAGCTTCCAGCCCTCGCTCCGAACTTAGAGAGAACCCACAACAGAATGACCTGCGCGTCAATTGCAAGCTTTCGCCACCAGCGATTGGCCGGGGTGGCCAAAGCCCGCGCTTCGATATCGGCGCCACCGAAACTCAATGCCGGCGTCGGACCTTCGACCGGGACAGGGTGGCCGTCGCGGCTCTGCTCTGCAGAGATCGCGATGATATCGGCGACCAATTGCTGAAATTGCGGACCGTTTCCACCCTCGCCGGGAATGGCGATGATGGAGACGATCTCGCCATTTTGCGCCTTGATCGGGTTCCAACGACAGGAAAGGCCCGTGAGATCTGGCTCCTCCTTCTCCGGCTGGTCTTCGACGATGAAGCGTCCTGCCTTCATTTGTCGTTCCGCCCAGCTCGTGCCGCCGCCGGAAAACATGGCGTAGGAAACATGGTCGCTCGGGTTGAACCGCGCGACCTGCACGTCGAACCCTTCCCCGCGAATGGCGCTCATCGGCACCAAAGCCGTGCGCAGATCGAGTTGCAGCTCCTCCATCACCCAGCCTCGTACCGCCACAAGCGCCTGTCGCGCCTGCTCCGCGCCGGAAGGCGGGACGGCGACCAATGCACCATCCCCGCCGAAGGCGAAGGGATAGTCGCCTCGGTCCAAAGCGTTGAGTACGGCGGAAATCACGCTGGCGCCTGCCATATTGACCGATTTGTAATGTCCGGCGGCAATCGCCTTCGTGGAGCTGACGATATCGGCGATCGCAATCAGCCAGTCATCCGGTAGGGGCTGGTAATTGGCGCTGTCCGTCACGCCTTCGAAACGCGTGAAACCCGCAAGCTTATGGAAGAAATCATCATTGGATGGCTCGGCCATGATGTCCCCCTTCATTGAGCGCCGCGACAATCTATCCCTACAGCAAATGCGCCGAAAATCTAGCGGGTGGTCGACGCCGCAATACCCGCCGTGCTACGCCCACTGCGGGAGAGGCACAAGACGCCAAGGATACTTCAAATACGATGAGCCGCCTCGATAGTTTCATTCGCCGCCTCAGCGCGCAGCGCGATATCTTAAATACCGTTGCCAACGAGGTGAGAACGCTTGCCGGCCCCGTGCTGGAGCTCGGTCTTGGCAATGGCCGCACCTTCGATCACCTGCGCGAACTTTTTCCCGATCGCCGCATCATTGCCTTCGACCGGACGGTCAATGCCTACGGTCCTTCGATGCCATCGGCCGACGATCTTGTGCTCGGCGAAATCAGGGACACGGCGAAAACCTTCATCGGCGCCAATGCCTCGCTCGCCCATGCCGATATCGGCACCGGCTACGAAGACAAGGATGCAATAACATTGACCTGGCTGCCCGAGATCATGGCTGGGGTGCTGGCACCGGGCGGGCTTGCGGTCAGCGGCCTTCCTCTCGATCATCCAGATCTCGAGGCGCTGCCCCTGCCCTCGACCGTCAAGGACGGCCGCTATTTCATCTATCGGCGCAAATAGGCTCAGTGCAGAAACAGAACGTCGAACTGTTCGCCTTCGACCGGCAGTTCGACCACCTTCATGACCTGCTCGCCGTCTTCGAAGAACGCAAGACATTCGCTATAGTGTCCGGCGAGATCGGCGATGAAGTCTTTGGTCTGATCCTTGCCGTAGAAGGCCGGGGTGAATTCCATATAAAGCGGCACTTTGCAGGCCATCAGCGCACCCATCGAACGACAGGCAACCGGCTCATAGCCCTCGATGTCCATCCAGATCAGCCCGATATCGGCGGAATCGACGCCCGCCTGCAGGAGAATATCGCCGACCGGCTGGACAGGCACCGAGATCTTCTCGTCGGTCGCGCTCTGCCGCAATGCGCTGCTCTTGCCATGATTCTTGTGGTTGAGATAGAAATCGAGCTGCCCCTCGCGATCGCCGGCGGCGCAATTGACCGCCGTCACCATATTCTGCAGGCCATTGTCGGCGATATTGGCCTCCAGCAGGCGAAAATTGCGCGGATCCGGCTCAACGCTGACGATACGATCATAGGCGCCGCTCAAGGCAAAATAGCAGGTCTGCGTGCCGATATTGCCGCCGAGTTCCAGCAGCGCCGAGCCCTTGCGTAGTAAGCCGCGCTCGCGCAATACGCTCAGCAAGCGGTCGACATGGTCGCGCTCGAAATGCCCTTTGCGAAAAACCTTGCGGCCGATATAGTCGGCCGGCGAGAAACTGAGGACGTGATCCCCGCAATCGACCGTCATCATCTTGACGCGAGGCCCAATCGCACTGACGAGGATATCCCGGCCCAGCCTGGTGTCGAAGAAGCGCGTGGCGATCGCATCCCGCTTGCGGCGAAAAGCCCGTCTCCAGTATTTTTTTGTGAGAATCCTACGATCGAACATGAGCGCCATCTCTACACCGGCGCCATTGCATTGCAAACGGACAAGGTCGACGATGCCGCTACGCTCTGAAAATCAGGCAAAGTGGGCGCTCGCCTCTTTCGAAACGATGTAGACCCGCAAGGGCTCACCCCGGCCTCTGACGGCAATCTCCCGGCTTTCTGTGCCGGCAATATCTGCTTCCGAAAGCTGCGCCACCGGTTCTGAAAAGACGAGCGCGGTATTGAACTCCTTGGCGACGCTCTCAAGGCGGCTGGCGACGTTGACCGTATCGCCGATTGCCGTCACGTTCTTGACGGTGCCATACCCCATCGAGCCCACCACAGCGAGGCCGGTATGGATGCCGATGGCGATTTCGAGTGGGGCAGCCAGTTCATCAGCGAGCTCCGCACTGAGCTTGTCGATCTCGCGGATGATCGCCGCGGCGGCCTTCAATGCCTGGCGATTGGCCTCCTTCGGGGTCGTGCGAAGGCCGAAGAGCGCCATGGCGCCATCGCCGATGAACTTGTCCATCCGGCCACCATTTTCTTCGATGATACGGCCGACGATCGCGAAATAGCGGTTGAGCAGGAAGACGATGTCGAAAGGCAGCCGCGATTCCGTCAACGACGTGAAATGGCGCAGATCGCAGAAGAAGACGACGATCTCGCGCTCGCGGCCGGGACTTGCCGTTTGCGTGTAGACCGGAATCGTCGCCTCGGCCATCGGCGTCAGCAGCGGCACAACGCTGACGTTTCCGGTCGGACGCAGTTGACAGGCAAGCCTGACATCCGGCGTGGCGCCGATACGGTTCAGGGTCTTCTGCTCCAACGGCTCGGGCGGCGGCAGGTTTTCCGCTCCCTCGATGATTTGCACGCGGCAGGTGGAACATTGCCCCTTGCCGCCGCAGACCGAATAATGCGGGATACCGCCGAGACGGCTTGCCTCGAGCACGCTGAAGCCGCGCGGCGCGTGCACGACTTCCCCGCCCGCGTAACGAATGGCGACCTGATATTGCCGCTCTTTTAGCCTGCGCTGTGCCCGGAAGGCGAAAAGGGCGGCGATCGACAGGCTGAAGGCGCCATAGAATCCGGCGCGGTACGGCAACAAGTCTTCCGCCATTTTACTGCCAGGCGCCGAGCCTGACTCGCCAAAGCTTCGAACGTCGCTGTAATAGCCGCCGGGATAGCCGCGCTCATCCTCCTGGGCGACCTCATGTGCCACCGTCTTGCCCATTGCGGCAAAGCCGAGCAAAGCGAGGATCGGCAGAACAATGGCGAGCGACAGCATGACGGGCGCGATCACCATGTACCAGGGGCGGTAGCGCAGCCAGAAATGAACGCCGATACACCCATGAAGCCAAACGATCAGAAGGACGAGCGACTGGCGCACACCGTTGAATGGCGACGTCACCCACAGGCTGCGCACGATCGCCTTGTAGGTATCGTGATAGCCATAGACCTCATGAACGATGCGCGTCGCAACGATATGGTCGATCAGCAGGAGGGGGACCAATAGACCGGTAACGATCTGAAAAGCCTCGCCCGCGGGCATGACAAGCGTCCTGCGCTTGTAGAGCATTCGCAACACGAGCAGGATATGCAGGATCAGTGCCCCATAGAGCAGCACGGTTCCGACCGGATTGCGCCAAACCGCCATGAACCAATGCTGCGCACGTTCGGCCATGCCGAGCGAGATCAGACCGAGGGAATGGTTGGCCAGATGCATGATGACGAAAGCAAAAACGATCAGACCGGAGCCGAGACGGAGCTTTCGCACGAGGCGATCGGTTATGATTGGCTTTCTTGCCTCGATGGTCATCAAACCCAATGTATATTGCCCGTTCACAACAGATCCGAAAACGGCTATCGCCTATTTATCTACAGCGGCGCGCGTCATATATGACGCGCAAAAATCGCTGAAGCACTTTTAACCTGCTGCATAATTTTATCCTCAAATCGATTCCGATTTAAGGAATTATGCAGTAGCCGCAACACCGCATACTGTCGAGGATGCGGCTTTTTGAAGCAGGGACCTTATTGTCACGCAACCGGTCGGAATTCGGGCAATCCTCTCACGATTCGGGTTCCTGCCATCACTTAATCGTCAACTGTGCGACGACATCATGAAGATTGCCTTTTATGCTCCCTTGAAGTCGCCTGCCCATCCGGTCCCATCCGGCGACCGGCTGATGGCGCGCCAGATCATCGCAGCATTGAAGATGGCCGGGCATGAGGTCGAAGTCGCGTCCGAACTGCGCAGCTTCACGCTTACCCCGGAAGCCGACTCACGCGCGGAGATCGCCCGGCAGGCGGAGAGCGAGATGGGCCGACTGCGGGAGCAATGGCGGGACAAGGCGGCACCCGATCTGTGGTTCACCTATCATCCCTACTACAAGACACCCGATCTCATCGGTCCACGCGTCGCCAGGACGCTGGGCATTCCCTATGTGACGGCCGAGGCCTCCTACTCTCGCCGTCATGACGAGACCGGCTGGAGCGAGAACCAGCGCCTTATCGCCGATGCGGTAAGGCTTGCCGCCGTCAATCTGTGCTTTACCGAGCGGGACCGGCTTGGTTTGCTCGATGCGATCCCCGATGCCCGCTACGAGCGCTTCCTGCCCTTCATCGATACCGCACCCTTCGCCCGCTCGTCCTCCGATCCGCGACGGCTGATTACAGTGGCAATGCTACGGAAGGGCGACAAGTTTGACAGCTACGCCATGCTGGCGGGTGCGCTCGATCTTATCCGCGATCAGGATTGGATCCTGACCATCATTGGCGACGGGCCGATGCGGGCCGAGGCAAGGTCGTTGTTTTCCACATTCGGCGAAAGCCGCATCATCTGGCGCGGAGAGCGTTCCACCCCAGAGATCGCGCAAGAACTGGCGGCCGCCGGTCTTTATGTCTGGCCCGGCTGCAACGAAGCCTATGGCCTCGCCTATCTGGAGGCGCAGGCGGCGGGCCTGCCCGTCGTCGCGCAGGCAACGGCCGGCGTGCCGGAGGTGGTGATGGCGGACAAGACCGGACTTCTAACACCAGAGGGCGATATCGAGGCCTATGCCAGTGCCATCGCTCGACTTTTGAACGATCAGAACCTGCGGCAGACCATGGCAGACGCAGCCTATGACTTCGTGCATCAGGAGCGCTCGCTGACCGCCGCAGCGCGGCGGTTGGAAACCATTCTTCGAAACCATTTGGGAGACACCTATTATGAGCGATAGAGCCGATTGGCAGCCCGTGCGTGACGAACTGCGGCGATGGAGCGAGGCGGGACGGAAGGTGAAATTCTGGTTCCGCGACGACGACGCCATCGAGCCGACCCCTGCCCTCGACCGGCTTCTGTCGCTTGCCAATCGTTTCGACATGCCGATGGCTCTGGCGATCATTCCGGGACCGACGGGCGAGGCACTCGCCGAACGTCTGACGCGGGAAAGCCACATCACCGCCACGGTGCACGGCTGGACGCATCAAAACTATGCTCCTGACGAAACCAAAAAGCAGGAGCTCGGTCTGCATCGGCCGCAGTCGATCGTGCTCGACGAGCTGCACCGCGGCTTCGATAAGCTGAAGACCCTTTACCCACAACAGTTCGTGCCGCTGTTGGTCCCGCCGTGGAACCGGATCGATGATGCGCTGTTGCCACATCTCGCCCCCTTCGGCTATCGCGCCGTCTCCGTTTTCGGACTGGCAAAACAGGCCCCCATCGGCTTGATCAACACCCATATCGACATCATGAGATGGCACGGCGTACGTGGTGGTTTACCGCATGCCGAAGTAATCGGACGTCTCGTGGAAGAACTCCGGATCCGTTTCGACGGCCATGACGAACCGATCGGGGTGATGACGCACCATCTCGCCCATGACGATCTCGCCTGGAATTTCGTGGAGGCGCTGTTTGAGGAGACGGCCGACCATGCCGCCATCGAATGGCGGCCGGTCGGCGACTTCGTACATTAGTCGTTCAGCTACGCGCCGAGTTCCTGGGCGAGCCCGATGAGAAGTCCTTCAGGTCCGCGGATATAGCAGAGGCGATACGCGTCGCCATACTGGACGACTTCGCCGACGAGCTGCGTGCCACGCGCGCGAAGCCTTTCAAGGGTGTCGTCGATGTCGTCCACGGCAAACATGACGCGGAGATAACCCAAAGCGTTAACCGGGGCGTTGCGATGATCCGCGACGACGGCCGGCGCAAGGAAACGGGAGAGCTCGAGCCGGCTGTGGCCGTCCGGCGTGCGCATCATGGCAATTTCGACGCGCTGATCGCCTAGGCCGGTGATACGCCCGGCCCACTCTCCCTCAATCGTCGCCTGCCCTTCGAGCTCGAGGCCGAGTTCGCGAAAAAAATCAATCGCCCCTGCCAGGTTTTCGACGACGATTCCGACATTGTCCATTCGCTTGACGGCCATCTCTTCAACCTCCCGAAAGCCGTTTCAGTCAAAGGGTTGTTACCCCGTGTAATAACGGACACTTCTAGCCAAACGGTGTCTCAGAGCTGCAGCGATTGCCCGTCAAAGGCGAAGAACGCTTCGGGGAAGCTCTTCTGCGCATCGCGCTGCATGTCATCCAGTTCCCGGTCCGTCCGGCCGGGCGCATGATGGAACATGGCAAGCCGCTTGGCACCGGCCTTCTTCGCGAGCTTGATGCCCTCCTGCCATGTAGAATGGCCAAAACCGAGATATTTCTGCATCTCCGTTTCGAGATAGGTCGCATCGTAGATGGCAAGATCGGCATCCGCCATCAGCTCAAGCGCCGCCTCGTCGAGACGGCCCGCCACATGCTCGGTATCATAGACCATGGCGATCACTCGCCCCGACCACTCGATGCGATAGCCGATACAGCCGCCGGGATGGTTCAGCCTCGTCGTATGAATGACGATGCCGGGATGCGGCTTCAACGTGTCGCCGGCGGCAAAATCGCGGAAATTCATCGTCGCCCGACAGATGTCGGGTTCGACGGGGAACCATGGCGGCCGCATGAATTGGCCGATCAGCTGCCGCGTCGTCGTTTTGCCGGCCAGATGGCCCGACCAGAGATCGACGCTAACGCGCGGATCGTATATCGCGTTGAAGAAAGGCAGGCCGATGATGTGGTCATAGTGCGAATGGGTGAAGAAGAGATCGATGTTGCGGACCTCCTCCTTGGCAAGGGATGCCGCCGCTTCGCGCAAACCGGTCCCTGCGTCGAACAAGATATGCCTGCCGTCATGCCGTAACTCAATGCACGACGTGTTACCGCCGTACCGCTCAAATTCCGGTCCCGATACAGGGATGCTCCCCCGCACGCCCCAAAATTTCAGCTCAAAACTATCGTTGTTCATGGAAGTTTTTACACCATTCCCCTTTCGGTCAAAAAAAGCACACTTTTGCTATCGTGCGAAGCCAGCAATTTCTAAAAGTCGTGCAGTGGTAAAAACTGGATCTCATCGGTCAGCCGACACAGATCGTTGGGCGGATTGTCGCCAACGGATCGCACAGGCCTAATATAGGTATGAAATGGCAGAATAGATAAGAGGGGGAATTTGCGTGTGGTCCCGATGGGCTAATCTATATTAGACCACAACAAGATGCGAACCTGTGCGAGAGACTGAGAAGATTTGGCCGAGACTTGCGCGCGTCTATCCTAGAGCGTGGCGGCCGACCGCGCCGCCTGTTCGTAATAGCCGGACAATGCCCTTAGATGCGAAGCGATATCGGAGAGATCGTCTTGCGAGAGACCCGATACTTTCGTTGCCTCAACCAATAGCCGCTCGCGAATTTCGGTATAGCGCTTCAGCGCGTCCAAGCCCTTATCCGTCACCCGGATGGTCTTTTCCTTGCCGGCCTTGCCGCTCTTGACGAGGCCTGCCGCCTCGAGCTTCTTGATGGCGTAATTGGCAACATGCGTGTCTTCAATATCGAGGACGAGGCAGAGATCGGCGAGCGTCTTCGGCCGGTCGCGATGCCGCACGGAATGGATGATCAGGATCTCGATCGGTGAAAGACCGGGCACGCCGGCCGCTGCCATGCAGCGCACTAGCCAACGATTGAAGGCATGGGAAAAGAGGATCGACCCGTATTCCAGCTCCGACAAGGCTGGCGAGCTGCCGCCGGCAAGATGGGCCGATGATACGATCAACTCGCGTCGTTTGCTCTTTTCCTCGGACGTCACCTGAAAACTCCTTCGAACCGGATCAAGGCCCAGCAGATTCGACGGGCCGAGCGATCAAGGCCGCTCGACCCGGCATCACATTGCTATTCCTCCCGTTTTCCGTAGCCGCCGCCGGTGGGAGTGACGACCGTAAAGGCTTCGCCAGCTTCGAGCACGGTATGGGCCGAGCCGATCAGCTCTTCAATCCTGCCATCGTTGCGGCGGACATAATTGCGGCCAGTCTGTCCGGCTTCGCCGCCCTTGATGCCGAAGGGCGCCACACGCCGATGGCCCGACAGGATCGCGAATTCCAGCTTCTCACGCGTGCGGATCGTGCGCTGCGTGCCGTTGCCGGAGTTCCATTTGCCGCGCCCGCCCGAATTCGGACGAATATGGAAATCCTCCAGCACGACGGGGAACCGCGTCTCAAGGATTTCGGGATCGGTGAGGCGCGAGTTGGTCATGTGCGTATGCACAGCATCGGCGCCGTTGAAGCCCGGTCCTGCCGGCGCGCCGGAGCAGATCGTCTCGTAATATTGATAGGCATCGTTGCCGAAGGTCAGATTGTTCATCGTGCCTTGGGCTGCGGCAAGCGCCTCGACCGCGCCGAACAGGCAGTTGGTCACGGCCTGACTGACCTCGACATTGCCGGCAACGACGGCAGCCGGATATTTCGGCGTCAGCATCGTGCCTTCGGGGATGATGATCCGGATCGGCCGGAGGCAGCCGGCATTCATCGGAATATCCGCCTCGACGAGAACGCGGAAGACATAGAGGACGGCAGCGCGCGTGACGGGCTGCGGCGCATTGAAATTGTCGGGGCGCTGCGCCGATGTGCCGGTGAAATCGACCGTCGCCTCGCGCTTGTCCTTGTCGATCGAAATCTTGACGACGATCTTGCAGCCCTGATCCATCTCATAGCTGAATTCGCCGTCCGACAGACGATCGAGGACACGCCGCACGCTTTCCGCCGCGTTGTCCTGAACATGGCCCATATAGGCATCGACGACATCTTCGCCGA
The DNA here is from genome assembly GCF_027109195.1 of Rhizobium sp. AG207R. Classification (NCBI taxonomy): domain Bacteria; kingdom Pseudomonadati; phylum Pseudomonadota; class Alphaproteobacteria; order Hyphomicrobiales; family Rhizobiaceae; genus Rhizobium; species Rhizobium sp. AG207R. Next base: position 489,407 of record NZ_JAEPVT010000004.1, read on the forward strand.
AGAGCGCGATCATCTTCTTCAGCTCGGCGACGCCCTTTTCATTGGCGGCAACCTGGGCCTTGAGGTCATTGATATTCTGCGCCAGCGTGCGCACAGGATAGCGGGCACCCGTCAGCAGCTTGGTAAGCTCCACCTCGCAGAACCGGCCCCGATCAAGCAGCTTGAAATTGTCGATATAGACGCCTTCCTCCTCGATATGGGTGGCAAGCGGCGACATCGATCCCGGCGAGATACCGCCGATATCGGCGTGATGGCCGCGGCTGGCAACCCAGAAGCGGATCTTCTGACCGGCATCATCGAAGACAGGGGTGCAGACGGTGAGGTCAGGCAGATGCGTGCCGCCATTATAGGGCGCATTGATCAGGAAGACATCGCCCGGATGAATGACGGCATTTTCGCGGATCGCGGTCGCAACGGAGGCATCCATTGAGCCGAGATGAACCGGCATATGCGGCGCATTGGCGACCAGATTGCCTTCGGCATCGAAGACGGCGCAGGAGAAATCCAGCCGCTCCTTGATATTGACCGAATAGGCGGTGTTCTGCAGCGTCATACCCATCTGCTCGGCGATCGACATGAAGAGATTGTTGAAGATCTCCAGCATGACGGGGTCGGCCTTGGTGCCGATGGCATTGCGCTCGGGCAGCGCCTTGATGCGCTTGAGAACGATATGATCCTTTGTGGTCAGCTGCGCCTGCCAGCCATCCTCGATGACGATCGTCTGGTTCGGCTCGATGATGATGGCCGGGCCGGTGACAGTCTGGCCCGGCTTGATCGCCTCACGCAGGACGACGGCCGCATCGTGACTTTCGCCGTTTGAGTAGAAGGCGGTGCGCCTTGCAGCTTGCGCCTCACCCTCGGCCGCCGCTTCAAGCTCGACTGCGATATCGGCAGCAGCACCGCCGATCGTTTCGATCTCGACGGCTTCCACGACCAGAGGCTTGTCCTCGGCAACGAAACCGAAGCGGCGCTTGTGCAGCGTTTCGAACTGGCTGCGCAGCCGCGCGGGATCGTCGATTTCGGGGAAAGTCGTCTCGACCGCCAACAAGGTATCGGTGCCGGCATAGCGGATATGGGCGCGCTGGACCGTCTTGATGTCGCCCGTTGCGACGCCCTGGGCTTCCAACTCGGGCACGCATTCGCCGCGCAATTCGCTACCGAGCGCTGCAATGGCGACGGGTGCGGCATCATCAAGCGAAACGCCGAGCGCTTTCTGGCGCGTTGCCCTGATATCGGCAAGGCCCATACCATAGGCCGAGAGAAGACCGGACATCGGATGCAGAAGGATGCTCTTCATGCCGAGCGCGTCGGCAACCAGGCAGGCATGCTGCCCGCCGGCGCCGCCGAAGCAGTTGAGCGCATAACGCGTCACGTCATAGCCGCGCTGTACCGAGATTTTCTTGATCGCCTCGACCATATTGGCAACGGCGATGCGGATGAAGCCGTCGGCGACGTCTTCCGGGCTGCGGCCATCGCCGATTTCGGCTGCGAGTGCGGCGAACTTGGACCGCACCGTCTCGACATCGAGCGGCTGGTCCTGATTGGGTCCGAAAATGGAGGGGAAGAATTCCGGCAGCAGCTTGCCGGCCATGACATTGGCGTCGGTGACGGCCAGCGGACCGCCATTGCGATAGCAGGCCGGACCCGGAAAGGCGCCGGCCGAATCCGGGCCGACGCGGAAGCGATCGCCATCGAAATGCAGGATCGAGCCGCCACCGGCGGCCACGGTATGGATCAGCATCATCGGCGCACGGACGCGTACGCCGGCCACTTCCGTCTCGAAGGCGCGTTCATATTCGCCGTCGAAGTGCGCCACATCCGTGGAGGTGCCGCCCATGTCGAAGCCGATAACATTGGCAAAGCCCGCCTGCTCACCGGTCTTCGCAAGGCCGACAACGCCACCGGCGGGGCCTGAGAGAATGGCATCCTTGCCCTGGAACATGTCTGCCGCCGTCAGCCCGCCCGACGACATCATGAACATGACGCGCGCGCCGGTCCGCTCGACATCGAGCTCATCACAGACCTGGCGGATATAGCGTCCGAGAACCGGCGAGAGATAAGCGTCGATCACAGCCGTATCGCCGCGGCCGACGAGCTTGATCAGCGGCGAAACCTCATGGCTGACCGAGACCTGCTCGAAGCCGATCGACCTTGCGATCCGGGCAACGGCCGCCTCATGCGCCGGAAATTTATAGGCATGCATGAAGACGATGGCGACGGAGCGATAACCTTTGGCGAGAAGGTCACGCAGCGCCATTTCGGCGGCCTTTTCGTCCAGAGCCAATTCGACGGTACCGTCGGCAAGCACGCGCTCTTCGATCTCGACGACATCTTCATAGAGCGCTTCCGGTTTGACGATCTCGGTCGCGAAGATTTTCTTGCGTTCCTGGTAGCCGATGCGCAGCGCGTCACGGAAACCCTTTGTCGTTACCAGAGCGAGGCGCTCGCCTTTGCGCTCGAGCAGAGCATTGGTGGCGACCGTCGTGCCCATGCGGACCTCGCCGATTGCACCTTCGGGAACCGGCTCACCTTTGCCAAGACCAAGATGCAGGCGGATGCCGTGAACGGCTGCGTCGCGGTAAGCCTCCGGATTTTCAGAGAGGACCTTGCGGGCGTGGAGAGCGCCGGACGGATCGCGCCCGACAACGTCGGTAAAGGTGCCGCCGCGGTCGATCCAGAAATCCCAACGACCCGAAATATTCTCCGACAAACCCGCCTCCAGCAGAACGACACCAACAACGATGATAATATATCGATAAATCGTCAACGTTTTGTCGTCAACATAAATCGCCGATAGCGGCGCGTTTCACCACTAGTATGTCGAGTCGGCCAAGAGGCAAGCGAGGGCAAAGTCGCGATCAGCCAGACCAGATAGGCTGGCGGCGCAACCGTTCCCGGAGCGATGAACCGTCATGAAATGCAAGGGCGCGAGGCCGCTGTAAAAGGTGCTAGTGCAGGCCACCAACGCCGAGCAGGCGTTCAACCGCGTGATGATCCGCGGCCAGCGCCTCGGGTGTACCCTTCCAGGCCAGCCGGCCGCGCTCCAGAATAATGACATCGCTGGCAAAATCCAATGCGCTCTGGATGCGCTGCTCCACCAGCAGGATCGTCATGTCGCCCGCCTTGGCGAGCTTGGTAAAGGCCGCCATCAGTTCCTCGCAGATGACGGGGGCAAGCCCCTCCAGCGGCTCGTCCAGAAGCAGGACTGAGGGCCGGCCGAGGATGGTGCGGGCCGTCGACAGCATCTGCTGCTCGCCGCCGGAAAGCTGGCCGCCGAGGTTTCTGCGGCGCTCCTGCAGGCGTGGAAACATGTCATAGGCTTCCTGCAGGGCGGCCTTCGGCCGCCCCTTCAGCCCGACGGACAGATTTTCCTCCACCGTCAGCGTCGGAAAGACGTCACGCGTCTGCGGCACATAGCCGAGGCCCTGATGAGCGCGGCGTGCGCTCGGTAAGCCGGCGATATCGGCCGAGCCGAGCCGGATGCGGCCATCATAGCGCCGGGTCTGCCCGGCGAGCGTGGCCAGCAGCGTGCTCTTGCCCATGCCATTGCGGCCGAGCACGGCGAGCCGTCCGCCTGCCGGCACGGAAAAGGAGACGCCTTCCAGCACCCGTGTCGGACCATAACCGGCCGACAGATTTTCGACTTCAAGCGGCGTGGCCGGCATTGGCGTAGCTCCCCAGATAGGCTTCGCGCACCCGCGCATCCTGCGTCACGTCTTTCGGTGATCCGTCGAATATGATCGTGCCGGCCGCAAGCACCACGACGCGCTTGGCAAAACGGAAAACGAGGTCCATGTCATGCTCGATCATCAGCACGGCGAGATCGGCAGGCAGATCGGCCAGCGCCTGCTCGATGCGGCCGGTGTCGCTCTGCGGCACGCCGGCGGCGGGCTCGTCCAGCAAAAGCACCTTCGGCTTCAGCGCCATGGCAACGGCAATTTCCAATAGCCGCTGCTGGCCATAGGCAATCTCGCTGACTTTGCGATGCGCAAGCGCGCTGAGGCCGAGCGTTCCGAGTAGTTCCTCCGTTTCGGCCATGACATCGCGCATGGAGAGGAAGTTACCGAACATGCGACCGGAGCGACCCGTCCGCTGCAGCACCGCCATGCCGACATGCTCGGCCGGCGTCATATCCTGAAACAGCCGCGTCACCTGGAACGAGCGCACCAGCCCGCGTCGCACACGACCGATGGCATCGACCTTGTTGACGTTCTGACCGGCAATGCGGACTTCACCGGAATCCGCCTGCAGATTGCCCGTCACGAGATTGACGAAGCTGGTCTTGCCGGCGCCGTTCGGGCCAATGAGAGCGACGCGGTCGCCCGGCGCCATCGACAGGCTGACATTGTTCGTCACCGTCAGCCCGCCGAACGCCTTCTTCAGATTGCTGACTTCGAAAATCACGCTCATGCCCGCGCCTCCCTACGACGGGCCACATAGGCAGCCGCCGTGCCGTAAATACCCTTGGGCGCGAAGAGAACAACGAGGATGAGAAGCCCGCCGACGATCGTCAGCCAATGGAAGGGGTTGGCGGCGGAGACATAATCCTCGAAAAGCATGAAGATCAGCGTGCCGACGAGCGCACCAAACAGCGATCCGGTGCCACCGAGCACGAGCATGACCAGAGCCTCGGCCGATTGTGTGAAGGAGAGACTGTCGAGACCGACGACCTGCGTAGAGATCGCATTCAGCGCACCGCCGATGCCGGCAACAGCACCGGAAATGACATACATCTTGATGAGAGCTACTTTCGGCGAGGCACCCATAGCGCGGATGCGCAAGGGATCCTGCCGGATGCCGCGGCAGAGCATGCCGAAGGGCGAACGCACGAGAAAGCGCAAAAGCACGAGCACGATCAGCAACAGTGCCACGCCATAGAAGTAGGCCGTGTGCCCATAGAGATCGAATTCGAAAACACCGAACAGCGGATCAGCTGAAATACCCGACAGGCCGTCGCTGCCGCCTGTCCAGCTCGACGCCTTGTTGGCGAATTCGTGGAAGAGATAGATCAGCGCAATCGAGAGCACGAGCTGCGGCAGGCCATGAGCTCTCAAAATGACAATGGAGCAAATCAACCCGGCAGCCGCGCCGCCGGCGATGCCGGCAAGCGTCATCAGCAAGGGATCGTTGATGCCGTAATGGGCTGACGCAATGCCGGCTGCATAGGCACCCGCGCCGAACAACGCCGCATGGCCGAGAGTCGCCACGCCGCAATAGCCGGTGACAAGATCGAGCGATAGGACGAGAAGCGCGATCGCGATCAGTCGGGTGAGAAGAGCGAGATTATCCGGAAACAGCAGGTAGCCGGCGGCAGCCAGCAGGACGATGACCGCCACCGCGATAAAATCCTGTCCAAGTGTGCGATGTCTGGTCACGATCGAAGCGGCCTCTCTTTCAAGCGTCAGCGCCATGTTACTTCATTCTCCCGGCAAAGCCGCGCGGGAAGACGCAGACAATGGCAATGACGGCCAGATAGAAAAAGAATTCCCCATATTCCGGCATGAGGTAGCGGCCAGTCGTATCGATGCAGCCAAGAATGAGGCAGGCGAGCAGCGCACCGGAGATCGAGCCCGCGCCGCCGACCGAGACGACAACCAAGAAGGTCACCATGTAGCGCAGGGCATAATAGGGCTCGACCGGCAGAAGCTCCGCACCCACCACGCCACCGAAGGCGGCCAGCCCGACGGCAATGGCGAAGCTGACCGCATAAACGATTTCCGTCCTGACGCCGAGAGCGGCCGCCATCGCGGCATTATCGACGGAGGCACGCAGCTTGACGCCGAAGGAGGTCTTCTCGATCGTGTACCACAAGGCCAAGGCGACGATGAGACCGCAGGTGATTGCGAAAATGCGATGCGTGCCAATGGTGCGGAAGCCAAGATCGACGGAGCCCTGCAGACTGCCCGGCAAGGGGATGGTTTTCAAGGTTGGGCCGAAGACATAATTGGCAATGCCGATGATGCAGAAGGTGATGCCGATCGTCATCAGCACCTGCGTCAATTCAGGCGCGCCATAGATGCGCCGATAAAGCAACCGTTCGATCGGGATGGAGATGATGACGGTGCCGACGACCGCCAGCAATACGGCGGCGCCATAACCAAGCCCTAGATCGCGCGCCGCATAGGAAGCGATATAGCCGCCGATCATGGCAAAGGCGCCGTGGGCCAGATTGACGACGCGCATCAGCCCCATGGTGACGGAAAGGCCGATGGAGATGACGAACAGCACCATGCCGTAAGCGAGGGCATCGACTGCTATGCTGAGCACGGTTTGCATTGATATCGCTGGTCCGGTTTGTGTAGCGCGGCCGCTGCCATCACACGCCTGAGGATGTCTACACTCAGGCGCATGAAGTTTTGGCGCAACTTACTTCGCAGCGGCAAGGCCGGGATCGCCCTGCTTCTCGAAGGTCTGGATTTCCTTGTTGTAGTACTTGCCGTCATCGCCCTTGGCGACCTCGCGCAAATAGATGTTCTGCGTGATATGTCGGCTTTCGGGATCGATAGTAACGGGACCGCGCGGGCTGACCCAGGACAGGCCCTTCACGGCATCGACCGCCTTCTGCGCATCCTGCTTGCCGCCGGTCGCCTCGATCATCTTGTAGATGACATGCATACCATCGAAGGCGCCCACGGCCGGGAAGGTCAGCTCGGCCGGATTGCCGATCGCCTTGTCGGCGGCTGCGACAAAAGCCTTGTTTTCGGGCGAGTCATGCGAAATCGCGTAATGGAAGGTCGTCTGCATGCCGAGCGCGGCATCACCAAGCGCCGGCAGATCGGACTCCTGTGTCAGGTCGCCCGGCGCAAAGAGCTTGATGCCGGCGGACTTCAGGCCATTCTCATTATAGGCCTTGACGAAGCCGAGCGTAGTCGGGCCGGAGGGCAGGAAGGCGAAGACGCCCTGCGCGCCGGAATCCTTGATGCGCTGCATGATCGGGCTGAAGTCATTGGTCGAGAGCGGCATGCGGATCGCCTGCACCACTTCGCCACCCTGCTTTTCGAAGCCGGCCTTGAACGCGTTTTCGGCATCGACGCCCGGACCGTAGTCGCTGACGACGGAGATGACCTTCTTCACGCCGGCATCGTAGGCAACCTTGGCGATCGGCGTCGAGGTCTGCCAAGTGGTGAAGGACGTGCGTACGACGAGCGGGCTCTTGGTGACGATTACCGAAGTGGCAGCGTTGAAGATCACCATCGGCACATTGGCCTGCTTGAGGATCGGCGTCACGGCCATCGCATCCGGCGTGAAGTAGAACCCGGCGAGATACTGGACCTTCTCCTTGACGACGAGCTCCTGGGCGAGCGACTTCGATTGGGCGGGATCGGCCTGCGGCACGTCGCGATAGATCACCTCCACCTCATCATTGCCGACCTTCTTGCCATTGACGGCCATATAGGCATCGATGCCAGCCTTGAAATTCTTGCCCTGCAGCGCGAACGGACCCGAAAACGGACCGATGACGCCGACCTTGATAGTATCGGCATAGGCAGCACCGCCAAGAGCAACGGCCGCAATGGCGGCCAAGACAAACCGTTTCATTTTCTCTCCTCCCGGCAGCCGTCTTTTTGAGCTGCCCTTGATCATTCAAATTCTGATCATCGCCAATTTCTCATGAGAAATGGTGATGTAAAATGAAATAAAACCTTGCTTCCATACCGATTCAGTTATGGATGCGACGAATATCCTACTCAGCCGTCGTTCCCAAGCGCTTGATCGAACCGACCAGTTGCAACGCGTGGCGCAATGAAGCTGCCGTTGCCACCACCATAGGCGGCAATAGCAGCCATTCCAATGTCCAGGCGGCGCCAGAGCGCTCCTGCTCGTGTACCAGCGACTGGTGAATGCCGGAAAGCTGGACGGCATTGAAGCGAGCTAGCGTGACAAGCGTTTCAGCCGCGACCGGATTTTGCTTGTGCGGCATGGCGGAGGAGCCGCCGCCGCCGGCGAGTTCGATCTCGTCGCCCGCCTGCGCCAGAAGTGCCACGTCCTGGCCGATCTTGCCAAGGCTGCCCGAGATCATGGAGAGCAACCCCGCCAGCTCGGCAATGCGCGCCCTTTGGCTCTGCCATTGCGGCTCGTCCGTAAGCCCAAGCGCCTGCGCCAGCGCGCTCCTTACTTCGGCTGCCTTCTCGCCGATTTTTTCGAGCGTGCCCGCCGCGCCGCCGAACTGCAGCGGGAAGCTTTCCTGCGTCAGCCGATCGCGATACTGATCGAGCGGATGCTGCCACGCCCGCAGCCGATCGGACACGGTGATTGCGATCGCGGCCTGCATCCGGGTGCGGCCCATGAGCCGGTTCGAACCGAAACGCTCATCCAGTTTGGTAAGCGCGGACGATACCGCGAAAAGACGACCAATCAGGACAAAAGCGGCCGCCTTCAGACGTAGCATCAGGCTGGTGTCGATGACATCCTGGCTGGTGGCGCCGAAATGGACATGCTTGCCTGCATCCTCACCGACCGCCTCGCGCAACTGCCGAACAAGATCGGGTACGACGACGCCATCGGACGCCGTTGCCGTCTTCAGGCTTGGCAGGTCAGGCTCGAAAGTCGTGCAGACCTCCGCGATCCGTCCAGCCACCTCCTGCGGGATCAAACCATGCTGCGCCTCGACCTTGGCAAGTGCCGCTTCGAAAGAGAGCATGGCGCGGATATCAGCCTCGGCGGAAAAATATGCCGCCATCTCCTCGTCACCGAGAAGACCAGACAGAAAAGGGTGGTCGAAGGGAGAAACGCTCATGGCCTATATATCGAGGAAAACCGTCTCTTTGTCGCCCTGCAAATAGATATCGAACGTGTAGACGGAACCTTCCTTGTGGGCGATCAGCGTTGCCGCACGATCCTTATGTTCAATCCGTTGCAGCAAGGGATCCTCGGCGTTGGCGGCGGCCTCTTCGGGGAAGTACATGCGCGTGTGCAGGCCGATATTGATGCCGCGTGCCACGATCCAGACGGTGATGTGCGGCGCCATCTTGCGGCCGTCCTTGAAGGGAACACGGCCCGGCTTGATGGTCTCGAAACGGAAGACGCCGTCGGTCGAGCTGGTTGGGCAACGCCCCCAGCCGGTAAAATTCGGATCAGCCGTGCCGCGCAGCTCCGAGGGGCTGTTGTAGAGCCCGGCACTGTCGGCCTGCCAGATTTCGAGAACAGCATCCTTGACCGGCGCTCCCGCGCCATCGAGAACCCTGCCCGTCACGGTGATACGCTCGCCGAGCGTCTTGTCGTTCAACATGACGGAGCCAAGGTCGGTTTCGTAGACACCGCCGATCTCGCTATAGTTCGGCGTCAGACCGATATGGACGTAAGGCCCTGCCGTCTGCGACGGCGTTTCCTTGAGATAACCGAGATCCTGTACCATCAATTGCCCTCCAGCCGGTTTTCGAACAAGGTCGACCGGCGACCACGCAGCACGATGTCGAATTTATAGGCGCGGGCATCCATCGGGATCGTATTGCCCCAGTCGAGCGGTGCGATCAGCTGCTCGATCGCCTGTTTGTCGGGGATCGTGCCGACGATCGGACATTTCCAGATCATTGGATCGCCCTCGAAATACATCTGCGTGATCAGCCGCTGCGCAAAGCCATGGCCGAAGACGGAGAAGTGGATATGCGCAGGGCGCCAGTCGTTGACGCCGTTCGGCCAGGGATAGGCGCCGGGGCGGATGGTGCGGAAGGCATAGCGGCCTTCATCATCGGTGATGGCGCGGCCGCACCCACCGAAATTCGGATCGATGGCCGCGAGATAGGTTTCCTTCTTGTGGCGATAACGGCCGCCGGCATTGGCCTGCCAGAACTCGAGCAGGACGCCCGGCACCGGCCGGCCGCGCTCATCGAGCACGCGGCCATGGACAATAATCCGCTCGCCGATAGCGCTCTCGCCCGGCTTGGCAAAATTATGGATCAGGTCGTTATCGAGCTCGTTCAATATGGAATGGCCGAAGACCGGCCCGGTGATCTCCGAGATCGTGCCGTCAAGCGACAGCAATGCGCGCTGCGGCGAGCGCAATACGGACGTCTTATAGCCGGGCGCGAGGGCCGGCGGATGCCAGGCGCGGTCTCTCGCGAAAAAGGCGCCCGTTTCGGGCTTGCTGTTGCTTCTATCGGACATGTCTGCCTCGCTTCATGCCGCCTGTTCGGCGTCCATCTGTTCGAAAACCTGCTTGGCGATCTTGATCGCGTGGTTTGCCGCCGGCACGCCGGCATAGATCGCCACATGCAGAAGCGCCTCGCAGATATCGTCGCGCGTCGCGCCGGTGTTGCGCGTGGCGCGCACATGCATTGCCACCTCGTCATCCTGGCCGAGTGCCGCCAGAAGCGCGATCGTCACGATGGAGCGCTCGCGACGGCTGAGCGTCGGGCGCGACCAGACGTGCCCCCAGGCCGCTTCGGTGATCAGCTCCTGGAAAGGCTTGTCAAACTCTGTCACGCCCTGTTGCGCGCGATCGACATGCTCGTCGCCCAGGACTGCGCGGCGCGTTCCCATGCCCTGCAGATAACGCTCGGACGGCGCGGTGGGATCATTCATCAGGCTTGTTCTCCACGCAGGACGACATCGATGAAGGCACGGATGACTTCGGTCAACGCCTCGGGTTGTTCGACGCAGGGGATGTGGCCCGCGTCCTTGATAACTTCATAACGCGCATTCGGAATGAGCTTTGCCGTCGAAAGCACCAGCTCCGGCGGCGTCGAGCCGTCCTGATCGCCGACGATGCAGATGGTTGGCACGGCGATCTTTGCCGCGGCTTCGGTCAGATCGGCATCGCGAAGGGCCGCGCAGGTAGCGGCATAGCCCGCAACCGGCTGGCGGATCAGCATGTTGCAATAGCCGGCATAGGCGAGGTTTTCCAGACGACGGAAGGCGGGCGTGAACCAGCGCTCCATGATGGAATCGACGATGGATTCGATACCATCAGCCTCGACCTTGGCGATGCGGGCATTCCAGCTCTCGGTCGTGCCGATCTTGGGGGCAGTATCGCAGAGGATCAGCGCCCGCACCAGATCCGGCCGCCGCTGATAGAGCGACTGCGCGATCAGCCCGCCGACCGACAGGCCGCAGATAATGGCATTCTTGACCGAAAGGAAATCGAGCAGGCCAGCGAGATCGGTGGCGTGATCTTCGATGGAATATGGCATCTGCCCGAGATCGGAGAGACCATGGCCGCGCTTGTCGTAAAGCACGATGGCGAAATCGCCGGCCAGACGCACGATCACATCCCGCCAGATCCGGAAATCGGTGCCGAGCGAATTGGCAAAGACAAGAACCGGCTTGTCGGCGGGGCCGCCAATGATCTGGTAATGGATCGTGACGTCGTTGATGCGGGCAAACTGCACTGGAAATCTCCTCGGGTGCGAGATTGGATGTATAATCTGGTTAGGTAAAATGATATTTCTTTGCTCTACGATAACTCCAGGGTTATGAGTGAGCATGCTCGACGCACGCATAAAGTTCCGCCATCTGCAGACCTTTGTCGAGGTTGCGCGCCAGAAAAGCGTGATCAAGGCGGCTGGCCTGCTGAATATCAGCCAGCCGGCGGTGACGAAGACCATTCGCGAGCTGGAAGAAGCGCTTGGTGTCGCCGTCTTCGAGCGCGACGGGCGCGGCATCCGCATCACCCGCTATGGCGAAGTCTTTCTCCGCCATGCCGGTGCCGCGTTGACAGCACTCCGACAAGGGCTGGACTCGGTTTCGCAGGAGCGCTCCGGCGAAGCGCCGCCGATCCGCGTCGGCGCATTGCCGACGGTTTCGACGCGGATCATGCCGCGGGCAATGGATCTGTTTCTCAAGGAAGAGACCTGGAGCCGCATCAAGATCGTGACCGGCGAAAACGCGGTCCTTCTGGAGCAGTTGCGCGTCGGCGACCTCGATCTCGTCGTCGGCCGATTGGCAAGCCCGGATAAAATGACCGGCTTTTCCTTCGAGCACCTCTACTCCGAACAGGTGGTTTTCGCCGTCAGGGCCGGCCATCCCTTGCTGTCCGGCACGCAATCGCTGTTTTCCGATCTCAGCCGCTACACAGTCCTGATGCCGACGCGCGGCTCGATCATCCGCCCTTTCGTCGAGAGCTTTCTGATCGCCAACGGCGCCGGCGGACTGCCCAACCAAATCGAAACCGTCTCCGACTCCTTCGGCCGCGCGTTCGTGCGCTCAAGCGACGCCATCTGGATCATCTCGGCTGGCGTCGTTGCCGGCGATGTCGAGGACGGGCTATTAGCACTTCTGCCGATCGATACCAGCGAGACGAAGGGACCGGTGGGATTGACCATGCGCACCGACGCCATCCCAACCCTTCCCTTGTCGATCCTGATGCAGACGATCCGGGAGGCAGCAAGCGAGGTCGCCAAGAAGCTTTAGATCTCGTCTAGAACGGCAGGCCGACATAGTTCTCGGCGAGCGCGGTCGAAGCGGCACGCGAATGGGTGAGATAGTCGAGTTCGGCTTCCTGGATCTTCTGGTCGAAATCATGTGTATCGGGAAAGCGATGCATCATCGTCGTCATCCACCAGGAGAAGCGCACCGCCTTCCAGACCCGGGCAAGCGCGCGGGCGGAATAGGCCTCCAGTCCGGCATTGGATCGATCCTGATAATGCTCGGCGAGACCCGAAAACAGGTAATGCACGTCGCTCGCCGCAAGATTGAGCCCTTTGGCACCGGTCGGTGGCACGATATGGGCGGCATCGCCAACCAGGAAGAGGCGGCCGAAACGCATGGGTTCGGCCACGAAGGAGCGTAGCGGCGCGATCGATTTTTCGAAGGACGGCGCCGTCACCAGAGCCTCGGCATGATGGGCAGGCAGTCGACGGCGCAGCTCATCCCAGAAGCGATCGTCGCTCCAGTCCTCGATCTTTTCGTCAAGGGGACACTGAATGTAATAGCGGCTGCGCGTCATCGACCGCATAGAGCATAGCGCAAATCCACGCGGATGATTGGCATAGATCAGCTCATGATTGACAGGCGCCACTTCCGCCAGCACGCCAAGCCAGCCGAAGGGATAGACCTTCTCGAAACTGCGGATCGCCTTTTCCGGAACCGATTTGCGGCTGACGCCGTGAAAGCCGTCGCAGCCGGCAATGAAATCGCAATCAATGCGATGGGAAACGCCGTCTTTCTCATAGGTCAGGTAGGGCGTTTCGCCATCGAAACCGTGCGGCTGGATATTGGCAGCGCTGTAGATGGTTGGAGCGCCGCTTTCCTCGCGGCGGGCCATCAGGTCGCGGGTCATCTCCGTCTGTCCATAGATGACGACCCGCTTGCCGCCGGTGAGACCATGAAGGTCGATACGATGATCGCGGCCGTCGAAGGCGAGCGAAAAGCCATCATGCGGCAAGCCCTCGGCATGCAAACGTCCGCTTGCCTTAGCCTCGTCCAGCAATCGGACGGTGCCTTCCTCCAGCACGCCGGCGCGCACGCGGCCGAGAATATAATCCTTGCCGACACGATCGAGAATGACATTATCGATGCCGGCCTCCGTCAGTAGCTGGCCGAGCAGCAGCCCGGACGGCCCTGAACCGATAATGGCGACTTGAGTGCGCATCGTCTCTCCTCCCATGCGTATTTCTTGCCTCAAGTCTCTTCGGCGCGAGGTAAGTCCGCAATGGACATTTCGGTCACGAAATTGCACAAATCGAACATGGTAAGCGAGGAGTGCCATGACGAAGACCGTGCCGACTTATGAGCTCTATGGCGAAAATACCGGCCGAAAGCCGGATTTCTGGCTGCATTGCGAGACAATTCCCTCCCGCAGCAGCCTTCATCATTGGGAGATCCGCCCGCACCGGCATGAGAGCTTTTTCCAGATCTTGTACATACAAGCCGGATCGGGCGATGCCGTCTTTGACGGAATTCCCCATGCCATCACGCCACCCGCCGTCATTACGGTGCCGCCGCGCCTCAATCACGGCTTCCGCTTTTCGCGAGATATTGACGGCTTCGTCATCACGGTGCTGATCTCGCATCTCAAAGCTTCGCCGGGTGATCGCAGCCGGCTGGGCACATGGCTTGCAGATCCGCATCTGACCTTGCTCGATCCTGACGATGAAGACGCAGCCTACGTCGCCAGCACATTGAGGCGCCTGGGAGAAGAATTTGCGAGCCACCGCAACGGCCGCAACGATCTGCTGGATGCCTATCTAACTTCGGCCTTGCTGCTGACGGCCCGCATCGCCCAAAAGGCTGATGAGGAATCCAATCCGGGCGACGAAAGCGAGCGCCGCATGGAGATGCTGCAGGGCCTGATCCAGCGCCACTTCCGCTCGCACAAGCCGGCCGCCTTCTATGCGGAAAGCCTTGGCATCTCGCCGGCCCATCTCAGCCGCATCGTGCGTGGCAGAACCGGGCATGGCGCGCACGAGCTGATCACACGCAAGCTGCTGGATGAGGCCAAGCGCGAGCTGGTCTTCACCTTCGCGACCGTTCAGGAAATCAGCTATCGCCTCGGCTTTGCCGACCCCGCCTATTTCTCCCGCTTCTTCGTCAAGCAGACCGGGCAAACGCCTCGCGCCTGGCGGATTGAGGAGAGGGAGAGGTTGGGAATGTGAACAGAAATCAATCGGGTAATCACCCGCCCTCGTGGTTCGAGACGGCCTTACAGGCCTCCTCACCATGAGGGCTAATCCTCTCACGCGCCAAAAAGAGGCTCCAAAGCATATCGAGCGTCGGGCATGCTCCATCCTCATCCTGAGGTGCGCAGCCGAAGGCGGAGCCTCGAAGGACGAGGATGGCCCCGTAAGCTTCACAGACTACGGCAGCACCAGCCGCAGCGCCTTCTGTGTTTCCTTCAGCAATGGCAGAAAGCGCTCGGCCATGTCGGAAGCCGCGACGTAAGCAGCGGGAGCGCCAATATTGATCGCCGCCACGGTCTGGCCGCGATCGTTTTCGACCGGCACGGCAATCGAGCAAAGGCCGATTTCCAGTTCCTGATCGATGACGGCATAGCCCTGCTCCCTCACCTGGCGGAACTCCGCCATCAGTTCCTCAGGATCGGTCTTTGTATTCGGCGTGTTCGCCTTGAGGTCGCTCCGCTCGAGCACCGCACGGGCCTGGCTTTCCGGCAAGGCGGCCAGCAGGACGCGACCCATTGAGGCGCAGAAGGCCGGAAGCCGGCTGCCCGGCGTCAAGTTGATCGACATCACCCGGCGCTGCGAGGCGCGGGCGATGTAGACGACCTCCGTGCCGTCGAGCACCGAGGCTGACGCATTCTGCCCGGCGCGCTCAGCAAGCTGATCGAGATGGGGCTGGATGATCGTCGGCAGCGGCGTCGCGGCCAGATAGGCGTGGCCGAGCCTCAGGATCTTCGGCGTCAGCGTGAAGAATTTGCCGTCATAAGTGGCATAGCCGAGTTCGGAGAGCGTCAGCAACGAACGGCGCACGGTGGCGCGATCGAGGCCGGTCAGCTTCGATGCTTCGGCAATCGTCAGGCGCTGCTGCGTCTCGCCGAAGGCTTCGATGACTTTCAATCCCTTGGCAAAGCCGCTGACGAAATCCGTTTCGCGCATCTCTGATCCCCGATTTTGGCGGCATTTTGTGCGATATATGAACAAATGTCAAATATCGCACAAAATAATTGCCGTCCAGCCCTTGCTGATCTATTCGAAAGGAAGAGGACGGGGCGCCTTGGTCCGCCCGCATTGGCAAGTGGGAGTTTGCGCATGGATAAGACAATTGCGAGCACGGCGGCTGCCGTCTCCGAGATCAGCGATGGTGCGACCGTCATGATCGGTGGCTTTGGCGGCTCCGGTGCGCCGATCGAACTCATTCATGCGCTGATCGACAAAGGCCCGCAGAACCTGACCGTCATCAACAACAATGCCGGCAACGGGCGTATCGGCATCGCTGCGATGATCGATGCCGGCATGGTCAGGAAGATGATCTGCTCCTTCCCGCGTTCGTCCGATCCGCGCGCCTTCACCGACCGTTACCTGGCCGGTGAAATCGAGCTGGAACTGGTGCCTCAGGGGACGCTCGCCGAACGCATCCGTGCCGGCGGCGCCGGCATTCCAGCCTTTTATACCCCAACCGCCTATGGCACCGAACTCGCCAACGGCAAGATCATCGCCGAATTCGACGGCCGCCACTATGTTCAGGAGCGCTGGCTCAAGGCCGACTTCGCTATCGTCAAGGCTGAAGTCGGCGACGTGCAGGGCAATCTCATCTACAACAAGGCCGGCCGCAATTTTAATCCGCTGATGTGCATGGCCGCGGCCAAGACGATCGCACAAGTCTCGAAAATCGTTGCTGCCGGCGAGCTCGATCCCGAGCACATCGTAACCCCCGGCATCTTCGTCAACGGCGTTGTTGAGGTCGCCGATCCGCAGCAGGAAGAAAATCTCATTCGAGCCGGAGTGGCCTACGTATGACCATCGACACACGCGAAGACATCAAGCTCTCCAACGCCCAGATCGCCTGGCGCGCAGCTCAGGATATCCAGGATGGCGCCTATGTTAACCTCGGCATTGGCTTTCCGGAAATGGTCGCCCGCTACCAGCCTCCTGGCCGCCAGGCGATCTTCCACACCGAAAATGGCATCCTGAATTTCGGCGAGCCGCCGGCGGAAGGCGAGGAAGATTGGGATCTGATCAACGCCGGCAAAAAGGCCGTCACGCTGAAACCGGGCGCCTCCTTTTTCCACCACGCCGATAGCTTCGCCATGGTGCGTGGCGGCCATCTGGATGTCGCGATCCTCGGCGCCTATCAAGTGGCGCAGAATGGCGATCTCGCCAATTGGCGCGTCGGCTCCAAGGGTGTGCCAGCCGTCGGCGGAGCCATGGATCTGGTCCATGGCGCCAAGCAGGTCTTCGTCATCACCGAACATGTGACGAAGGACGGCAAGCCGAAACTGGTGGAGGCCTGCACCTTTCCGCTGACCGGTGTCGGCTGCATCACCCGTATCTATACGAGCCATGCAGTCATCGACATTGGCAAGCAAGGTTTCGTCGTGCGCGAAAAACTCGCTGCCCTGACGATGAACGAGCTGCAAGCGATGACCGGTGCGCCCCTGCATACAGACGGCCCGGTTGCCGACCTGATCGTGCCGACGCTCTAAAGCTCGTTGCGATCTTTCAGATTCGCGCGCAATGCTTTAAGCTTATAATATTTCGCATGCCGTTGTCGCAAATCCGCTGCTCACTTTTGCGCGCCATGCCGTAGGGAGAAGACCATGACCGAAGCCTTCATCTGTGACTATATCCGCACGCCGATCGGCCGCTTCGGCGGATCGCTTTCTTCCGTCCGCGCCGACGATCTCGGTGCAATACCACTGAAGGTGCTGATCGAACGCAACGGCTCTGTCGACTGGGAAGCCGTCGATGATGTCATCTATGGCTGCGCCAACCAGGCGGGCGAGGACAATCGCAACGTCGCGCGCATGGCAAGCCTGCTGGCCGGCCTGCCGATTTCAGTGCCCGGCACGACGATCAACCGGCTTTGCGGTTCGGGCATGGATGCCGTCATAGCAGCCGCCCGCGCCATCCGCGCCGGCGAGGCTGAATTGATGATCGCCGGCGGCGTCGAAAGCATGTCGCGCGCGCCCTTCGTCATTCCCAAGGCCGAAAGCGCCTTTTCGCGCAATGCCGAGATCTACGATACCACCATCGGCTGGCGCTTCATCAACCCTGTCATGAAGAAGCAATACGGCGTGGATTCCATGCCGGAAACCGGCGAGAACGTCGCAGAAGATTACAAGGTCAGCCGCGAGGATCAGGACGCCTTTGCCGTTCGCTCGCAGGCAAAGGCTGCGGCAGCACAGGAGAACGGCCGGCTTGCCAAGGAAATCACTTCGGTCACGATCCCGCAGCGCAAGGGCGATCCGGTCATTGTCGGCAAGGACGAGCATCCGCGCGCAACCACCATGGAAGCGCTTGCCAAGCTCGGCACGCCCTTCAAGAAGGAAGGCGGCACGGTGACCGCCGGCAACGCCTCCGGCGTCAACGATGGCGCTGCCGCGCTCATCATTGCTTCAGGGGCAGCTGCCAGGAAATACGGCCTGACGCCGATTGCCCGCGTCCTCGGCGGCGCGGCCGCAGGTGTCCCTCCGCGCATCATGGGGATCGGCCCGGTTCCCGCCTCGCGCAAGCTGATGGCTCGCCTCAACATGCACCAGGAACAGTTCGACGTTATCGAATTGAACGAGGCCTTCGCTTCGCAGGGGCTTGCCGTGTTGCGCGAACTCGGCATTGCCGATGACGATACGCGCGTCAACCGCAACGGAGGCGCCATCGCGCTCGGTCATCCGCTTGGCATGTCCGGTGCCCGCATCACCGGTACCGCCGCCCTGGAACTGAAAGAAACCGGCGGTCGCTATTCGCTGTCGACCATGTGCATCGGCGTCGGCCAGGGCATCGCTATCGCACTGGAACGGGTCTGATCGTTCTGGCCAGCCTATGGTCCGGCGCCACATGAGCGGCGGACCATGCTCACGGCCGAAACCCGAGCCGGGTCATTGAAGGCTGCAACCAACGATAAAAACTGGAACGGCAAAGGTTCTGGCGCGTTTTTCCTGCTGCTCAGTGGGATCAGTCCATGCCATCACGCCAGAATGTCTTAAAAGCATCTCCGTCAAACGCCGTTATCATTCTCATTGCCATCACCCTGTCGCTGTCGATTGCGCACTCCGCCTTCGCTGCCGAGGGGCAGAAGGCCAGCCACCCTTCGGAAGGGCTGTTCCTGGTCCAGATCATTCTGCTTGTGGTATCGGGCAGATTGCTCGGCGAATTGATGGTGCGCATCGGCCAGCCATCGATCATGGGCCAGATCATTGCCGGCATCATTCTCGGCCCCTCCCTTTTCGGCTTGATCTTCCCCCATGCACAGGCGAGCCTTTTTCCTTCGGAGGGCGCACAAAAGAGCATGACCGACGCGATCGGCCAGCTCGGCATTCTCTTTCTCCTGCTGCTCGCAGGCATGGAGACCGATCTCGCTCTTGCGAAACGCTTGCGCAAATCGGCGGCCGGCGTTTCGTTGACGGGCATCGTCATTCCCTTTGCGGCCGGCTTTGCACTCGGCGAGCTCATCCCGGACGCCTTTCTTCCCGATCCCGAAAAGCGGCTGGTCACATCACTTTTTCTTGGTACCGCGCTTTCCATTTCTTCCGTGAAGATCGTCGCCTCCGTCGTCCGCGAAATGGATTTCATGCGCCGGAACATCGGTCAGCTGATCGTCGCTTCGGCCATTATCGACGATACGGTTGGGTGGGTCATCATCGCCATAACCTTTGGTCTTGCGGAAAAAGGGACAGTCGATCTCATGACACTGGCGACCAGCGTCATCGGCACACTGGCCTTCATGGCCGTGAGCTTCACTGTAGGACGGCGGATCGTGTTCGAGATCATCCGCTGGACCAACGATAATTTTCGCAGCGATCTGCCCGTGCTCAGCGCCATCGTTGCGATCATGGGCGGGATGGCCATCATCACCAATCTCATCGGCGTCCATACCGTGCTCGGCGCCTTCGTCGCCGGCATTCTCGTCGGTGAATCGCCGATCCTCACCCGACAGATCGACGTCCAGCTTCGCGGTTTGACGACAGCGCTGTTCATGCCAGTCTTCTTCGGGCTGACCGGCCTGCAGACCGATCTTACCGTGCTTGCCGATCCCTCCATCTTGCTGCTGACGGCCGCCATCGTCATCATAGCGAGCATCGGCAAGTTCGGAGGCGCTTTTGCCGCCGCCAAGTTTGGCGGCTATTCGGCATCCGAAGCTCTGGCGCTCGGCTGTGGAATGAACGCCAGGGGATCGACGGAAGTCATCGTCGCGACCATAGGCCTGTCCGTCGGCGTATTGGACGAAAAACTCTTCTCCATCATCGTCGCCATGGCCGTCATCACCACGATGGCGATGCCGCCAACGCTTCGCTGGGCGCTTGCCCGCCTGCCGTTGCGCGAAGAGGAGCGTGACCGGCTCGAACGTGAAGAATTCGAAAGCGAAAGCTTCCTCGGAAATTTCGAACGCATCCTGCTGACCGTGGATGGCTCGCAAAGCAGCCGCCTCGCCACGTGGATCGCCGCCTTCTTCGCCGTGACGCGCAAGATGCCTGTCACCGTCCTGGATATCAGGGAACCAAGCGACGCAATACACGATCCAAATGACAGAGCGACGACAGTCGCAGCGCCGCAAGGTCGAGCCGTCGCTGACGATTTGAGACAATGCGCGACCGATTTACTGGCGTCGGCTTCCCCGAAGCAGGATATGGCCAGCGAAAGCGATATCCATGTTACGGTCCGGGAGAAGAACGACACGCTGGAAACCATGCTCGAAGATGTCTCGGGTGCCGGCCACGATCTCCTCTTCATGGGCATCGAACCGACCATGGGCGAAGACGGGCGCTTCAGCACGGCCCTGCAAATCATGACCTCTGCCTTCCAGGGAACGTCAGCTATCGTAACAGCACGCGGTATGCTCCCCGAACGTCCCCAGGACTTGAGAATCCTGCTGCCGGTCAGCGGCACCGAACGCTCCGTCCGGGCAGCCGAATTCGGGCTTGCGATTGCGAAGGCGGCGGGAGCCCATTGCGCCCTGCTGCGGATCGTTGAACCGCGACAGGTCAGAGCCATTCCGCGCATCAGCGACCGAGGCAATGACCAATGGGACGTTCTCAACAAGGTCGGCGCGATCGCGGATTACTATGGCGTCGAGATCGAGAAGGTGGTTCAGCAAGGACCGTCACCGGAGCTCTCGATCCTGCGGCACGCCCGAAGCGGCAAATATAATCTGATCGTGCTCGGCGTGAGCAAGCGAGCCAGTGGCAGCCTCTCCTATGGCAGCGTGGCAGACACACTGCTGCAAACGGCAGACAGATCATGCGTCTTCATTGAAACCGACCTGGCCGCCTCGCAGGCAATTCGCGAATAGCCCTGTCCGTCAACGGTGGGATGAATCAAGAGAAGCAATAGGCGCCATCAGCACTATTCATTTCTCGAACGTAGCCCCGTGAAGCATATTGACCGGCAGCACGATCTTTTGCAGAGCCCGATATGTCCGACCTTATCCTTTCGCGCGACCATGAAGAAGCCGATACGCGGGAAGGATGGAAGGTCGTTGCCGCCACCCATGTGCTGACGACCGTGACGTTCGGAGCCGCCTACTCCTTCTCCGCCACTTTGCCGGGGCTTGCTGCGGAGTTCAATGCGTCGCGCGGCGAGGTCGCCCTCGTCTTTTCCATTTCCGCATTTCTCTTCTACTCGCTCGGCGCGATTGCCGGGCCTCTCGCCGACAGATGGTCGTCGCGCAGCCTTGTTCTTCTGGGACTGGGAGCAATGATCATTGGCTATATCGCCGCCAGTCGTGCCGGATCCTTGACCGCACTTTACATCTGGTATGGCTTCGGCGTCGGATTTGGGATCGGCCTGTCATACGTTCCGGCGATCGGAGCGGTGCAATCCTGGTTCATCCACAAACGAAGCCAGGCGTCGGGCGTCGCGACGGCGGGGATTGGGCTTGGGACCTTGATCCTGCCCTTCGCCATCGGCCAGGCTCTTCCCTTCATCGGCTGGCGAGGGTGTTTCCTTGCGCTTGCCTGCATCTTCGCCGTTTTTGGCATACCGGCGGCTCTGCTTGTCCGCAAGCGCCGTGACGGTACGATCTCGTTCCCGGCGCACGCCGGCAATCCCAAGCTCCCCGCTATATGGCGCGACGGACGGTTCTGGCTTTTCTATATCGTGCTGCTCCTGTCCTCTCTGTGCACCTTCATCCCCTATGTTCATATCGTCGCCGCCGCCCGCGACATGGGGCTTTCCATTCAGGACGGAACCGCCCTTGTCAGCGTTATCGGTGTCGGCAGCGTCATCGGCCGCTTCTTTCTGGCAGGCCTGGGAGATCGCTTCGGCCGCCGGCAACTGCTGGCATCGCTCACCCTTGCAGTCGCGGCCTCCTTTGCCATATGGGCGTCGGCATCAGGCATGATCCAGCTGATCTTGTTCGCATTGATCTTCGGCATGAGCTATGGCGGGTGCGTCGGCCTTTATCCGGCTGTCGCCGCCGATCTGTTCGGCACGCGCCAGATTGGTGCAGTTATCGGGTATCTCTATTCGGCCGTGGGTGTGGCAGCCCTGATCGGGCCAACTGCAGCAGGCTTTATTTTCGACCATACCGGCAGCTATTCAGGCCCGATTATCGCAACCGGCCTCGCGGCATTCGCAGCAGGCTTTATCGCGTTGCGCCTCGGGAAGAAGTCCTAGAGCTGAGCTGCGATTGCAGCCTTGTCGATGACAGACCAGACGTTCCGGATCCGCCCATCCAGAAACTCATAGAAGACATTCTCGGCAAACTGCACCCTTCTGCCATTCACCGCCATACCGAACAGCATTCCCGTCGGCCTACAATCAAATTGCAGGCGGCTTGCGACGCGTGGCGGTTCGCAGATCAGTAGAGTGATATCGAAATGAAGATCGGGAATGGCGCGAAAATCGCCTTCGAGCATTTGCCAATAGCCTGATAGTCCAATGTAGGCGTCATTGTAATGCACGTCTTCATGGACGAATTTACCCAGATTCGACCAATCCTGCTTGTTCAGACAGGCAATATAGCCTCGGTAGATCTCGGACAGATCGACGCTTGCCATTCTCATCACCCACGCCCTGGAGGCGGCCCGCGCTTCAGGCCGATGCCTGCAGACGGCGGCGACTGGTATGCATCATCGTAATCGGATGCTTGAGCGCCGGTGCCGGACGGCCGATATGGTATCCCTGAACGGCATCGATGCCAAAGGATTTGACGAGATTGAGCTGCTCCTCGTCCTCCACGCCCTCAACCAAGATGCGATGGCCGCGATTGCGCACCAGACCGATGATGTCCTCGAGAAGGATCTTCGCACCGTCGTTGCTTGCCGCGTCATGCAGGAAGGATTTATCGATCTTGACGGTTTCGAACTCCATCAGCCGCAGCCATGACAATCCGGCAAAACCTGTGCCGAAATCATCCAGCCAGAATTTGATGCCGAGCTTCTTCAGATCCTGAATGCTGTCGAGGACATCGGGGCGTATCTCCATATCGACGCCCTCGGTGATCTCGAACGCCACCCTGTGACCCGAAACGCCCGTTTCCGCCAGAATAGCGGCCACCTGCGCGGCGAAACCCGGAGCCCGAAGCTGGATCGGGGAGACGTTTATGCTGACCGTGTCGACAATGTCGCGGGTAAGCAAATCACAGCAGGCCCTTCTGATCGCCCAATAGCCGAGTTCCATGATGGCGCCGGTGCGTTCCGCTATCGGGATAAAGACGGCCGGAGAAGCATTCGATCCGTCGAGCAACTGCAGGCGCATCAGAGCTTCATAGGCACCGATTTCTCCAGTCTGGAGATATTGGATCGGCTGATAGACCAGCGAGACGAGGTTCTGCTGGATGGCGATCTTCAAAATGGCCGCGATATTCTCGCTCGCATCGCCGCCCGGCAGCTCGTTCGGATCGAAGATCCGTGCGCAATTGCGGCCGCTCGCCTTTGCCGAATACAGAGCACGGTCTGCCTCGTTGATCACGTTCTCCAGCTTCGCGCCGGCGACGTCTCTCGTAATGGTCGCTCCAACACTTACCGTGACATGCCGGAAGCCGTCCAGACGTTGTGCATGGACGATATCGAGAGCCTCTATCCCCTGACAAATGGCATCCGCCAGAGCCAGCGCATCCGAACTGCTCTCCAGATCGAGGATAACGATGAATTCCTCGCCGCCGTAACGTCCGACCGTTGCCCCGAGTGGAGCAACGATGTTCGACAGCGCATTGGCAACCGTCACAAGGCAGTGATCCCCCTCCTGATGGCCGTAATAATCATTATACTTCTTAAAGAAGTCGACATCGACCAGCAGGATGGCGAATGCTGCGCCCTTCTCGCGCCAGCGATCCCAAAATTGTTTCAGCCTTATATCCGCGGCTCTTCTGTTCTCCATCCCGGTCAGGGAATCCGTAATCGAAAGCCGCAGAAGCGCCTCGCCGCGTTCCGTCGCCTGGCGCTGCTGCAGCTCCGCTTCCCTGGCATTGAGAAAGACGTTGAAACGCTCCTTGTTCAGTTTCCAGTTCACATAGGAGGTGAACACGAAGCAGCAGAGATAGAAGGTGGTGAAGGCCAGACAGTAGGCGGCGCTATAATGAAATTCCGTCAGCGACAGCAGGAAAAAGGCGAAGATCAGCCCTGATGACATCAGTGCCAGGCCGAACTCAAGGCTGAAGAACAGGTTAACGCCCATCATGAAGATGGCGCCGAAGGCGGCATAATAGGAGAATGCCTCGGCATTGGCCGTCTGCAATGCCGGCAGCAGCCACACGACATATCCGAGAACGACGGCCGCAGCACATGTCGCCTCAAGCTCGCCGGCACGGCGTTGCCGCGAAAACTGCATTTCCAGGATCAAAAGCGAAAAACCCCCGATCAGAAACCGCGCAGGGATCGTCACGTGCGAGACGTCGGGAATGAAGACCAGATCCGTGACCAGGAAGAGGATATAAACGGGCACGGCAAGCCACAGACCGCTGCGAGCCAAGACGCGCCGCGCATCGTTGCTATAGGCTTTGTAGAGCCCGCGCAGCTCATCGGGGCGGTTAGTCATGCGAGCCTCGCTCTGACCAAGATCGCTGTTTCCCGACAATCGACGCATGCTCATCATCACCCGAGTTAGCCGAGACCTCATGTCCACCGCGTTACCTTTGCGTCGCTCGAATGAACAAATCGCTCGCTTCACCACGGCGGCTAATTTGATCCGTTTGATAACGACAGCGTTGCCGCAGCGACATTAACAAAACCATAGCGCTCAATTTTTATATGAGATATGGTTTGCGTAGTGTTCACGGAATGATTTAAAATTGAAACAATTTCAAACCGCTCTTGATGGCTTCAGCCTCGTTACCTCCCAGTCCATCTCGGAACATACGAGATCGTCCGGTAACAACATTGCAACCGACCAAATAAAGGAGGGCGAGGCCGAACTCGCCCTCATTCTCTCCCTCACGCAGCAGGCGTTCGAAGCAAACGCGCCCGTTCCAGGCACCATGCAAGCCTTGACGGAGCGTCTGCAGGCGCTGAAAAACAAGACGACACCCCTGACCTGGGCACATCTCGCCTCGGTGGCGCAGGGACATCCCGTGTCGTCCTACCTGTTGCAGGACCCTCTGACACGATGGTCCTTCGAAAAGCCGCGTGGCTACAGCGGCGATGCCTATCTGCTGGATTTCATCTATGAACATCCGGCCGTTGCCGCACAGGTGGCGGAAGCTTCGGCGCTGGGCGCAGAAGTTTACGATTTCACCCGGCGCGCACCATCCGCCGTCGCCGTGCGAGAAAGGCGCGAGATCCTGGCAGCCCACGTCGATGCAGTGGCGGAGGCGACGGATGGCGCCGAAGTCCTGGCAATCGCGGCCGGCCATCTTCGCGAAGCGGAGCTCTCAAAGGCTCTGCAAAGCGGCAGGCTCAAGCGCTGGGTCGCGCTTGATCAGGACCCGGTCAGTGTCGGGGCGGTGAGTTCGACCTTCCATGGCACCTGCATAGAAGCGATCAACGGCTCCGTTCGCACCATTTTGGGACGCGCGCAGAAGCTCGGCACGTTCGACTTCATCTATGCAGCCGGCCTTTACGATTATCTGGCCGAAAGCGTAGCCGTGCGTCTGACGGAACGCTGCCTGCAGATGCTGAAGCCCGGCGGCAAGTTCCTGCTCGCAAACTTCGCCAAGGATATCGGCGTCGAAGGCTACATGGAAACCTTCATGAACTGGCCGCTGATCTGGCGAACGGACGAGGATGTCCAGTCGATCATCGACAAGGTCAAACACCCGATCGCCGATGTTTCCCTTACACGCGGCGAAAACGGTGGCGTCATATACGCCGTTCTGACCGTATAGCCGACGGCAAGCGTGATGACCGGCTAAGCCGCGCTGCGGCTTGGCCGGTAAAATCGCAGCAGCGCAAGCAGCAGAAGATTGACCAAGATGATTGCTGCGACGGCGGCAGGTGCTGCTGCATCTGGCGCCAATATTTGTTGACGCAACAAATAACCCGATACCAGAAACGGCGTATTCCAAATCAACGCGCCGCAGAATGTCGCGATGGCAAAGCCTGGCGCCGGGATGGCAAGCACACCTGCTGGCAATGCCATATAGGCGCGAACGATAGGCACAAGCTGACCGAAGAGCGTGGCCCGTATGGCATGACCATGATAATTGCGTTTCAGGCGCAGATACCACTCTTCTTTGATATCCAGACGCCGGGTCATCCTCAGCACGAAGAGGTCGCCACGCGCAGGTCCCAGCCAACGGCCTATTCCATACCAGAACAGCGAGCCTGCCGTTGAACCGGCGGCGGTAACGGCGATCACTGCAGGCAGATCAACCGGGTTGGCGACACCCAGCATGCCCAGCATCAAGAATAGGGCGATCGACGGTAGGATGGGGACAAGCTTCTCGATCGCGGAACACAATGCAAGGCCGAACAGTCCCCACGCCGCCAGATCGGGCAGAACATCCAACATATAGGAGGAGTCACTCATGTGGCGGCAGCCGGAGATTTTATCGGCCTGCGCCGGACGATCTTATAGACCCTAGCAGGCGGAAAGTTGCGCAGCACCTGGCCCTGCAGCGTTGCCTTGAAGCCATACCGGTCGAGCAGGCGATGCGGTATCGGACAGCGCAGGCCATAGGTGAACTGATAGAGTGCCCCGCCCTCACGCAGCCTCGCTGATACCGCAGCAAGAATGGCAATGACCGTCTTCGGCGACATGTTAAGTAGCGGCAACCCGCTGATCGCACAGCCGAACAGCTCTCCTTCAGGCAAGTCATAGGCATCAAGCCGCGCAGCATCGGCGCAGATGACGCGGGCATCAGGAAACCGCTGTCGCAGCAGACTGGCAAAACTATCAGCGGATTCAATCAGCGTAATATCGCTTTCGCATATGCCGCGTGCGAGTAGGGCTCGTGTGAATACTCCCGTGCCCGGACCGAGCTCGAGGATCGGTCCCGCCGAAGGACCAATTTCGCTTGTAATCAGATTGGCTAGGACCGGGCCGGAGGGGGCGATCGCTCCCACCATGCGCGGATTGGTCAGCAGAGTTCGCAAGAATAGTGATGTGTTTGACATATGTTCCCGCCAGTAGGGGCTCAAGAGATTCGCCTGTGCAGCAGGCTTTTCCTAGAAGGAGCCGATTGCGAGAACATTGCATCGGGAGCCGATAGGCTATCCGGCCATCGGAAAGCTCAATCTGAAAGACGCACCACCCGTCGGTCCGTCGATGACGCAAACCTTTCCGCCATGGAGCCTCGCAATCTCCTGAACGAGGTTCAGCCCGAGGCCGAAACCTTTGCTGCGTCCCTGGAGGCGGTGAAACGGTTCGAAGATGCGGTCCCGCTCCTCCTGCGGGACACCGTTTCCTTCGTCGCTTACGGTAATGCCGGTGGCACGGCCGACATGGACGGTGATCCTGCCGCGGCGGCCGCCATGCTGGATCGCATTCTGCACGAGGTTGGTGACGGCCCGCTCGATGGCCATGCGATCACCGAGAACCTCCACAACCTCCTCGTCCTTGATGAAACAAGGTTCGTAATTGGCAGCGATTGCAAGCGGTGCCAGCTCCGAAACGACGTGTTCGGCGACCTGTACGAGATCAACTGAAGTTGGCTCGAAGCGATGATTGAGGCGCTGAAGATCGAGGAACTGCTCGGCAAGCGTCGCAAGGCGCACCGTATCCTCAAACAGCCGCTCCTTCAAAGGGCCTGCCGGCAGACCATCGAGACGTGCCTGCAGGATCGCGACCGGCGTCCGCCACTCATGCGCAAGATGGGAAAACAGACGCTTCTGCCGCTCATAGCCGTCGTCCAGCCGGCTCAGCGCGTCATTGACGGCTTCGACAAGCGGCAGGATCTCGCGCGGAACATCATCGATCGGTAGCCGCATTCCCTGGCGATTGATATCGATCTGCCCGGCGCGGGCAACGGCGGAATCAAGCGAAGAAAAAGCGCGGCGAATCACGAGTGGCGCGGCAATCACCGTTGCGACCGCCGTTACGATGAGCAGCGGCAGAAGAGCGCTGAAGAAGACAATGCCCACCGCGCCAAGGACACGGATCGTCGACACGCTGCCGTCCATACCCGTCAGAACCTGGACCTCGCCTGCCGGAGACGAGACCCATTGCAACCGGGCGGCAGGTACGGTGCTGCCGCCGAGATTGCCGCCGAAACGGGCTTGTCCGACACCGTCGAGCGCAGCGCCGATCGCGGCATAGGCCGCGGGTACGTTTCCGTCCTTGATCGTGGCGCCGCTGCGATCGCGAACGACGAACCAGAGACCCGGCAGATCCCCACGCCGCGCCAAAAGCGCTGCCGTCTCCTTCAGCATAAGGGCACCATTCTGATCGCGCCCAAGGGACCGGGAGATGGCATCGATGGTCTCATCTTCCGGCTGAAGAGAGATGAAACTGCCGGTCGCCCAAAGAGCAGCCACGATGAGCACCGCAAGCAGCGACAGGAAGATCGCTTGCAGGAATGATAGGCGCAATACGAGACGCCATCGCAAGGAAGGCTGGCCTCCGCTCATGATTTCAGTCTCATCAGATAGCCAATGCCGCGAACAGGATGAATCTCCAGCCCGGACTCCACCGAGGCAAGCTTGCGGCGAAGACGGGAGATATGCGCATCCAGGGTGTTTGACTGGATATCTTCGCTGAACCCGTAGACAGCCTCCTCCAGAGCGTGGCGCGATACCGTGCGACCAAGCCTACGCGCAAGCGCCTCAAAGACCAGAACTTCCCGGCGTGGCAATTCGAGCCGTTCACCCTCGATCAGGATGTCATGACAGCCGAAGTCATAAGATAGCCTGCCGAAATTCATCACCTCGCTCCGCAGTTCGCCGGGGCGCCTCAGGATGGCGCGCAGTCGCGCCAGAAGCTCCTCCATGGCAAAAGGCTTGACGAGATAATCGTCGGCGCCGGTATCAAGGCCGCCAATACGGTCGTCGAGATCGCCGCGTGCCGTCAACACGATAACGGGCGTATCGATGCCGGCCGCGCGCAGCTTCGGAATGATCGACAAGCCATCGCCATCCGGAACCTGCCGATCGAGGAGAATGACATCATAAGGGAGATTGATCGCAGCCTCTTCGGCATCGGCCAGGATCGAGACGTGATCGACGACGGCATCGCGAGCCTGCAACGCAGCGCTCAGCGCCGCAGCCATTTCCGGCTCGTCTTCAAGCAACAATATCCGCAATGAACCGTCCCCAAAAATGTAAGGATTGCATTGCATAAGCGGATTGCGGGAAGATTGCGACCCTCTCCAGGCGACACTTCATCATTCACTGGAGAATTCAGACCGATACGCTGTCGGTAGGAAAGATATCGGCCAGTTTCGGCTTTCGACGCCAGTCAGGTCACAGGGGAAGGCATCGCCTCCCCCTGCGATATCCGCCGCGCGGCGGCTGATAGGTAGGCTACAGCGAACGGAGCGGTGAACCCACCATACAAATGGTTTCCCGTCCGTCGTGATTTCGCAGCCGCACCGCCATTCTCGAACCAGCAGAGGTCAAGAAGGACGAGCCGTAAAGTGCCCATCTGCATCAAACCCACCTCATTTAAGGCGGCTCACATGCAACGCCAGCAAGCTGCGATAATCCAGCCCTTCCTCACGCTCGGGAAGACCGATATCCCGAAGCTGATAATTCGATAATCCATATACCTGCTCATAAGTCTGCCGCCGTTTCCAGACAACAAACAGCAGGGCGCGTGCAGTCCTCCACGCACCGAATTTTTGGTACAGTTCATCGACCGTCGCCGTCAAACTATCGGCAACTATAAATTGTGAATGAGTCATTATTTTTCCTGGCGCAGTCACGCGACCAGGTCCTCTTGAAGCTTGACCGGCTTCAGGAGTCGATGCGTCAACGACACACCAAATCACACCCTCGGCAAGTCATATAGGTTTATTGGGAAAACGCCTAAGCGGCGGCAGATAAAGCTTTTTTAGCTTTAATTATAAAGTCGCCGCGCAGTTGGTGTAATGCACACCAAGGCCGTCGACATCATTCCGCCGGAGACGTAGGTAAACATATGTGAATTATGCATGTCACGCCTCCTTGTTCGATTTGCGGATGAACGTGATCATACGCGAGATCTGGAAATCAGCAACCCCACAATTTCGAATTGCAGATATCAGGCATGAAATGTTGCATCGAAGCAACAGTGACGACGGTATCGAATCGCCTGCCGGGAGATTGTCTCAAGGCAGCACGATAGTCACCAAACTTACTGTGTTCAAAACACTTCGCTAGAATGAATTGACGATACCGCCGCCGGTGCGCATCTGCTGCACCATGATATGGGCGTGATAATGCATGGCGCATTTGATGGCATAGATTTGCAGGACGACGGGAGAGCGCCGATGCCGCAGGAGATTGAAAAGCCGCGCGCGGTAAGTGGCGCGCAAATCAGCCTCCTTAACTCGGCGCATCAACCGGAGGAAAATCCCGACAGCTTCGAATGCCCATGTCGCATTGAGTGTCAGCAGGCGCAGTGGATGGCGGCGCAGGTGGCGTAAGCGAGTACTTTCCGGTTCGATACGCGCGTCGATGTAAAGCGCATCCAGCCGATCGAAATAGGCGGCCGGCTCGTGCAGATCGCTTAGAACCGAAAGATATCCATCCCGCAGGGTTTCGCGCGAGAGATTGAGCGGTATGACATTGGTGCCATAGGCGGGCGGATCGTCGTGGTCGAGGCGGCCTTCCTTGGCGAGGCGCGTATAAAGCGGCGTCTTCGGAATCGCCGCCAGCATGCCAATCATGGCGTTGACGATGCGCGCATCCCTGATGAATACCCGCTGCGCATCGAAAATGGTCGCATCGTCACTATCGAAGCCCAGGATCATGCCGCACCAGACTTCCATACCGGTCTGCTGGATCGTGTGGATTTTGTCCAGCATCGTCCCGCCCTTGCGCAGGTTCTGCAGCTTCTTGGTTTCGCGCAGCGCCTCCTCGTTCGGAGTTTCGATGCCGATGAAGACGACGCGGATATTGGCATCGACCATCAGCTGCATCAATTCAGCATCGTCAGCCAGATCGATCGATGCCTCCGTCAGGAACGTCATCGGGTAATGATGGCGCTCCTGCCAGGCAACGACATCCCGCAGGACCTCCTTGATCGCCTTCTTGTTGCCGATCAGATTGTCGTCGACGATGAAAGCCGTATCCATCCCGGAGGCGAGCAGGGCCTCCATCTCGGCGATGATCTGCGTACTGGTCTTGATGCGCGGCTTGCGGCCGAAAACGACGATGATATCGCAAAAATCGCAGGTGAAGGGACAGCCGCGCGAAAACTGGATGCTGCCGACAGCATATTCGTCCATCTTCAGGAGATCAAAACGCGGCACGGGCACCTTGCTCATATCCGTCTTGTCAGCCTGTTCATAACGCCGCGCATGATGACCCTCCTGCCATTCAGCCAGGAATTTGGGCCATGTCTCTTCCGCCTCGCCAATGAAGGAGACATCGACGAGATTGCCGAAATAATCCTCCTTGACCGTAACCCAAGGTCCGCCGACGACGGTGAAACAGTTGCGCCGTTTGAGCTCGGTCAGGATTTCCGTCATGCGGAAGCGCTGGACGATCATGCCTGTCAGCGCAACGATATCGGCCTTCTCGCAAAGGCCGTAGTCTATCGGCTCGATATTCTCGTCCACCAGGGTGACGGTATGTTCGGCCGGCGTCAGCGCCGCCAGCAAAGGCAGGCAGGCCACCGGAAGGTTGGCCTTCACGTCGAACAGCGGCAGAGCGTGCTCCATCCCCCAATAAGAGGTTTCGAAACGCGGATTGATGATGACGATATGAGCCATTGAATGGTCCGCTCCATGATATGAATCTGGTTCGGTATTGCTTTGAGCCTGTATGTCATTTGCAGCTGCATGCGCTGGCCTTACAGCCGCGAAGCAGGGTCTTCCAGCATCGAGGCGGCTGTCTTAGCAGCCCTATATGAGCTCAAGATTAAATTCCGGATGCTGGCGGCTGGACGTCCAGGCCATCACCCCGCAGGAGGACATTTTTCTAGCGGGGCGCACTGGGTGCGAAACAACACCTCCCTTCGAGGCCCCTCAAGGGGAGGGTAAGCTTCTACCACTTCGGTTGCCGAGAACGCCTCTCATCCAGGCCGATTCGACGTGTTCCCGCACCGCCGATAAAAATTTTTCCGGCGGCAATGTCGAAATCGTCCCGACGCAATCGTCTTTATTCCAGACATGGCGCGAAAGGATATTATCGGATCTTTCGCGCCTGAGCCGAACCGGATGAAGGGAGCTGCAAAATGAGTTCGTCCTATCGTTGGGTGATTGTCGGTGCCGGCGCGCTGATGACCTGTGTTGCGCTCGGCGCGATGTTTTCCTTGGCGATCTTTCAGGTACCAATTGCCGCCGATACAGGCTGGTCGCATGCCGGCATCGCTGCCGCCATGACGCTGAATTTCCTGACCATGGGCCTCGGCGCCTTTGCCTGGGGTGCCGCAAGCGATCGTTTCGGCATCCGCATCGTGGTGGTGATCGGAGCGTTGCTGCTTGGGCTGGCGCTTGTTCTGGCAAGCCGGGCGGGCTCGCTTCTGCAATTCCAGCTGACCTACGGTATTCTCGTCGGCCTTGCCGCCAGCGCCTTCTTCGCGCCGATGATCGCGGCGACGACCGCCTGGTTCGACGAGGGCAGAGGTCTTGCGGTGTCACTGGTCTCGGCCGGCATGGGCGTTGCACCTATGACGGTATCGCCCTTCGCCCGTTACCTGATTTCCGCTTACGATTGGCGTTTCGCCATGCTCATCATCGGCATCATGGCCTGGGTTCTACTGATACCGGCGGCACTGCTGGTGCGGCGGGCACCTGTTCTTGCCGAAGCCACCGCTTCGGGCGGGCAGAGGGAAGAGCAGAGCCTGCCCCTTGGCCGGATCTTCCGCTCGCCGCAATTCCTCGTACTCGGCGCGACCTTCTTTGCCTGCTGTGCAGCCCACTCCGGGCCGATCTTCCACATGGTCAGTTACGCCACCATCTGTGGTGTGGGGCCAATGGCAGCCGTCAGCATCTATAGCGTCGAGGGCCTTGCGGGTCTTGGCGGCCGTCTTCTTTACGGGACGCTGGCGGACAAGCTCGGCGTGAAACCGGTGCTGGTTGCGGGCCTTCTCGTGCAGGCGGCGGCACTTGCTACCTATCTGATGGTCAGTGAACTCGGCGAGTTCTATGCTTTGGCGGTCATCTTCGGCAGCGCCTATGGCGGTGTCATGCCGCTTTATGCCGTGCTCGCGCGCGAATATTTTGGGCCGCGCGTCATCGGTACCGTCTTTGGCGCAGCATCGATGCTCTCGAGCATCGGCATGGCCGCCGGGCCTTTGATCGGCGGCTGGATCTTCGATACCTTCGCCAATTATTCCTGGCTCTTCATCGGTTCGTCCCTTGTGGGATTGGGGGCTGCCGCCATCGCGCTTGCCTTTCCGCCCATGCGCCGCCTGCAACTGCAGGCGGCATAAGACAGGCCGGAAGCGGCCTGAGTCCGCTTCTGCAAATCCTGCCGGGTGCCTCATATTTTACCGCGCCCGGCAGCGCTTTCCCCGGCAAAAAGCCCTTGGCGTCATTGAACTGACCCCCGAAAGTTGGACAACCAACTTTCGGGGTTTTTCATGTCGAAATACAGCACGTCGTTCAAGCAGAGTGTTGTGGAGTTTTACAGCGGCGGCCAGCGCAGCCTGCAGGAGGTGAGTG